>JANMXA010000032.1:0-18458 GCA_031394255.1 Gemmatimonadota bacterium
GCTCGCGAACCGGCTGACCCAGAGGCCGTGAGAGAGCACCGCGAGTTTATCCCGCCCGGGGCTCCCCTCGTCTTCCGCGAACGTCCGGCCCAGCGCCGCCGGGATGCCGAGCGTGACGAACAGACTCGGGGTCACGGCCGGCGCGGTGAGTCGGGTCGGAGCGCCGGTTCCGGTGAGGGTCACGTCGTTGTCGTAGTAGGCTCCGGCGGCGGCCAGTCCCGGCACCGAAGTTCGGACGTCGAAGTAGTTGGGCGGCGACATCACCGCGCCTGGGCCAGGGTTCGAGGGCATGAATTGCTCGATCGCCACCAGCTGGTCCGGCGCCCGATAGGGCAGGGGTGCGAGAAGCACCGCCCGGATCAGGGCGAAGATGGCGGTGGTGGCGCCGATGCCAAGAGCCAGCGTGCCGACCACGGCGGCCGCGAAGCCCGGCTGGTTTCTGAGGGTGCGGACTGCGCTTGCCAGATCGAAACGCAGTTCGCTCAATCGTTCAGTGCGACGGGTGGCCCGTTCGCCGTTCCAGTCGCTGGCGGCGCAGTAGCGCCGGGTGCCGTCGAGGTCGCCGAATTCCCGTTCGGCCCGGAGCCGCGCTTCGCCGGAGTCGTGGCCTTCAGACTCGAGCTCGGCCGCCCGAGCGGACAGGTGGAATTCGAGCTCGTCGTCGACCGCCCTGACGATTTCGGTCCGGCGGCGCCAGGGCCAGCGAAATCCGGTTCCCCGGTTCATGGCGTCAGGCCTCGAGTCCGGTCGCGTCGAGGACCCGGAACACCGCGGCCGTGTAGGTCCGCCAGGTTGTCGACTCGACGCGAAGTTGGCGGCGCCCGTCGGGCGTGAGCTGATAGAACTTGGCCCGCCGGTTGTTATCCGACACGCCCCACTCGGCCGAGAGCCAGCCCTTCCGCTCGAGCCGGTGGAGCCCCTGGTAGAGGGCGGCGTCATCGAGGGCGAGGACGCCCTCGGTGCGGCCCCGGATCCATTTGGCGATGGCGAAGCCGTGCTGGGGCTGCCAGGAGACGGCCTTGAGGATCAGGACGTCGACGGTACCCTGGAGCAGGTCGAGCGGGGGACGGGTCATGGTAACCTCATCATGTGATGGGAACGTAGCGCAACTCCCCTCACGTGACAAGGGGTTGGCCGGGGCTCGGGGGTGATCGCGACAGGGTGACCCGGCCAGTGGTCGTCGCGCTCAATGAGGGCGGGGTTTGCGGCTATGCTTCGGGCATCTTTTGCACTCGGATTCCCGCATGAGCAACCGTATCGGCCGCTTCGTCGCGAGCCTCCGGCCCGAACCCGGAACCTGGCGGGCCGCCACCCGCGTCACGGCGTGGGGCGCCGCGATCTTCTGGGCCGTGGCCATGATCCTCGAGCTGTGGGATGGTTCATGGCGGTACGGGGTGAACGTCGTGGCGCTGGGCGTCACCCCGCTCCTGCTCGCGGTCGTCACCGGGCTCACGGCGCTGTTGATCAGGTGGCTCGGCCGTTCGCCTACGACATGGCTTTGGGCGTTCGTGACGGCACTGGCGTTCTTCGCGGTGTCGTTGTCTCTGGGCGGACCGGTGGTCGGGCTCCTGATGACGGTTGGCCTGGCGCTGGCGCTCAGTCTGGTGGGCGGCGGGGTGGCGGTGGTCCGGGCCGGCGGGCGGATGGCCGGTTTCCGGGGCGGGGCGGCTCTGGTGGTGGGTGGCGGGGCGCTGGCGGGGCTGGCGGGTGTCATGATCTGGAGCGGCACGACCGAGCCGGAGCCGCCTAACGCCGCCGGCCAGCCGAGTGCGCTGGTGCCGAAGCTGCCGCCCCCCGATCCGGCGGCGTCCGGGACCTTCAAGGTGGGCAGGCTCACTTACGGGAGTGGCGCGGACCGCCATCGCGAGGAGTTCGGCGCCAGGGTCACCCTGAGGACGAAATCATTCGACGGCTCGCGGCTGATCGGGCAGTGGAAGGGCCGCTCGGGATGGGCGCGGACCCGGTTCTACGGATTCGACGCGAAGCGGCTCCCGCTCCAGGCGTGGGTCTATTATCCGGAAGGCCCGGGGCCGTTCCCGCTGGTGCTGGCCGTGCACGGCAACCACTCGATGGAGGATTGGTCCGATCCCGGCTACGGCTACCTCGGCGAATTGCTCGCGAGCCGAGGAATTCTGTTCGCGTCGGTGGATGAGAGCTTCCTCAATTCATCGATCTCCGACATCATCGGTTTCCCGAAGGCCGGGCTCGACGAAGAGAACGACGCCCGCGGCGTGGTGCTGCTCGAGCACCTGAAGGCGTGGCGCGGCTTCAACGCCGACCCGGGGAATCCGTTTCATGGCAAGGTTGACCTGAACCGGGTGGCACTGATCGGGCACTCGCGGGGCGGGGAGGCGGTGTCGGTGGCGGCCGCGTTCAACCGGCTCCCGGCCGATCCCGACGATGCGCGGGTCAAATTCGATTACGGGTTCGGCCTCCGCGCGGTGGTGGCGATCGCCCAGGTGGACGGGCAGTACAAGCCGGCCAATCAGGGGACGCCGATCAGGGACGTGAGTTTTCTGGCGCTGCACGGGAGTTACGACGGCGACGTCACCAACTTCGACGGCTCGCGGCAATGGTCCCGGGTGAGCTTCTCCAGGGACACGTTTCGGTTCAAGGCGCAGGTCTACGTTCATGGGGCCAACCACGGCCAGTTCAACACGACGTGGGGCCGGGATGACAACGGCGGCTTGCGGGGCCGACTGCTGAATCAGGCCGCGATCATGCCGGGCGATGCCCAGCGACGCGTGGCGCAGGTCTACATCTCGGCCTTCCTCGAGGCGACTCTCCGCGATCGTCGCGAGTATCTCCCCCTCTTTCAGGACGCCCGGGCCGGGGCGGACTGGCTGCCGAAGGGGATCATCCTTACCCGGCTCGCGACCTCCGCGGACCAGGTGGTGGCTTCCTATGGGGAGGACATCAACCTCGCGACCACAACGATGCCCGGCGGTTCGATCCTCGGCGCGAATCTAGCCGACTGGAAGGAGCGCCTCGTGCCGCTCAAGTCCGGCGATCAGGCGACGCGGGCGGTCTTCCTGGGCTGGAACAAGGAGGAGTGGCCGAAGGACACGGCTCGGTACGAAATCGTGCTGCCCGATTCCGGCCTCGTCACCAGCGGGACCACCGAGCTGGTCCTTGATCTGGCGGATGCGAGACAGGATCCCAGCCCCCGAGATCCGGACAAGGCCGAGAAGAAGACCGGCAAGAATGCGGACAAGGAGGCGGGGAAGAAGGAGTCCGGGGCGGATCGCGCGTCGAAGCAGCCGATCGACTTCACGGTGGAGCTGGAGGATCGCGATGGACACATTGCCCGGCTTCCGCTCAGCGCGGTGCGGGGGGTGCAACGCCAGCTCGAGGCCCGGGTGCTCAAGCTGCCATTCCTGAGCGACGAGGCGAACTCGGAGTTGGTGTTTCAGACCATCGGGTTCCCGCTCCGCGCGTTCGAGGGGGTGGACCCGGGGAGGCTCCGGGCCCTGCGGCTATTCTTCAATCGATCAATGAAGGGCGTGGTGGCGCTGGGTCGAGTGGGGTTCAGATAGCGCCCGACCGCGCGCCCGGCGGGACCGGTGGCGGCGTTGGGACCGTAGGAGGTCGTTGGGATCGTCGGGGTCGTAGGGGTCGTTGGGGTCGTAGGGGGGGCTTACGCCCCCCCTTACAGGTCCGATGCCGGGCTGGCGGGTTATTTGCGGGTGAAGATTTCGCCTTCGACGTAGGGGGTCGCGAAGGGCGGACCTCGGACTTCGAGTGATGCCACCTTGGCGTTAGGATCGAGGCGGAACAGCGCAAACGTCTGGAGCCCCGGCGTCCGGTTGGTGTTCCACTCGATCCGCCAGATGTCCACCTGCCAGTGCTCCATCTTCCCCCATTGCTCGGCGCTCCGCTTCAGGACCAGGCCGTCGCCGTCACGTTCGATCCGCAACTCCCCGTAAAACGGATGGTTGTAGGTCCCCACGTACTGGTCGAGCGACACCGACGGCTTCGTGCCGGTCAGGCGCGCCGCGGCGAGTGAGGTGCGGACCGAGTCTTCCCGCCGCTGGTGCTGGCGCGCCTGAGCGAGGTAGAGGCCGCTCCAGTCACGAGCCGGGGCACCGATCAACTGGTCGATGATCCGGTAGGTGAGGGCGTTCTGCAGAGTCTGGCCGTCGGTGTTGGTCAGCACCACCACGCCCACATCCGCCTCCGGCACCCACGCCATCTGCGACAGCATCCCGTCGATTCCGCCGCCGTGGGACACCAGTTTCTTCCCGTACCAGTCGCGGAGCCAGAGGCCGAGGCCGTAGGTATCGAAATGGACCATCGGCAGCAGCGAGTCCCGACCGCTGCTCGCGATCATCTGGGGCGTGACCATCTCGTCGTGGTACTTCTGGCTGATCAGCCGGGTGCCCCTGTAGACGCCGTCGCGGAGGTGCATGCGTACGTACTGGGCCATGTCCACCACGTTCGACATGATGGACCCGGCCGGACCGACGTTGTCGATGTTCCGGTACTTGATGGCGACCGGCTTGCCGTCGACCATTGCGTGCGGCGTGGCGACGTCGCCGCCGGCTGGGAGGTCGTTGGTGCTGGTGACGGTGGCGGTCATGCCTAACGGAGCGAAGATCCGCCGGGCGACGAAGGCGTCCCAGGTCATGCCGGAGACCTTGCCCACGACCTGGCCGGCGGCAAGCCAGTTCAGGTTGTTGTACCCGAACGTGGACCGGAAGCTGGTGCTCCGGGGCTGGTAGAGCGCCCGGCGGAGGATCTCATCCCGGGAAAAGCCGCTGCCCATCCAGACCGCATCACCCCGGAAGTAGCCGGTCCGGTGGCTCATCAGGTCCCGGAGCGTCAATTCCCGCGCGATATAGGGATCCGACAGCGCGTACTCGGGCAGGTAGAGGAGCGCCCGGTCGTCGATGGTGAGTTTGCCCTCGTCCTGGAGCATGCCCAGGCTGACGGCCGTGAACGACTTGGAGTTGGACCCGATCGCGAAGACCGTCCGCTCGTCCACCTTCTCGGGCTTGTTCACGTCCCGGAGGCCGAAGCCCCTGGCGTAGACCACCGAATCGTGTCGCACGATGGCCACGGCCATTCCGGCGATGCCCCAGTCCTGCCGGGCCTTCTCGATATAGGCGTCGAGGGACTTGAAAGGATCCGCCTGCTGCGCCGCAACCGGCGTGGCCAGCAAGAGCAACGGAACGAAGCGACCATGCAGGGTCAGGGATCGGGTGCGCATGACGGGCTCCATGGAAGACCGGGAAAAGCTACCGCGCCGGCGGGACGACCGGAACCCGCCGTGGCCGGCCTCAGCCGCTGATGACGTGGAAGCGCCGCGCCCGCTCCCGAACACCGGCCGAGTCGTCGAGTTCGCGGAGCGCCGCGAACGGCAGCGCGTCCTTCGTGGCGTTGGTGATGGCGCCGGTCGTCTTGATCTCCTGGAGGGCCCGCCGGACGGCGCCGAGGGCGATCATCCCGAAATCAAGGAAGGCGCCAAACGCCACGCTGGCCGCCTTCATCTCGTCCACCGTCCCGCCGATCGACATGATCGGCTTCTTCACCACCGCAAAGGCCTCCTTGTTCTCGGCCATAGGCAGGGCCGGGAACCAGAACGCATCGGCGCCGGCCTCGGCGTAGGCGGCCGCCCGGTCCATCACCTCCGTCTTCGAGCGCCCTTCCCGGAGCCCGACCGACGCGATTAGTAGCACGAAATCGGGGTCATGACGGGCGTCCACCGCGGCCTTGATCTTGTCGACCATCTTCTCGAGGGGGATCACGTCACCCTTCGGCGCTCCGAGGTGCGGGTTCAGGTCCGCATCTTCGATCAGCGCGGCCGAGAGGCCGGCGCGCTCGCACAGCTGGATGCCGCGGGCGACGTGCATCGCGCTGCCCTTGCCGTCTTCGAGATCGAGCAGCACCGGGATGTCGACGCCGGCCGCGATCGGTGCGGCCACCGCCAGCAGGTCCGAGAGGGTCACGAGCCCCACGTCCGGAATGCCGAGGGCGCGCGACGGAGCCTGGCCCGAGATGCAGAGGAACGGAAAACCTTCCTGCTGCGCCAGCCGGGCGGAAAGGAGGTTCTCGATGACCGGGGAGTAGAACGGCTGGCCCTGGAGCAGCTGGCGGAGCCGGCGCGCCTTGGTCTCGGTGGCGCCAATCACCGATGGTGGTTCGGCGGCCAGGCGGGCGGCGGGGCTGGCGAGGGCGCCCGTGGTCAGCGCGGCGGCGGACTTGAGGAAGTCACGGCGGTTCTTCGGATCGGACATGGGACTCGACAGGACGGGGATACACCAATCTCGCTCCGAAACGGCGGGCCGGGAACGGGTCGGGCCATGGCTGGTCCATCGCTGGTTGGGCGCCGCTCACTTTCCGGGATAGATTTGGCCGATACCCCTCGAGAAAAGACCTATGCGCCCGATCTTCCTGGCCGGTCTCGGCCTGGCCCTGACCGCCTGTTCCACTCCCGCCGCCAAGTCCGCGGCCCCCTCGGATGCCCCCGTGGCCGCCCGGGACCTGATCACGGGCGACTCGGTGTACGCCAGGGTCCGCGAACTGGGCTCCGACACCTACCAGGGCCGCGCTCCCGGCACCCACGGCGACACCCTGGCGACGGCCTGGATCACGGCCCAGATGAAGGCGATGGGCCTCGAGCCGGGGATGCCCGATGGTTCCTACCGCCAGACGGCGCCGTTCTGGGCGGCGGCCCCGACGTTCGCCATCACCCTCAAGGCCGGTGGCAAGCAGGTTGTGCTGAACGATTCGAGCACCGCGGTGGTCTGGGAGAGCGCGCCGGCCACCGAGGTGGCCCTGGACGATAAGGAATTGGTCTTCGCCGGCTACGGCATCAACGCGCCCGAGGTCGGGTGGCAGGACTACAAGACGCCGGTGGCCGGCCGCGTGGTCATGGCACTCTACGGCGAACCCAGCCGGCCGGACACGAGCTTCTTCCTCGGGCGAGAACTGGGCTGGTATGGGTTCCTCATGCACAAGGCGGAGGAGGCGGGGGCGCAGGGGGCGGCGGCGCTGCTGCTGGTGGTGGACGAACAGGCTTCCGGGATTCCGTGGTCGGCGCTCCAGTCGTATGCGCGGGAACGGTCGCACCTCAAGGCCGAGGCGCGGTATCCGAAACAGGTGGCGAACGTCTTCTTCGTGAACCGGAAGGCCGCCGACCGGATCCTGGCCCTCTCAGGCCGGACCTTCGATGACGCGCTCAAGGCCGCGGGCGACTCGGCGTTCACGCCGATCGGGCTCAAGGCGAGTGTCTCGATCCGGATCAAGCAGCGAATCCGGGAGTTCGGGTCGGACAATGTGGTGGCGAAGATCACCGGGTCGGACCCGGCGATGCGGAACCAGGCGGTCATCTACACCGCGCACTGGGACCACATGGGCATCGACTCGATGCTCAAGGGGGACCAGATCTACAACGGCGCGATCGACAACGCCGTGGGCGTGGCCTCGCTGCTCGAACTGGCCCGGGCGTTCAAGGCGGCGCCGAGGCCGCCGAAGCGCACGGTGATCTTCGTGGCCACGACGGCGGAGGAGCAGTTGCTGCTCGGGGCGCAGTACTACGCCTATCACCCGGTCGTGCCGCTCGACTCGACGGTGGCGGACCTCGATCTGGACGGGGTCAACGTCTGGGGCCGGGCCAAGTCGGTCTCGGCGATGGGGATGGAGGAGACGTCGCTTGGTGAACTGCTGGCCGGGATGGCCCGGGCGCGAGGGCGGGAGGCGAAGCCGAGTCCGATGCTCGTGGCGGGTGGGCGTTACCGGACCGACCGTTTTGCCTTTGCGCGGATGGGGGTGCCGGGGATCATCTACGAGGGAGCGGATCTGGTGGGGAAGACGCCGGCCGAGGAGCAACGGCTCGCGGGGGACTACCTGGCGACCCGGTATCACCAGGTGACCGACAGTGTGCGGTCGGACTGGAATATGTCGGGGGCCGAGGAGGATCTCCGGCTCTTCTTCGAGCTGGGGTGGCGGCTGGCCGACGGGGCGCCGCGACCCGAGTGGAGGATGGGCCCGCGGCATACCCTGATGTTCGGCAAGCCGCTGGTCAGGGATCGTTAGAGGCGGAGACGCCGGCCATCTCGGTCAGGTACAATTCGGGGTTGGCCCCGATGGCGCTGGAGAGCACCGCCTCGGCCTTGATGACCGTTTCGGGCGGGCCGGAGACCACGAGCATGAATTTTCCGGCCTTGAGCGACGCTTCACAGCGGCGGGCCCGGTCGCGGGGAACGCCGAGGCCCAGGAGGGCGGTGCGGATTGCACCGGCCCCCCCAAGGGCGGCGCCGGCGATCGCGCCGGCGATCGGTCCTGCGGCGAGCAACGGACGGATGTCGGGAAACGTCAGGAAGACCGAACCGGACAGCAGCCCGCATACGCTTCCCCAGAACGCGCCATTGGGGCCCCAGTAGGTGATCCAGTCTTCCGCCGAGTAGACCCCGACAGGGGCCCGATGATTACCCTCGCCGATCAACGAGAGCGTGGTCATCTCGACCTTGGCGGTCCGCAACGCCCCGATGGCACGGGCGGCGCCGCGATGGCCGTCGAACAGCGCAATGACCGAGTCCGGCATCGATGGAACCCTCTTTCAACCCGAGGACCGCGTCAGGATTACGGTTCCAATGTCATAAGGCGGGCGTCGGGACACCATCGATCAAACGGATGACGCTACCGGAGACCGCGGCCCTCCATCACGCCGGCGCGGGTCGCGGAGATCTCCAGTAGGGGCACGGCCCGGGCCCGGGCCACCTCTGCTCCGGTGAACGGCGCAATCCGGCGGGCCACGTCCGCGCCCCCGAACGCCCGCAGGGTGTAATTCAGGACCTCGGCCGTGCGGTCCGGCTCGAGGGTCGTCTGGGTAACTCCGGGCACCCGGAGGATGTAGGCGCGCCCGCCAGGCAGGGCCGCGAGCCGGGCCAGGTCCTTCCGGAGGTCGGGAACCCGGCCTTCGAGGCCGGCCCCGTTCTCCCCGTGACATCCCATGCAGTGGATGAAATAGTTCTGCTGCGCCAGGGTGAGTTCACCGCTCGGCGCCGGGTGAGCGCAGGCCGAGGCCCACGCCACGACGACGGCCGCGAGCGCGCCGTGCCTCACTTCGGGGCCACTCCCACGATCCGGGACACGGTGCAGTGATACGGCACGCCGACCTTGCTCCCCACGCACCAGTTGTAGTCGTTGGCCGTGCTCGGCTGGTAGAGCGGGCGGTCCCCCTCGTTGCGATTGCACATGCATCGCCCGCAGGAACTCTTGCCGCAGCAGTCATTGTAGGAGACGATGTAGTTCCTTCCGTCCGCCCCGTTCCGGCAGCTCCCGACCCAGGTGATCGACGCCGACTCGGTGCCGGGCGGACAGGCGGTAGCCGAGCCGCCGCAGCAGGCGCAGAGGAAGCCGTCGACCGCGCAATAGCGCCAGTAGTCGCACGAGGTTTCGTCGGGGGCCGCGCCGCCGCCGCCGACCGGGCGGGCACCCCGGGCGATCGGGAGGAGCGGCACCGCCGCCGCGCCGACCAGGAATCCGCCTAACGACCGGAGTACGCTCCGCCGCGAGACCGTCTGGGCCAGGCGTCGGGTGAACCGTTCGACTACGTCATCGTATCGAGCCATGTCTTACGCCTCCATCGTCAGGCCACGTCCCGCCGGGCCGACCGCTCGAGATACTCCTGGAGTGATGCCACCCCGCGGTCCCGGGCCTCGAACAGACTGTCGAGATGCTCTCGCGAATTCACCAGGCCGGTGGCCCGGACCGTTCCCGCCGCGTCGAGCAGTACGGCGTGGGGCAGGCGCCCCGCCCCGTACCCGAGGCCGAGCGCCTCGGACAGTACGTAAGGAAACTCCTCCAGGCGCTCGGCGGCGACAAACGCCTCATGCTCCGCCCGCGGCCCATCGCTGGCCAGCACCACGTCAACCGCGGGGGTTTCCCGCCGCCGAATGGCGCGCAGGGCGGGGAGGAGGGTCTTGCAGATCGGGCAGGTGGGTGAGACGAACATCACCAGCGTATCCGCCCCGCGATCGTTCCGTCCGCCGATCCGGAGCCCGCGGCCCGCGAGCGTTTCTACCGCGATCTCCGGCGCGGGTTCCCCGACCGTGAGGCCCTTCTGCAACGACAGGGCGCCGACCGGCTGGAGTCGCTCGTGGAGCACCCCGATCTGCCGGGCCAGCGCCAGGACGGTGAGCCCGAGCGCGATCACCACGATCCAGAGTCCGCCGATCGCCACCCAGCCGGCCGGACTCACGCCGCACCTCCCCGTAGCGACGGGAGCGACGCCAGGCGGCCGACCGTGCTGAACAGCAGCGCGACGACCGCGACCGTCCCGGCTACCGTCACCCAGTCGAGCGCCTCGAGTTCCCGTGGCGTGGCCGGCAGCCTGACCACCAGCGCCACGAGCGCCAACGCGACGTTCCGTCCCACCATCCACCAGGCAATCCGGTCGCTCGTGCCGACGCCGAGGCAGCCGCAGTCGATCCGGGTCCGACCGCGCAGCAGATTGATCCCGATCGCCGTGCCGTAGGCGGCCATCAGTGCCGCTGCTAACGCGCCGCCGAGGGGTCGCTCCGCAGGGAGCACCAGCAGCGCGGCAGCCGCGAATTCGATACCGATCACCACCACCCCGGATGCGCTTAGTGCGGCCTCGGGCAGCAGCCGGTATCCGGCCAGCGCCGAGCGGAACCGGGCCGGGTTGCGGAGTTTGTGAACTGCCGTGCTCGCCAAGAGCAGCCCGAGCGAGAGGGCCAGGATCCAGCCGATCGCGGGGTCGAGCGTCGTCACCATGTCAGCGCGTGACCAGTGTACTCGGCGTGAACCCGACCTCGGCCACGGTGCGGAGCAGCTTGCCGCTCTCGGCGTCGAATACCCGGAGCTCCTGCATGCCGATGTGGATTCCGAACAGGAGTGGCTTGGCGTCGCTGGTCACCGAGATCGAGGTCAACGGCTTCACGAGCGGGATCCGCTGGACCTTCTTGCCACCGGCCGCGAGATCGTAGACCCAGATCTCGGTGCCCCCCTCCTTATGAGTGTCGACGCCGCCCTGGTGCATCAGGCTGTAGAGCCGGCGATGCTTCCCGTGGATCGCGAGGTGCTGCATCCCGCCCGGCTTCCAGTTCTGCTGACGCTCGGCCGCCGAGCTGAGTGGCCAGCGGGTTCCGGGCTTGAGTCCTGAAGCGGTCGCTTCCACCGGGATCACGTCTCCGGCAAAGGTGGCGAAGAGCCAGCTGTTACCGTCGCGAACCCCCTTCTCCGTCACTGGATCCTTGAGTGCGTCGAAGAATTTGGCCGAGCGGCTCCGGGCCGCGGGCTTCCCGGTCCCGTCGAGTGTCACCTGGAACACGGTGCCGTCGCCGCAGAGCGAGAAGAAGGTCCGCGGGCCGGTCGGGTAGACCTCGGCGCAGCCGGGGATGTCCACCTCGCCGACGAACTTCCGGGTCTTGAGGTCGACGACGGTGACGGTCTGCGCGGGCGTGAAGTTGTAGATGAGGAAGAAACGGCCGTCGTCGGTGATCCCGTTGGCCGAGTTCATCGGGAGCTGGCTCGCCTTTTTGGGAGGGATACCGATCTCGGTGATTCGGTTGAGGGTTTTGGCGTCGTAGAGCGTCACCACGTCGGTTCGGGTGCCGCGGGTGCCGCGGGAGAAGTAGGTCTCCGGCGAGACGATCATCGAACCGTCGGGTGGGAGCTTGAGCCCGGTGAAGCCGAACCCGGTGCTCAGCATGCCGAGCATCTTCCCGGTGTCGCCGTCGAAGAGGAAGGCCTTGCCGTCCGCCATGTGGTGGAAGACGATGTCGTTGACCCAGACCCAGTGCGGGCTCGGGGCCGGCAAGGTCGCGGTGGTCATCGGGTCGGGCTTGAGCTGCGCCGCGACCGGTCCGGCGGTCAGAATGGCGGCGAGGAATCCGGTTACCGCGGGTCGATGCTGGGTCGTCAACGGAAACACTCCCATAGGGATACCTGACGGCAGGCCGGCGTGGAGCGTAACGATTCGGGATTCGGGCCAGACCGGTGAGTCCTCTGCCCGGAGAAGGTTACCGCGGGGTGGAACGGGCCCGCAAGGCAGGCCTTTTCGGCGAACCGGCCCGCCACCTCCGCTCGGTTTCGTCTCAGTAGCCGGCGACCAGTCTGGCGGATATTCTTTGACCGCTCTTCCCATGCACCTGTCCCTCACCCGCGAATCGGCCCATATGCGCCTCCAATGCCTTCTCCTCTTCTTCGCCGCGCTGCCGACCTCCGCCCGGGCCCAGGCGCCGCGCTACGACCTCGTCCTCACCGGCGGCCGGATCATCGATCCCGCGTCGAAGCTCGACGGCATCCGATCGGTCGGCATCACGGGGCACCGGATCGCGGCGATCTCGGCCGGGCCGCTGGCGGGGCGGGTGACGGTCGATGTCAAAGGCCTCGTGCGGAGGCGGCCGTCGACTTCGCGGTGGCCCATCCGCTCGTGGCGATCGCCAGCGACGGCGTCACGTTCGTGAACGGGCGGGCCCACCCCCGCGGGGCGGGGACCTATGCCCGGGTGCTCGGCCGTTATGTGCGGGAGAAGAAGACGCTGACCCTGATGGAGGCGATCCGGAAGATGACCCTGGTGCCGGCGCAGCGCCTCGAGACGTCGGTGCCCCAGATGCGAAACAAGGGCCGGATCAAAGTCGGTGCGGACGCCGACCTCACCATCTTCGATCCGGCCCGGGTGATCGACCGGGCGACGTTTGCCGAGCCGGCGGTGCCGTCGGCGGGGATCGTCCACGTGGTGGTGAACGGCACCTTCGTGGTCCGGGACGAAGCGCTCGTACCGGCCGCGACGCCGGGAGCGGCCATCCGCCGGCCCGTCAAGTCTCGTTAGGCGCCGGCCTGCCAGCCGAAGGCTTCGTGGCCGACGCAGCCGGTGGCGGTCAGCGTGACTTCACCTGTTGCGCAACGCCCTCATCGGTCATCAGTCCCGCTTCCCGGTCGGACCGATCACGATCATCCGCTCCAGCGCCCGGGCGGCCGGCACCCGCACCTCCTCCGGCACCTCGATCACGTGGCGGTCGAATTTGAGCGCGTCCCGGGTGGCCTCGAGGGTGATCTGGTTCATGTGGGGGCAGCGGATGCTGCAGAGGCGGAGCATTTCCTTTTCGGGATGGGCGGCGGCCACGTTGTCGGCCATCGAGCACTCCGTGAGCATCAGGTAGCGGGCCGCGCGGGACCGTTCGACCTCGCGGATCATGGCGGTGGTGCTGCCGGAGAAATCCGACGCGGCCACGACCTCGGGGCTGCATTCGGGATGGGCCAGGACCATGACGTCGGGGAACTGGGTCCGAGCCGCAGTGATGTCGCCGACGGTGAACTGCTCGTGCACTTCACAGCGGCCGTGCCACCCGATCAGGACCCCGTCGAGGTCGCGGTTCCCCGGCTCGTCGTCTTGCTCGGGGAAGATCAGCCGGCGTCCCGTTTCCCGGGCCACGTTCCGGGCGAGGTATTCGTCCGGGAGAAAGATCACGGGGCCGGTTCCGAGCGACTCGACCACCGCCGCCGCGTTGCTCGAGGTGCAGCAGACGTCGGTTTCGGCCTTGACGTCGGCATAGGTGTTGACATAGGTGACGACCGGGACGCCGGGGTACCGTGCCTTGAGCCGGCGGACGTCCGCGGCGGTGATGGCCGCCGCCAGGGAACATCCGGCCGGGAGGGCGGGGAGCAGGACTCGCTTGGAGGGGCTCAGGATCTTGGCCGTCTCGGCCATGAACCGGACGCCGCAAAAGACGATCACGTCCTTGTCGGTCCGCGCGGCGACCCGGGACAGCTCGAGCGAGTCGCCGGTGTGGTCCGGCACCGAGTGGTAGAGCGCCGGCTCCATGTAGTTGTGGCCGAGGATCACGGCGTTCCGCTCGACCTTGAGGCGGTTGACCTCCGCCGCGATCTCCGCCTTGTAGCGGAGTTCGACGTCAGGGACCACGTCTCGGAGCTTGGCGCGGAGCTGCTGGTAGAGGGCATCGCCCTCGGCGGTGCGGCCGGGTGAGTCCGTCACGGCTGCCACCGGGGACCACAGGAGGAGCGGTGAGAGTGCGACGATTTCATGGGGGGAATTTACCGTCGTGCCGTCTGCGGCGCTGGCCCCGCCTCAGAAGCAGTTGCCACCGCCGCACGCAACCAGGAATACGCCGAGCGCCTTCACGGGATCTTCAGGCCGGGTTCACTGCTGCGTCGTTAGGTAATGAAGAGGTGCCCCGTCACGGTTCACTCGGCTACCGCGTTCTCGTGGGTCGCCGCCTTGATCCGCTCGCAGATCAGCGCCATCGCCCGAGCCCGGATCGGCGAGGCGCGCCAGTCGTGCCGGTCGGCCGGGCCTGCGAAATCGGGTCCAGGGTCATCGGGACCTTTCGGCGGAAAGGCTTCCTCGCACCCGCGTGAACCGCAGGTGCCGCACCCGCCCGGCTTCAACCAGGAAACCGGTGATGCGTCCTTTCTGGTCCCGTACCACATCGATCACGCTCCCGGCCCGGGTGAAGCCGTCGCGGTAGCTGGGCTCCAGCACGCCGAGCCGCCGGTAGCCGGCGTAGGCCACCAACTGGCCCTTCTCGACCCGCCAGCTGTGGGTCACATCGATCTCGTCACTCCGATACTCGCCGACGTACTCGGCCGTGGCGGCGGCGTCGAGCGCCACGGTGTCGGCCCGGGCATAGATCGCCGTGCCCGCCGCGGTGCGGACCACCATCCGGGCCGGTACCGGCCCGTCCCCTTCGAAGCGGATCTCGGTGGCGCCTTCGAGCCGGAACCGGCCACCGCCTAACGGCACGTAGGTGGCGGGAGGCGTGCCGTCGGAGACGAGCGAGTCGCCCGTCATCCGGGTCCGCCGGACCTCGCCGCGCTCGACGTTCCGCCAGACCCCCGCGAGCCGGCGGAGTTCCGCCGCGGGCAGGTCGACGCGCGGCGCCCGGCCGAGCGGCTCGGCCCAGGCCGCCACGGTATCCGGCGCCATCCGGTCGCCCAGGTAGATCGCGGCCACCTTCTGGGCCAGGGAGTCCGGGCCCGAGGTCGTCAGGTTGCAGAACGTGGCAACCGCAAACCGCTGGTCGGGGAAGCGAAGAAAGTGGCCCCGGAACCCGCCCCAGCTGCCGCCATGGGCCACCACCGGGAGGCCGCGCGCCGTCCCGACCGTGAGGCCCACGGCATACGCCAGGCCCGGCGCCGAGGTGGCCGGCGAGCCGTCGTTCAGCCTGGTCGCCGTCGTCATGGTGGTGATGACGTCACGCCCGCCGACGGTGGCGGCGTCGTAGTTGTTGAGCCAGCGGCCGAAGTCCTCCACCGTGGTGTGGATCCCGCCGGCCCCCATGATCGCGCCGTCGTAGGGATTCCGCTGGACCCGGTAGCTCTTGTCCCGCGGCGAATAGCTCTCGGCCAGGTTCGGGATGATGGCGGCGCGGTCCACCAGGAAGCGGGTGTCCCGCATGCCGAGGGGGGTAAAGATCCGCTCCTCGGCGAACTGAGCGAGGGTCTTGCCCGTCAGGCGGTAGACCGCCTGCGCGGCCAGGATCCACCCGGTGTTGGTGTAGAGGTAGTGCTCGCCCGGCTCGTAGTTGGGCTCGGCCGAATGGAAGATCACGTTGAGTGCGTCGACGGTATCCCCCGCAAAGGTCCGGCCGGTCTGTCCCCACATGCTCCAGAGATCGCGGAGCCCGCTGGTCTGGCTCAGCGCCCGCCGCCAGGTGATCCGATCGGCGTAGGCGGGCATCTCGGGGTAGAGTTTCCGGATCGGGTCCTCGAGCGAGAGCTTGCCGTCCTTCTCGAGGAGCAGCATCGCCATGGCGGTGAACTGTTTCGAGATCGAGCCGACGTCGAGCACGGTGCGGGGCGAGATCGGCACGCTGTATTCGAGGCTCGCCAGGCCGTAGCCGCGGGCGTAGCGGATGGTTCCGTTCTCATAGACGCCGAGGGCGCAGCCGGGCGAGTCGGTCCGGTCGAAGGCCCGGAAGACGCTGTCGACGCGGACGGCCTTGTCGTCGCGAGCTCCGATGATGTACTGGGCGGCGGCGGGGCTCACCAGGGTGAGCAAGAGGAGAACGCACAGGGTCGCCGCCTTGATGCGCTCGCAGATCAACTTCATGGCCCGGGCGCCGGCGGGAATCACCCCGGCCATGCTGACAAATCCATGGATGGTGCCGTCGAAGCAGGCGTACTCGACCGGCACCCCCGCTTCGGTCAGGCGGTCGGCGAAGGCCTTGCCCTCGTCGACCAGCGGGTCGTGGCTGGCCGTGATGATCAGGGCCGGCGGCAGGCCCGCGAAGGAGCGGGCCAGAATCGGCGAGGCGCGCCAGTCCTCACGGTCGGCCGGGTTGGGGAGGTAGTGGTCCAGCATCCATTCGATGTCGTCGGCGATCAGGAAGTACTCGCCGCCGCCCCACAGCGTCCGTGACGGGTACCAGGCGCGACGCCGGTAGTCGACGCTCGGGTAGATGGCCACCAGGCCGGCGATGGCCGGGCCGCGCCGGTCCCGCGCGTGCAGGCAGGTGACGATCGCGAGGTTCCCGCCGGAACTGTCTCCCGCCACCACCAGCCGGGTCGGGTCGACGCCGAACCGGGCCGCCTCGGCCGCGACCCACTCGAGGGCCGCGTAGGCGTCGTTCACGGCGACGGGGAAGGTCGCTTCGGGCGCCAGGTGATAGTCGATGTTGAAGACGACGACATCTCCGTCGAGCGCGATCTGCCGGACCAGCAGGTCGGTATCGTCGAGCGACCCGGCGAAGAAGCCGCCGCCGTGGAAGTAGATCACCGCGCCCATTGCTTCGCCGGGGGCCGGCAGGCGGGGCTGATGGATCCGGACGGTGATGCCGCCCGCGGGTGTCGGAATCGTTTCCTCCCAGAGGGCCGCCATCGGGTGGGCGGGCACGGCGGGGCGGGGCGCCCGGATTCGCTGCAGATTGTTCCTGGCCTCGACCGGATGGTACTGCCGGAAAGGAACGACGCCGCTTGCGGTGATGGCGTTCACGACGGCCTGCGACATCGGGTCCAGCGTCATCGGAACCTCACCAGTGCTAAAGAGGATACCGGCCTCACCGCGGCACCACCGGCAACGTCACCGACGACGGATGCGCCGCGTCATGCACCACCCGCTGCCGCGCCACCACGAAGGTGCTGTCCCGCTCGTTGCTGCCGCCGGTATTCAAATTCCGGTCGTACTTCGGAAACAGCGCCGACGACACCGCCACCCGGATCCGGTGCCCCGGCGGAAACACCTTCGAGGTGAACCAGAGATCGATGTCATACCGCTCCACCGCGCCGGGCGTGAGCATCACCGGCCGGTCGAGCCCGTGCCGGAACCGGGCCCGCGCCACCCCGTCCTGGACCCGGAGGGCACGGCCGTCGGGGAAGACGTCGAGGAGCATCACATACCAGTCAGTGTCCCGGGCGTCGGTCGCGGCCCAGAGCGTGGCACTCATCGGGCCTGTGATTTCGATGGGCTTGGTGAGCGGCGCCGAGGTGAAGGTCAGGAGGTCCTTCCGAGCGGCGTGGACGGCGGCAAAGTCTTCGTTGAGCGAGGTCTCGAGCTCGCGCGAGTCGATCAGGTAGGGCGTCGGGTTGGCGGGGTCATAGGTGAAGGTGTCCGCGGGAGCCCCGTTAGGCGGAATGCTGTCGAGCCGCCCGTCGCCGCCGGCGCCGTTGGCGTGGCCATCCGAGGCCAGGTACCAGTGGATGGCGCGGGCGCGTTCCAGGGGCCAGGCGGTTTCCTGGCGCCAAGTGTTGTCACCCATCACGAAGAAATCGAACGGTGGTTCCCGGTCCACACCGTTGTCGCGGCCCAGGAGGTAGTGATCGAACCAGCGAAGCTGCACCAGCCGGGTGTCCACGCGTGACCGCGGGCCGAAGTCGCCGGCCACGTAATCGATCCCGCGGTGGGAGCCGGGGCCCATTACCACGCGGATCGGCGGGTGGCCGGGAACCTTGCTCAAGGCCACGGTGTAGTCGATCGGCCCGCGGGAGTCGTCGTACCAGCCCGAGATCTGGAGCACCGGAGCCCGGACCTTGGCGATGTTGGTGGTGACCGCGTGGGCTCGCCAGTACGCGTCCAGATTCGGATGCTCGATCCACCGGTCCCAAAGCGCCACTTTGCCGCAGCCCAGCTGCTGGGGCAGATCGGTGAGGGGGAGATGGACGAGTGCCGGACCGATGGCCAGGTCGTCGGTGCCCACCAACTCCCGGCTCCGCATCAGACAGGCCCACGCCACATCGATCGGCGAGAACACCCCGTCCTCATAGGGCACGATCCGCCACGGGTCGCCGGTAGCGGCGGAGGGGGCCAGGGCCGCGAGGTGGGGCGGGGCGGAGACGGCGGCATACCACGCGAGCCGTCCTTCGTCCGAGTGCCCGATCATCCCCACGCGTCCATTGGCGCCGGGGAGGCGCGCGGCCCACTCGACGGCGTCGTAGCCGTCGGTCACGTCGTGGCTGTAGTCGCCGAAGTCGTCGGTGGTGCCGTCGGAGCGACTGCGGCCGCGGACGTGCTGGGCCACATAGATGTAGCCGCG
>JANMXA010000033.1:0-18316 GCA_031394255.1 Gemmatimonadota bacterium
CGTCACCGTCGTTCGCCAGGATGACGCCGACAAGTACACCGTCGTCGGAACCGTCGAGACGATGCGGGGCGCCAAGACGATCGCGGTCGACCCGGTCCGGCATATGGCGTATCTTTTCCAGCCGGAGTATGGACCGCCGCCAGCCGGCACGCCGGCACCGGCGCCGGGACAGCGGGGTCCCCGCGGCCCGATTGTCGCCGCCTGGTTCTTCGCCATCAGTCACTGATTTGGAGGAGTCGCCATGAAGTTCGCGCGGCGGGTGTTTCTGGCAGCCGGAATCTACGGCATCCTGGTGCTTCCGCCGCAGTACTTCATGGAGGCAAAGGTCGGGCGAGACTCTCCCCCGGCTATCACCCATCCCGAGTTCTTCTATGGCTTCATCGGGGTGGCACTCGCCTGGCAGATCTTCTTCTTCATCGTCGCGCGGGATCCGGTCCGGTACCGCCTCGGCATGATCCCCGCCATCCTCGAAAAGGTCGGGTTCGGTGGGGCGTCGGTGGTGCTGTATCTGCAGGGCCGGCTCGCGCAGACGACACTCATGGCGGGCCTGGTGGACCTGATCCTCGCGGCGCTCTTTCTCCTTGCCTGGCGGTCTCTTCCGGCCGATAGCACTCCGGTCGCGCGCTGACCAGCGAGCGCGAGTTGGCTCCAACCCGGAGCCCGAGCCGCCCCGGCGCAGCCCTGGCCGCCGTTGGCGAAGTCCTCGGTATCTACGTGTCGGGCCAGTTGGTTGCATTCGCCGTGCTGAACCAGCAACTCGGAGACCTGATGCTGCCGATCGGCCTGCTTCTGCTGGTCGGCGCCGTTGGACTCGAATGGCGCGACAAGCGCCGCAAGCCGGCCGCCGCCTGAGCTCCGCGGCCATCGCCGCCCCGGCCTCACTACGCGCTAACTTTCATCCGTGGAGCCCTCCCCCGTCCTCATCGTCGGCGCCGGCCCGATCGGCCTGGTCCTCGCCATGGACCTGGCCTCGCGCGGGATCGAGTCCACTGTGCTCGAACTCCGCCATCGCGGCGAACCGCCGAGCGTCAAGTCGAACCATGTCTCGGCCCGTTCGATGGAGATCTTCCGGCGGCTTGGCGTGGCGTCGGCTGTCCGGGCCCGCGGGCTCCCCGACGACTACCCCCACGATGTGGCCTATCGCACCAGCACCACCGGCATTGAACTCACCCGGATTCTGATCCCGAGCCGACTGGGCCGGGTCCGCGGAGACCCGGGGCCCGACACCGACTGGCCCACCGCGGAGCCGCCTCACCGGATCAATCAGATCTTCCTCGAGCCGATCCTGTTTGCCCATGCCGTCGCGATGCCGGGCATCCGGTTGATCAACCGGATCGAAGTGACCGGGTTCGAGCAGGACGACAACGCGGTGACCGTCGCGGCCCGGGACCTGGACAGCGGCGCGATACGCCGGTTCCGCGCCTCGTACCTGATCGGGTGCGACGGGGGGCGGTCCCTGGTGCGAAAGGGGATCGGCGCCACTCTGGCCGGCGACGCCGTGGTGCAACGGGTCCAGTCTACCTGCATCCGGGCGCCCGATCTTCTGGGCCGGCTCCGGTATCCGCCCGCCTGGGCGACCTTCTCGCTGAACCCCCGGCGCTCGGGCAATGTCTACGCGATCGATGGCGGGGAGCGCTGGTTGGTTCACAACTATCTGAACGATGCCGAGCCGGATTTCGACTCGGTGGATCGCGACCGTTCCATCCGCGACATTCTCGGAGTGGACGACGCCTTCGACTACGAAGTTCTGAGCAAGGAAGACTGGTTCGGCCGCCGGCTCGTGGCGGACCGGTTCCGCGACCGCCGGGTGTTCATTGCGGGCGACGCGGCGCACCTCTGGGTTCCCTACGCGGGCTACGGCATGAACGCCGGCATCGCCGACGCCGCGGATCTGGCGTGGTTGCTTGCCGCACACCTGAACGGCTGGGGCGCCGAGGGCATGCTCGAGGCGTATGCCGCCGAGCGGATGCCGATCACGGAGCAGGTGTCGTACTTTGCGATGAACCACGCCCACGCGATGGCCCGGGAGCGGGGGGCGGTGCCGGCCAACATCGAAATGGACGGACCCGAGGGCGACGCGATACGGGCCGAGGTGGGCCGCCGCGCGTATGAATTGAACGTGCAGCAGTACGCCTGCGCCGGACTCAATTTCGGCTACTTCTACGACCATTCACCGTTGATCGCCTACGACGGCGAGGCGGCGCCGGGATACACGATGGGGAACTTCACCCCGTCAACGGTACCGGGCTGTCGTACGCCGTGGTTCCGGCTGGCCGACGGCACCTCGCTGTACGACGCACTGGGGCCGGACTATGCCCTCCTCCGCTTCGATCCTCGGGTTGACATCGCCCTCCTCGTCGATGCGGCTCGGCGATGCGGCGTGCCGATAACGGTGGTCGATGTCGTCGCCGGCCTTACTCCGGCCGTCTATCATCACGCCCTGCTGCTGTCCCGCCCCGACCAGCATGTGGCGTGGCGCGGTCACCAACTGCCTGACGATGTGACGGCATTGGTCGACCGGATTCGCGGTGTGCTGCCACTTGCTGGAGGCTCGGCATGAACGAATATCGGGAATGCTACCTCGCCGGGCGTTGGGTGCCGGCAACCGGCACGACGTTGCTCACCCAGACGAGCCCGGTTACGGAAGAGCCGATCAGCCGGCTCACGGCCTGCAGCGACGGCGACGTCGCCCTCGCGGTGAAAGCCGCGCGCCAGGCGCAGCCGGATTGGGCGGCCAGCACGCTCGATCAACGCCGCCAGGCGCTGCTACGCCTCCACGCCGCGATCGCCCGACGGACCGATGCGTTCGTCGCGATGTTGGCGACGGAGGTTGGGGTCCCGCTGTGGGTCGGCCGCGGCATGCAGGTGCCGATGCCGCTCGCCAATCTCGAGGCGATGATCGAAGGCCTGGACCAGATCGTATGGGAGGAGCCGATCCGCACCGCCCGGGTGGTTCGCGAGCCGGTGGGCGTGGTGGCGGCCATCACGCCGTGGAACTTTCCGCTCCACCAGATCGTGGCCAAGGTTGGTGGTGCCATCGGCGCCGGCTGCGCCATGGTGATGAAGCCGAGCGAAGTGGCGCCAGGCGTGGCACGGCTGTTCATGGAGGCCGTGGCAGAAGCAGACCTGCCGGCCGGCGTGGTCAACATGGTCTGGGGCGACGCGGCTGTGGGCGAGCGGCTCGTGGCGGACCCCGATAACGACCTGATCAGCTTCACCGGATCGAACGAGGTCGGCAAACGGGTTGCCGCCACGGCGGCCGTCACCCTCAAGCGCACCCTGATGGAACTGGGTGGCAAGTCCGCGGCGCTGGTGCTGGACGATGCCGATTTCGGCGCCGCGATTCCCGGCGTGATTCGCCGCTGCATGGTGAATTCAGGCCAGACTTGTGTCGCGCAGTCCCGGCTGCTGGTCCCGAGGGCCCGCCAGGCGGAGACCGTCGAGCGGATTCGGGCGGCCCTCGAGGAATGGCCGCTCGGCCTGCCGGAAGAGCCCGCCACCCGGCTCGGTCCGGTGGCCACAGCCCGGCAGTTCGACCGGGTCAACCGCTACATCGAGGCCGCGGTGGCGAGTGGGGCCAGCATGGTTGCCGGCGGGCCCGGTCGAGCGCCCGGATTCGACCGCGGCTGGTTCATCGCCCCGACGGTGTTCGCCGACGTGCGGCCGGATCTGGTGCTGGCCCGGGAGGAAGTGTTCGGACCGGTGATGGTGGTGATGCCGTATGACCGCGAAGAGGACGGCATCGCCATCGCCAACGCGACACCGTTTGGTCTTTCGGGCGGCGTCTGGGCGGCCGACCCGGCCCGGGCGGCCTTGGTGGCGCGGCGGATCAGGGCGGGCCAGGTGATCGTGAACGGGGCGCAATCCACTCCTGCCGCGCCGTTCGGCGGTTTCGGCGCCTCCGGATTCGGCCGCGAAAACGGGCGGTTCAGCATCGAGGCGTTCCTCGAACTCAAGGCGATCCATGGTGGGGCGGCATGAACCAGGGTCAGGCCTGGAAGGCGGTCCTCGCCTCGACCATCGGCAACGTGCTCGAGTGGTACGATTTCGTGGTCTTCGGGTTCCTCTCCATCATCATCGCGAAGCAGTACTTCCCAGGGGGTGATCCCTACGCGGCGATGCTGCTCACCACCGCCACCTTCGGCGCGGGGTTCGTCGTCCGGCCGTTAGGCGGCGTCCTCCTCGGCATGTACGCCGACCGCCACGGCCGCCGGGCGGGCCTCTGCCTGGTGATCTTCCTGATGACCGTGGCCGCCCTGATCATCGGCCTCACCCCGGGCTACCGCGCGATCGGCCTCGCGGCGCCCGTGCTGGTGTTGCTGGCCCGGCTGATCCAGGGCATCTCGGCGGGCGGCGAGTTCGGCACGGCGACGGCCATGCTGGTGGAATACGCCCCGCCCGGGCGCCGCACCTTTTACGGCAGCTGGCAGAACTTCGCTCAGGGCGCGGGCGCGCTCCTGGCGATCGCCATGGGGTCGCTCCTGACCAACGGCTTTTCGGAGGCGGCACGCGACGAGTGGGCCTGGCGGATCCCGTTCCTGTTCGGCATCCTGATCGGACCGGTCGGCCTCTATATCCGCCGCCGGATGCCGGAGACCGAGGCCTTCCAGCGCCTCGGACGGCCGCCGGCCGTACCGCTCGGCCAGGTGCTCACGCGGTATCCTCGCGAACTCCTGATCGCGACCAGCTTGAGCACGGCCCACAACGTGATGGGCTACGTCATCATCACCTACCTCCCGATCTACGCCGTCCAGACCCTCGGCCTCCCGATCGGGCTCCCGTTCACCGTGTTGCTGGTGGCCATGCTGTTCCGGGTCCTGTCGGTACCCGCCTTCGGCATTCTGGGGGACCGGATCGGCGCCCGGCGGCTCATGATGGTGTCCCTCGGCCTGTTCCTGATCGTGCTGTATCCGGGATACTGGTGGATGGTAAGGTCGCCGTCGATGACGTCCGTGATGACCGTGGAGATCGTCTTCGCCGTATTGGTCGCCGCCGCCACCAGCCCGGTCCCCACCGCCTGTGCCGATCTCTTTCCAACCGAGGTCCGAGCCACCGGGCTCGCGATCTCCTACAACATCGGCTCCGCCCTGTTTGGCGGATCCTCGCCGTTCGTGCTCACCTGGCTGCTGCACACGACCGGTGACCGGATGATGCCGGCCCATTACGCCGCGGTATTCTTTGTGGCGGGATGGATTGGGGCCTGGATGCTCGGCCGCCCGGGCGGGCGGGCGTCGGCGCCGGCTCCGGCAATCTGAGAGACCTCCGTGACTCGTACCGACCTCGAAGCCATGTTCCGCGTCATCGATGCGTCCGACTGGGATGCATTGCCGCCCTACTTCCACCCCGAGCTGGTGTATGACCGCCCGGGATATCCGCTGATCGAGGGGCGGGACGCAGTGCTCGACTTCTACCGGGTCACCCGGACCATGCGGGGACGCCACCTCTTCGAGGCTTTCGCCATCGACGGGGACACCGGGGCCTGCTGGGGTCGATTCGTGGGCCAGTTCCCCGACGGCCGCCCGATCGACATCCAGTTCGCCGACTGCTACCGGTTCAAGGACGGCGCGATGTGGCGGCGGAAGTCGTACTTCTACGTCCCATTGGTCTAGCTTTCCACCCATGGCCGTGCCCTCTCCCCTCCCAGAGCTCGCCGACCGCTACCGCCTTCAGCATGAGCTTGGCGCGGGCGGGATGGCCACGGTCGATCAGGCCATGGACCTGAAGCACCAGCGCACCGTCGCGGTAAAGATCCTCAGGGTTGAGCTCGCCGAGTCCGAGGCGCGAGAGCGCTTCCTCCGCGAGATCCAGCTCGCCGCCCAACTGGCCCATCCGCACATCCTGCCCCTGTTCGATTCCGGCGAGGCCGGCGGCCGGCTCTTCCATGTCATGCCGAAAGTCGAGGGCCGGTCTCTCCGCGACCGGCTCGACGCTGAGGGGCCGCTCCCGGTGGCGGAGGCGCTCGCGATCGCCTGCGAGGTGGCCGGTGCGCTCGATCACGCCCATCGCCACGGCGTGATTCACCACGACATCAAGCCCGAAAACATCATGCTGCAGGACGGGCATGCCCTCGTCGCCGACTTCGGGATCGGCAAGGCCCTTTCGGAGGTGCGTGGTGAATCGCTGACCCAGGCCGGCATGGGCATCGGCACACCGGCGTACATGAGTCCCGAACAAGCCGTCGGCGAAGCGGTGGACGGCCGGAGTGACCTCTACTCGCTTGGTTGCACGCTCTACGAGATGCTGGTGGGGGAACCGCCGTTCACCGGATTGACCGCCCAGGCCGTGATCGACAAGCGTTTCGTCCAGACTCCGGCCGACGTGACCGCGCTCCGCGAGGGTGTGCCGCGGCCGGTGTCGCGGGCCGTTCATCGATGCCCTCATGAAGGCCGATCGGAACTTCGATCTCCTGGTACTGCCCGACACGCCCCACATGTCGGGGCGGTACACGGCCTACACGATGCGGCGGCGGTGGGATTATTTCGTGCGCCACCTGATGGGCGCCGTACCGCCGAGCGAGGCTCCGGGAACGCCGTAGCCGGGCGATTGAATGCTTCGCGGTGCTTGCCCAGCCACGGCACCCAGCTAGTGTTAGTGGACATCTCAGTCTGACCGGAGCCACCATGCGTGCGATTCGCCTGTCCTTCCTTCCGCTGCTGCTCGTGGTCCTCACTGGCTGCGGCTACAACTCGATCCAGGCCAAGGATGAAGCCGTCACCGCCGCGTGGTCCGAGGTCCTGAACCAGTATCAACGCCGCGCCGATCTCGTCCCGAACCTCGTGAACACGGTGAAAGGCTACGCCGCCCACGAGGAGGAGGTGCTGACCAAGGTCACGGAAGCCCGCGCCCAGGTCGGCAAGATGACGATCACGGCGGCGGAGCTGAACGACGAGGCCAAGCTGAAGCAGTTCCAGGCCGCGCAGGGTGAACTCTCCAGCGCGCTGAGCCGCCTGATGGTCGTTTCAGAAAACTACCCGCAGCTCAAGGCCGACGGTCTCTTCCAGAACCTGCAGGCTCAGCTCGAAGGGACCGAGAACCGGGTGACCGTCGCCCGCAATCGCTCGATTCAGGTGGTCCAGGACTACAACACCTACATCCGCTCCTTCCCGACCAACCTCACGGCCAAGGTCTTCGGGTACAAGCCGAAGGCCAACTTCACGGTTGAGAACGAGCGGCAGATCTCCACCGCCCCCAAGGTCGATTTCAACAAGCCGGCGCCACCATCCACACCCAACCACTGATCCGTCGCGGCCGGGCGGCACTCGCCGCCCCGTTGATATTCCTGGCGGGGCAGGTCGCCGGGTTGCCCCCGGTCGCGGCCCAGTCCGACCAGCAGCCGGTCCCGCCGCTCACCGCCCACGTCACCGACCGGACCGGCACCCTCGACCCCCGCCAAATCCAGGCGCTCGAAGCCCAGCTCACGGAACTCGAGCAGTCCAAGGGAGCGCAGGTGGCGGTGCTCGTCGTGCCGACCACCGCGCCCGAGGACATCGCCGCCTACGGGATCCGGGTCGCCGAGGCCTGGAAGATCGGCCGCAAGGGCACCGATGACGGCGTCATCCTGATCGTGGCCGTGCAGGACCACCGGGTCCGGATCGAGGTGGGCCGCGGACTCGAGGGGGCGATTCCCGATGCCGCGGCGGCCCGGGTCATCCGGGAGTACATCGCGCCCCGATTCCGGGCCAACGACTACTTCGGTGGGGTTCATGACGCGATCGGGGCCCTGACCAGCCTGATCCGGGACGAATCGCTCCCGGCGCCGCTCACCGACGAGCGGGACCGGGAATCGGATCTTCCCGGGCGGATCATGCCGGCGCTAGTCGTCGCCTGGGTCGCTGCGTCGTTCCTGCGCCGGCTACTCGGCTTCCTCCCGGCCCTCGTGCGCGGCGGCGTGGTCGGCCTCGCGGCTGGCGCCACTGCCTGGCTGGTGAGCGGTCTCCTGGTGCTCGGCCTGGCCGCCGGCATTATCGGCCTGCTCCTCGGCCTGATCGGTAGCGGGGGCGGCCACTTCGCATCGCGGGGCGGCTGGGGCGGATTTGGCGGCGGTGGGTTCAGCGGAGGCTTTGGTGGCGGCGGTTTCGGCCGAGGCGGAGGGGGTGGATTTTCCGGGGGCGGGGGCGGGTTTGCCGGCGGCGGCGCTTCGGGGAGCTGGTAGCATGCGCTGGTTCCGGCATCTCGCGCACGGCCCCCTTGCCCGGCGCCACTTCTCGGCCCGTACGCTGCAGGCGATTCAGGACGCGATTGCCGAAAGCGAACGGGGCCACCACGGCGAAATCGCGTTCGCCGTTGAAGCCCGGCTGCCGGTGACCGATGTCCTCCGGCACCGGACGGCGCGAGACCGGGCTCATCAGGTGTTCGCGAACCTCCGGGTCTGGGATACCAGGCACAACACCGGGGTGCTGGTCTACGTTCTCCTCGCCGACCGCGCCATCGAAATCGTGGCGGACCGCGGGGTGACGGCCCGCGTCGATCGGGCCGAGTGGGATGTGGTCTGTCGGTTGATGGAGGGTCACTTCGGGGCGGGTGAGTACCGGACCGGCGCCATCGCCGGAATCAGGGCCGTAGGCGCAATCCTGGGCCGCCAGTTTCCGTCCGGCGGTGCCGCCGATACGAACGAACTGCCGGATCGGCCCTCGATCGTCTGACCACCCCGCCTGGAGCATGGCCGCCGGGCCGGGGAGGTCGTAGGTTAGAGCCGTTCCCCAACTTCCCCGGAGATCGTCATGGACATTTTGCTTCTCACCGCCCGTGTGCTGCACATCGGTCTCGGCGTCTTCTGGGCCGGCACCGCCATGTTCATCGCCGCCTACTTGAACCCCGCCATGGCCGACGCCGGTCCTGATGGCGCCAAGGTCGGCCTGGGCCTGGTTGGCCGCGGGTTCCTGAACATCTTCCCGGCCACGGCGATCGGCACGGTCCTCTCCGGCTTCTATCTGCTCGGCAAAGCGGCGTCAGGCACGCCCGGTTACATGGGAACGACTCCGGGGATCACCTACAGCATCGGGATGCTGTCGGCGCTCGGCGCCCTGTTCGTCGGGCTGACCCGGATCCGGCCCTCGATGCTCAGGGTCGCCGCGCTGGTTCCCACCATCGGTGCCGCGCCGGCCGCCGACCGCGAGCGCATCATGGCGGAAGTGCGGGAACTCCGAGGCCGGGCGACGCGTGGCGGCCGGGCCGTCGCATGGATGCTGGCAATTGCGGTCGTGACCATGGCGGTCGGCCGCTACCTCTGAATACCGTAGCTGAAACCTGACACCCGGCCCTCCAGGCCGGCCATCCCGCAGGAGTCACATGCTGATCATCGCGCCGCCGTCGCGAGGACGCGCCGCCGTATTTGCGCTGGCCATGGCGACCGCCACCCGCCCCGCCACCGCCCAGAGTACGGCCGGGTGGAGCGTGGAAACGCCGACGGGCCCGTCCCACCAGCTTTCATTCGAAACCACTGTCGGCACCTGGACCAGCCTCACAATCTCCCCCGACGGCCACTCGATCGCCTTCGACCTCCTCGGTCATATCTACGAGATGCCGGTCGAAGGAGGCACCGCTCACCGGCTGACCGACGGCCGCTCGTGGAACCTCTTCCCACGCTACAGCCCCGACGGCCGCTGGATCGCCTTCTCGTCGGACCGCTCGGGCAGCCACAACATCTGGATCATGGACCGCCAGGGAGCCGGGCTCCGCAACGTGACGCCGTGGCGAGGGAACATCTACAAGGCAGTCTGGTCGCCGGACGGGCGGCGGATCTATGCCGGGCACACTGACGATGCCGGCAGCGGTCTGATGGCCTTCGAACTCGCCGGCGGGCGGCAGACCCTGGTTGTCGGCGGCGGCCTGAACGCGGCGTCGGTGGAACCGGACGGCGCGGGCATGGTCTTCGAACGAGCCGGACGCGCCGTCTATCCCGCTGAGTTCAATCCGTACGTAATCCCGGTCGGCGGCAGCGCCATCGAACGCGTCGACCTGGCCACCGGGACGGTGACGAAGCTGATGGACCGGATCGGTGGCGCCTTCGCACCCGCCCTCTCACCGGACGGCAAACTCCTCGCCTACGTCAACCGCCACATCGACGATACCCGTCTCTTGGTGCGTGATCTGGCCACCCGGCAGGAACGGGAACTGCTCAAGGCACTCGACCGCGACCGGCAGACGGCGGGCAGCGACTACGGCCCGTACTTCACGATGGCGTGGCATCCTGACGGCCGGCGGCTCTTCCTCAACCAGGGCGGCCGCCTGGTCGCGGTGGACGTACGCACCGGCGCCGTGACCCCGGTGCCTTTCAAAGCCCAGGTCGAGCGGCCGATGTCCGAGACGCTCCGTTTCAAGACCCGGGAGCCGGACGATCGGGCCCGGACCCGGACCCACCGCTGGGGCACCCGCACCCCGCAGGGAATCCTCGTCGAAGCACTCGGCGACCTCTGGCTCGAAGACGCCGCCGGCGCCCGGAAGAACCTGACCCGGTCGGCCGCCCATGAGACCAGCCCGGTGCTCGACGCGAAAACCGGCGCCCTCTATTACGCGTCATGGACCGACGACAGTCTCGGCGCCGTCTACCGGATGGCGATCGCCGGTGGGCCCGCCGAACGGCTGACCACGATCCCAGCGCAATACGGCAGCATCGTGCCGGGCCCGGAGGGCTCGCTCGCTTACGTGAGGAGTGCCGGCGGGGTCGAGCGCGGTGTCTGGCTCTCGAACGAGACCGACTTTGAATTGATCGTTCGCACCGCGGGCCGGGAGCGACGCGTGGCCGCGATCTCGAGCCAGCCGCTCGTGTACGCCGACATCGCTGGAAAGATCCCGCCCAGCGTCACGTGGGCGCCCGACGGCCGCTCGCTCTACTTCACCAGCTTCGAGCGGGACACGCTGGTCCTCAAGCGGATCGGCGCCGACGGGGCCGACGAGACCGTGCTCTACAAGTTCCCCCACGCGGTCTCGGTGGTACCCTCACCTGACCTCCGCTGGATCGCGCTCCGGGAATATCAGCGGAGCTTCGTGGTGCCGATGACGTATGCGGGCCGGGCGTTGGTGATTTCTCCGTTCGAGGGGACCGGCGCCGCCGTGCGAGTGGACACCGAAGACGGCGGCTACCTCACCTGGTCCGCCGACAGCCGGACCTTGGCGTGGACTCGCGCGACCGGCTTCTACGAGAAGCCACTCGATCAGATCCTGGCCGAGGCACGGGGACCGTCCGCTCCGAATGAAGTCTCAGCGGCGGCGTGGAACGGACCCCGGGTTCCCGGCTCTACCGCCAGGCGCACTGAAACCGCGATCGATTTCGACCTCGACACGCCGAAAGGCACCGTGGCACTGACCGGTGCCCGGGTCCTCACGATGAACCCGGGGCGCGAGGTCCTCGAAGGCGCCACGATCATCATCAAGGGGAATCGCATCGCGGCCCTCGGCCGGGGAGTCGCGATCCCGGCCGGCGCCAAGGTATTCGACCTGGCCGGTGCCACCATCATGCCCGGCATGGTCGATGCCCACGCCCACCCCCAGATCGAACACTCGGCGCTGCACGTGATCGAGCAGCAGCCCACCAATCTCTCCGGGCCGCTCGCCTATGGTGTGACCACGGTGGTCGAGATCTACGGCAACGAGTACCGCGACGGCTGGCTCACCGACATGCTCCGGGCCGGGAAGATCACCGGTCCGAGATTCTTCACCACCGGGTCCGTGATTTTTGGTCAGCAGGCCGCGTTCCGGGCCAGGATGTACCGCCCGATCGAGACCCTGGCGGATGCGCTCGAGCAACTGCGCTGGAATCGCGATCACGGTGCGATCGCCGTCAAGGACTACGCGCAGGACACCAGGATCCGCCGCCACCTGACCCTCACCGCCGCCCGGATGCTCGGGCTCAACGTCGTCTCGGAGTCGAGCGGCGAGCCGCAGATGAATCTGACCCAGCTGATGGACGGTGTGACCGGGATCGAGCACTCGATGGGCCTGGTCCCGTTCTACGACGACATCGTGAAGTACTGGGGCGGCACCACCGCCGGGAACACTCCCACGTTGCTGGTGGTCTACAACGGCGCCATGGGCGAAGGCTGGTACCATCAGGGCAGCAAGCTGTGGGAAGATCCCAAACTGACCCGGTTCATCGCCCCCGAGCAGCTGATGCGGATCCGGAACACGACCCACCTCTGGCCCGAGGACATGACCGCCTGGAAGGTCGGGGCCGAAGAGCGGAAGCTGTTCGCCAACGGAACCTCGGTGCAGGTCGGGGCCCATGGCCAGATGTTCGGGCTCGACACCCACTGGGAACTCGATCTGCTCAACAAGAGTGGCTTTACCCCGGCCCAGGTGCTCGAGATCGCCACCATCCGCGGCGCCACCTATCACGGCCTCGACCAGGACCTGGGCTCACTCGAGGTCGGGAAACTCGCGGATCTGGTGGTCCTCGACGCCAATCCGCTCGACGACATCGCCAACGCGCAGAAGATCCGCTATGTGATCAAGAACGGCGTGCTGCACGCCGGCGCCGACGCGGCGCGGGTCTGGCCCGATCCTCGCCCGGTGCGGAAACCATACTTTGCGGGGAGGCAATAAACCGGTCCACAGGCTGAACCCGTGACGACTCCTCCACCTGTTCGTCACCATTTCGTGGCACCCGGCTGGCTTCTTTGATGAGCGCGGATTCGGCACGCCCCGGCCGCGCTCTTCAATTACCCAACCGAGGAAACCATGAACCAGTCCACCGCCCGGCTGTTGCTCGCGCTGTCATTCGTCCTGGGTGGCGCCGCGTGCGCCAAGGACACCCCCGACAATCCCACGGAGCCCACGCTGGACCGGAGCCGCGACCAGGTCTCGGTCGAAGCCGACGACCGTGACGATCAGAACGACGATCGCGACGACGACGACCGGCCCTTCACCCTCGCACTGATCGGCGACACCCCCTACGGCCAGCAGAAACGGGACAGCTTCCCGGCCCTGATCTCGCTGATCAACGCCGATCCCCAGGTGGAGCGGGTGATTCACATCGGCGACATCAAGGCGGGCAAGAACACTCTCTGTACCGATGCCTATTTCGCCGACATCAAGGCGCAGTTCGACACCTTCCAGGACCCGCTCGTCTACACCCCCGGCGACAACGAATGGACCGACTGCCACGCCGGCAAGAAGAACGGCAGCTACACTCCGACCGAACGACTCCAGGCCGTCCGCGCCCTGTTCTTCGCCACCCCCGGCCGTACCCTGGGCATCAACAGCCGCAAGGTACGCACGCAGGCGAATGACCCGGCAAATGCCCAGTATGTCGAGAACGTGCTCTGGACCCGCAAGGGCGTGACCTTCGCGACCCTGAACATCACCGGCAGCAATAACGACAAGAATCCGTGGGGCGCCCTTCCCGGCGACGCCGGCAACTACCCGTCCCAGGCCACCGAACAGGCCACCCGGGCCCAGGCGAACGCCGCGTGGCTCGCTCAGACCTTTGCGCTGGCCAGCAGGCGCCACGCCAAGGCGGTCGTGATCGGGTTCCAGGCCAACATGTGGGATCCCGCCGAGACCATCGCGACACTGGACGGGTACGACGCGCTGGTCCAGCAGCTCGGCACCCTGGCGGCCCAGTTCGGCAAGCCGGTCCTCCTGATCATGGGTGATTCCCACAAGTTCAACGTCGACAACCCCTACTCGGCCGGTGCCTCCGTGGCGCGGAGCCTTCATGCCTCGTCTTACCCGGTGGCCGAGAACCTGACCCGGCTCGTCGTCGAAGGCAGCGACAAGGGACGGACCGAGTACACTCGCCTCACCATCGACCCGAAGAGTTCCACCCCGTTCACCTTCGTGCGGGTTCCGCTCGACCCCAACGCCCCGTAGTACCCCCGCAGTCCCTTCCCCAATCGGGCCGGCACCCCCAGTGCCGGCCCGGTTGCGTTTCGGGCGGCGCCGGGTGCCCGGTCAACTGCTTTCCAGTTCTCAGCATGGGCTCTATCTTCTTGCATCTCATCAGGATGGACCTTTGAACGACCTGCAGAGCCGGCTCAGTACGGCTCTTGGCGCCACCTATCGAATCGACCGGGAACTGGGCGGCGGCGGCATGAGCCGCGTCTTCCTGGCCGAGGAGATCGCACTGGCCCGCCAGGTCGTGATCAAGGTCCTGCCGCCCGAGATGGCGGCGGGCGTCAACCAGGAACGGTTCCGCCGCGAGATCCAGCTCGCCGCCCGGCTCCAGCACCCCCACATCGTCCCCCTGTTGAGCGCCGGCTCCAGCGGCGACCTGCTCTGGTACGCCATGCCGTTCCTCGAGGGCGAGTCGCTCCGGGTCCGGCTCGCCAAACAGAGCGAGCTGCCGATCCGCGAATCGATCCAGATCATCCGCGAGATCGCCGACGCCCTCTCGTACGCCCACGATCACGGTGTCGTCCACCGCGACATCAAGCCCGACAACGTGCTGATCTCGGGGCGCCATGTGATGGTGACGGACTTCGGCGTCGCCAAAGCGGTCAGCGACTCCGCCGGCGGCTCCTCCCTCACCTCGCTCGGCCTGGCGCTCGGTACCCCGGCCTACATGGCGCCCGAGCAGGCCGCGGCCGACCCGAACGTGGACCACCGCGCCGACATCTATGCGTTAGGCGCCATGGCGTACGAGATGCTGGCCGGGCGGCCGCCGTTCAGCGGGATCAATCCCCAGGCAATGCTGGCCGCCCACGTGATGCAGACACCGGCGCCGCTCTCGGACTTGAGGCCCGCCGTGCCCGCCGCCCTGAACGCGCTGATCATGCGCTGCCTCGAGAAACGGGCGGCCGACCGGTGGCAGCGGGCCGAGGAACTGTTTCCGCACCTGGAGGCGCTGCTGACGCCGAGCGGCGGTACCGCGGCCACCCAGGCGGTCGCTGCCACCACCGAAAAGGCGATCGGCGATGCCACCGCCGGGCCCGCCCGGATCGCCGCATTGTTCGTCGGCGCCTCGGCGCTGGTGCTGGGTGGGGTCTGGCTCATGGTCCGCGCCCTGGGGCTCCCGGATTGGGTCTTCCTCGCCGCGATCGGATTGCTCGCGGTCGGTCTTCCGATCACGCTCTGGGGCGCGCGCACCCGGCGGCTTCGGACCGCGGTCCTTGGCGGCGTCGGGGCGTTCGTGGCGCTGGCGCTGGGCTCGGGCGGGTTCATGGCGCTACGGGCCGCCGGCGTGGGGCCGTTCGCCACCCTGGTATCGTCGGGTGTGCTCAAGGAGCGGGACCGGGTCCTGGTCGCCGACTTCACCAACCGGACGGCGGATTCCACCCTCGGCCAGTCGGTGACGGAAGCGCTCCGGATCGACCTGTCCCGGTCGCCGGTGGTCCAGTTGCTCGAAACCAGCGATGTCTCGGCCGCGCTGACCCGGATGGAGCGGAATCCCGAAACGGCGCTCACCGCCACGGTTGCCCGCGAAGTGGCGGAGCGGGAGGGCGCCAAGGCGGTGGTCACGGGTGAAATATCCCCGTTAGGCGGCGGGTTCGTCATCGCGGTGCGGGTGCTGGCGCCGGGAGACGGCCGGACCCTGCTGGCCGAACGCGAGACGGCCGACAATGCCGGCGGACTGATCGCCGCGGTGGACAAGGTGTCTCGCAAGCTCCGCGAGGGGCTCGGCGAGTCACTCCGTTCGATTCGCGCCGGCCAGCGGCTCGAGGACGTGACCACCGGGTCCCTCGAAGCCCTCCGGGAATACACCGAAGCCGAGGCGGCGGCCAACCTGGCCCGGTACGATGCGGCGGTGCCGCTGCTCGAAAGCGCCCTGCGGCGCGACTCGACCTTCGCCATGGCATGGCGGAAACTCGCAGTGGTCCTCGGAAACTTGCAGATTCAGGCGGGCCGCCAGATCGAGGCAGTCACGCGGGCCTACCAGCTCCGTGACCGGCTGCCCGAGGCGGAGCGCCTGCTGGCCACCGCCTTCTATCACTCCACCGTCACCGGCAATCTCGACGCCGAGATTGCGGCATACACCGAGCTGCTCGGACGCCGGCCCGACGACATTGCCGCCCTCAACAACATCGCGGTCTCCTACACCACCCGGCACCGCTACGCCGACGCGGAACGGGTCGCCCGTCATGGGCTCGAAGTTTCCCCCAGCGTGGCCGTGCTCTGGTTCAATCTCATCGACGCGCTCGCCGCCCAGGGCCGCTTCGACGCGGCGGACTCGGCCTTCCGCGAACTCACCCGGCAGGCGCCCCAAACCCGGAACCGGTTCCAGATGGGCCAGCGAATCGCGTGGGCCCGGGACGACTATGCCAAGGCGCTGATGTGGGCTGATTCACTGGGCCACAGCGACCAGCTCAACTATCAGGTGCTTTCCCGGAACCAGAAGTTCAACATCATGGCTGTCACCGGGCGCCCCGGCGCCGCCTGGCGTGAACTGGAAGCCGGCATGGAACTGAGCCGGAGCCTGGGTGCTCGGACGCAGTTTACCAACCTCGCCATTCAGGGTTCCCGAATGGAGGCCCTGCTCCGAAACCGTCCTGAGGTGGCCCGCCGGAAACTCGACTCGCTCCTGGCCATGGAACCGATCGATTCGCTCAGTCCGGCAGACCGGCCATACCTCAGCCTGGCCGGATTCTACGCCGAGGCCGGCGATGCCGACCGGGCAGACCGATACTATCAGGCCTGGGCGCGGGAAACCCCGGCCGTGATCCGGGACGGAGAGCCCCAGCGTCATGAGGTCGAAGCCCGAATCGCCATGGCCAGGGGCAAACCGGCGGCGGCCTTGCCTTTGTTCCGAAAGTTCCGCGAACAGAGTGGCTGCATCTCCTGCGGCCTGCTCGAAATCGGCGAGGCGTTCGATGCGCTGAACCAGCCTGATTCGGCCCTCGCGAGCTACGAAGCGCTGGTCACCGTTCCCGAGGCGGGGCCGGGGGCACGAACGCTCGGCTTGGCGCCGGCGCTTCGCCGGCTGGGAGAGCTCTACGAGTCCAAGGGCAACAAGACCAAGGCGATCGAGTATTACACCCGGCTCCTTGACCTCTGGCGAAACGCGGAACCCGAACTGCAGCCACAGGTCACCACGGTGAAGCAGCGGGTAGCCGCCCTGGTCGGCGAACCGAAGTGAGGACCACATGAGAACCATCGCGCCAGCCCCGCTGCTGATCGCATTTGCACTGGCCGCCTGCTCGGCGCCCAAACCCGCGCCGTCCGGCCAGGAGATCGAAGCCGCCATCAAGGCCGCCTGGAAAGACACCTCGCCCCACAAGGAGAGCGTCGTCGCGGCCAACGGCGTCCGCCTCGAACTCCTCGACTGGGGCGGCACCGGCAGTCCGCTGATCCTGATTCACGGCCTCGGCGATTCGCCTCACATCTTCGACGATCTGGCCCCGTTGCTCACCCGGGATTTCCACGTCCTGGCCTACGGCCGCCGCGGCCACGCCAGCTCGGAGAAGAAGGGCCCCTATGACAACGCCACCCTCACCGAAGACCTGAAGCAACTCCTCGACTCGCTCAAGATCGAGCGAGCCAGCCTCCTCGGCTGGTCGATGGGTGGAAACGAGATCACCGAGTTCGCGTCACGCTATCCCAAGCGAGCCGCCGCGCTGATCTACCTCGACGCGGGCTACGACTGGTCCGATCCCGCGCTGATCAAGGCCTTCCAGGCGATCCCGACCCCGATCACGCCGTCACCCGCGGATCAGAAGTCCCTCGATGCGCTCCGCATCTGGTTCCGGCGGACCTGGGTGCCCGACATGCCGTGGCCGTCATCGTGGGAAGCCCACATGCATGACCTCGTCGACGTTCAACCCGACGGCTCGACTCGCTACCGGCAGACTGATTCGGTGAACGCGCTGATGTTCGAGAGCCTGGTGGCGTACAGGAAGGACTTCCGGAAGGTGAAGGCGCCGGCGCTGGCCCTCTGGGCGCCGCTGTTCCTGCCTGAGCCGAAGGCGGACACCGCGGCCGCCCGGAAGGTGGCCCAGTGGGAGAAGGACTACTTCGCGCCGTACCGTGACAAGAGCATCCGGCGGTTCAAAGCTGAGGTGGCGCAGGCCACGGATTCGGTCCTGCCTAACACAAGCCACGCCTCGATCGGCGCGGTGGACGTGGACGGCCTGGCGGGAATCATCCGCGACTTCCTCAAGAAAGCCCGATAGAACCGACCGCCACCGGCGAGCCGGCTTCGTTCACCCTCGGCCGCAACGACGCTCAGTGCGCGGCAGCCTGGTAGGCGATCTTCCCGCCGATCACCGTCATCACCGTCCTGGTCTTGAGAATATCGAGATCGGGCACGGTCATGATGTCCTGATCAAGGATGGTGAGATCGGCCCACTTCCCCTTCTCGATTGACCCCCGCTCCTTCTCCTCGAAGGCCGCAAACGCGGCGTACTGGGTGAACATCTTGAGCGCCTCTTCCCGGCTCACCTTC
>JANMXA010000034.1:0-6196 GCA_031394255.1 Gemmatimonadota bacterium
TCGGGCGGCGCCGCGTTCAACGCCATCCGCTCCCAGATCGTCCGGCCCACCTGGTTGGCCGACGGCCGGATCTACTACCCCCACGCTCAGTACGGCCCGACGGGCGGCGGTGAGACCACGCTCTACTCGATCCGCCCCGACGGTCTCGATCGCCGGGCCCACCTGACCTTCCCCTACGCCGACGAGGCCTCGCCCTCGCCGGACGGGAAGTGGGTGGCGTTCCAGGAATCCGACAACGTCTACGTGACGCCCCTGCCGTCAGGCACCGGGGGCACGCCGGTCAAGATCGACCACAACCACGCCACCCTCCCGACCACCAAACTCAGCACCACGGGCGGTCTTTTCCCCCGCTGGCGCGATGCCGGCACCGTCGAGTTCGGGAGCGGCAACAAGTACTTCGCCTGGCACCAGGCCACCCAGAGGACCGACACGGTCGACATCACCCTCACCACCAGGCGCGACATCCCGTCCGGCGCCGTGGCCTTTACCGATGCCCGGATCGTCACCCTCGCCAACCGCAAGGTGGTGAGCGGGACGCTGGTTGTGACCGGGAGCCGCATCACCTGTGTCGGCTCCTGCGCGATTCCGCAAGGCGCCCGCGCCATCAACGCCAGCGGCAAGACCATCATCCCCGGCTTCATCGACGTCCACTCACACAACTACCGCGAGCACCGGGGCATCATCCCGCAGCACAACTACGAGGCCGCGGTGTTCCTGGCCTACGGGATCACGAGCACCATGGATCCCTCGATGTGGTCGCAGAACCTCTTCCCCACCGGCGAGATGGTCGACGCCGGCACGATCGTGGGGCCGCGGGTCTTCACCACCGGTGACCCGCTCTACGCCGGCGACGGCCTCCGCCAGGAGGACTTCACCAGCTACGAGGCCGCCGAAAACGGCATCCGGAAGCTCCAGAGCTGGGGCGCGGTCTCGCTCAAGCAGTACATGCAGCCCCGGCGGGAGCAGCGGCAGTGGGTCTCGGACATTGCCCGGAAACTCGGCATCCAGGTCACCTCGGAGAACAGCGACCTCGAGTACACGCTTGGCATGATCATGGACGGGCAGACCGGCTTCGAGCATCCGCTCAGCTACCTCCCCCTCTACGGCGACGCCACCACCTTCCTCGGCAAGGCCCACGCGACCTATTCCCCCACCTTCATGGTGGGCGGCGCGGGTCCGTGGAACGAGGAGTACTGGTATTCGCAGAGTGAGACGTGGAAGGATCCCAAGCTCCGTCGCTGGATGCCGTGGATGCAGCAGATTCCGCAGTCGCGCCGCCGGATGCTCCGGCCGGAGACCGACTACAGCTTTCCGTTCATCGCCCAGAGCCTGGCCGACCTGATTGCCGCGGGCGGCTACGGTTCGATCGGTGCCCACGGCCAGCACAACGGCCCGGGCTCGCACTGGGAGGTCTGGATGGCCGCATCGGCGTTAGGCCCCATGGGAGCGCTCGAGGTCGCGAGCCCCCACGGGGCCCGTTTCATCGGGCGGGAGAAAGATCTGGGCACGCTCGAAGTCGGCAAGCTCGCGGATTTCATGGTGCTGAACAGCAACCCGCTCGAGAACATCCGGAACACGATGGACATCCAGTACGTCACCAAGGGCGGAGTGGTGTACGTGGGCGACACGCTGGACGAGGTCTGGCCCCGGCAACGGAAATACGGGAACTACTTCTGGGTCAATCCGGACGCGCTAAAGACGGACGACCGACCCCTCCGATAGGGCCGGTCAGTCGCTCCGCAGCACGCCCATGGGCTCGGTCCGCGCGGCACGGCGCGCCGGCAGGAAGCTCGCCACGGCGGTGACCACCACCAGCGCCGCCGCCACCGCCAGGAAGATCGCCGGATCCCGGGCGTCGGTCTTGAACAGAAACCGCTGCACCAGCGGCCCCGCCGCCACCGAGGCGGCAAGGCCGATCAGAATCCCCGTCCCCACCACGCGAAGCCCCTCACGCACCACCAGTCTGGCCACGGATATTGCGGAGGCACCTAACGCGGTCCGGATGCCGAATTCCCGCCGCCGTTCCGCGACTCCGTAGGACAACACGCTGTAGAGCCCAACCAGTACCACCACCAGCGCAATCACCCCCATGGCACCAAACAGCGCCGCGCCGAGCCGCCAGGGCCGGTAGAGCGACTCCATCTGGGTGGCCAGCGGACGCACCGACGCCACCGGAAGGTTGGGGGCCAGGGTCTGCATGGTCTTCCGGATTCCCGCGATCGCCGCACCGGGATCACCCTCGACTCGGAGGAACAGGGTCCGGTCGTTACCGAGCCCCTTCCCTTGCGGCAGCGGAACGTAGTAGGCCAGCACCGGGGTGCGGTCGAGATCTTCACTGTTGGCGTCGGCCGCAACGCCGACCACCGTCCGGCAAATATCCGATTTCTTGCCGACGAAGAGGCATTGCTCCAACGGATTTTTTCCCGGCCAGAAGGTCCGGGCCATGGTCTCGTTCACCACCAGCGCCATCGGCGCGCCAACTTCGTCGGACGGCAGAAACCCGCGGCCCCGGACAATCCGGATCCCCATAGTCCGGAAGTACTCCGCGCTGACCGACGAATAGCGCGGACCACCCGACTTGAGGCGAGGGACCGAATCGCGGCCCGGCATCCGGACCTCGGTGCCAGTGCGGGTATAGAATGGGTTCGCTGAGCCGAGACTTGCCGACACCACGCCGGGATAGGCACCGAACCGCCGCCAGGCCTCCTGATAGAAGGCCTGCCGCTGATCGACCGTGTACCCCGCCTCCGACAGATCAGTCTCGGCCACCACCACTCGGCTGGGCTCGAAGCCGAAATCGATCGCGGCGACCCGCGCAAAACTCCGGACGAAGAGCCCGGCCCCGACCAGCATCATCACGGAAAGCGCGCCCTGGGCCACCAGCAGCCCGCGACGAAGCCGGTGGTGTTCGCGTCCGGCGCTCCCCTGGCCGCTGCCACCCGCCTTGAGTTCCGCGGCCAGGTCGGGCCGGCTGATCCGGAGCGCGGGAACAAGGCCGATCCCGAGCGCCGTGAGTCCGGCGATGACCATCATCGCCACCAGCAGCCGGCCGTCGACCGGCGGCTCGGCGAAGTCGATGTCAGGCAGGAACCACCGGCGGGTCAGCAAGCCCGCCCCCCAGGCCAGCGCCACCCCGCCGGCCGCGCCGAGTGCAGTCAGCGCCACCGTCTCCGCCATCAGCATCCGGACCAGCCGTCCCCGCCCGACGCCGAGCGCCAGCCGGACCGCAATCTCGCGGCGTCGGGCCAGGCCACGGGCCAACAGCAGGTTCGCCACGTTCGCGCAGGTAATCAGCAGCAACAGACCCGACACGGCCGCGAGGAGCGCCGCCACCACGGGCTCCTTGTCTTCGCTGGCGCCCTGACCCGCGATCACCGGCTGCCAGGTGGCTACTCCCCGATCGTTCTTCCGCTCCGGATCGTCCGCCACCGCCCGGCGATAGAGAGCGGTCGCCTCTCCCGACGCGGCGGTCCGGGTCACGCCGGGCCTGAGCCGGGCCACGATCCGGACCCACTGCCAGTTCCAGGTGTCTTCCCAGTCGCGACTCGGGCCCGCCATGAGGCGGGCGCCGCTGTGGAACGGGAGCCAGATGTCGTTGGCATCGAGATCGATGCCGGTGAAATACCGCGGGGCGACCCCAACGACCGTCACCGTGAGCGATCCCACCGTGAGCGACGACCCGATCGCATTGGGCGACCGGCCGAACTGGCGGTCCCACATCCGATCGCTGATCACCGCCACGCCGGCATTGCCGTCGACCGGGTCTTCGTCGGGCCCGAAGAGACGGCCGGCCGCGGAATGGACCCCCAGCACCGAGAAGTAGTTCGGCGTCACGGCCATCACCGACACCTTGCGGGCTCCCTCGCCGCGGCCGAGACTCGCAGAACTGGTGGCGAACCCCGCCAGGCCGTCGATCGAACGTCCCTGCCGCTGGAGCAGCACTTCCTTCCACGTGACACTGGTGTTGGTGAACGTGCCAAAGGTCTCGAAGGTCTGGCGCAGGGTGTAGCGGACCACCCGTGACGGCTCCGCCACATGGGCCGGCGGCTTGAACAGCAGCCGGTCCACCAGGCCGACCATGGTGGCCGTCACGCCGAGCCCGAGGGTGAGGGTGAGCACCACGCCCGCCGTAAAACTCGGCGTCCGGAGAAGGCCGCGGCCGGCGTACCGCAGATCACCAAGCAGGTCGACGGCCCAGTCGCGCCGGGCGCGGGCCCGATCGGATCGCCGATCGATGGTCATCAGCGCACCACGGTACTGGCGGAGGTCGCCGAACCGCCGGGTGGCCTCCGCCCGCGCGGCCTCCGGCGCCATCCCGGTCCGCACCAGCGCCTCGGCCTGTTCCTCGAGGTGGAAGGCAATCTCCTGGTCGACGGCTGCGGGCCCGCGAAACGGCCGGACCACGAGGTCGAGCAGGCGTCGGACGCCGGGAATCATGCCCGCGCCTCGAGAACCCGGAAGACCGCCTTGGCGTAGGTGGACCACCGGACCCGGGCCGCCTTGAGCTCGCTCCGCCCCGCTTCGGTCAGCTCGTAGTACTTGGCCTTCCGGTTGTTCTCGGTGAGTCCCCAGTCCGCCTCGAGCCAGCCGCGTTGCTCCATCCGGTGGAGCGCCGTGTAGAGCGCACCGTCCTCGATGTTGAGGTCGTCGGTCGTGGTGTCGCGGATCCAGGAGGCCACCGCGTAGCCGTGCCGGGGGCCCCAGGAAAGGGATTTGAGCACCAGGATGTCGAGGGTGCCCTGCAGAAGATCGAGTGCGGACCGCGCCATGTGTTTACCCCTGAGCAGTTCCCCTGAACATATCAGGTATACGGCCGAAGACAAGCGCTGGTTTCGGGCGGCTTACTGCGTCCGGATCGCCTCCCCGGGATCGATCCGCGCGGCCCGCGCCGCCGGGATCCAGCAGGCCAGCAGGCCGATCGCGCTCATGACCAGGGCCACGAGGCCGAGGGTGACGGGGTCGTTGGGAGCCACGCCGAACAGCAGCCCCTGAATCAAACGGGACAGCACCACCGCCGACGCCACGCCCAGGCCGAGGCCAAGGACCAGGAGCCGGCCGCCTTCCCCGAGAACCATCCGCTGGACCCGCGACGCATCGGCGCCGAGCGTCATCCGGATCCCGATCTCGGCGGTACGGGTGCTGACCGAGAAGGCCAGCACTCCGGCAATGCCCACCGCGGCGATCAGCACCGCCAGCAGTCCGAACGACGCCACCAGCAGCGCGTTCAGCCGCCGGGGCGCTACGCTCTCATCCTTGATCTGCTCCAGCGTAAGCACCTTTTCCACCGGCTGGTCCGGCGCCACGGCGCGGACCGCGCGGGCAGCCGCACTCGCCAGCCGGCCGGGATCACCGCTGCCGCGGATCACCAGGCTGCTCGAAAAGACGTCGGCCTGTGCGAAGGGGCCGAACAGCACCGGCACCGGCTTGGCGTCGAGGCCGCCGTCCTTGGTGTCGCCCACGACCCCGACGACCGTGCGCCAATCACCCGAAATCCCGATGAAACGGAGCACGTCGCCGGTCCAGGCCACCCGGCGTCCGATCGGGTCCTGCCCCGGGAAGAGCCGCTCGGCGAGGGTGTGATTGATGATCACCACGAGGGGCGAGTCGCGCCGGTCGGTGGCGGTGAAGTTCCGCCCCTTGATGATGGGAATCCCGGCCGCCTCGAAGTACTCGGGGCTCGCGGTCCGGCCTTCGGCATGCGGTATCGGTTCACCCGGCTGTACCGCGCGGCCCTCAGCCTTCACATCGAGCGAGAACTGCTCGGAGCGGAGCGGCACCGTGGAGCCCAGCCCCACCTCCTTGACCCCGGGAAGATTGGCGAGCTGGCTCTGGATCCGCTCGTAGCGGGCCACGTTCTCGGGCTGCGGTTTGGTGTAGTCCGGCGGGACTTCGAGCGTCAGCGCGTTCTCGCCCCTGAGGCCGGTGTCCACGACGCTCAAGCGTTGCATGGTCCGAGTCAGCAGGCCGGCACCGGTGAGTAGTACCACCGATACCGCGATCTGCGCCACCACCAGGCTCTGCTGAAGCCGCTGCCGGTGGCCGCCGCCCGTGGTGCGGCGCCCCCCCCCCCCCAGCCCCCCGCACAGGCCCCCCGCACAGGTGAACCACCGCGCGTACCACAACAGCAGCCCCACCCCCACCCACACCCCCACCGTAAAAAACAACACCCCGCCGACCAAATTTATCAACCCCGCCC
>JANMXA010000035.1:0-1708 GCA_031394255.1 Gemmatimonadota bacterium
GCGCCGCGGCAGACCTGGAAAAGGCGCCGGCGCGACTGGTTGCCGAGGTCCAGCCAGGCGTGACCTTGGCGGACGAGTTGCACTGCGTGGCGGTGCACAACGCCTATCACTTTGGCAAGATCGTTGCCTTACGCCAACGAATCGGCGCGTGGCCACCGGCAGCGCCGGAAGTATCATGAACCTGCGCACCGTGCCCTTGAGCAGTCAGGGACATCGGTCCAGTAGCGTGAAGGCATAGGCATCACGCGAGAAACCTGAACCAGAAACACCACCGCCGAGCCCGGAGCGCCGGACTCGGCGGTGTTTGTCTACTGCCCTGCCTCGATCAACCCCAGCCGCCGGCATCACGCCGCCGACGCCGTCCCACCCTCCGCCGGCGGCGCAGCCGCCTTCCCCGGCACCCTGACCACCAGGTTCGACACGCTGGTCCACTCCGCCAGCTTCTCCGGGTCAGCCCGGAACTGATACCGATAGAGCCCGCCGAGCAGCTTGACCGACTCCATCAGCCCGGCCCGGAGCACCTCGAGCTGCTCGCGTGCCGCGATCCGTTCGCGGACGGCCACCCGCGAGGTCTCAGCCACCTCGTCGTACAGCGCCACCGACGTGTCCAGATCGGCCAGCATTGACGGCGGCATGCCGTGGGCCTCGAGGACCTCGTGATGCTCGGTGGCCAGTTCCTTGAGACCCTGGACCTTGGCGCGGAACGCCCGGGCGCTTTGCTCGATCGACGGCGCCTTGAACTTGCCGGCCAGGTCGGGCCGCTCGGCGCTGGCCGCGTCCGCCACACTGGACAGGTGGCGGAGGAGCGGAATCAGCGGCATCGTCTTGAGCACGTTCTTCCGCGCGGTTGCGGCCTTGGCCGCGTCGCGACTCGTGCCCTGCCGGACGATGAACGCCTCCGCCTGCGTGAGCCGCTCCTCGAACCGGCCTTCGACTGCCGCCGCGACCGGATCGGTGAGGGGGTGAGCCCGGCTGAACTCCCGGACTCGAAGGGCCATCTCGATGGTACCACGCACTTCGCGTCGCATACAACGGCTCCTTTCCAAAGTCCCGCCGGTTCGGTGGCCGGGCGCCGACCGTCACTTCGTGAGTGCCCCCTCGACCGGTCCTCGGCGCCGGTCGACTGGGGCGGGCCTCATGCAGACGGCGGGCCACACCGGATGCACGAGTGCCGGGAAGGGTTGCAGCGTTAGGCTGGCCGGCGGGTCAGGCCGACGCCGAAGTTGTTGTCAGTGATGGAGAAGAAGAGTCGTCCCCGGTGGCCGGACCAACAACATCCGCGCCGGAACTGACGTCGATCGGGGCCGAGCATTCAATCGAACCGACGGAGCCGCCAGTGTCCTCATCCGGGAACAGGTCGGGAATCCCGGGACGCCATTTCGGAAGTTCCGAGCACCATTCCGCGGCCCCGGTGGCTCCATCCCGTAGTCCGGCACCCCAGCCCGCGGTCGCGACAAGAAACGCGGCTGCCACGGCGGTGATCACCTCTGGTACCGGTGGCCAGTTCGGGCCGGACCGGCGATACGCGCAGCTCGAAGGGAGGAGAGCTCTGACGAGCCGGAGGTCATCTCCAGCGGCCCAGAGGGGGCCGGCCGGCCGCCGGCGACCACTTCGACCGAGCGGACACCCACCGCGGCCGCCTCGGTGGGGCGCCCCAGGACCCAGTCAGGAGTGGCGCGCTCCCAGATACTGGCCGCCGAAGAGGCCG
>JANMXA010000036.1:0-2154 GCA_031394255.1 Gemmatimonadota bacterium
TTCAGCGACGCGAACCGACAACAACGCGGCATGCGACCCCGGTGGCGCAAAAGACGGTTCGACGTTGACGGTCAATTGGCCACCCAGCAAGGGCGCCAAGGAGTACGCGGGTAACAAGAACTACGTCGAAGTCGTGATTGGAAAGCCACACAAGAGCCTGCTCGCCGGGATCATCAACCTTGGTTCAATCACCGTGACCACGTCTGCCGTCGCCGCAAACGACGATGGGACCGGCGGGTCAACCAGTCTCGTGGCGCTTTCTGACCAGGGGTGCGGGAGCGTCGCCGCGGCCAAGATCAACGGCGGCGGCAGCGGAGGCGGGATCCGGATCTTCCCTTCGGCCGGGGTGACCGCGCAGGGCGGATACGTGCAGGTCAACTCTGATTGCGGCGCCGTCCCTTACGGCGCGAACGACGCTTGCGCCAAGGACCCCAAGGGCGCCTTCGAGGTCAGCGGCGCGAACACCACGGTCGACATCCCGGCCCTGTACGTCCAGGGCGCATGTACGTATTCGGGGATCAACCCGCCGGTGATCGGTATCGTGGACGAGCAAGCTGGATTCGCGGGCGATCCGCTGGCATTGATCAGGCCGCCAGTGTCCGGCGCCGCCGCGTCCTGTCCCACCGGGGCCTCCGGAACGGCATCCGCGCCGAAGGCCTGCGCCTTCAAGAACGGAGACGTCGTCACGCTCGACCCAGGCACCTACTACGGTGGCTGGTCCATTTCCGGGTCGGCCAAAATCACGCTCAATCCCGGGATCTACGTGATCGCGGGCGGCGGGATCTCGCAGACCGGCGGTTCACTCGATTCCGCAAGCGGCCGTGTCCTCATCTTCGGCACGGACGACCCGACCTTTGCCACGGCCTGCAAGTCCTCCAACGACAACCTGAAATGCCAGCAGGACCTGGACGTCTCAGGCACCGGTTCCATCAGCCTCAAGGGGCTGTCAGGCACCATCCCGTGCCCGCCGTATAGCACGACGGGTTGTCCGTTCGGGGGCATGTTGCTCTGGCAGGACGGTGGTGCCAGCGGCGCCTACAACGGCCGAGCCGACATCTTCGTCGGTGGCGGCGGCAGCACTAACCTCGAGGGCACCATCTACACGGCCGGTGGCGACGTATCCCTGACCGGGAGCGGCAGCACGACGGGCTGCACGTTAGATGTATCCGGGAACCTCAACTGCGCCGCGGTCCAGATCATCGCGTGGACGTTCCAGATCGGCGGGGCCGCGATCCTGAACATGCCGTACGACCCGAACCTGTTCTACCACCTCGCACTGAAGGGCCTCGTGCGGTAGAAGCCTCTGGCGGCGGTCGGATCCGTCAGTGCGGGGTTTCGGACGGCTTCGGGGTGTCGGAAGGGCGAGGCGTATCCGACGGCGAACCAGAGCTGCCGCTCGAGTCGTCGCTCGAACTTGGAGAGGGACTCTCGCCGTGATCGTCCGAGCCCTGGGGAGACGGACTGGCCCCTGACGCGCTCGACGACGTTGGTCGCGGCGTCTCGCCAGGTTTGAGCGAGTCTTCTGGCCCGGTGCTCCCGGACGGCTCGGTCGATTCCGATGGCTCAGCCGAATCCGATGGCTCCGCCGATTCCAATGGCCCGACGTCGTCGGAGGGCGACGGCGATGATGAGGGGGGCGTCACGAGCCCGGAGGGATCCGAGGATCGATCCTGGCCGAGCAGACCGCCGATCGCGCCTGCAGTTCCGAACGCGGCCACCCCAGTCAGCGATACCGCAGCAAGGAACACCGCAAGCACATAGGCCATCGCAGCCGCCCGGACCTGAACGGGCCGTCCGGCAGCGCCGGAAGCGGTAGCCCACGCTGAACGCACGCTTGCGAGGAAGTTCGACGGTCCGGGGTGGGCCAGGAGAGCGCCGAGGAAGCCCGCAGGCTGAGGTGCCGGCTCCATGGCCACGGCGGCCATGACCCGATCCGAAAAATCGCCGGACCGGGTCACGGGATCGGTCGGCATCGCCCGCTCCAGGAGTCGAGCGGCTGCGTAGGCCTCGGCGAGCTCCGAGTCCCGGATGGGAGCATCGGCACCCCCGACCTCGTCGGGTCGATAGGACCCCGGCCGCAGGGTCATCGGTCGTTCTCCGAGAACTGCCCACGAAGCCGGATCAGGCCGCGATGCAGGTGGGTCTTGACCGTCC
>JANMXA010000037.1:0-15615 GCA_031394255.1 Gemmatimonadota bacterium
GTTGCACCCTGTCGGGCCCGGCTCCTGGTGGACGGGCGGCCGTTCCGCGATATCGAGGACAACTGCTGGGAGCCGCGGATCCGGACCGAGCAGATGGATCGGGATCAGGTCGGGGTGCAGGTGCTGTCTACGGTCCCGGTGATGTTCAGCTACTGGTCCAGACCGGCTGACGGCCACGATCTGGCCAGGCTGCTTAACGACCACCTGGCCTGGGTGGTTGCCACCAATCCCAAACGGTTCGTCGGTCTCGGTACGGTGCCCCTCCAGGCTCCCGACCTCGCGGTAACCGAGCTCGAGCGGTGCGTCACCGATCTCCGGCTCCCCGGCGTCCAGATCGGGACCCATGTGAACGACTGGAACCTCGACCAGCCCGAGCTGTTCCCGTTCTTTCAGCGGGCGGAGGAGCTGGGCGCCGCGATCTTCGTCCACCCCTGGGACATGCTGGCGCCTGAGCGGATGAGGAAGTACTGGCTCCCGTGGCTGATCGGCATGCCGACCGAGTCGGCGATCGCAATCGCGTCGATGATCTTCGGCGGGGTACTCGAGAAGCTCCCGAAGCTCCGGATCTGTTTCGCCCACGGGGGCGGGAGCTTTGCCGGTCTGCTGGGCCGGCTCGGTCACGGCTTCGACGCCCGGCCCGATCTGGTGGCGGTGACCAATCCGTTCCCGCCGTCCAAATACGTCGGTCGGTTCTACGTCGATTCGCTGACCCACGACCCCGACCTGCTCCGGCGGCTGATCGACCTGATCGGCGCCAATCGGATCGCGTTGGGGTCGGATTACCCGTTCCCGCTTGGCGAGGCCCTCCCCGGCGAAATGATCGAATCGATGACTGACCTCACGGCCGAACAGAAGGAATGGCTCCTTTTCCGCTCGGCGCTGGAATTTCTCAATCGCCCTCTATCGGCATTTCTATGACCACCCGTTTTGAAGCGACCGAAGCGTGGGCCCGGGCCCGCGACCAGGCCGACCCCGTCGCGCCGCTGAGGCACGAATTCGAGTTCCCCCGCGGTGAAGACGGGATGCCCCTGGTCTATCTCTGCGGCAATTCGCTCGGCCTCATGCCCAAGGCCGTGCCGGACCTGATGCAGCAGGAGCTGGCCGATTGGGGCCGGCTGGCGGTCGAGGGCCATATGCGGGCGAAGACCCCGTGGTACTCGTATCACGAAAACTTCCGGGACTCCGGGGCCCGTCTGGTCGGTGCCCGGCCCGGTGAGGTCGTGATGATGAACGCCCTCACCGTCAACCTGCACCTGATGATGGTGACGTTCTATCGCCCGGAGGGGCGCCGGACCAGGATCGTGATCGAGGAGTCGGCCTTTCCGTCCGATTCTTACGCGGTCGCGACCCACGTGCAGAGCCGAGGGCTCGACCCGGCGGAACATGTGATCGTGCTCCGGCCGGACGAAGGCGGGCACACGATCTCGACGGAGACCCTGGAACGGCTGCTGGCCGAACGGGGCGACGAGATCGCCCTGGTACTCCTGCCCGGTGTCCAGTACTACACCGGGCAGCGGTTCGATCTGGCCAGGATTACCCGGGCCGCCCACGCCGCGGGCGCGATCGCCGGTTTCGACCTGGCTCACGCGGCCGGCAATGTTCCGCTGGCACTGCATGACTGGGACGTCGACTTCGCCGCATGGTGCAACTACAAGTACGTCAACGCCGGGCCCGGGGCGATCGGCGGATGTTTCGTGCATGAGCGCCATGGCCGGAGCGCTGAGTTGCCGCGCTACGCCGGTTGGTGGGGCAACGATCCGGCCACCCGGTTCCGGCTCCACCTGAACGAGGCCTTCGTGCCCCGCGAAGGCGCCGACGGCTGGCAGATCAGCAACCCGAACATCTTTTCGATGACACCGCTGCTTGCGTCGCTGGGCCAGTTCGACCGGGTCGGGATGGCGGCGCTCCGGGCCAAGTCGCTGGATCTCACCGCCTACCTCGAATTCCTGATCAGCCGGGTGAAGCCGGGCCGGCTCGAAATCCTCACGCCGAGCGATCCGGAGGCCCGCGGCTGCCAGCTTTCGCTCCTCATCAAGGAGAACGGCCGCGGCGCCTTCGACGCCCTCCGCGCACGCGGCATCCTGCCCGACTTCCGGCAGCCCGACGTGATCAGGATGTCGCCGGTGCCGATGTACAATTCCTTCGTAGACGTCTGGCGGGCGGGCTCGGCGCTGGTGGAGGCGCTTCGTGGATAAACCTCGATTCGTTGTGGTGGGTGGCGGCCTGGTGGGCGCGATGATCGCGGCCCTGCTGGGCCGGGAAGGCTACCAGGTCGAAATCATCGAACGCCGCGGCGATCCCCGCCAGGACGCGATGGAGAGCGGCCGCAGCATCAACCTGGCGATTTCGGCCCGCGGCTTGAACGCCCTGGCCCAGCTGGCTGTCGGGGACGACTTCCTCTCCCTGGGCGTTCCCCTCTATCGCCGGGCGATTCATGCGCCGGATGGCGGGATGTCGTACCAGCCGTACGGCAAGGCCGGGCAGGCGATCAACTCTTTTTCCCGGGGTGAGCTGAACCGGGCCCTGATCGTGAGCGCCGGCCGGTCGGCCAATGTGGCGCTGGCGTTCAACCGCCGCTGCACCGACATCGACGTCCAGAGCGGGCGAGTCACCCACGTCGACGCCGCCACCGGGGCCGACGAGCGGGCCTCCACCGGCGTCATCGTCGGGGCGGACGGGGCCTTCTCGGTCGTTCGCAGCGTCCTGCAGAAGCGGGAACACCAGGACTATTCCCAGAGTTACCTGGCCCACGGCTACAAGGAGCTGTTCATCCCGGCCCGGCCCGACGGCTCGGCCGTGCTCGAGCGGAACGCCATGCACATCTGGCCCCGCGGCCGCTTCATGATGATGGCGATGTCGAACCCGGACGCCACGTTCACCGTCACGCTGTACCTCCCGATGACCGGGCCGAACGGCTTCGACCAGCTGACCACGCCGGAAGCGGTGCAGGCGTTTTTCGTGCGGGAGTTCCCCGACGCCGTGCCACTGATGCCGACCCTGATCGAGGATTTCTTCGGCAACAAGACCGGCGCCATGGTCACGGTGCGCACGTACCCGTGGCGGGTCGGCGACCGGGCCGTGCTGATCGGCGACGCGGCCCATGCCATCGTGCCGTTCTACGGTCAGGGTGCCAACGCCGGGTTCGAGGACTGCCTCGAATTCATCGAGTGCCTCCGCCGGAATCCCGGCGACCTCGGCGCGGCGCTGGCCCACTATCAGGAACGGCGGAAGCCCAACACCGACGCGATTGCGGACCTGGCGCTCGCTAATTTCAACGAGATGCGGGACCACGTGGCGTCACCGCGCTTCCTGTGGCGGAAGCGCTTCGAACACCTCCTGCACGTCGTGATTCCCGGTTTCATCCCACTGTACCCGATGATCTCGTTCTCGCTGATTCCCTATGCCGAGGCTCGCGCCAAAGCCGAGCGGCAGAATCGGGCCATTCGCTGGACCGGCTGGGCCCTCGTGGTTGGCGCCGTGCTCGCCGGCTGGGCCGTGCTCCGCCGCTGACCCACCAGGCAATCATCCACCCAGAGACCGGTACGACCATCATGACCGTGACCTACGCCTCCTATCTCAAGATCGACCAGCTCCTGGCCCTCCAGGAGCCCAAGTCGAATCCCGAAGAGCACGACGAACTCCTCTTCATCGTTATCCACCAGGTCTACGAACTCTGGTTCAAGCTCCTGCTGCACGAGACCGGCAAGGTCATGGCCGACCTCCGCAACGGCGACCTGTTCGGCGCCATCGCGACGTTTAAGCGGATGCGGACCATCATGAAGACCCTGGTGGGCCAGCTCGATATTCTGGAGACGATGACGCCGCTGTCGTTCTCGTCGTTCCGGAACCGGCTCGACACGGCGTCCGGCTTCCAGTCGTATCAGTTCAAGGAGGTTGAGTTTGCCTTCGGCTACAAGCGAGTCAACGTGACCGGTGCCATTCCCGATTCCGAACCGGGGAAGGCCCTGGCGGAGCGGCGACTCGGCGAGCCGACCGTGGTCGATGCCTTCTATCAATTTCTGATTACCCGGGGTGCGGCGGTCCCGTCCGACATCCTGACCAAGGATGTCCGGGAACCCACCCGCGCGGACGAGCGGGTGCAGGACGAGATCTTCAGGCTGTACGCCACTCAACCGGAACTGGTGATTCTGTTCGAGCTGATGACCGATTTTGATGAAGGCATGCAGGAGTGGCGCTATCGTCACGTCAAACTCGTTGAGCGGACCATCGGGGCGAAGAAAGGCACGGGCGGCTCGGCCGGGATCGAGTTCCTCAAGCAGTCGCTGTTCAAGCCGCTGTTCCCCGATCTCTGGGCCGTCCGCCACCGGATGTGACCGTGCTCTACGACATCACGCCGGTCATCTCGCCGCGGCTCGCGGTCTGGCCCGGGGATAACCCGGCCGAGCGCACCGTGCTGATGGATCTGGCCCGCGGCGACTCCGTCACGCTTTCCACGCTCAAGGCCACCGTCCATCTCGGCGCCCACGCCGACGCACCCAACCACTATGGTCTTGGCGCCGGAGACATCGCGGGACGACCGCTCGACCGTTACCTCGGCCGCTGTCAGGTGGTGCGGGCCAGCGTGCGGCGGGGGGAACGGGTGACCAGCGCGATGCTCGAGGGGCCGATCACCGAGCGCCGGGTGCTGATCGCCACCGGGACGTTCCCGGATCCGGATCGCTGGAACGCCGACTTCGCGGCACTCGACCCGGCGTTGCTCGATCAGCTCGCCGCTCAGGGAGTCGTGCTGGTCGGCATCGACACGCCGAGTGTGGATGTGGTGGATTCGAAGGAGGTGCCGGCCCATGGCCGGCTGCTGGCCCACGACCTCGCCGTGCTGGAAGGCATCGTGCTGACCGCGGTGCCGTCAGGGACGTACGAGCTGATCGCGCTGCCGCTCAGACTCGAAGGATTCGATGCCAGCCCGGTGCGGGCGGTGCTGCGGAGTCTACCCCTCGGCGATGACCTTGAGCTCGATCGCGATCGGGGTCGGTAGGGCGCCGACTTCCACCGTCGTCCGAGTCGGCTGATTGGACGGGAAGTACTCGGCGTAGATCCGGTTGAAGGTCGTGAAATCCCCCGCCATGTCGGTCAGGTAGACCGTCACGTCCACGATCCCGTCCCAGCTCGACCCCGCATCCTCCAGTACTGTCCGGATGTTGGCCAGAACCTGACGGGTCTGTTTTTCGATGTCGTGGCTGATCAGCCGGCCGGCGCTGTCGGTGACGTTGCCCGGAATTTCGTTGGTGACGGGCGTCCGCGGGCCGATGCCTGAGAGAAACAGCAACCCGCCGGCCCGCCGAGCATGGGGGTAGGCCCCCACCGGCTTCGGCGCCCGGGCCGACCGAATTTCATCGCTCATCGTCGCATCCCTTCGAGTCAGCCCAGCTTCACACAGACGCTCTTCGGCTCGGTAAAGAAGCGGAGCGCCTCGTCGCCGCCTTCGCGACCGACGCCGCTCTGCCGCATCCCGCCGAACGGAACCCGGAGGTCGCGCAGCAGCCAGCAATTGATCCAGATGATTCCGCACTGGACCGCCTCGGCCATGCGGTGGGCACGGCCGAGATCACGGGTCCAGATCGACGCGGCGAGGCCGTAGTTCGAGTGGTTCGCGAGCTGGATGGCGTGGGCCTCGTCCCGAAACGGGGTGACCGTTACCACCGGGCCGAAGATCTCTTCCTGATTGGTGCGACACCCCATGGGAAGCCCGGTGACCACGGTGGGTTCGAGGAAAAACCCGCTGGCGCACCGGTCGGGCAGGGACGCCGGGCGGCCGCCGCCACAGACGATGGTGCCGCCTTCGTCCTTCGCGAGCGCGATGTACCGGCTCACCTTCTGGTGATGGCCTTCGCTCACCAGTGCGCCCACGTCGGTGCCGGCCACCAGCGGGTCGCCGACTTTGAGCGCCTTCACTGCCGCGACAAACCGCTCCAGAAACGCCGGGTAGATCGAGTCTTCGACCAGAATCCGGGAGCCGCAGAGGCAGATCTCCCCCTGATTGGCGAAAGCGCTCCGCACGATCGAGGGCAGGTGGGTGTCGAGGTCGGCGTCGCCGAAGACGACCGTGGGATTCTTGCCGCCCAGTTCGAGCGTGATCTTCTTGAACGCCGGGGCCGCGGTTCGCGCGATCGTCGCGCCGGTCACCGTACCGCCGGTGAACGAAATGGTCCGCACGACGGGGTGCTCGATCAGCGCGGCGCCCGCCTTGGCGCCGAGCCCGTGGACCAGGTTCAAGACGCCAGCCGGAAGGCCCACCTCACGGCACACATCGCCCAACAGAAATGCGGTGCTCGGGGTCAGCTCCGAGGGCTTGGCGACCGCGGTATTCCCGGTCGCAATGGCCGGCGCGATTTTCCACGACAGCAAATAGAGCGGAAGATTCCACGGTGAAATCAGGCCGGCCACGCCGCGCGGCCGGCGGAGCGTGTAGTTGAGCGCCGCGTAGTCGGTGGTGTGGGTTTCACTGGAGGCATGGAGCACGGCGGTGGCGAAGAACCGGAAATTGGCCGACGCCCGCGGGATGTCCAGGGTGGTCGCCAGGGCCAGCGTCTTCCCGGTATCGATCGATTCGGCCAGCGCGAATCCGCCCAGCCGGGCTTCGATCCGGTCGGCGATGGCGATCAGGAGCCGCGACCGCTCGGCCGCCGGCGTGTGGGACCACCCTTCGAACGCCCGCTCCGCCGCCGCGACGGCCAGCGCGACGTCCGCGGCATCGCTGTCGGGCACCCGGGCAAACACGGCCCCGGTGGCCGGATCGGTCTTGTCGAGGTACTGGCCGGACTGCGGGGCCACCATGGCCCCGTCGATGAAGTTGGCGAGGGTCTTCACAGCGCGGAGGTCCGCCCGCCGTCCACCGCGAGGCTTACCCCGGTGATGTAACTCGCCGCCGGGCTCGCCAGGAATGCCACCGCCGCCGCGATCTCGGCCGGTTCTCCGATCCGGCCCAACGGAATCTCCGCCACCATTTCGCGCTCGACCGTCTCGGTGGTCTTGCTCTGGGCCCGGGCCTGATTGGCGACCACCGTTTCGAGGCGGCCGGTCCGGGTGGCGCCCGGGAGCACGTTGTTCACCGTGATCCCGAACCGGCCGATCTCCCCCGCCAGCGTCTTGGCCCAGCTCGCGACGGCGCCGCGGGTCGTGTTCGACACGCCCAATCCCTTGAGCGGCTGCTTCACTGAGGTCGAGACGATGTTGATGATCCGGCCGTAGCCCGCGGCCTTCATTCCCGGGATCACGGCCTGAGACAGGAGATGACTGGCGAGCAGATGGCCGTGGTAGGCCGCCAGAAACGCCTCAGCCGTCGCGTCCACGATCAGGCCGCCCGGCGGGCCGCCGTTGTTGTTCACCAGGATGTGGATCGGGCCGTTGGCGGCCAGCCACTGGTCGATCCGGTGCCGGCTCTCGACCGGGTCCGAGAGGTCCGCCACCAGGGTGGCGTGGCGCTGTCCCTCGCCGGTGGGCAGTCGGTCCCGGGCCGCGGCGAGGCGGGCGCCGTCCCGCGCCACCAGGAGTACGGAGGCGCCGGCGTCGGCCAGCGCGATGGCCGAGGCGAGGCCGATCCCCTGGGTTCCGCCGCAGACCAGGGCCTGTTTTTGGGAGAGATTCATTGGGACGGGAAAACTAAGCCCGGCCGCGACGGACCGCGAGAACGGGCCGCGAACCTCGATGCGCTGGCGCCCAGTCCGCTACCTACATGGCGGCCAGCTGCACGGTCAATACGCCGTGAGGGAAACGGTTTTCGGGATCCGGAAACCGTACAGGCGAGAGACGGAGGGGTCCATGGCGCGGGCCCCTCCTTACCGGTTGCTGATGAGGCCACCGGCGCAGGTCGGCCGTGGCTTTCGTGTCAGACCGACACGCGAAAACGACACGGGTGTTGTTTTTCGTGCCAACGCGGCCCCGTCGAATGGCCCGCGCCGCCGGATTGCCTCCTACCACATAAGACGTTCAGCCGCATGCGTTTTCTTGCTTGTTCGTGGTCCGGAACCGGCTCGTCAGGTCACCGAGGCCGGGAGGGTTCAAACCTTGCCCTTATCGGGTTCAATCTGCGCTCACCCTCGGACTGGCAGGTATTGGAATGCCGACGGCTCAGAGGTTGCAAGGGGTCGATGGACTGACTAGTTTGTATACAATTACCAATCCAATTTTCGCAGTGCCCGAATCGTTTCACCGCGGTTCAGGACTTTCTCCGGCGCGGCCCTCGTCGCGCCAATTTCCACTCTCGGAGGTCGTCACGATGGTTCGTTCGGCGAAAGCGGCCGGGCTCCTGGTCGTCGGGCTGTTGCTCGGCGCTGGGTCAGTCCAGGCACAGCAGGGTTCGATCACGGGTAAGGTGACCGATCAGGGCAATGGCCAGGGGCTCGTGGGAGCCCGGGTCCAGGCCACCGGCACCAATTACTTCGCGATCAGCAACCAGCAGGGCCAGTACACGATCCGGGGGGTCAACGCCGGCAACTACTCCCTCCGCGTCGTGATGCTCGGGTATGCCTCGACCCAGAAGACCGCTACCGTGTCGGCGGGTCAGCCCGCGACGGTGGATTGGGCGCTCAAGGCGGTGCCGTACACATTGGAAGAGATCGTGACGACGGCCACCGGTGAGCAGCTCAAGCGTGAGCTGGGCAACTCGGTGTCGCGCATCGAAGCCGCCCAGTTGGTGGACGCGGCGCCGGTTACTTCACTCACCGAAGTGCTGAACGGCCGCGTGGCCGGCGTCGTGGCCATCGCCAACGACGGCATCGTCGGCAGCGGGAGCCGGATCCGGATTCGCGGTGTCAGCTCCGCCAGCCTCGCGACCGACCCGCTCGTGTACGTGGACGGCATCCGGGTCAGTGAACGTGGCCCGGCCCTGTCGGTCGGCAACGGCGGCAACTCGCCCTCGTTCTTCAACGACATCAATCCCGAAGAAATCGAGAGCATCGAGGTGGTGAAGGGTCCGTCGGCGGCAACGCTCTACGGCACCCAGTCTTCGAACGGCGTCATCCGGATCACGACCAAGCACGGCAAGTCCGGTCCGGCCCGCTGGACGGTCTACGCCGAAAACGGTGTGGTCCAGGACCGGAGTGAGTACCTGCCGGTCTACTACCAGTCGGCGTCGACCAAGACCGCCGGTGGCAAGTACCAGCAGTGCCTCCTGTTCCTCTCGGCGCTTGGTGCCTGCACCCCGGGCGAGCTGTTCAGCCGGAACATTGCCCTCGATCCGGCGACGACGCCGATCAAGGACGCCTACCGGATGCAGTACGGCGTCCAGGTGAACGGCGGGACCGACGCGGTCCGCTACTTCGTCGCCACCGAGTTCGAAGACCAGGGTGGCACGCTCAAGATGCCCGATACCGAGGTCAAGTTCCTCCAGGATCAGCGCGGGATCACCGATCTGCCCAACCGGCAGCTCAACCCGAGCCACCTGCGGAAGATCGGCCTCCGGTCGAACATCACGGCGACGCTCTCCAGCAAAGCCGACATCTCGATCAATTCCGGGTACACCAACACCGACAACCTGATCCCGCAAAGCGGTGACAACCTTCAGGGTGTCCTGGTCGGGGCGATCTTCGGCAGCGCCAATCCCGACAAGGCGAGCAACCCGTGGCAGTTCGCCCGGCCCGCGTACGGCCTGGCGAACCAGACCAACCGAAAGAGCAACCACTTCATCAACAGCGCCAACGCGAATTTCCGGCCCACCAGCTGGCTCGCGACCCGCGCCACCGTTGGTCTTGATTACATCGGCTTCGAGGACGCCGGCCTGGTCCGGAACGGCGAAGCCTGCCCGTTCTGCGGCGAGGATCAGGGCGCCCGCACGCTGAATCGGTTCGCGAGCTTCCGGTACTCGACCGACGTCGGCGCGACGGCGAACTTCTCGCTGACCAAGCGGATTAGCGGCAAGACCGCGGCCGGGGTCCAGTACGGCAAGGAGACCCTGACGCTCTCCAACAACTACGGCAAGACCCTCGCTCCCGGCGCCGAGACGTTCAGCGGCGCGGCGGACAAGGTGTCGTCGGAAGCGACCGTCAAGGTCGTGACGCTCGGCACCTACGTCGAGCAGCAGTTCGGCTTCGACGACCGGCTCTACTTGACCGGCGCCCTCCGCGTCGACCAGAACTCGTCGTTCGGTGAGAGCTCCCGGACCGCCTACTACCCGAAGGTTTCGGGTTCGTGGGTCGTGGTGGAGAACCGGGCCTCGGGCCTCTTGAACTCGTTCCGGCTCCGTGGCGCCTTCGGCATCACGGGCCAGCAGCCGGGCGCCACGGCGGCGCTCACGTATTACTCCGGCGTGACGGCGGCCCTGGTCGGCGGCAACAAGCCGGGCGTCTCGCTCGCCGGTCTGGGTTCGCCGACGCTCAAGCCCGAACGGTCGCAGGAAATCGAGGGCGGCTTCGACATCGGCATCCTCAACAACAAGGTCAACATCGAGTTGACGGGCTACCGGAAGCACACCAACGACGCGCTCATCGCGCGGCCGCTTGCCGGCTCTCTGGGCGCCGTGGCGACCCAGTTCCAGAACCTCGGCACGGTGCAGAACAAGGGCATCGAGCTCTCCATCAGCGCCCGGGCGATCGAGTCCAAGAACTTCACCTGGGACCTGAACCTCGAAGGCGCCATCAACGACAACAAGCTCCTCAAGCTCGCCGACGGCGTGCCGAATCCGCAGGGCTTCTTCTACCGTCACGCGGTCGGGTACCCGCTGTACGGGCTCTGGGGCACGGGCATGCAGTCCTATAACGACGCCAACGGTGACGGCATCATCGTCCCGAGCGAGGTGGTCACCTCCGACACCGCCATCTTCCTCGGCAACAGTGTGCCGAACAAGAATGCCAGCTTGAACTCGTCGATCGGGTTGTTCAACAACAAACTCCGGATCGGGACCCAGGTCGAGGCCAAGTGGGGCTGGAAGTCGCTGGACATCAACACCGGGTTCCAGTGCCTCGCCGTCGGTGACTGCCGGGCCATGAACGACAAGACCGCGCCGCTGATCGACCAGGCCCGGGCCGTGTCGTTCTCGTTCGGTTCCTATGCCGAAGACGGCAAGTTCATCCGACTCCGCGAAATGTCGCTGGCGTGGACGCTGCCGAAGTCGGTGGTGCAGGCGTTCCGGGGCTCGATCGCGACGCTCACCCTCACGGGCCGGAACCTGGCCATGTGGAAGACCTTCGGCAGCTGGGATCCGGAGATCAATACCGCCTCCGGCGTGGCCGGCGACGGTCCCAACTACAACTTCGTCCAGCCGGGCCAGCCGCGGACGTTCCTCCTTCGCCTGAACGTTCAGTTCTAAGGAGCGACGATACCATGACTACCCAGATGAATTCGAGGAAGATGATGAACTTCAAGGCCACCTCGTTCCGGGCTCTCACCGCGGCCGCGCTCATGACGGTCGTCGGTGCCTGCTCGACCAACGACATCCTCAAGGTCGACCGGCCCGACGTGATCGATCCGGGCAAGCTCGCCGGCGCGACCGGCGCCGCGGCGATCTACAACGGCGCCGTCGGCGAAGTCGCCTACGGCCAGTCCGGCACCTGTGCCGGTTTCATGCTGCTGACCAGTCTGTTCACCGACGAGTTCCGTTTCGGCGGCACCCCGCCGGAAGTTCGCGAGATGGACCTCGATCAGATCAAGAACGAAAACTCGTTCGCGCAGTCGATCTGGTTGAACATTCACCGCGGCCGCCGGGCGGCGGAGCGGGGCGCCACGGCCATTGCGGCCTCGGTCAGCCCGACCGACAAGCGGGTCGGTGAACTGTGGGCCCTGGCGGGCCTGTCGACGATCTGGATCGCGGAGACCTATTGCTCCGGAGCGCCGTTGAGCGTCGATCAGCCCGAGATTCAGTACGGCTCGAACCTCACCACGGATCAGCTGTTCGACGCCGCGCTGACCCGGCTCAACTCGGCCACCAGTGCCACCGGTGGTGATGCCAACCTCGTGAACCTGGTCGCCGTGCTCCGCGGCCGGGCCCTCCTTGGCAAGGGGCAGTTTGCCCAGGCCGCGGCGGCGGTGGCCAGTGTCCCGACGGCGTACAAATACGACCTGCTGTACTCGTCGTCGGACGCCCGGCTCCAGAACTCGATGAAGGCGTACATCTACGACTTCGACTATACCTCGGTGTCGGATCGAGAGGGCGGCAACGGCTTGAACTACGCCTCGGCCGGCGATCCCCGAATTCCGGTGACCCAGGACTTCGGGCCGGTGTCGCGGTTCGACAACGTGACCCCGATGTTCCAGTTCACGCAGTACAGCTCTTACGGCTCCCCGATCACCAACGCCAGCGGGATCGAGGCGCGGATGATCGAGGCTGAGGGAGCGCTCCAGGCCAGCAACACCTCGCTTTGGCTCACCAAGTTAAATGAGCTGCGAGCGACACTTGGCGACACCGGTATCGCGCCGAAACGGGGTCCTCTACTGGCGCCGCTCACTGATCCGGGCACGGCGGCTGGCCGGGTCGACCTGCTGTTCCGGGAGCGGGCGTTCTGGATGTTCGGCACCGGCCACCGGCTGGGCGACATGCGCCGGCTGGTCCGGCAGTACAGCCGCGCGGCAGACACGATCTATCCGCGTGGCGCGTACCACAAGGACAGCCTGACCCGCGGGAATCAGGTCAGCGTCCGGGTGTCGATCGACGAATTGAACAACCCGAATTACGACGCCAGCAAGTGCGATCCGACCAAGGCGTAAGCCTCGGCGGCTGGTGGTAGTTTCGAAGGACGAAGAGCCGCCTCGCAAGGGCGGCTCTTCTCATATAGGTTGTGACGTGCAGCCACCGGGGGTTCTCATGATCGACCGCGATTACTGCCTCTCGACGCTGGCCCGCTTGGTCCACATCAACTCCATCAACCCCACACTTGCGCCAGGCGCCCCGGGCGAACGCGAGGTGGCCACCTATGTGGCCGCCAACCTCGAGGCCCTGGGCGCCGAGGTGGTCTGGCACGAGCCGGTGCCGGGCCGGGTGTCGATCACCGGACGCCTGCGAGGGACCGGTGGCGGCCGGAGCCTGATGCTGAACGGCCACTTCGACACCGTCGAGGTTGACGGCATGGCCGAGCCCTTCTCCGGCGCGATTCGCGACGGGCGGCTCTACGGCCGGGGCTCGTTCGACATGAAGGGCAGCGTGGCGGCCTGCATGGCGGCACTGAAAGCCCTGATCGACGCCCGGACCCCCCTGGCGGGGGACGTGGTGGTGGCCGCCGTGGCGGACGAGGAATACGGCAGCATCGGCACCGCGGACCTGGCCGGCCGGATCAAGGTCGACGGCGCGATCGTGACCGAACCGACGTCGCTGGCTATCTGCCTGGCCCACAAGGGATATCTCTGGATCGATGTCGAGACCGTGGGCCGGGCGGCGCACGGGAGCAAGGTCGACCAGGGGATCGACGCCAACATGATGATGGGGCGTTTCCTGGGTGCGCTCGATGGCCTCGAACGGGAGCTCCGGCGCCGGCCACCCCATCCGTTGGTCGGGCCGCCGAGCCTTCATGCAGCGATGATCGAAGGGGGGAGCGGTCTCAGCACGTATGCGGCGAGTTGTCGCCTCAAGATCGAGCGCCGGATTATTCCAGGGGAGACTCAGGCGAGCGCCATGGCCGAGATCCAGGCCCTGATCGATGGGCTTCGGCGCGAGGATCCTGCCTTCGAGGCCCGGACGAATTGCTTCTTTGCGCGGGATCCTTTCGAGGTGGCCCCCGATGCGGCGATCGTGCGGTCGCTGGCCGGAGCCACGCGCAGCGTGCTGGGCGCCGAGGCCCGGATGGTGGGTGACACGCCGTGGATGGATTCGGCCTTGCTGGCGGCGGCCGGCGTCGAGACGGTGGTTTTTGGTCCGACCGGGGCGGGAGCCCACGCCGACGTCGAGTGGGTCGACGTGGAAAGCGTCGTCCGCTGCGCCGAGGTCCTGCGCCAGACCGCGATCAACTACTGCTCCCCGCCGTCGTTGGGATCGTAGGGGCGGGCTTACGCCCGCCCTTACGACGAGATCTTCGCCCGCCCTGACGACGAGATCGTCGCCCCTGACGAGGCGATCTTGGCCGGGCGGAGGGTAGATTGAGGGATTCCCAAGCGAGGTTCCGATGAGGGGTGCTGGAGTGTTGGTGGTTGCCGCGGCACTGTGGGCCGGCCCGGCGCAGGGCCAGGCCGATCCCGCCGTGATCGCGATCCGGGGCGCCATGATCCACACCGCCACCGGGGCGCCGATCAAGAACGGCACCGTGCTGATCAAGGACGGCAAGATCGTGGCGATCGGCGACAACGTGTCGGTCCCGGCCGGGGCCAGGGTCATCGATGCCACCGGGAAGCATCTGATTCCCGGGATGATCGACAACCACTCGCACATCGGCGCCAAGTCCACCGACTTGAATGACGGCCCGATGCTGATCGGACCCCAGCACCGGTTCATCGACGCCCTCGACCTCGCCGACCTCGACTGGAAGGATGCGGTCCTGGGCGGCGTCACCACGATCGTGACCGGTCCGGGCAGCGGCGAAAACGTGAGCGGCATGGCGATCGTCATCAAGACCTTCGGCGACCAGCTCGACCGCCGCCTCCTGCTCGAAAAGGGCGGGATGAAGTTCGCGATGGGGGCCAAGTCCCGCGAGCGCTACCCGACGACTACGATGGGTGTCGCGGCCAACCTCCGGCAATACCTGATCAAGACCCAGGAGTACATGGCCGCGGGCAAGAAGTGGGAGGACGACGGCCGGAAGGGGAATCCGCCCGCTCGCGACCTCGGCTTCGAGGCCATGACCGACGTGTTGACCAAGAAGACCTACGTCCGGGCCCACGTCCACGCGGCGACCGATGTCATGACCCTGGTCCGGCTCAAGGACGAATTCGGTTTTGACCTGACGCTCCACCACTCGACCGAGGCCTACAAGGTGGCGCCCGAACTCGCCAAACGGGGGATCTCGGCCGTGGTACTCCCGCTCGGACCGCGGATCGGCGTCACCGATGATGCCATGGCCGGCCCGTACATTCTCTGGAAGGCGGGCGTCAAGATCGCCATGCACACCGATGCGCCGGTCATCAGCCAGAAGTGGCTCCGGCTCTGCGCCTCGCTGGCGATGCGGTACGGCATCCCCGAGGAGGAGGCGCTCAAGATGGTGACCCGGAATGCCGCGGAAATCGCCCGGGTGAGCGACCGGGTCGGCAGCATCGAGGTCGGCAAGGACGGCGACGTGGTGCTGTTCGACGGCCCGTGGTTCGAACCCCGGTCGCGGGTGGACATCGTGATCGGCGACGGTACAGTCATCTACGATCGGGCCAAGGAGGGCAACTGACATGACCGTCCAGCGCATGATGGTTGGCGCCGCGGTCCTCATGTCGGCGGCGGGGACCGTCCAGGCCCAGGAGAAGGCCATCGTAATCCGCGGCGGCACCGTCCTCCCGGTGAGCGGGGCGCCGATTCCGAACGGCATCGTGGTGATCAAGGGCGGGAAGATCGTGGCCGTCGGCGCCGGAGTGGCGATCCCGGCGGGGGCCGAGATCGTCGACGCCACGGGCAAGTACGTGATGCCGGGCGTTATCGACGCCGCCTCCAACATCGGAATCGAGGCGAGCGACCAGAACGAAGCCAGCGACCCGATCACGCCGGGCCTCCGGGTCTTCGAGAGCTACAACCCATACGGGACGTTTGGTGCCGGC
>JANMXA010000038.1:0-18660 GCA_031394255.1 Gemmatimonadota bacterium
GTGTAGTTGAAGGCCAGGCCATCCCAGGCCAGGGCGTAGTTCGAATCGATGGCGAGCGCCTGCTTGAAGTAGGCGGCGCCTTTGTTGACTCCGTCCGTGGTGAGCTTGGCCGTGAAGTAGTGGCCCTTGAGGTACAGCTGATAGGCTTCGGGATCGTCGGTCGAGCCGCTCTGCAGTCGCCGTTGGTCTTCGCCGGACCGTTGGGTCTGCAGCCGCCCGGACACCGCCGCGGCAATGTCACGCTGCACCGCCAGCAGATCGACCAGCTTGCGATTGTATTGGGTACCCCAGAGCAGGGTGCCCTGGTGGACGTCGGCGAGTTCGACGCCGATGGTCAACGAGTCGCCCCGACGGGAGACGCGACCCGTGAGGACGGCGGCCACGTGAAGCTCGGCGCCGGCCTGTTGCGGCGTCATCGCCTTCCCCTGGGTAGCGCCGGGCGACACTGAACGGAATCACCTTGAGACCAGGCAGCCGGGTCAGGCTGTTGCTGATGCTCTCGGTGATTCCGTCGGAGATGTACTCGTCGTCCGGGTCGTTGTTTCGAATCTCGAACGGCAGGACCGCGATCGAGTCCAGCGGCTTCGCTCGCCCGCGGCCGTAGACGGCGAAGCCGATGGCGGCCAGGATCAGCACGACAGCCGTGGCGATCAGAACGACCAGGGGCCGCTTGCGGCCGGAGGATGTCGCCCCCGCACTCAAGGCCCGCGCGAAGTCGCCGCACCCGGCGAAGCGATCGGCTGGCGTCTTGGCCAGCGCCCGCCGTACCGCCGCATCGACCCAGGGAGCCACGTCCGGCCTCGCCGTCCGAACGCTGCGCGGAGGCTCGGCCATCAGGCGGGCGATGATGATCTGCGCTGTCGCACCGGTGTGCGGCGGTTCGCCGATCAGCATCTCGTAGGCGACCGCGCCGAGCGAGTACTGGTCCGAACGGGCGTCGATCACCCGTTCGGCGGCGGCCTGTTCCGGGCTCATGTACTGCGGCGTGCCGAGTGAGAGGCCGGTCTCGGTCACCCGTGACCCGCCGGCGTGCGCGACGGCCAGCGCGATCCCGAAATCGGCGATCACGGGCTGGCCCGCCTGGAGCAGGGTGTTCTCGGGCTTGAGGTCGCGATGAATGACGCCCCGGGCGTGAGCGTAGTCGAGCGCGCCGGCGATCAGGGTAATCAGCCGAATGGTCTCGTCGACCGGCAGCTGTCGTTCCCGGGCGAGCCGGGCGCGGAGGGTTTCGCCCTCGACGTACGGCATGACGTACTAGAACAGCCCGTCCGCCGCGCCGGAGTCGAACAGAGGCAGCAGGTTCGGATGTTGGAGGTTGGCGGTGACGTTGATCTCGGCCAGAAAGCGCTCGGCGCCGAGGACGACGGCGAGTTCCGGCCTGAGCACCTTCACCGCGACCTCACGGTGATGTTTCAGGTCCTCGGCCAGATAGACCGTGGCCATCCCGCCCGCCCCGAGTTCCCGCTCGATCCGGTAGCGGTCGGCGAGCGCGGCGGCGAGTCGGTCCAGGGGAGTGGTCATGGGAGGCCGGCCCAATCTATCGCGCCGGTGGCGCGACGAATCGGTTCGACCGGTGCTGATACGAATGAGCCAGGGCCAGCAGCCGGGCGTCGGTTCCGGGCAGGCCGACGAACGACAGGTTGCCCGCCGGCATCCCGTCCGCCCCGAGCCCGCCCGGCACCGACACCTCCGGCAGGCCGAGCCAATTGCCGTAGCCGAGCGCGGTGGGAATCTTGGGCCAGGGGTCGACCGCGCGAGGGGCAGGGAACGGCATCGTGGGGTAGATCATCGCATCGAGGTGTTGCGCGGCGAACGTGGCCGCGAGCCGGGCCACCAACTCGGCGCGCGACCGCGCGAACGAGATGCCCGCCGGATCCCGCTCGTACGGCTGCACCATGATCCGCGCCATCTCTTCCCACGCCGTCGGCAGCACGTCGTAGAACGTCCGGTAGGCCGCCAACCCGCGTTCCACGGCGCGGCGGGCATCGCCGCCGTGGGTCTCGAAGTAGCGGAGCAGCGCGTTGGCGGTCGCGGCCGGTGATCGGTCATCGGGTGGCACGTCGCCCCGGTCCTTGGCCGTCTCGGCGAAGAGGCCACGGAAGGTGGCGATGGTCACGGCCGGCGCGAACGGCTCGATGATTGCGCCGGCCGCCGCGAGGTCGGCCACCGCGCGGTCGAACGTTGCCAGCGACTCGGCCGTCATTCGGTCGCGCGGCACGTGGGCCTCGACCAGACCGAGCCGGGCGCCCGAGAGCGCGTCGGTCCGCAAGGTGGTGAGCGCGCCTCGCGGGCGCGGCGCGGTGAGGGCCAGACCGTCGGAGGGATCGGGGCCGGCGATCGCGTCGAGCAAGAGCGCCGCGTCCGCCACGTTGCGGGCGAGCGGACCGTGGGTGTCGAGGTAGGGCCAGGTCGGGATCACCCCGGTCCGCGGGACCAGCCCGAAGGTGGGCTTCAGGCCCACCACGCCTGTGAACTGCGCCGGGATCCGATTGGACCCGCCGTCGTCGGTCCCGACGGCCGCGAACGCCATCCCGCAGGCGACCGACACTGCGGAGCCCGCGCTCGAACCGCCCGGCGTCTTCACTCCGGCCCGGTCGTAGGGGTTCACCACCTGGCCGGACAGCGAGCTGGTGCCGTTGCCCTCGTACGCGAAATCGTCGGCCACGGTCTTGCCGAGTACGATGGCGCCGGCGGCCCGCATCCGGGCGACCTCGATCGCGTCGTGGGGTACCGAACCCGGAAAGAGCCTGACCCACTCGGCGCTGGAACCGGTGGTCGGGAGGCCGCGCATGTCGTAGATCGCCTTGGCGAATACCGGCACGCCGTCGAGCGGGCCTCGGAGCGCGCCCCGCCGGGCCCGCGCGTCCGACGCTCGCGCCTCGGCAACGGCGGAGGCGGACAGAACCTCGGTGGCGCGCAGGGCGGCGTTCCACGCTTTGCTCCGGGCGAGGGCCTGCGCGGTGATTTCCGCGGCGGTCCAGTCGCCGCGGAGGCGACCGGCCTGGTATTCGAGGATGGAGCCGGCGAGCGGATCGGCCAGACGCCCGGGCCAGCGGACCAGCGGCACCGCGAACAGCGCGCTCAGAGTGCGGAGGGCTTCGCGTCGCGAGGGGGTCATTGGCCGGCGAGGGCCGCGATGAGGCAATTCCTGGGGATGGTCATGGCAGAGGTGAAAGATCGGCCCGTCCCAGGAGTTCCGCCAGTTACGCCGGTTTACCGAGGCTGTCTTCGTTTATCGACCACGAGCACGGGCCCCGGCACGGGCACCGCGGCCAGCGCCGCCGCCCGTGCCGCCCCAGCCGCCTGGTATCAGTTGATATCCTCCTCGATCACCCACGGAAACTCCGGGACGGCACCCACCAACTGGTTCCGGTAGACCTGGAGCATGATCTCGCGGAAGACCGGGAGTGCCGCGCGGCCACCGGTTTCCTTCGGCCCGAGCGTCCGATCGTCGTCGAACCCGATCCGGACGGCCACGGTGATCCCCGCGGCGCCGTAGGTGGAGCCGACGAAGAGCGCGTCGCGGAAGTCGCTCGTCGTGCCGGTCTTGCCCATCACCGGGATCGGGAAGGCCGGACCATTGAGGGCGTTGGCCGTGCCTCCCGGAATGCGGACCACGCCGCGCAGCCCCGTCTGGATCTGATACAGTCCCGTGGAGTTGAACTCTCCACCGGGATCGGCCGCGCGGTAGAGCTCCCGGCCGGTGGCATCGGTCACCTGACCAATGACGTGGGGCTCAGCCAGGAATCCCGTGGCCATGGCGCGATAGACGTTCGCGAGCTCCACTAGCCGAACCTCCGACGCGCCGAGCGCCGTGCTGATGAATGGCCTAACGGGGGAGCGAATCCCCAGTTCCCGGGCGATTTCGACCACCCGATCGATCCCGATCCGGCGGGTCAGCCAGACCGCGACCGTGTTGCGGGATTCGGCCAGCGCCTGGCGAACCGGGATCAGGCCTTTGAACCGACCGTCGTAGTTGGCGATCCACTTCACGGAGCCGTCGGTTGCTCCCGGCACCGCGATGGGCGCGTCGGGTACCGAGGTGTCGAGATCGATATCCTCGCGAAACGCTGCCAGGTACACCAGCGGTTTCCAGGCCGAGCCTGGCTGCCGCATCGCGTCCCTGGCACGATTGAAGTCGGAGTAGAGGTTCGGTCGATCCCGGTACACCTGACGGCCGCCGGCTTCGGCCAGGATCGCCGCGTCGGCGTTACGAAGCACCACCACCGAGCCCTGGATCATCCCTTTCGTTGCGGGGTGGCGTCGTCCGTACTCGGCGAGGCCGTTCTCCAGGGCCTGGTTCACGATGGCCTGGACCCGCGCGTCCGCGGTCGCCCGGACCGAGATCCTTCCCTGGAAGAGATCCTCGAGCCCGAGCCGGTCTCCGCCGTGCCGCTTTAGCTCGTCGAGGACCGTCTCGATGACGGCGGGCGCGTGGGTCTTGATCGAACTCACTGGTACGATTTGAATCGGCTCGGCCTGGCTCCGCAGGGCGCGGTCGGGGGATAGGTAGCCTTCGCGCGCCATCAGGGCCAGGATCGCATTGCGGCGGCGCAGCGGCCGCGGATCGCCGGCGACCGGAGCGTAGTCGCGGGGAGACTTGCTGATCCCCGCGAGAAGCGCCGCCTTGGCGGCGTCGTCCGCGGTGTAGCTGGCCAGCGGCTTGTCGAAGTAGTACTGCGAGGCGGCCGCGAAGCCGTAACGGCCGTTGCCGAGGTAGATGAAGCTGGCGTACCGGCCGAAGATCTCCTCCTTCGCTCGTTCCTTGGATCCGTAGCGCCGCTTCATTTCCCGCTCGACCCAAAGCGACAGACGGACCTCCTCGAGTTTCCGCAGGAGCTTGTTCGCGGCCGGAGCGCCCAGAACCCCGGACAGGAGCCCCGGGGCGAATCCGCGCCGGAAGAGGGTGTCGTCGTTCTCGTGTCGCATCCAGTCGCCGAGAAAGAATCCTCGGACGAGTTGCTGGGTCAGCGTCGATCCGCCCTGGGCGAAGCGGAGTTGGAGCGTGCTCAGCGAGCGGGCGGCGTTTTTCTGGAGTACCCGCGGCAGCGTCCCGAAATCGACGCCGGAGTGGGAGAAGAAGTTCTTGTCCTCGGCCGCCAGGATGGCGTGGCGCAGGATCACCGGCACGTCGTCGTAGGTGACCACCTGTCGATACTCGACCGCCAGCGCAATCAGGACCTTGCCCCTCGCGTCGAAGACCTGGCCGGTCGTCGGCACCTCGAACCGGATGAACCGCTCGAAGTCGGGGAGATCGCGTTGGTTGAAATAGAGGTGATACCCGAGGGCCAGCAGCGGCAGGAGCAGGAGCACGAGTGCGGCGAGCGCGACGCCCACGAAACGGGTGCCCGGGCGACGCCGAGCCGGCCGCCGTTTGAGGCCTGCGACCGGTGGGAAGGCCTGGGGGAGGTCTCCACCATCAGGCCAACTGTGACTTCCTACAAGAACCTCGGGGCGAATGGTCGACACCGCATGACCTCCGCCAGGAAAGCTAGGTGGCGGCTCTCGTCGGCGTACCCCCCGATGTGGGGAGAGGGCCCTCCACCTAACGAGCTATTGTGCGCCCATCGCCATAAAGTCGGCTCGGCGCAGGGGGTTCGGCAACTCGGCATTCCCCAGGACCAGATCACCCCTCTCGCCAACCCCAGAATCCCCTGGCTATCCGTCTGCGGCGCAACGGGTTGGCGTCGGGGACAACGAAATGACGGGCACCTGATCGCCCGGTGACGGCTTGATCGTAGGTTGCTCGCGTCAACCACAAGGGATGCAACGATGTCATTGCCGTATCGCTCGATCCGCGGCCGAAACGCAGCGGCCGTCGTCGTCGGACTCGGGTTCCTCCTTCCGGGGGGACTGACCGCTCAGGAGGGCCCTCCGCCGGTGAACGTGACGGCGCAGGCCGTCGGTAGCACGGTGACCATCGATTGGGCGGCGGCACGCAAGAAGGGTGTCGCCGCCGACGATCGTGGCCCCGATCTCAGCTCGGAGCCGCGCCGCGGCAACGACTCCGCCGCTCTCGATGGCGCCCGGCCGCACCCCGACTCGGAGCCCCCTGACTACGCCGACGACAGTCACCGGCATTGCGGTCACGGGAACCACGGCATCGGCGACCGTCACCTGGCAACCGGTTCCCGGCGCGGTGAGCTACACCGTCACCCGTTCAACGCCGTATAACGCTCCCTCGGCCAGCTTTCCCGGCCTCTCGACCACCACCTGGAAAGATCTCGGCCCCCAGTCAATTGGCTTCACCAACGCCGGCGTCTACGGATATCAGGTCGCTGCGGTCCTCGGGAACGGTACCACGGTTTCGGGACAGGCATCCTGGACTCGACCCAATCCAACCTGCACCGCCCCGCCTCCGAACCAGCCGATGCAGGCCGTGCTGGCCCCACCCTCCATTCCACCCACGTTCCGGACGTTTGGGCCGTTCCCGACCGGGGCGGTTTTCAGTTGGTCCCTCAACACGCCCCGGCAACCCGAGGTTCTCTCGTACGTCGTGGAGCGGGCGCCGGCGGGGACCAACGCATGGACGGTCGCGGCCACGACCTGCGGGGGACCATCTCCGATTACGCTCGTCTCAGCCATCCCGGGCGTTCCCGTCTACTATTTCATCGACGCAAGTGGCGGGATTGTCCCGAACACCACTTATGCCTATCGATTGACGGCTGTCGCCGCGGACGGCGAGACCGGCGCGAGCGTGACGACCTGGACCGCGCCAAGCGCAGCCGCGTTCCAATGGCTGCCGCCGACGGTCGCCGGAAGCACCGTCACCCTGCACCTGAAATACCAATCGCTCGCCGCCAGTCCGCCGGTGGTTCCAACCCTGATCAAGGTCACGGCGCCCTATGGATTGAGCCGCAATTTCGGGGGAGTCACCTGCGGCAGCCTCCAGGGGTGCGCCCTTGTCATCACCAACGTGCCGACGGGCCAGTCTCACACTTTCACGGCAACCGCAACCTGGGAGTTCAACATCAGTCTGAGCGGACCGCAAACGGCCCAGAGAATTCCAGTAAGCACCTCGAGCCCGTTCACGACGACGGTTGCGGTCCCGTAGACAACGGCGCCCCGCATCACGAACGCCACCCGGCGCACCGCGGTGAGGTCCCGAGCCGTTATGGGAGGGCCGCGGTGAGGTGTCGGTGATGGTCACGGTTGGGGTCCCTCGCTCATGGCTTCACCTTGGCCTCGAGTTCCGCCAGCCAATTGGTGACCAGGAGAAAGACGCGGAACAGGGCTCCGCGACCCGCGTTAGCACTCCAGGCCGCGAAAGAGCGGTTCGATGTCGATGACGAAGGTCTGGCCGAGCCCGCGCGGGGACCAGTGAAGTTGGTCGCGATAGGGACGATCGGGGGCCTCGCCGGGACGCGAGACCAGGATGGCCCGTTCGTCGCCATCGACCCGCCAGACTTCGTGCACGCCGAGTTCCAGATAGGCCGGCCGCTTGAAGTCGCGATCGTAGACGCCCGTCGAAGGGCTCAAGGTCTCGATGGCGAGGAAGTGGTCGACCACGGCTTCCCACCGATGGCTGCCCTTCGGCGCCCGAAAGACCAGGATATCGGGCTCGAGTTGAGTCTTGGGCTGCAGGATGATGACCCCGGGACTCGTCACCAGGATCTCCGGCCGGGGCTCAAGCAGGTTGGTCAGGAGCGCGGCGAGTCTCGTGGTAGCCACCTGATGCGGCATGCCGGGTGACGGGGTCACCAGGAGGACCCCATCGAGCAGCTCGTATCGATTCCCGTCGCTAGGGAACCGGTCGAGGTCGTCGACGGTGTACGTGGGGACGGAAATAGGCATCGCCATAAGGTCGGCTCGGCGGAGGGGGTTTGGCAACTCGGCATTCCCCAAGCTGCGATTGGCCGCCGGGGAGGCGGTAACCCGATTTGCGACGATTGTGCCAATTGTTCGCAAATCGAGTCTGGCAGCCATCCAACCGGGAACGATCCCGTTACGCCTGGCGCACCGGGCCGGTTGGGCGCTTCACCTCGATGGAGAAGTGGTCCGGCGTCACCGTCGCCTTTTGGTGAGTTTCGCGGTGATTTGGTTAACCTGGTCTGCGGGGACGGTGGTAGCCTCGATGAATGCGGCTTCCCAACCCCGAGCGCGCCCTCGTCGACCAAGCGAAGGTCCAGCGGTACTTGCTATCCACCGACCATCCCGAAGGCCGTTTCAAAGCCGTGGTGTTCCAGTCGGTCGGATACCGGGCAGCGTGGTGGGAGGTCCTTCGGGAGGACCTCGCGGCCACCGCCAGGTTGGAGGCTGACCGGGTCATCGAGACGCCCTTTGGACAGAAATACGAGGTCTCGGCTATCCTTCGAGGACCGGCCGGCCGCGACCTCGGCGTCGTCGTGGTGTGGCTGGTCCGCCGGGGCGAGGGCTTTCCCCGCCTGGTTACCGCGTTTCCGAGGAGCAGGCCATGACCTACCAGGACCTCGACTGCGTCGTCCTTGCCCGAGACCTCCCGGAGCACGGCCTTCGGACCGGCGACCTCGGCACGATCGTCCAGCTTTATTCGCCGGAGGCTTTGGAGGTCGAGTTCGTTCGCGCCTCCGGAGAGACCCAGGCGTTGGTGACCGTCCAGGCCGCCGATCTCCGCCCGATCGAGGCCCGCGATCTCCTCGCAGTGCGCGCGGCATCACCGTCGCCTTAACGGCTGACAGGATCGCGCTGCTTCGACCGCCCACCAGAGGCGGCGCTCAATCATGACCGGAAATCGAACGTCACGAATTCAATATCCGGGGAACCTCTCCCGGCGTCAGGCGCCGGGGCCCCTCCGCCCGGAAAGCCAGGTGGTCGCGCTCGCGCGCGCCTCGACCTCGGCCAGTGCCGCGGGCCCAAGGACGCGTGGGTCCGACCATTGCCACCCGAGAACCGCGGGTTCGGTCACCCGACGGACGACCCCTCAAGATGAGGGCGGATGGCAGCGACGATATCGGCCAGCGCCCCCGGGGCGTCCGGCAACAACTTCGGCGTGGAGAGGAATCCGTGGGGCATGTCGGGATAGTTTACATGGCGGACGGCCACCCCGGCGGCGCGAAGGAGGTCCGCATAGCGGGCGCCATCGTCGCGAAGCAGGTCCCAATGAGCCGTGGCGATGAACGCGCGGGGCAGGCCACGGTGGCTCGGAGCGAAGATCGGTGACACCAGAGGATCGCGGGGGTCGTGATCACCGATGTAGTGCTGCAGTACCCCGGCAAGTTCATCCCGACTCGGGCCCGGCTGCGGTTCGGCCGCCGACGGCGAGGCGAGCGTCGCATCGAGGCTGGGATAGATCAGCGCCTGCTGCGCGATGGTCGGCCCGTTCCGCTGTTGGGCCAGCAGACACAACGCTGCCGCGAGGTTGCCGCCCGCGCTGTCGCCGACGACAACGACGGGGCCATTGGCCCGCGCCGCCACCCACACCAGGGCGGTGTAGCAGTCCTCCAACCCGGCCGGGAATGGGTGCTCCGGTGCCAGTCGATAGTCGACGGCCACGACGCCGACGCCGAGGCGATCGCACAGGTTGGCGCACAGATAGTCGAGCGAGTCGACCCCGCCGCTGACCCAACCGCCACCGTGGATGAAAAGGATCGAAGGCGCTTGCGCCGCGCCGGTCCGAAACCATTTGAGGTCCATGGGGCCGCCCGCCGAGGCAATCGCCTCGCGGGCGGTCTGCACCGTGGCCGGCGGCGGGTAGGTCATCCAGCCGGCCGGCTTGATCGCTTTGCGTCGGGCAACCGGCCACCGAACCATCGCCTCGGCGGTCGGCATGATCCCGGCCCGCGTGAGCCAGTCGAAGAGGCGCAGTGTCAATCGGAGCTTCCAGCCGAAACGAGGTGCCACCTTCATCTTGCCGCTCCCCGGCTGGGCGGGACACGTGCGAGCCAATGGTCGGGTCGATCCGGGATCTTACGTCCACCGGGTCCGAACAGCGACTTCGCGTCGGGCTTGGCAACTCTGGCCGGCCGCCAGAGCAGGGGGTACACTAGGGCATGACCATACCCTCCCTTCGTTGGCTCGCCACGGCCCAATTGCTGGCGGCGCCGCTGGCCGCCCAATCCCCGGTTCCCCTCACGACTGAAAACATCCAGACCCGGAATCGTGGGGCCTCGGAAGTCGTGCTGTCGCCGGACGGCCGGTGGATCGTTGCCACCGGGGCCGGCGCCGAGGGTCCGGGCATCTATCTCGTGCCGGTCGACGGCTCGACTCCCGAGAAACTCATGGCAAAGGGCGGGGCCCCGGCCTGGTTTCCCGACAGCCGGCGGATCGTGTTCAGCCGCGACAATGATCTCTGGTCGGTTTCGATCGGCGCCGCCTCCGCCACTCGACTCACCACCGATCCCGGCGACGAACGGGCCCCGCAGGTGTCGCCCGACGGGACATGGATCGCGTTCTATTCGAGCCGAAGCGGATATCAGGACATCTGGCTCGTTGCCGCTGCCGGAGGCGAGGCCCGCCGGCTCACCGATTCCGCCACCGCGGTGGACGATCCCCGGTTTCTCCCTGCCTGGTCCCCCGACGGGAAGCGGATTGCCTACATCTCGAACCGCGGCGACTACTGGTCCGACGATCTCTGGACCATCGACGTCGAGGCCCGCACCCCGCGGCAACTCTCCCACGGCTTCATGGCGTCCACCGCGCCGACCTGGTCTCCCGACGGCCGCTCGATCGCGCTGCTCGGTACCTCGAAGCAGGGTTACTGGTACGAGGATCTGGCCGACCTATATGTAGTGGACGCTGGAACCGGGGCCGAACGGGCCGTGCCGATGCAGGTCTACGGCTCGGACTGGCTCCACAGCCAGCGGGTCAACTGGTCGGGAAGTTTGCTGGTCTTCCCCTATCTCGAACGGGGGATCATGAACCTCTGGTCGGTGCCCGTGGCGGGTGGCGTGGCCACCCGGATCAGCCATCTCGGCGGCACCATCCGGACCTTCGACGTCTCGGCCGGCGGGGACATCGCCCTGGTGCAGACCGGCCTCACCACCGGCGCCGAGGTCTTTCTGCTCCGGGGCGATGGAGGCGTGCCGCGGCAGCTCACCCACATGGCCGAGCGGTGGGCCGGGGTCCAGGCGCCGCGGGAAATCTCCTATCGGAGCTTCGACGGGCTCCAGATCCAGGGCTTCATCTATCTGCCGCCGGGCTTCCGGCCGGATGGGAAATATCCGTCGCTGGTGAACGTGCACGGCGGCGGGACCAATTCCTATCTGCAGGTCGAGAATCTGATCGAGCAGTACCTCGCCTCGAAGGGGTATGTGGTGCTGGCGATCAATTACCGCGGCGGCTCGGGCTTCGGGCGGGAGTTCCAGAATCTCTCGATCAACGACTGGGCCAACGGCCAGGCCCACGACGCGGCGGAGGCCGGGAAGTTCCTGCGGGCCCAGCCGTGGTCGAGTGGCAAGGTGGGGATCTACGGGTACAGCTACGGCGGGATCATGACCATGGCTACGATCGCCCGGTTTCCCGAGGTGTTCGACGCCGCGGTGCCGATGGCCGGGATCTACGACTTTGGCGATGCCTACGCCACGGCCGATCGGTTAGGCAGAATCTTCACCAAAACCGGCCACGGTGGGGCCCCGGCCGAGCGGCCCGAGGTGTACGCGGTGAGCAACACCCTGGCCCGGATCCGGAACGTCCGAAGGCCGCTCCTCATCATGCACGGCGAGGCCGACGTCCGGGCCCCGTTCCATCAGTTCCAGCTGGCGGTGGACACGCTCACCGCCTATCACAAGACGTTCGAGTCGAAGACCTTTCCGGACGAGCCGCACGGCTTCCGGGTGGCCGCCAACCGGATCGAGCTGTACCGGCGGCTCGAGGCCTTCCTCGATCGATATCTCAAACAGTGACGCGGGCGGACCCCTACGGCGTCTTGATGTTCGAATGCGAGTTGTTGATGACCATGCCCGAGACGGTCTGGCCGTCCACGGTGCCGGTGATCTGACCGCTTCGACCATATTCCTTGGTGAACCTGATCGGCGGCTGATGCTGCCGTTTGCCGGTCGCCAGGCCGGTGCTGGATTCACGGGCGGCCTTGACCTCGAACGTGAACTGCGGGCCGCCCGGGGGCGCCGCGACGGGCTTGCCATCGACGACCATCTCCAGGACGAACTGCCCTGGCGGCACCGTATCGAAGTGGAAGCTGCCATCGGCGGCAACCTTGGTGGTGGCGACCACCGTGCCCTTGGCATCCTTGAGCTGAATCACGGTGTCGGGGGACCGGAACGTGGCCGCGGTGCCGAGCAGGGACAGGGTGGCGACGGCGATGGTGCGAAGCAGCGTCTTGCGCATGGATCTCCCTTGGCAAGTGACGGGTCTCCGCGCCGCAGCGTGCGGACCGGAGCGTGGAGTGAAGGTACCCCCCACCCCCGGAGAGTCAACGTGCGCAACGCGACGCGGGATGCCCCGCGCCGCAAGGAACGACCCCGGATCCGGTCTAGGACTTGGCCTTCTCCGCCAACTCCTTGATGTACTTCGCCACGGCTTTCATTTCCCCCTCGTCGAGCTTCTCCGAGAATGACTTCATGTCCTTGTCGATGCCCTTCTTGAGCAGCGTGACGATTGAGTCGGCCGACAGCTTGACCACGAAGCCGCCTTCACCCAGGGCTTTGATCTTCTTGTACTGCTCCTTGGCCCGGGCCGGCGGGACGCCGTTGATCCCGTGGCATGACTTGCACTCCTCCCGGTAGACCGCCTGTCCGTCGGCCCCCTGAGCCTGGGCCCGGTTGGCGACTCCGGCGAGCAGAGCGGCAGCCGCCGCCGTTCCCATTAATGCGTGACGCATGGAAAACTCCTTGTAAGTGGGGAACCATCGCACCGTCGTCCGGATCACTTGGCGCCGCCCGGTGTGGGCGGAAAGGTATCGACAATCTCTGCCGGGATCGAGAACGCGCGCTTGCCACGCAACGAGGCGAGGTACTGGGCGAGCTCCTCGATCTGCTGGTGGGTCAACGTTGGCGGACCGAAGGCCGGCATCGCGGTGGTATCGCTCCGGAAGATCGCCGGCCGCTCCATGAAGCTGTGAAGCCACGCGGGAGAATGGTGGAATCCAATCTCGGTCAAGTCGGGCCCCTTCTTGCCACCCACGCCGCCAATCTTGTGACAATCATCGCATTTCTGTGACCGGAACAGCGCTCGTCCCGCCCGCTCCATTGACGTGAGCGGCCGTCCGACCTCCGTCGGTACCGCGGGGCCCTCTTCGCGGGCGGCCGCGCCGAGGAGAAATCCCGCCCCGCCAAGGATCAACACGAGGGAGGCCAGCGCCACCGGCCGGTGCACCAGGTTCCGCATGCTGCGGCGGTCGAAGAACGGCAACGCAACGAGCGCCAGCATCAGCGCCGTCGGAACGCCGACCGCCACCAGACTTTCCATGGATCCCGGAACCAGCTTGAGCAACTGGTAGAGTGGCAGGAAGTACCACTCGGGCTTCGGCACGTAGGCGCTGTCGGTCGGGTCGGCCGGCGCATCGAGCGGGGCCCCGAAGGCGGCCGCCGCCAGCACGATGAGTCCGATGATCGCGGTGCCGACGATCATGTCCTTGCCGATGATATCGGGGTAGAACCGGACTCCGCCATGCTTGGTGGCGGCGTAAGCCTGCCTGTAGTAGGCGGGGTAGGCCGGATCGCTGGTTCGCGCTGGCGCCCCGTCCTCGAGCGCCTTGGGTCGGGGGGCGATGCCCTGGCGGATCACGGCGGCGACGTGCAGGAACACGAAGATAAGGAGCAGCCCGGGGAGCCAGAGGGCGTGAAAGGCGTAAAAGCGACTCAAGGTCGCGGCGCCGAGCTCCGACCCGCCCCGGAGTACCGTCGCCAGCTGGCCCCCGATCAGCGGTGTGGTCCCCGCGATGCTGGTCCCGACCTGGGTGGCCCAGTAGGCCTTCTGGTCCCATGGGAGCAGGTATCCCGTGAAGCTGAACGCGAGTACCACGACGAAGAGCCCCACGCCAACCAGCCAGTTCGCTTCGCGCGGGTACTTGTAGGCGCCCATGGCGAAGACCCGCACCATATGGGCGAGCAGCAGCACCACCATGGCGCTCGCGGCCCAGTGATGGATCCCCCGCAGCAGGGAGCCGCCCGGCACCTGGGTCTGGATGTAACGGATGCTGTCGTAGGCGTGGTCGGGGGACGCCGAGTAGAAGGTCGCCAAGACGGAGCCGGTCACCACCTGGACGACAAAGACCGTCAGCGTGGCGCTCCCCAGGGTGTGCCACCACGTCAGTCGGTCGGGGACTTCTCGGTCGAGCAATGCCCGTCGCATTCCAGCGAGGTCAAGGCGCTCGTTGAGCCAGTCGGCAACGCGGCTCATGAGGAGAGCCGGGTCATGAGATCGCCACCTTGTCTTCGATCCCGGCCCGGAAGGTTTGATAGGCGGCGTAGAGCACGCCGCCCTCGACCTTGGTTTCCAGGGCGTCCAGACCCCGTGGCGGCGGTCCGCCGATCACCTTGCCGGTTTTCAACTCGAAGAGCCCGTGGTGGCAGGGACAGTGAAAGACCCCCTTCTCCTTCTCGAACGCATAGCTGCAGGCCAGGTGGGGGCATGAGGCATTGTACACCGTGAACTTGGCGTTGTCGTCGGTGTAGATCCACACCCCGCGCAGGGCCCGGGTTTCCACCCAGGCATCGTTGATACTCTCGGTGAAATCGAATCGGGTGGGCACTCCCGCCTCGATCTGGTCCACTTCGCCAAGCTTGATCCAGTTGGTCTTCTTCTCTTTTGGAGCGAGCGGGCCAAGAAAGGCCCGAAGCGATGGCAGGCCCACCAGCGCTGCGCTCAGCAGCGAGCCGAGTCCGGCCGCCCAGCGAAAAAACCGTCGACGCGAAGTAGCCACTGAACATCTCCCTTGGCTCGGGTTTCCGGGCGCCCGCCTGTCCAGCCGCAACTTAGGCGGGCCGACCTGTGAGTTGTCCAAAGAGAGTGTGAAGGCGCACTCATGCTCGGCTTGAGCCCTCGTTGCGACCTCTCGATCCGTCCTACCCTCTCCCGACTTCGGCACTGCGGTCGGCGAATTCCCGGGCCTTGGCGCCGTTGGCGTCGCGGGTCAGGATCCTGGCCTTGAACGGGCCGGTGGGGTCGTCCAGGATGGCGCGGGCCAGCCCGCCGCCCTGGGCGCCGGTGGCGCCGACGATGGCGATGATCTTCTTCGGGTCGGTCATGGCGGAGAGCCCTGGGATGCTGGAATTGGTCGATGTTCTTCAAAGATGATAAGATTGTCGGGCCGGATCTGCTCACTCCTGGTGAGGAATTGTGACCGACCATCTCGATGTGCTGATCGTGGGCGCCGGCATCTCCGGCATCGGAGCCGCCTGCCACCTGCGGAAAGACTGCCCGTCCCGGACCTTCGCGATTCTCGAAGGCCGCGCCGACATCGGCGGCACCTGGGATCTGTTCCGCTACCCCGGCGTTCGCTCCGACAGCGACATGCACACCCTCGGCTTCCAGTTCAAGCCGTGGACCTCGGCCAAGTCCATCGCCGACGGCCCGTCGATCCTGCAGTACCTCAGGGACACCTGTCAGGAGCACGGCCTCGACCGGCACATCAGGTTCCACCACCGGGTGAAGAAGGTGGCGTGGCGGACCGACCAGGCTCGCTGGACCGTCGAAGCGCAGCGGGCCGACACCGGCGAGACGGTGTCGCTCACCTGCAACTTCCTGTTCATGGGCTCCGGCTACTACAGCTACCGGCATGGGTATGACCCGGCGTTCCCGGGCCGAGCGCGCTTCCAGGGGCGGGTCGTCCACCCGCAGGTTTGGCCGGCGGACCTCGACTATACCGGCAAACGGGTCGTGGTGATCGGCTCCGGCGCCACCGCGATGACCATCGTCCCCGCGATGGCGAAGACGGCGGCCCACGTCACCATGCTGCAGCGCTCCCCGACCTACGTCTTTTCCAGACCGGACACCGACGTCATCGCCAACCTGCTGCGCAAGGTGCTTCCCGAGCGGCTCGCGTATCGGATCACCCGGTGGAAGAACACCACGCTGCAGCAGTTCATCTACTGGCGGTCCCGGGTGGCGCCGAAAAAGATGAAGGAGGGGCTGATCAAGCTGGTGCAGAAGGAACTCGGCCCCGACTACGACGTCGAGAAGCACTTCACGCCGAGTTACAACCCTTGGGATCAGCGCCTCTGCCTGATCCCGAACGGCGATCTGCTCCAGACGATCAAGTCCGGCAAGGCCTCGGTGGTCACCGACACCATCGTCACCTGGGACGAGCGCGGCATCCGGCTCGCCTCGGGTGAACACCTCGACGCCGACCTCATCGTCACCGCCACCGGTCTTCAGGTGGTGATGCTCGGCGAGGTTGCGTTCGTGGTCGACGGCGTACCGGTCGATTTCTCGAAGACCTGGAGCTACAAGGGATTCGCCATTTCGGACGTGCCGAACCTGGTCTCGGCGTTCGGCTACATCAACGCGTCCTGGACCCTCCGGGCCGATCTGATCTCCGAGTACGCCTGCCGGCTGCTCAACTGGATGGAGAAGACCGGGACCACGCAGTGTACCCCGCGCCTCCGGCCGTCCGACCACGACATGCAGCCCCGGCCCTGGGTCGAGAACTTCTCATCGGGCTACCTGCAGCGGGTGCTCGACCGGCTCCCCAAACAGGGCGACCGGGAACCGTGGACCAATCCCCAGAGCTACCGCCGTGACAAGAAGCGGTTCCGCCAGTCACCGGTGGACGACGGCGTGATGCAGTTTACCCGGGCCGGCGAGGCGTCGGCTCCCGTCCTTGCCGTCGCGGCCGGCGGCACGTAGCTTCGCCCCATTCCCCACCCCTCAGGAGGAGCAGCCATGTTCGATCCCAAGAGTCCCACCCACCGTCGCGGGTTCCTCGGCAGAGTTACCGCCACCGCTGCCGCACTTGGCCTGGGTGGCCTGGTGCCGAAGAGCCTCGCGGCCGAACCGCGGGCCGAATCGACCGGCGCCGACGCGGCCTACGAAGCGTGGCTTGGCAAGATCACCGGCAAGCACAAGATCGTGTTCGACACCCCCGAGCCCAACGGAGGGATGGCCGCGATCTGGCCCCGGGTCTGGCTCGACACCACCAACGGGAACTACGGCACCACGGACGCGCAGAACAACGCCGTCGTCATTCTGCGGCACGGAGCGGTCGGGTTTTCCCTGAATGATGCCATGTGGGCCAAGTACAAGCTCGGCGAGGTGTTCAAGGTCAACGACGGAGCCGCTCCGGCCGTCAAGAACACCTGGGTCAAGCCGTTTCCGCTGCCGCTGCCGGGCACGGGCATGGAGGCGCTACTGGCCAAGGGCGTTCAGTTCGGGGCCTGCAACGTGGCGTTGAGCATCTACTCGGGCGCGGTGGCCAAGGGGATGGGCAAGGACGCCGCCGCCGTCAAGGCCGACTGGATCGCCAATCTGGTGCCGGGGGTTCAGGTGGTGCCGTCGGGCGTGCTGGCGGTGAGCGGGACTCAGGAAAAGGGTTGCGTGTACTGCTTCGCGGGCTGAAACACGACGGACCGGCGCCTGGGCAAGCCGGGTGCCGGGCACCGCCCCCATCCACATGCCATTCGAGGCGTCACTGATGACCGCGAGCCGGCTGGCGCTGGTAGCGCTTGGATTTGCGGCCTGCCGGGCAGCCGGGACTCCCGCGGCGACGCCTAATGATCACCGGGTGGCCGCCGGGACCGTCGGCGCCGGCCGGGTGACCGTGGCGCTGGAAGCCCGCATGGCGCGGTGGCGTCCGGCCGCCAACGATGGACCGGCACTTGAGGTCGCCACCTTCGGCGAGGTCGGGAAGGCGCCGTCGGTACCCGGGCCGCTGATCCGGGTGCCCGCCGGTACCACCGTTACCATCACGCTCACCAACCGGTTGCCGGACACGTTGCGGGCACCGGACTGATCGACCCGCGGACCTCCGGCACCCTGATTGTGGCTCCCGGCGCCACCGGACACGCCGGCTTCAGCGCCGTCCGGCCGGGCCTCTACGGATATGCGGGTCTGACCCGCCGAGGACAGGTCGTCCGTGTACGCGGGATCGGGGAACAGCTGGCCGGAGTCATTGCCGTCGACTCGGTTGGCGCGCCGGCGGATCGGATCTTTGCCATCACGAGCTGGGATGGGCCGATCGTCCCGGGCACCGCCAAGCCGACCTTCCTGGTGGCCGTCAACGGAAAGGTCTGGCCGCACACTGAGCGACTTCGGATGAGCGTCGGCGACTCGGCGCATTGGCGGGCCATCAACTTCGCCAACGGCATTCATCCCATGCATCTGCACGGGGCCTTTGTCCGGGTGGATGCTCGCGGCAGCTGGAGCGGTGACACCGCTTACTCGGCCGCGGAACGCCGGATGGCGGTCACCGAAACACTGCGCGGCCACGAGACGATGACGATCGCCTGGAGTCCGGCCCGGTCGGGCAACTGGCTCTTCCATTGCCACGAGGCCCTCCATGTAATTCCCGACCAATTGGCCCACCTCGCGGTGGCGGCACCGATCTGGGCGGCCCGCATTCGGGGCGATACCTCGAGTCCCGCGGCGACGGTGCCGCACCATCCCTCGGACCCGGCGGTTCATGGAATGTCCGGCCTGATTCTCGGGATCGAGGTTGCCGGCCCGGCTCCCGCCGGAATACCCGCCGTGGAGCGCCGGATCGACTTGACGGTGCAACAGCGCCCTCGTGTTTTCGGGGACTCAGCCGGGATTGGGTTCGTCATGGCCCGGCCTGGCCAGGTACCCGCC
>JANMXA010000039.1:0-23182 GCA_031394255.1 Gemmatimonadota bacterium
GTACTGGCCCTCAGCTACATCGGGGCGATCTTCGAGGGGCGGAGCTGGGCGGCGCTGAGCGAGTTCGTGCGGCTGCTGGCGCTTGGCGTGGCGGTGGCCGTCCTGGTGGCGGCCGGACAAGGTCCGGCGCCGTTCCTGGTCGGCGCGCTGGTTTTCACGGTGGGGTCGGCGGGGTGGATCCTCTGGCTTCGTCCGGTCTTCGCCGGGGCCCCGCGCGCAGCCTAGATCTCCTGACGCTGGAGCCGGCCCGAAATCTCCTTGAGCGACGACCAGCTTTCCAGGAGGTCCGGCAGGTACTCGGTCGACGTGATGAACGTCCAAAGATATGAGACAATGGTGTAGAGCCGCCCCGTCGTGAAGTCGTCCAGATCGATCCCCACGTAGAGCACCGCCACGAAGATCACCAGCAGCGATCCGCGGACCGACCCGAAGGCGAGCGCCCCATAGTCCGCGATTCGCCGCTGGGGCACCGCCAGGCGGTCGAAATGGGCCCGGACCCGGGCGCTGTCGAGCGAGCGGACGACCTCGACCGCATCCTCCATTCCATTGTGAACCTCGATCTGGAGGGCATCCACCCGGCGGTCGTAGACCCGCTTCACCAGCAGGATAGGGAACACCACCAGAAAGCAGATTCCGGCGATCCGGATGTCGTAAATCGCCATCCCCACCAGTGCGCCGATGACCGCAATGCCCTGCTCGAACAGCTCGGGAACCCGATACTGGAGGAAGGTGATGTATTCCTGGGAGAGGTTGATCCGGCCCGCCGCCACGGACGGATCGACCTTGTTGATCCGGGCCCGTTCCGTCACCTCGGTAGCCACGTCGGTGAAGACCCGGCGGAAGATCCGGGGGTCGATCGAGCGCCGAGCCGAACCGGCCACGGTATTCAGGGCGAAGACGCCTACCCATACCAACAAGGCCGGAAGTACCACCACCCCGGCCACATGGTTGTTCTGATCGATCATCCGGTCGATCAGGGGTCCGAACAACCCCGGCTCGGCGATCCACGCAACGTTCTCGATCGCGACCAGCCCAAGGGCCAGGATGATGCCAAGGCGGTGCCGGTAAATGATGTCGCGAAGCTGCATATCGGGGCCATATCATACCGCCCTAACGCCGTACTGCCAAACCCGGCCCCGGGCCTCCGCGACTTGCTATTTCGGCACGACGAACAGCGACGCCCAGTCCCTTCCGGCCTTGGGACTGGCCTTGAGGTGAAGCTTGCCGGTTGCCGGGTCGTGGAAATACTTGTCCCCGGTACTGGCGTCCAGCTCCGCCAGCGAGGCGGCCGCCGCGATCGACGCCGACGTGTCGTAGTCCCGGTAGACCGCGATCGGCACCAGGGGATACTGGATTGAGACCCGGACCCACTCGCCCGGCATGAGCCTCGTGGCGAAGACCTGCGGCTGGCTCGGCAGCGGGGTGGAATAGGTCACCGCATAACTCCGCCCCGGCACCACCGAGGCCGACACGTACCAGTTGAGATCCGGCACCCCCACGAAGGTGGCCGTCGCCCCGTCATCCCGGACCAGGTCCAGCGGGGCGAGGGCCTGCTGGTTGGCGGTCCGGATCTGAATGTTCACGAACCGGGTCGGGCAGACGAAGGCGTTCCAGACCGGGCGGGAGACGCAGGCCGGCGTCAGCATCAGCGGGTTGTTGGCGGCCACGAACGAACCCGCCGCCCCGGTGATGCTGCCGTCGCTGTCGAAAATGACGGCCGCCTTGTCGCCGTCCTTGTCCGGGAGCGGATTCTCGAGGTAGACCGGGTTGGCGTTCACGAAGGTGAGCTGCTGGCCGTAGTTGCCGGTGCTGATAGGGAACCCGTTCTGGCGATTGTAGCCCAAAGCACTCATGTAGTTGGCGGCCGTGGGCTGAAAATTCGCGAAGGTCACCCGCTCGGCCCCGACCCGGCCGTCATAGAACTCATAACCCCGGACCGGAAACCCCCTTGAAAACGGGGTCCCCGAGTTGGCGGACAGGCCGACGATCAGCGCGTCCTGGATCATCGTTTCATTCGACGCGAACGTGGCCCCGATGTGGTTGTCGGCCAGGACCGGGTTGGCCAACCGCAGTTCCGACCCCCGAAGCCAGACCGCTCGGCCCGAATGCTTATAGCCAATGAAGTTCCGGAAATAGGCGGTGACCAAGGGGGAATTGTTGTCCCCCGGGGTCTGCCGGGGGGAGTAATGGGCCGTTTCGACGGTGCCGTCCAGCTTGGGGCCCTGGTCCACGTTCAGGCCGGTGTTCCGGTTGGAATGGGCCACGTTGTCCGTAAACTCCCTGAGCGGGGTCTCCCGGGGGTGGAGGGTCGAGGCCGTCGACAGCCCCGTCGGGGTGACAGGCAGGGCAAACCAGAAGCCGAACCCGCCGGACCCGCCCGCCACGTTGCCGCGGAAGCTGTTGTCCGGGTTGGTAATCCAGAATGTGGCCGGGTCGACGTCCGACGGCAGAACCTGTTCGCCGGTCACCGGCCGCCGGGTGGCCAAGCCCAGGTTGTGCTCCAGGACATTGCCGGTTTCGGCCCCGTCTTCGAGGAAGAACGCGTGGCCGACGTTGTCGTAGCAGACGTTGCCGGACACCTGGAGATTGTTCGTCCCGTGGATGGTCAAACAGCGATTGAATGTTTTCCACACCGAATTGTTGCGGAAGTACTGACCGTCGACGTTACCAGCGAGATGCCAATGCATTGGATAACGGGCCGAAAGCTTCTTCTGACCCATTCGAGTCAGCTCGATTCCCTCGACTTTGGCCGTGGCGCCCTGCATGACGATGAGGTGCCCGCCCAGCCCGGTGGTCACGGCCGAGGTATCGCCCTGGATCACGATGTTGTGGCTCAGCAATCCGACCTCGGCCCGCTCGTCCACCACCCGCCCGGCAATCGTCTGGGTCTGACCCCAGTGGCCGTAGCGGAGCGGCGCCTGGAGCGTGATCTGACCACCCTGGGCCGATACCACCACGGCCTCCTCAGCCTGAAATGGGTCGAAATCGGTCGACGAGATCACGATCCGGTCCCCCGGCTCCCAGTCCACCGGGCCCGCCAGCTGAATCGAGCTGTTCCCGGCGCCGACCGAAGCCCCGAGCCGGGTCCAGGTCGTCCGGGGCCGGCCGTGGAGTTCGAGGCTCCCGCTCATCACGGCGAGTACCCGGGCCCCCACGCCCTCGATGTTGTCGGTGGCCGGTCCAATGACCGTTATGACGGCCTTGTTGGTGAAAGGGTCGCCCTCTGTCCCGATCCTGAGCGCCCCCCGGACCACAATCCAGTCGGCGGTGAGGTTCAGGTCCTTCCGGTCAAACTCCAGCGTGCCGTCGATCGTGAGGCTGCGGAGGATCGGTGGGGAAACGTCCAGGACAATGGTCCTCCCTTCGGGCACCGTGACGGCCGCCCCGACTCCGGGCACCGAACCACTCGGCCAGGCCTTGGGGTCAGACCATCGAGACACAGCGGGCGGCGGGATCGGCGGCGGGGGCGGGGGCGACACCGCGTCCGGAACCGAACAGCCAAAACCGGCAAGGGCGACAACCAGGAAACCGCCGGGCAGCCATGGGCGCTGGGCCATCGGGAACTCTCCGTACGATTCGGGGCGTTTGGCGTGAGTGTCACAAGGACGCCAACCATCGGACCCGGGTGCACAAACCGAGCCTTCCGCCGCGCGGCCGATCCTTGCATCCCGGCGGGGCGCCGCCATCACGGGCCGGACGGGAGTGCAACCCGAATCACCCTTTTCGGCTGGCTTCCGCCGGTTTGGGCCGGATCGTCTCCGGCGCCGGGGCCGGTGCGGGCGGTGTCCACCAGGCATACAGCACGATGCGAGACCGGGTTGTGTCGATCATTTGCCATCCCTCTTGGAGGATCATACGTTCAAGACATTCACACCCCCCCGTTACCCCTTCGTGACCCGGGACTAAGTGCCCATCGAGCTCCGGACCTTTGGCGCCGCAGATCTTCGGACCGCTGAAGGCGGTGAGTTGAGGGCTGTCCTCCAGCAGCCCAAGCGCCTGGCCCTGCTGGTCTACCTCGCCACCGTGGCCCCCGGACGCCCGGTGCGGCGAGACACACTGCTCGCCCGCTTCTGGCCCGACCTCGATCAGGAGCATGCCCGGGCCGCGCTCCGCCGGGCCCTCTATTTCCTGCGCCAGGCCTGCGGCGCCGAATTGATCGTGGGCCGCGGGGACGACGAGGTTGCGGTCGATCCGGCGGCACTCTGGTGCGACGCCACCGCCTTCGATGCGGCGATCGACCGAAACGATCTGTCCGGCGCCCTGGAGTTGTATCGGGGCCATTTCCTCGACGGGTTCTATGTCCAGGGCGCGCCGGAGGCCGAAGGCTGGATCGATCGGGAGCGGAGCCGGCGCCGCTACGATGCGGCGTTGGCGGCCTGGCAGCTCGCCCGGGGCGCCCTGCCCGACCCCGCTCCCGCGTCGCGCTGGGCCGAGCGCGCGGTCGAGTTGGCCCCCACCGACCAGGACGCATTGCTGGCGTTCGTGCAGTCGCTCGAGCGCCAGGGCGAACGCCACCTGGCCCTGCGCCTCACCGACTTCGCGACCGCGATCCTCGCCACCGAGTACGAGCGCCTGCCGGAGCCGCCCATCGACGCCATCGCGGCGCGCCTTCGTTCCGCGCTCTCGGTACCTGTTGCCCCGAACCCGGGCGGTGACCGAGCCCTGGTGGCGGTCTGCCCGTTCGTAGTCCGGGGCGATCCGTCGATCGGGTACCTGACCGAGGGCATGGTGGATCTGGTCAGCACCAAACTCGACGGCACCGGCGCCATCCGGACCGCCGATCCGAAGACCGTCCTCCGGGCGGCCGGGGCGGCCCGGACCACCGGCGCCGATTTCGACGCCGGCCAGGCGATGGCCCGGTCGCTCGGGGCCGGCCTATTCGTGGTCGGCACCATCCTCGAAAGCGGCGGACGGATCGAGGCGGCGTTAGGGCTCTACGAGACCGACGGCCGGCTCCGGTGCCGCGCCGAGGGCCGGGCCGAATCGGAAGGTGCGCTGTTCGAACTGATCGACGGCTTGCTCCTGGGCCTGATGGCCGAGTTCGACCGGACCGCGAGCGGACGGCTGGCGCGGCTGGCCGCACTCACGACCGGATCGCTCCCGGCCCTCAAGGCCTATCTCCAGGGCGAGCATGAATTCCGCCTGGGCCGCCATCTACAGGCCCTGGACCTGTTCCGCCGGGCCACCACGCTCGACCCGTCGTTCGCGCTGGCGTATTACCGGCTGGCCTCGTCCCTCGCGGCCACGGCGCTGATCGGACCGGCCCGGCTGGCGTCCTCCGACGCCTATGCCCACCGGGACCGTCTGTCGGATCACGACCGCTGGCTGATCGAGGCCCAGCACGCCTGGCTCGGCGGCCGCACCGGTGAGGCCGAACGACGCTATGCCGCTCTGACGTCGGCGTTCCCGGAGCAGGTCGAACCATGGTTCCTGCTGGGCGACCTTCTGGTCCACACCAATCCCTATCGGGGCCGGTCGATCACGGCGGCGCGGGAGCCGCTCGAGCGGGCGCTGGCGCTGGAGCCCGGACACATCGGCGCGCTCACTCATCTGGCCCGGATTGCGGCTCTCGAGCACCGGCGCGCGGACCTGGTCGGGCTGGCCCAGCGGGGTTTGGCCGAAAGTCCGGGCGCCGACCAGGCGCTGGCCCTCGAAGCCCTGGTGGCGCTGGCCGGCCGGGACGATCGGGCCCGAGAGGCCGTCGCCGACCGCATGCCCCGGGCCCAGGGCCTGGCCATGGCGCGGGCCTTCACCGACGCGGCGCTCTATGGCGGGGACCTCGACTGGGCCCGGCGACTGGGCGAGGCCGCCCTCGCCGCGGCGCGATCGGCCGAGTTCCTGGCGTTAGGCAATATCATTCTCGGGCACGTCGATGTGGCGCTGGGGGCACCGGCCGGCGGGCTCGAGCGGCTCCGGCTGGCTCGGCGCCACGAACCGGCTTGGGGCCTCGAGATTCTCGGCCTGTGGGCGGCCGCGCCCTTTGACCTCATGGACCCCCCCGAGCGGACGGCCATCGAGGCGGACCTCGCCGCCTGGGACGCCGACCAGGTGCCGGCCGGCATCGCGATGCCGTTCTTCTTCCACGACGGCCTCCATGGCCATTTCCGGCTCTACCTCCTCGGCTTGCTGGCGGCTCGCCGGGCCGACCCCGGCGGCGCCCGGATTCATGCCGAAGGATTGTCCGAGCGACCGGTCATCCCCGGGTCGGAGATTCTGGTGGAGCAACTGGTCCGAACCCTGGACGCCGCCATTCTGCGCGCCGAAGACCGGTGGGCCGAAGCGCTGGCCGTTCTGGAGCGGCTGCAGCACGACGTCTGGTTCCAGTTTGCGGTCGGGTCGCCCTTCTTTGCCGGCGGGATGACCCGGTTTCTCCGGGCCGACCTGCTTGAAACGGCGGGGCGAACGGCCGAGGCCATCGGGTGGTGGGAGACCATGGCGCAACGGTCGCCTTATGAGCTAGTGTTCGCCACCGCGGCGCGCGACCGGGCCGCCGCGGCCCGATTGCGTCTTTCCTGACGAGGACGGCATGCGACGTACAACGTTAGGCACGCTTGCCGCGTGCGCCTTGTTCCTGACCGCGACCGGGTGTGTGGCCTGGCGTCCCCAGTCGATCCCGGCGGCCCAGCTCCTCGCGGCCAACCCCCAGGACGTCCTCAAGGTGACCACGGCCGATGCCGGCAAGGACATCCTCGTCTATCAACCCCAGATCCGGGGCGACAGCCTGACCGGTCATCCGAGCGAGGCGGCGATCCAGCGGGTCACCATCGCGCTTACCGACATCCGCCAGGTCTCGACCCGGTACCGGCATCTGGGGAAGTCCCTGCTGGCCGGCATCGTGATCGTGGGCGGGATTCTGGTGTACGGCCTGCTCCAGTCGCTCAACGGCGGAGTCCAATAGCCGGATCACGGCTGGGTCACGGGCCCCTGGTAACATCATCCCGTCTGATTCATTCAGGGGTAGGCCCATGTCCATGTTTCGCTCGACCATCGCTGTCGCCGCAGCCGGCCTCGTTGCCAGCAGCGCCATCGCCCAGACCGCCCCGGCCATCAGTTCCGCCGGCCGGGGTTGCTTCCGAGGGGGGCCTCTGCCGGCCTGCCGCTCCTTCTGGATTACCGAGGCCGGCTACGCCCTCCAGGCCACGGGCCAGACGGGCCAATACGAGTCCGGCGATGGTGGGAAGTATCTGCTCAGCCTGGACCTCGGCGGCATGAAGAACGTCAGCTCCCGGATCGCGCTGGGCGGGACGATTGCGGCCGGCACCATCGGGGGCGTCTACCTCGCCGCCAAGCCCCGGATCCGGTACTGGTTCTCCAGGGACTGGTCGGGCGACTTGGCCCCGGGGATCGTGCTCCGCGGGGTTCAGGGGGCACCGCGGTTCACGGCGGACGCATCGGTCATGTATCAGGACCGGATCGGCGTCACGGCGCAGGCGTTCGTCCTCCAGCGGTCGGTCTACGACCCGACGTACAGTACGATGACGTTCAAGAACCGCCTAGCCCTCTACGCCGGCCTTCGTCTGGGCTCGAAATTGGGTGTGGTCGGTGCGGCGCTCGACATGGCCGCGTTGCTCGTGGCGTTCGGGCTGTACGCGGCCGCCTGCGGCGGCGGGTGCGACTGACCGGCCGGATCGACAACCACGCTGGAGGTCCGTAGGTTTGGGCCTTCCCCAGCCTCCTGGTCGTCTGATGCGTTCACTGTTCGGCATCCTGTTCCTGTTCGCCATCCTCCCCGGTCAGGCACCGGCTCAGCCCCGGCCGACCCCCGACCCTCTTTCGATCGGCAAAGTCGATTCGATCTGGTCGGGCACGCTCAAGGAACGGCGGCAGTACCTGGTCTATACGCCGCCGTCCTACTCGGACACGACCTATCTCCCGCGGAAATACCCGGTCCTCTACCTCCTGGACGGGGATGCGCACTTCCATTCCGTCACCGGCCTGATCCAGATCCTCGGCACCGGCGTCAACGGAACCTTCGTGGTGCCCGAGATGATCGTCGTGGCGATTCCCAACACCGACCGGACTCGCGACCTCACCCCGACACACGTGACCGCGGGATTCGACGGCAAGCCGGCCCCGTTCCTCAAGACCAGCGGCGGCATGGGCAACTTCTTCACGTTCATGAAGTCGGAGTTGATTCCCGAAATCGAGTCGAAGTACCGGACCGCGCCCTACCGGATGTTCGTGGGCCATTCACTGGGCGGCATCACCACCATCAACGCGCTCTATACGACGCCGGAGACCTTCAACTCCTACGTGGCGATCGACCCGAGTCTCTGGTACGACGACCGGACGCTGCTCAAGAAAGCCAAGGTCTACTTCACATCGGCCAAGCTGCCCAACAAGGCCCTGTTCGTGGGCCAGGCCAACACGATCAATCCGGACGACACCACGTCGAACGTCCATTACGAGTCGATCGTCCAGTTCAACAGCATCCTCGAGAGCTACAATAACACCGGGCTCCGGTACGGCTACAAACTCTATTCGTCGGACGACCACGGGTCGGTGCCGCTGATCGCGGAGTACGATGCCCTCCATTTCATCTTCGCGTCCTACAAAGCCAGCCTGACCACGGCGCTCGACCGGCCGGCCAGCCTGACGGACCATTACGCGAAAGTGTCGCAGGCGATGGGGTATGAGGTCCTGCCGCCGGAATTTCAGCTCGACCTTCTGGGCCAGATCAACATGAGCCGCGACACGACCAAGGCGATCGAGGCGTTCCGGATGGCGGCGGATCTCTATCCCGCCAGCCCGCACGCGCACTCATCGCTGGCGGGGGCGTGGCAGGCCAAGGGAGATACGAAGAAGGCGATGGCCGAGTACGAGCGGGCGCTGGCGCTCAAGCCGGGGGACGCGAATGCGAAGGCCATGATCGAGAAGCTCAAGGCGTCCAAGCCGTAGTGCCTGTCCGCCTCGCGGCACGACAAACCCCCGCGGCATTGCGCCGGCGGGGGTTTTGTTTCCGACAGTAGCAGGGGCGGGACTCGAACCCGCGACCCCGGCATTATGAGTGCCGTGCTCTAACCACCTGAGCTACCCTGCCAAGGGCGCCAATCCTAGCCCCTGACCGCCGCACCGGTCAAGGTTTGGCCTCCGGGGGATCCTCCAGGATGAAGGCATGCTCCCCTTTCCGAAGCATGCCGTGCTTCTCCCGAGCGATCCGCTCCTGGGTCTCGATATCGGTCTCCACCTGCTTGGCCAGCCGGGCCAGCGAATCAACGGCCCGCTCCAGCACCTTGACCCGGGCCCGTTCAGCCTTCTCCTGGCTCCGGAGATCGAGCCACTGCAACGTCGAATACTCGCCACCCTGGAAGGCGAACACGACGGCCAGCACCAGCACGGCCACCGCCAGCCAGCGAGCCGGCGTCACAGCGCGTAGAGGTCCCGGCCCGGGTAGTGACCGATGTCGCCCAGCTCTTCGGCGAGCCGGAGCAGCTGATTGTACTTGGCCACGCGGTCGGTCCGGCTGGCGCTGCCGGTCTTGATCTGGCCCGCACCCGTTGCCACTGCCAGGTCGGCGATGAAGGTGTCTTCGGTCTCGCCGGAACGGTGGGAGATGATGACGCCGTACGAGCTCGATTTGGCGAGTTCGATGCACTGCAAGGTCTCGGTCAAGGTGCCGATCTGGTTCACCTTGATCAGCACCGCGTTGGCGACGCTCTCCTCGATCCCCCGCCCCAGCCGGTCCACGTTGGTGACGAAGAGATCATCGCCCACCAGCTGGACCCGCTCGCCTAACGCCTCGGTCAACTTGCCCCAGCCCTCCCAATCGTCCTCGGCCAGGCCGTCCTCGATCGACACGATCGGATACTTGTCGCACCAGGCCTGGTAGAGCTCCACCATCGCCTCAGCACTCCGCCGGCTCTTGTCGCCCTTCTTGAAGACGTACTCGCCCTTGGCCTTGTCGAACAGCTCCGACGCGGCCACGTCGAGACAGATCGCCAGGTCCTTGCCGGGCTCGTAGCCGGCGCCCTTGATGGCCTCCATCACCGCGTCGAGCGCAGCCTCGTTGGACGGCAGCATCGGCGCAAACCCGCCCTCGTCGCCGACCGCGGTGGACAGACCCTTCTTGGTGAGGACCTTCTTCAGCGCGTGGAAGACCTCGACTCCCATCCGGAGCCCGTCGCTGAAGTTGTCGGCGCCGATCGGCGACACCATGAATTCCTGGGCGTCGACGTTGTTGCTGGAGTGGGCACCGCCGTTGAGGATGTTCATCATCGGCACCGGGAGGACCCGGGCCATCGGCCCGCCGAGGTAGCGATAGAGCGGCTGGCCGCACTCGTCCGCGGCGGCGCGGGCCACGGCAAGCGACACGGCGAGAATCGCGTTGGCGCCGAGCTTGCTCTTGTTGGGCGTCCCGTCGATCTCCATCATCTCGGCGTCGACCGAGATCTGGTCCTCAGCCGCCATGCCTTCGAGCCGAGGTCCGATGATCTCGTTCACATTCTTGACCGCCTCGAGCACGCCCTTGCCGAGGTAACGCTTGCTGTCGCCGTCGCGGAGTTCGACCGCCTCGTGCTCGCCGGTCGAGGCCCCGCTCGGGACGGCCGCCTGGCCCCGCGCTCCGGTGGCGAGGACGACTTCGGCTTCGATGGTCGGGTTACCCCGGCTGTCGAGGATTTCGCGGGCGTGGACTTCGATGATGGTGGACATGGTCTCGCATGCTGTGGAATGTGAACGGGAAGAATAGGCGGCCCCGACCGCCCGGGACAACCGGCCCTACTCGACGGCGCCCATCGCCAACATGGCCTGGCGGGCCCGGGCGGCCAGCTCGTCGCGGGCTTCGTAGGCGTACCCCGCAGTGGCAATCGGCCGGCCGATCCTCACCGTGACCCGTCCCGGCTTCGGCGAGATGCTCCCGGAGGGCAGCAGTTCATAGGCGCCGAGGACGCACACTGGCACGACCGGCACCTGGGCTGCGATGGCCAGTACGAACGGTCCCTTCTTGAACGGAAGCAACCGCCCGGTCCGGCTCCGGGTGCCCTCGGCGAATACGATGGCCGACGTCCCGTCGCGAATCTGCTTCGCGGCCTGATGGTAGGCGGCGAAGGCTGAGGTGCGATTGGTCCGGTCGATCTCGATGTGCCCCATGGCATGTGCCGATGGTCCGAGAAACGGCACTCGTCGCAGTTCCTTCTTGAAGACGAACCGGACCGTTCCTGGGAGGCCGACCAGCAGCACCCAGATGTCGATCCACGAGAGGTGATTCGACACGAACACCACCGACTCGCCCGGCAGCAGCTGTTCTGCCCCTTCGACGACCAGCTCGATCCCGGTGGCCCGCATCAGGCCCTGCCCGTAGTCGCGCTGCAGCCGGTCGTAGACTTTGTTCGGCCCCTGCCGAATCCCGGCCGCCGAGGCCATGAGGATCCGGGTGCCGGTCCACACGGTATGGCAGACCGTGGCCAGGATGTAGCGAATGGCCAGGATCATGCGAAGTGGTTGAATCCCCCAACCACCGTGATCCGGCCCTCCACCCGGCACCGGACCCCGGTTCCCGGCACCACGACACCAATCTTCGTGATCGGCACGCCGGCCACCTCGGTCGCCGAATAGTCCGGTGGCATGGCGGCCACCAATTCGTAGTCCTCGCCGCCCTGCGCCGCGAAGACGGCCGGCGGTTCGCCGGCCCGGGCGGCCTCGACGAACACGGAGGGGTGGATCGGGATCAGCCCGCCGTCCATCTCGACGCCGACGGCGCTTGCGGCCCCGAGGTGGCCGAGTTCGCCGGCCAGGCCGTCGCTGACATCGATCATCGCCCGGGCCCCGGCGGCCGCGAGCGCTTCGCCCTGGGCCACCCGGGCCATGGGGCGGGCAAACCGGCCGAGCGCCCGCGGATCGGCGGCGCGGCCGTCGAGCAGCGCGAGCAGCGCGGCCCGGGCCCCGCCTAACATGCCGGTGACCCAGATCCCGTCACCGGGCCGGGCGCCGGCGCGGCGGACCGGATGCGGCGCCCGCCCCATGACCGTCACCGCCAGGACCAGCTCCCGGCCGGCCGTCAGATCGCCGCCGACGATCCGGGCCCCGACCGATGCCGCCGCCTCGCCGGCACCCCGCATCATCGCGGCCAGGGCCTCGGCCGGCTCATCCGCCGGCGCCACCAGACCCACCAGGACCGATTCGGCCCGGGCCCCGACCGCAGCCAGATCGGAGAGCGCCCCGGACGCCGCCCGCCATCCGATCGCCTCGGGGTCGATCCATCCCCGGCGAAAATGGACGTTCTCCACCGAGACGTCGGTACTGGCACACCACCCGCCCGGCAGGAAGGCGCAATCGTCCCCCAGGCCCGTGGCCAGACTGCCTAACGCGCGTTCGATGAGGCGGATCCGGTCGAATTCGGGCCCCGGCCCGAGCGGTGTGGTCACGGTCAGACCCGGATCGGGGCGGTGAGTTCGTGGAGCACCGGCGCCGGCGGCGCCGACGGGGCCCGGCGGTACAGGTCGTAGAGCCGCCAGACATCGCCCAGGGCGGCGATCACGTCCATGGGCCTGGCGCCCCGCGCGGTGAATCTCCGGGCGGCAAAGTCGGACGCATCACCCAGGGCTCGGGCCGCGAGGGCCGCGGCCGTGAGCGCGTCGGTTCCCTGACCGAGCCACGCGGCCAGGAGGCCCGCCAGGGTGTCGCCGCTACCGCCGGTGGCGAGGCTGGGATTCCCGGCGGCCACCGTCAGCGTCGCCTCGCCCGGGCGGGCAATGACGGTGGGCACGCCCTTGAGCAGGACGGTGGCGCCACAGAGCGCCGCCGCTTCGGCGGCGACCCGCCACGGGTCGGTGGCAAGATCGGAGGCCAGCGACGGGAACAAGGCCCGGAATTCCCCGGCGTGGGGCGTGATGACGAGTGGGCGGGTGCTCACGCAACGAGCGAGCGCATCGACGTGGCCGGCAAACGCCATCAGGCCGTCGGCATCGATGACCAGCGGCGCCGCCGTGGCTCCGGCGGCCGCCTCGACCAGCGCCAGCCGCCCCGGCGCCCGACCGAGGCCCGGTCCGATCACGACCACATCAGCCCTCGCCAGCAGTGCCAGGGCTGGTGCCGACAGGGCATCGAACGATGACACCGTGGTCTGCAGATCCGGCTCGGCTGCCGACAGAATCGCCACCGACTCGGCCGGCGCGATTACATGCACCAGCCCCGCCCCGCCGGCAAACGCCGACCGGGCCGCGAGACGGGCCGCGCCGGTCATGCCGGCATCGCCGCCGAGGATCACCACCCGGCCCCGGGTGCCCTTGTGACTCGAGCCGCCTAACGGCAGCGCCGCCCGGGCGGCGTCCGCCTCGGTGAAGAAGCGGGGCCAGGCCGGATCGGGCGACGCAAAGCCGGCGTCCACCACGACCACATCCCCCACCTCGTCCCGGGCCAGCAGCTGCCCCCGCCGATAGCCGCCGAACGTGATCGTCAACTCGGTCCGGATCGAGCCGTGCGAAACCCCGGTGTCGAGATCGAGGCCGGTCGGCCCGTCCACGGCCACCACCGGCAGGGCAAGTTCCTCGAGCCGGCTCAGCAGGTCGGCAAAGGGCTTCCGCGGCGGCCCGTTCGCGCCGGTACCGAGGAGCGCGTCGATGACGAGGCCAACGGTTGGCCAGGGACCATTGGGATCGACCTCGCGGACGCCCGCGTCGCGGGCCAGCCGGGCTTCGAGCCGGCACAACTCGGACTGAGGGGCGGCCGGCCCCACGACCCATACCGGGACGCCCTGGGCCGCGAGTGCCCGGGCAATCACCCAGCCGTCGCCCCCGTTGTTGCCGGGACCGGCGGCGATCGATACGCCCTGACGCATGGGACGGGGGAAACGAGCGGTCACCACGGCGGCCACCGCGCGGCCGGCGCTTTCCATCAGGGCGACCGCCGGCAGACCGGCGTCGGACGTGAGCTGGTCCCAGTCACGGGCCTGTTGGGAATTGAGGACGGGAAGACGAAGCATGGGCGGAGGGGCCCCCTTCAGCGTTCGCTGCGCTCCGCCCCGTTCCTCCCGGCAATCCCGGGCCAGACGTAGGAGGTCGAGAACGCTTCGTCGAAGTCGAAGACCGCGCGGAAATCTTCCTCGCGGTCGGTCGACTGAGTGACCAGCAGGCCCACGTCCACGAGCGCGAAGACGATCCGGCCGATGTCCTCGGTGCGCCGGATGCCCCAGTGGCGGAGCACCTGCAGCGACATCAGACCATACTGCTCCAGTGCATGATCGCGGCAGGCCCGGGCCAGTTCCATCCCGGTGACATGCCGGCGCGCCGTCAGATGCTGCTGGAGGTACTCGATACTTTCGAGCACGAACAGATAGGCGTGTTCGTCGTAGTGACTCTCCCGCGCCCGGAGCCGGGTGAGCAATTCGGACGCGAGCCGGACTTCGATCATCGCCGTTCGCGGCGCAGGGCCGCCTTCGCCGACTCGTAGAGCGGAAATCCGCGGGTCAGGTCGTGTACTTCGCCCCGGACCGCCGCGATGGTTGCGTCGTCGGGACGGGTCAGGACCCGGTCGATCATTTCGGCGATGAAGGCCATGTCGGCCTCCTTCATGCCGCGCGTCGTCATGGCCGGCGAGCCGAGCCGGATGCCGCTGGTCACGAACGGAGGGGCCGGATCGTTCGGAATCGAATTCCGATTGACCGTGATCCCCGCCCGCCCAAGGAGGTCTTCGGCCTGCCGGCCGGTGACGCCCTTGGTGCGTACGTCGACGAGCATGACGTGGGTATCGGTGCCACCGGAGATGATCCGGAAGCCCCGTTCCATCAGTGCGGACGCCAGGCGCTTGGCGTTGCTGACCACCTGGGCCGCATAGACCTTGAAATCAGGCCGGAGCGCCTCGGCGAACGCCACGGCCTTGGCGGCGATGACGTGCTCGAGCGGGCCGCCCTGGGTTCCCGGAAATACCGACTTGTCGATCGCCTTGCCCAGTTCGGCGGTGGACAGAATCAGTCCGCCGCGCGGACCGCGCAGGGTCTTGTGGGTGGTGGTGGTGACGATCAGCGCGTGGGGCACCGGCGACGGATCCGCCCCGCCGGCGACCAGACCCGCGAAGTGGGCCATGTCGACCAGCAGCGTGGCCTCGACCTCGTCGGCGATGGCCCTGAAGGCCTTGAAGTCGATGATCCGCGAATAAGCGCTGCCGCCGCAGATGATCAGTTTCGGCCGTTCCTTGCGAGCCAAGTCTCGGACCTGGTCCATGTCGATCCGGCCGCTGTCCGGGTCCACCCCATAGTGGAACGCCCGCCAGATCGTCCCGCTGTGATTGACGCCGTGACCATGCGAGAGGTGTCCGCCATGGGCCAGCGACATCCCGAGCAACGAACCCCCGACCGGCAGCACCGCCATGAACGCCGCGAAGTTCGCCTGGGCGCCGGCATGGGGCTGGACGTTGGCGTGTCCGGCCTGGAACAGTTCCTTGGCGCGATCGATCGCCAACTGCTCCACTTCGTCCACCACTTCGTTGCCGCCGTAGTAGCGCTTCCGCGGGTAGCCCTCGGAGTACTTGTTGGTGAGCGGGGTCCCCATCGCATCGATCACTGCCCGGGAGGCGAAGTTCTCGCTCGCGATCAGTTCCAGGCCGTCCCGTTGGCGCATGAGTTCGCGGTCCACCAATGCGGCGACCACCGGATCCCCGGTGCGGAGCGACGCGGTCAGATCGGCCATCAGATGTTCTCCACTTCGATTTTTTCGACCCGGCGCTGGTGGCGGCCGCCTTCGAACGGCGTGGTGAGCCAGGCCTTGAGAATCTCGATCCCATCGGCCTCGCTCAGGAAGCGGGCCGGCAGGACCAGGACGTTGGCATCGTTATGCTGCCGGGCCAGTTTGGCAATTTCGGGCGCCCAGGCCACCGCGGCCCGGACCCCATGATGGCGATTGGCGGCGTACGCCATGCCCAGACCGGTGCCGCAGAGGAGGATGCCGCGAGTGGCCTGCCCGCGCGACACCTGATCCGCGACGACGTGAGCCTGGTCAGGATAGTCGACCGACGCGCTGGAGTGGGTCCCGACATCCTCGGGCGTGAACCCCAGCGTCTTGAGTTCGGCGACGAGCCGTTCCTTGAGCTCGAAGCCCGCGTGATCGGCGCCAATCGGAATGGTCTCGGCCATCGGTCACCCGCCGTACTTGTAGAAGCCCTGGCCCGATTTCCGGCCCAGATATCCCGCCGCTACCATCCGGCGGAGCAGCGGGCAGGCGCGGTACTTGGGATCGCCCAGCCCCTTGTGCATCACGTCGAGAATCGCGAGGCAGACGTCGAGGCCGATGAAATCGGCCAGGGCCAGGGGGCCCATCGGATGGGCCATGCCGAGCTTCATGACGGTGTCCACCGCTTCGGGCGTGGCCACGCCCTCCATCACGGTGTAGATCGCCTCGTTGATCATCGGCATCAGGATCCGGTTCGCCACGAAGCCGGGATAGTCCTGAACTTCGACCGGAGTCTTGCCGAGTTCCTTGCACATCTCGAGCACGGTCTGGGTGGTCGCGTCGCTGGTGGCGTGGCCGCGGATCACCTCGACGAGCTGCATCACCGGAACCGGGTTCATGAAGTGCATCCCGATCACCTGCGCCGGCCGCTTGGTCCGGGCGGCGATTTCAGTGATGGAGATCGAACTGGTATTGGATGCCAGGATCGCGTCGGCAGCGCAGATCCGGTCCAGGCTCTCGAAGATCGAGAACTTGAGGGTGGGGTTCTCGGTCGCGGCCTCCACCACGATCTGGGCGGCCGCGGCGCCGTCGAGCGAGGTGGCGGTCTGGATCCGGCCGAGGATCTGGCCCGGCGCGTCGGCCGCGATGGTGCCCTTCTTCGCCTGCCGATCGAGATTGGCCTGGATCGTCGTCCGGGCCTTGTCGAGTGCGGACTGGGAGACGTCGATCAACGTCACACTGGCGCCCTGCTGGGCGAAAACGTGGGCGATGCCGTTCCCCATGGTCCCGGCGCCGATTACCGCTGCCTGCCTCATACGTCCTCCTGAAAGTACCGCCACCGGAGCACCACCACCGCGCCCACCGCGAGAACCGCGGTGGCGAGGAGGCCGCCTTCGGGGCCAAACGAACCACCGGTCACCCAATCGGGGGAACCCGGCCGGAAATCAATCCACGGAATCTCGAACGGTAATCCACTCACCGACGCCGCCGCGGCTGCGAGCGCCACGTTCCACCCGAGATGGGCGCCGGTCGCGGTCCACAGCCCGCCGCGCGCGAAAAACGTAGCGCCCAGAAATACCCCGGCAAGGGCGATGTTGCCGAGGGCCAGTACCGTCACATCGGGATTGGCCCGGTGCGCCGCGCTGAAACAGAGCGCCGTCACGATCACCGCCGGCCCGCGGCCGATCCCCCGCGCCATCGCGGCGACCGCCGTACCCCGGAACGCCATCTCTTCCATCAACGCCGGCGGCAGCAGGATCAGCAGCAGGACCGCCAGCCGGCCAAGATAGTGGCCGAAGGTCCCGCCGTCGCCCGTCCAGGACGAACCGGCGGGCAGGCCGAGCAGAATCGCTCCGAGGCCCAGGCCGAACGCCAGGAGAAACCCACGCCCGAAGCCGGTGAGCCCGTTCCCGCCACCCTCGAGCCCGAGCTCCGCCGGAGACATTCTCATCGCCTTGGCCCCAATCAGCCAAGTGAGTGCCCCGTAGATCAGAATCCCCGTCCCGGCCTGCACTAGAGACGGAATGACGGGGCTCTCCCAGATGGCCGGGTTTCTGAACGACCAGACGCTGAGGACCGCGCCTGCCAGCGCACCCATCGAAACGTACCCCAGCACCAGAAAAACCAGCGACCAGGCAACAGCCCCGATCCGGGACCGCGCGCTGGTCGCGGGATCCATCGGCCGTCTCAGAGCGATTCGACGGAGAGCGCCACGGCGTTGCCGCCGCCCAGGCACAGGGTCGCCATCCCGGTGGCGACCTGCCGGTCCTTCATCGCGTGGAGCAGCGTGACCAGAATCCGGCTCCCGCTGGCGCCGATCGGATGGCCCAGGGCGATGGCGCCACCGTTCACGTTGACCCGGTCCCAGTCCCAGTCGAGCCCGCGGCCGTCGGCCAGGCACTGCGAGGCGAATGCTTCGTTCGCCTCGATCAGCCCGTAGTCGCCAATGGACGTGCCGGCCTTCTTCATCAGGTTCTGGACGGCGTAGATCGGAGCAAAGAACAGATCTTTCGGCTCGCCGCCGCCGGTGGCGTAGCCGGTGATCTTCGCGAGGGGCGTGAGCCCGTGCGCCTTGGCATAGGCAAGCGAGGCCACCACCACCGCGCTCGACCCATCATTGAGCGTCGAGGCGTTCCCCGCCGTGACGGTTCCATCCTTCTGGAACGACGGCTTGAGCTTGCCGAGTCCCTCGGCGGTGGTGTCTTTGCGGGGCCCCTCGTCAGTGGAGAAGACCGTGGTGCCCGCCTTGCCGGCGATCTCCACCCCGACGATCTCCGTCTTGAACTTGCCCGCGTCCATGGCGGCCGCCGCCTTCTGCTGGCTCCCGGCCGAGTAGGCGTCCTGATCCAGCCGCGTGATCCCCGCCTTCTTGGCGGTGTACTCGGCCAGGTCCCCCATGTGAACGTTGCCATAGACGTCCCAGAGGCCGTCGTGGATCATGCCGTCCAGCATGGTCTGGTTACCGATCTTGATGCCGCCGCGAATGCCCTGGACATAGTGCGCCGCGTTGGACATCGACTCCATCCCGCCGGCCACCACCACCTGGTTGTCCCCGGCCTTGATGGACTGGGCGGCGAGCATCACGGCCTTGAGGCCCGAACCGCAGACCTTGTTGATCGTCACGGCCGGGATGACACCGTTCAGGCCGGCGAAAATCATGGCCTGACGGGCCGGCGCCTGGCCGGTCCCGCCCTGCAGCACGTGGCCCATGATCACTTCATCGATGGTGGCGGCGTCGATGCCGGCCCGTTTGACGGCTTCCTTGATGGCGAGGGCGCCGAGCTTGGTGGCGGAGAAACTCGACAGGCCGCCCAGATACTTGGCGATCGGCGTGCGGCAGCCGGCGAGAATGACGGGAGTGGTGGCGTCGGACATTCGAGGTTAGTTCCGGTTAAAGTGACTGGGGGAAATATAGCCGGAGTCGGGGGGCAAGAACCCCCGCCTTGCCGGCCCGGTCAACGATGATGAATATTCGGGGCATGAACCCAGCGCTCGCCCGGCAAACCGAACGACTGCGCGCCATGACGGCGGACGAGAAGGTGCGTCTGTCGCACGCCCTGTGGCTCGAAGCGCGGGCGCTTGCTGCGGCGGGCGTGGGGGGTCGCCATCCCGACTGGCCGCGGGATCAGGTGGACGCCGAAGTCCGGAAGCTGATGCGTGACGCCGGCGCCTAGCCTCATCGCTCTGTTCGTCGCCCCGCTCAACCGGGCCGGGATTGATTACATGGTCACCGGTGGTCTCGCGGCCGTGGTCTACGGCCATCCGCGGCTCACCCTGGACGTCGACCTGGTGATCCGGCTCGGCAAGAGCACCAGCGCTTCATTCGCGAGCCTCTGGACGCCGGACGACTTCTACACCCCGCCGATCGAAGTCGTCGCCGAAGAACGCGCCCGGCCGGAACATGGTCATTTCAACATCGTTCACCATGACACAGCCATGCGCGCCGATGTCTACCTCGCGGGCAACGATGAATTCTCAGCCTGGGCGTTGGAGCGGCGGGTCGTGCGAATGATCGAGGACGAGTCAGTCTGGATTGCCCCGATCGAGTACGTGATCGTCAACAAGCTCCGTTATTTCAAGATGGGCGGGTCGGACCGTCACCTCCGCGACATCGCCCGGATGCTCGAGATCAGTGAAGCCGAGATCAAGGAATCGAGTCTGGATCGCTGGATCGGCAAGTTCGGGCTCGAGGCCGAGTGGGCCAAGGCCCTCCGCTACGACGAGCCCGCCTGAATCCAGGGGCTGGCTGACCCCGACAGTCAACCGGCCACTCGGGCTCGATCCCAGAGCGACTTCAACTCCGATTCGAGCCGGCCTTGGCCTGGTCGGCCATCTGCTGCATCCGGGCCAGCCGCGCCCGGGTCAGGTGCGGAACGATCCCGATCAGGCGTTCGACCAGCATCAGTTGGGCCCGGTGATGCATCTCGTGTTCCTTCACACCCAGCAGCATGTCGAGCCGCGACTTCCCACCCCCCGGGAGGTCGACCATCTGTTCCAGGTCGGCGTCGGAGAGCCGCTCGAGCTGAGCAGCGAACGCCTCGCCACGAGTCTTGAGGGCCTCCACGATCGCCGGCTTGGCGGTCAGCCCCGCCGCCTGTTGTCCGATCTCGGTGAACCACTTCTGAAAATCCTCGCCGGAAACGCTGGTCTGCTTATTGGCAAAGTGCGCCTGTTCGGACCAGTGCGTCACCAGGGCGAGATGGGCCAGCGTCTCGCCCACCGACATCGTATCAGGCGTCGCCTTGAAGGCGTACTTCTCCTCGGGAATTTCCTCGGCGATCTGGATTGTGTTCTTGCGGACGGTCCGCCAGCTGGCGGCCATCTGGGCTGCACCGTAGTTGTTCACGTGTTGCTCCAGGTCAAATGGTGGAGGGCCGGTGTCCGGCCCTCAGTTCGGCGTCTTGGCTCTCGTCCTGATGTCGTCCAGCAACCGGGCCTTGAAGTCCGCCACGGTCATCACGTCCTGCTTCGACCCCGCCCCGCGGGTCCGCACCGCCACGGAATCGGAATCCGCCTCCCGCTGCCCGACCACGGCAAGATACGGGACCTTCATGATCTCGCCCTGGCGGATCCGATAGTTCAAGGTCTCATGCCCCGCGTCGAGCGTGGCGCGGACCCCGGCTGCTCGGAGGTCAGCGGTCACCTTCTCGGCCGCTTCCTTCTGGGCATCGGAAATCGGCACCACGCGAACCTGCTCGGGCGCCAGCCAAAGCGGGAACGCGCCGGCGTAATGCTCGATCAGAATCCCCATGAACCGTTCGAACGACCCGCTCACGGCCCGGTGAATGACCACCGGCCGGTGGGCGTGATTGTCATCGCCGGTGTAGCTCAAGTCGAACCGCTCCGGCGCGGCATAGTCGAGCTGAATGGTGCCCAGCTGCCAGGTCCGGCCGATCGAGTCCTCGACATGGAAATCGATCTTGGGTCCGTAGAAGGCACCGTCGCCGGGCTTGGTCTCATAGGGATACCCGGTGCTCTCGAGCGCCGACTTGAGCCCGGCTTCGGCCCGGTCCCACATCTCGTCGCTCCCGATTCGCTGGTCCGGCCGCGTGGCGAACTTGAGCTGGGCGGTGAGCCCGAAGGTCTCGTAGTAGCCGAGAATCAGCTTCGTGAGCCGCTTCACCTCGTCGGCGATCTGCGTTTCCATGAGGAAGATGTGGCAATCGTCCTGCTGGAACTGCCGCACCCGGGTCAACCCCGAGAGCGCGCCCGACACCTCGTTCCGATGGAGGACGTCGTAGGTGTTGTAACGGAGCGGCAGTTCCCGGTACGAGTGCTTCTTGGCCGAGTACATCAGGTAGTGCGACGGACAGTTCATCGGCTTCAGGGAAAAATCGTGCTCGCCGGTCTCGTTGTCGAGCACCAGGAACATGTTCTCCTTGTACTTGCCCCAGTGCCCCGAAATCTCCCAGAGCCCCTTGTTGTAGAGGAGCGGGGTCTTGATCTCCTGATACCCGTCCCGCTGGAGTTCGCGGAGATACTCGTTCAGGACGTTGATCATGGTGGTGCCGCGCTCGGTCCAGAAGGCGGCCCCGGGAGCGAACTGGTGGAACATGAACAGATCGAGTTCCTTGCCCACGCGCCGGTGATCCCGTTTCTTCGCCTCCTCGATCCGGTGGAGATAGGCGTCGAGATCGTCCTTCTTGTGCCACGCGGTTCCGTAGATCCGCTGGAGCATCTGGCGCTTCTCGTCGCCGCGCCAGTAGGCGCCGGCGGTGGAGAGCAGCTTGAAATGCTTGAGCCGGCTGGTGCCCGGAATGTGGGGCCCGCGGCAGAGATCGACGAACGGCCCGTCGGTGTAGATGGTGATGGTCTCGTCGTCCTTGAGCTCCGAGATCCGTTCCAGCTTGAGCTTGTCGTCGGCAAACCGCTGGTTGGCCTCGGCCCGGTCCACCACTTCCCGGACGAAGGAGTGGTCGGCGCCGGCCACCTCGCGCATGACGCCCTCGATCTTCTCCAAATCCTCGGGTGTGAACGGGCGGGGGACCTCGAAGTCGTAGTAGAACCCATCCTCGATCGGCGGGCCGAAACCGATCCCCGCGGTCGGGAAGATCTGCCGCACGGCCGTGGCCAGGATGTGGGCCGCGGAGTGGCGGAGGAGTTCGAGCGAATCGGGATCGCGATCGGTGAGGATCGAGACCGTGGCGTCCTGATCGATGGGGCGGCTCAAATCACGAATCTGGCCGTCGATCCGGATGGCCAGCGCCGCGCGCGCGAGTCCCGGGCCGATCTGTTTGGCCAGATCGAGGCCGGTCGAACCCGCCGGCATCTCGCGCACGCTGCCATCGGGGAGTGTCAGACGAATCGAAGTCATACGAAGAAGTACCGCCGCTTAAGGATTGGCGTCGAGCCCAACCGGATGAACCACGACCGGAACCTTCGGTCCCAGGCTGAAGTAAAGGCCGAGGCCTACCAGGACGACAAGCGCCAGGAGGGCGAGCCGGAATATGGGACGTTTTGGCATGACCTCACCGCTTCGTGAAGGCAGAGTTCGCTATTAACTTAACCATATGCAGTATCGACGCATACGCTCCCGGCAACGGACCGGCCTTCTGCCCACCGTCCTGCTCGGTTTGGGCCTGGGGTTGGCCGCGGGCCTGGTCCTTGGTGAATGGCTCGGCGGACAGGACCGAAAAACCCTGGCCGGCCGCCTGAACCCATGGCGAAAACGGGAGGCTGCCCCGCCCGAGCCCTCCCAGCTCACCGACCGGCTCCGCGCGGCATTGACCGAGGCCCTCGGCCCTGACGCGGCCGGCCTGGAACTGGTGCCGGTGGGCCGGCAAGGCATCGAATTGCACGGCTGGGTGCCCTCCCGCGCCGCCCGGACCCGGGCCATCCGGGCCGCCACGGCCACGATCGGCTCCTCGCTCCGCCTGGTGGACTGCCTCCTCGTGTCCGGCGAGGACGATCTCCCGAACGCCGAAACGCCGAACTCGGAAGAGCTCGAATCCGCATGACCGAACCGCTGGCACCCCAGTACGACCCGAAGGCGGTCGAAGGTCCGCTCTACCAGTGGTGGAAGGACCACGACTGCTTCGCGCCCCGGGGCGGCGCCCGGTCGCCCTATGTGATCATCATGCCGC
>JANMXA010000040.1:0-1643 GCA_031394255.1 Gemmatimonadota bacterium
GTCTCGGCCGTCGATGACGACCAGCAGCGGCTTGTCCAAGCCCTTGGCCCCGTAGTCGAGCCGGCAGAACAGGCGGACAGGCGGTAGTGGTGACGCCTCGGCCCATCGACCCGGACTTCGAACCAGCCACTCATGTCGCCCTTCATCGCCTCCCAGTAGCCGCCTCCGGCGAACCGCTCGGGCGGCGCGGCGGCGACCTCGGCCAGCACCACGCGCATGGTCGCCCGAACCTTGGTCGGGCAGGCCTTGAGGAAGTCGCGACCCAGAGTGCGCTCGCTCGCGTCGTCGTCGCGTGGCGGCGGAAGAAGACCACCTCGTGCACGTCGTCGGAGGAGGGGCCCGTGCGCACCGCCGGCACGCCGGCCGCCGGGGGCTTGCGCCTCGCTCTCGGTCGCCGGTCAGGAGCCATGATCAGCCAACCGTATCGAGCCGGCGAGCAACCATCGTCGAGAGACGCATCGGGAATCCGGATGAGTCGGCCTGGGGCGCGGTGTCTGTGTTACCACCGGGCCGTTTCCCCAGGCCGCTCGCCGAACCGGTTATGTGGAATTCAACCTAGGTCTCTATGCAGAATTCTTCATAGCAACCACAACGCGAGCTCCGGCGCCCACGGCCGATACTTGCGGCGGTGCCCGTCACACCACGCGGCCTTGACCTCTGCGACCGCCCGGCGGGTGCTGCGCTCGTCACCGTCGAAGCCCATCGCGACCAGCCGCTCGTGCACCACATCGGCCCGGATCTCACCCTCTGACAGCTCGACCTGCTGCTCCACCAGCTCCATGAACGGATCGATCAGCCGCGCCCTCCGCACCGACGCGTAGGGGTCACCGCCCGCGTCCCGGACCTGCACAAACCGCGCGACCGTCTTGGCATCAACACCGGCCAGCCTGGCCGCCGACCAGGCACACCCGGTCGCGTCAAACGCCTCGAGAATCTCCATGATCTCCCTACTCGACTTCGTCAACTGCCCCTCCGATGAACTCGTGGTGAACCACGAGCCGACCGAAAAACCAAGGCGTTGCGGTGGACATTCGACCTGGAGAATCCGTGTCCGTTGACACAGGAGAAAACGTGTCCGTCAGCCGGGAGTCATCTGTGCGCCCACCGGGAGGATCCCGTGTCCGTTGTCAGCTCCCCACCCGGACCAGACCGCGGTCCGTGCGGGTGCGCGCCGCCGCCAGCCCATATCCGCCAGACTTAAGCTGGTCCCGGATCAAGGGGCGTTCACACACCGGTTCCTCGCGTACTCCTCTCCGTCCTGCTCGCCCGACCCAAGCCATCTGGCAGTACTGGCCCGTCCCGGCTTTGTCAGGGCTGCTCCCACCCTCCCCGGCACCACCCGGCTCAGGCTGCCCTCGGCTCCACCGTCCTGCTGCGACAAGACCAGCGGCCGAAGAACCTCCCTTCCACTCGAAACACAGCGCCTCACGGCGCACGGACGCAATCCGGGACATCCCGGATTCACTCTGGGTGCGGTGTGACGATCGCCGGGGCCGCCGATCGCTTTCTCGGACCGCCACCCCTGCGGGTTTCGAGGCCTCACCGCACAGGAGCTCGGCTCAGGGCAAGTCAGGAGGCCCCAGGCCAGGGCTCAGGCGTACGTCCGGTATCGATCGCCCCGAAGTCGCCGTCAGCAGGACCCG
>JANMXA010000041.1:0-2734 GCA_031394255.1 Gemmatimonadota bacterium
CTTCCCGGGTGACTTGCGCCCCCGAACGGGGAGCGAGGCCTCAGGCCTGGTGACAATCACCCAGGCCTTTCGCGCTCCGGCGCTCCCGGTCCAGCAATCATCCTCTCAGCACGGATACCAACTGGATGGAACCGAGATCCACATCAATCTCTGCCCCATGGGCGCCCTCTGCATTCTTCAAACGGAATTGATCGGAACGATCGGACCAACCGCGGCCACGCTCACCCACTACCTCGGCGGTCAGGCGAAGGGCGTCTACCGCTTTGTCCTGATGCCGGCGATGCCGGACTGATCGGTTCGGGCCGCGACCGGACTCGCACCAAGCCTGACGTCAGCGCGAGTCACGCCTCCCGGACCCGGATCGGCAGGGTCACCATGGTCTTGCCGAGCCACTGAAGCCGCTTCTGGACCGCCATCGGTGTCTCGTTGTGGAGGAAGCGCTGATACCAGCGCTCTTTCTGGAAGATGAGGCGGCCGGCGAAGAACGTGGTGCGCGGATACGCCGAGGCCACCTCGAGACAGAGACGCTCAGCCTCCTCGACCACATCGGTCCCCACCGCCATCCGGCTCGCCGCGCCAAGGCCCATCCCGTTCGCGAGCCGGACGTACTCATCCAGCGAGCCCTGGGTCCGCTGCCTGAGCTGTGCCAGCGCCTCCTCGCCCTTGAACTCCCCCGAGTCGATGACGGCTACTGCGATGAACACCAGGTTCCCGAAATGGCCGGGAAATGCCCGCACCGCGTTCAGCACGGTGTGAATGCCGACCCCGTTGTACCCGGAGACGAGAACGGCCGCCGTTGGACGGGCCGGGTCGACCGGAACCGGCTCGCCGGCGGCCACCGGAAGATCTTTCAACTGCTCGTAGAGTTGGCGTACGTGGCTGGCGGCGCCCCGGTAGTGGCGCCGGATCAGGGAGAACAAGAGCACACACCCCGCGGTCACCGTCAGCGTGATCCAGCCGCCCTCGCGGAACTTCTCCAGGATGGTGATGACCAGGATCGTGGCGCACAGGAGAAATGACCCGCCGAAGAGTGCCACCCGCCGGAGCCAGCGCGGGTCGGTGCGGCGCTGCCCGATCCAGTGGATCAGCATCCCGAGCATGGAAAGAGAGAACGTCAGGAAGACGTTGATGCTGTACATCACGATCAAGCGCCCGACGTCGCCCCGGGTGTAGAGAAGCGCCACCAGCGAGGCCCCCCCCATCAGCACGATCCCGTTCCGGGTGGTCAGCCGCTCGCTCAGCGCGGAGAACCGGTGCGGCACCCAGGAGTCCACCGCCATGTTCGCCAGCACCCGCGGTCCGTCGATGAATCCGGCCTGAGCCGCCACGACCAGCAGCAGCCCCTCCGAGAGCATGGTGACGACCACGAACACGCCGCCGAGTGGCCAGCCGCCCGCCATCCGTTCGACCAGCACGGCGTTCATGGTCTTGCCCGCCATCGGCCCAACGCCCCAGAGCAGGTAGCAGATCAGCAGGCCCGATGCCGTGATCGCCAGAGAGAGCGCCATGTACGTCATGGTGCGCTTCGCGGTCTGGACCCTCGGTTCCCGCATGATCGGAATCCCGTTCGAGACCGCCTCGATCCCGGTGTAGGTCCCTCCGCCGAGCGAGTACGCCCGCACGAAGAGCAGGGCGAGCCCGGCCATACCGACGCCCGACATCCCCTGTGCCGCGCCCGACCGGATGGTGGCGGCCGTCGCGGCCACCTGGGGCAGGTGCGCCAGGATGCCGTAGCCCAGCACGATGGCGTGGGTGACCAGGAAGATCAGAAAGACCGGCACCAGCGCGATCACCGACTCGCGAACGCCCCGGATGTTGAGCACCGTCAGCGCCAGGACAAAGCCGATCTCGATCGTGAGCTTGAACGGCTGCCAATGCGGGAGAAAGCTGAAGATCGCATCACCGGCTGCCGCCAGACTGGTGGTGATGGTCAGCACGTAGTCCACCAGCAACGCCGTCCCGCTGACCACGCCGGCCCGCGGCCCCAGCAACTTCGTGGCGACGACGTACCCACCCCCGCCATGCGGGAACTGCTCGATGATCCGGCTGTACGCCGCCGCGATCAGAAAGACCGTGGTGGCCATGAGCAGCGCCAGGGCCAGGGCGAGCCAGGTCTGCTGGCCGAGGGCGATGAACGCCGCCTCCGGACCGTATGACGAGGACGAAAGCCCGTCCGCGCCCAAACCGACCCACGCCAGGAACGGGATCAGGGAGAGGCGGTGAAAGAGATGGTCGTCGTCGAGGGAGCGGGGCGCACCGAAGAGCGCCCGGCGGAGACGGGAGACGAGGTCGGGCTGAGCGGGCATGGCCGCAATGATAGGGCAAGCCGCGTTCAGGAAGTGTTAAGACGGCCGCGGAACCCGGCAGGGCTCTGAGACCGTCAGGTCGAGATCAAGCCCCGCTCAGCCAAGGGACTCGCACCTTCAAATCCCGGGGCGGCGATAGCTCCCTTACATATGGACCGGACGAAGCCCCATGTGATAGCCTGCCCTTAGTATGGAGGCAAACGGCTCCCGAAGCACATCTCGGGCCCCCGGCCCGTTCTGCGTCATAGCGGACCGCCGCCCGACCACCAAGTATCAATCTCCGCCACGACCTCTTCGCTCTTGGGACCGGCTGGCCGCTGGCTGATCCGGCAAGCGTCCTTGCCAAGGCCGTTGATAGATGCGCCGAGGTGCCACACTCTCTGGCCGTCGACAACCACCCACCTATCATGGCTTGGGCTAGGGCACCG
>JANMXA010000042.1:0-240334 GCA_031394255.1 Gemmatimonadota bacterium
GCTGCCACCGCCGACCAGATCGTGGCGGTGAGTTCACTGATCGCCGGTGAAGGCCCGATCTGGAGTCCCGACGGCCGCCGCGTGCTGTTCGCCTCACCGCTGGGTGGCGGGGCCCTCTGGGCCGTACCGGCCGAAGGCGGAGCCCCGGTCCGGCTCAGCCGAGAGATCTCCACCCAGCTGATCCGCCTGGCCCCCGCCGGCGACCGGATCGCCTGGCTGAGCGACAAGAGCGGCAATCCCGAGATCTGGCTCACCGATCTCGGCTCCGGCAACGAACGGCGGCTCACCAACCTCGGCGCCCGCATCAACGCGATGAGCTTTGCGCCGGACGGCCGGACCTTAGCCTTTTCGGCACTCCGCGAGGGCCAGTTCGACATCTGGACCGTTGACGTCGCCACCGGCCGCGTCACTCGCCTCACCGCCGACCCCCGCTATGAGACCAATCCGAGCTGGAGTCCCGACGGCGCGTCCCTTTTTTACATCCGTTCCGACGACCGCTGGGCCGACCACGAGTTCATCCGCATGCCCCGGAACGGCGGAACGGCCGTGGTCGTCGCGTCGGATCGGGACCTGTTCGACTATGGCACCATGGGGTCCCGATCGCGGTTCGGCTATCCGTTGATCTCCCCGGACGGAAAGTGGCTGCTGTTCAAGTCCCATCGGAGCGGCTGGGTGAATTACTGGCTCACCTCGGCCTCGGGTGGCACGCCCAGGCCGCTCGCCGCCGAACCCGCCGACCAGGGCGACGCCCGTTGGGCCCCGGACAGCCGCTCAGTGGCGTTCGCCTCGCTGCGTGACGGGACCCAGACGATCCGGGTCGCGGCCCTCGACGGCGGCACCGTCCGTACCCTCACCGCCGCCACCACTGGCCTGGCGTCCACGCCGGAATGGTCGCCGGACGGAACCCGGATCGTCTATGCGTACGCGACCCTGACGGCACCCGCGGACCTCTGGGTGGTGGCCGCCGCCGGCGGAACCGCGGTCCGCCTGACCACATCGGTGACCCCCGAGGTGGAATCCGCGATGATCGCGCCCGAGAAGATCAGCTATGGCAGCGGCCCGTTCACCATCAACGCCTACCTCTATCGCCCCGCCGGTCTTCGCCCCGGTGAGCGAGCCCCCGGCATCCTCTACATCCACGGCGGGCCCACCGGACAGTTCAGCGACCAATATCTCCCTCAGGCCCAGTTCCTGGCCCGGATGGGTTACGCCGTTCTCGCCCCCAACATCCGGGGCAGCTCGGGGTACGGGAAAGCGTTCGAGGACGCCAACAATCCCTGCTGGACGATCTGCGACCTCCCGGACGTGCTGGCGGGCGTGGGATATCTCAAACATCTCGCGGTGGTCGACACCGCCAAGATCGGTATCACCGGCAACAGCTACGGCGGGATCATGACCATGGGGGCGATCGCCCGGGCGCCCGGCGTCTTCCAGGCGGCGGTCCCGCAATCCGGCTACGCGGACTGGGTCGGCTTCCAGAACTACAACACCGAGCTCCAGCACGCCAAGCTCAACGCCTACGAATGGGGCCCCTATCCCGACAGCGCCGCGGTATATCGGCGCAATTCGTCGCTCGGCCTGGCCCACCAGGTCACCACGCCGACCTTCGTGGTCCAGGGCGAGGGGGTCACACCGGGCTGGCGGCCCGGGGTCTACCCGATCCCGGCCTCGCTGGAGTTCGTCCATGCCCTCGACCGCTACAACAAGGTGGTGAAATACAAGGTGTATCCCGGCGAGTCCTACTACGTAACGTCGCGGGAGGGGTCCAGGCAGGTGCTGCTGGACATGCTGGAGTGGTTCGACCGCTACCTCAAGGACGGGATCGCCCCGCCCCCGGGCAGTTAGGCGACGGGGCGCTCGCCCCTTGCGATTTCCGAGCGTTAGGATATGGGAAAAGAAGGGCCGGAAAATTCCCCCCTTCCGCATTGTGAAAAACGGGCGCATAATAGGGCCGGATCGTCAACCAACTCACCTAACCGTAGCGGATCATCACCATGGCTACCCGTCGACCTTCGACCCGGTCTCGGACCACGAAGACTCGAACTCGTTCGACGTCGAAAATCCCGGGCATCTCCCGTATCGACCAGGCCAGCACCCGGACCTTTGGGTGGTTCTGTCGCTTCGGATACCGACCCACCCCCAGCGGCACGCGACCCAAGTTCACCGCGTTCTTCGGTGACGCCAGCAATGGCGGCAAGAAGAAAGGGTTCGACAAGGCGCTGCTTTGGCTCAAGGCGGTCCAGCGGACCGGAAAACCACCCAAGAAGAAGTAGGACCACCTCCATCGCGCCTTCGCCGGCCGTGGCCTCCCCAGAGACCGCGGCCGGTTTACGTTTCCGGAAACCTCCTGGGTGGAATCGCCGGTATGGTCAGGAAATCCCTCGTTTTCGTCGTCATGGGCCTCGTGGTGGCCCTCGGCACCGCCGGACTGTACGCCCGGTCCAGGGGCACCATCCTCCCGGGCCTCGGCGGCCGACCGGTCGAGGCGGTGGTCGCCCAGGCCGTGGCAAGCGGTGATTCCATTACGGTCGCGACCCTCGCCGTCGATCGCTGCAGATTCCTGCGTGGCAAGACCAAGCAGTCCTGCTACGAAGAGATCTTCCTCGGCATGGTCGAGAAATCGGCCGTCCGACTGGCCATGGATGGCCTGTCCGTCCTGTCCCGGATGGACCCCGGCACCGTCCGCAATGGCCACGACCTCGCCCACGTGGTCGGGATCAACGCCTGGACCCCCGAGAAAAACGTCTCCGCGGTCTATGAGACCTGCACCGCGCTTTACCAGTCCGGCTGCTACCACGGCGTGGTTCAGGCCTACCTCGACGCCAAGGGCACCGACAGCGCAACCGTGTACGATCTCTGCCACCAGATTACCGTCACCCGGACCGACATGTGGCTCCGGTTCCAGTGCGTCCACGGGATCGGCCACGGCCTAGTCAACGCCCTGAACCACCATCTCCCGAAGGCGCTCATGGGCTGCGACCAGTTGGTGGACAGCTGGGATGCCCAGTCCTGTTACGGCGGCGCCTTCATGGAGTTCATCGTGGAAGGCCGAGGGCAGGCCCATCACCCGCACAAACACCAGGCCGCGGCACCCACTCAGGTGGCGGCCACCACCGAGGAACACGACCACGGCGACCAGCCCGCCGCCGAGCACAACCACGGAGCCGCCGCCGACAGTTTTCCGATTCGCGACAAGACCGACCCGCTCTACCCCTGCACCGCGATCGACACCAAGTACCAGTTCGGCTGCTACGGCATGCAGGCCGGGATCATCATCGAATTGACCGGCCCCGATTTCGGCAAGATCGCCCGGGCCTGCGATGACGCGCCCGACGCGATGAAGGCGTCCTGCTACCAGGGCATCGGCACCTACGTGAGCGGCTACACCGTCCGGAGCCCCGAAAAATCGATCGAACTCTGCGCCAGGGGCGACCACAGGCTCCAGGCATGGTGCTACATCGGCGTCGTGAAGAACTTCATCGACGTGACCTCCAATCCCGAGGACGGCTTCGGCTTCTGCCGTCGTCTCGGCGACCGCAATTATTCGGTGCCCTGCTACAATGCCGTCGGCGAAGAGATGAGTGTGCTCTACCGCAATCCGACCGACCGCGAACAGCAGTGCGCCAAACTCCCCACCGACGAAGCCGCCGTTTGCCGCTATGGCGCGGGCCTCGGCGGCACCCGGCCGAAGGAGCTGAGTTTTCTCTTCCCGGCTGCCTGAGGCCAGCCCGGATCAGCCGGACAGCCGCCGGAGAAACCGCTCGCGATCGGCCAGGAAATCGCGGGTGAGCCGGACATGGTTGAGATCGTCGTACGCCGCCCGCTCGATCCGTCCGCCATCAAACGAATAGATCAACGCCGCGGGGTATCCCAGAATGATTGGTGAGTGCGTCGCAATCAGGAATTGGGAGTCTCGCGGCGCCATGTCCAGCAACATCGCCAGCAGGCCAAGTTGGCTTTGGGGCGACAGCGCCGCCTCCGGTTCGTCCAGCAGCACCAGGCTGCCGGGGGCAAACCGGGCCCCGAAGAGATTCAGGAAGGCCTCGCCGTGGGACCGGGCGTCGGGATCCCGGCCATAACGCCGCTCCATGTCGTTGAGGGAGCTGGTCATAGGCCCCTTGGCCAGCCCCAGTGCCTGCGCGGACCGCCCCTGATCGCGGTACTCGCGCTCGATGTCCGTCAGGCCCGTCTCCAGCTCCGCCCGCTCCCGAACCAGCCGCCGCTGCCATCCGAAGAAATCCTCGGCCCGAAGGAAGAACCCCCGGTGGGTCCGGCGCCGCCAGGTCAGCCCCAGGCCGGCGGCCAATCGGCGCTGCTGCTGAAATGACGGATCCCGAAACCCTTCGTCGGCCCCGACGAAGGGAAGTCCCGCCGCCAGTGCGATTGCCTCCAGCAAGGTCGATTTGCCCGACCCATTTTCGCCGACGAAGAACGTGACCGCCGGGCCAACCTCGAGTTCCGTGAACGAACGAATGACCGGAACGCTGAACGGGAAGCCGACGTCCGAATCGGCGGTATATTTGGCCCGGACTCGTTCGAGATGCGACATGGAATACCTGCAGCGTTTGATCGATCATCTGGGCTGGGCCGACCGGCGGGTCTTCGAATCCGTCCGCGATTCGGCGGCCGGCCCCACCGCCGCCGAACTCCTGAGCCACCTCCTCGCGGCCGAACACGTCTGGTACGCCCGGCTGGTCGGCCAGCCAGCGTCTGTACCGGTGTGGCCCATCCTCTCACTTGCCGACTGCCAGCGCCTGGCCGAGGACAACCTCGCCGGCTTCCGGCGCTACGTCGAAGCACTGGATCCCGTCGCGGCTCGGACCGGCATCTCCTACACCAACTCGGCCGGTCAGACTTTCACGACCCCGGCAGAGGATATCCTGCTCCATGTTTGTCTCCACGGAGCCTACCATCGCGGGCAGATCGCGTCGCTCCTGCGCAGCGGAGGTGCGATTCCAACAGCAACCGACTACATCGCCTTCATTCGCGGCGTACCCGCCCCGGGCCGAACCTCATGACACTCCGAACCCCCGACGATCGTTTCGTCAACCTCGAAGGTTATCCGTTCGGCCCGAATTACGTCGAGGTCCAGGGCCTCCGGATGCACTACGTCGACGAAGGGCCCCGCAATGGCCCCGTGGTGCTGCTGCTCCACGGGGAGCCGACCTGGTCCTATCTCTATCGGAAAATGATCCCGCCGCTCGTCGCCGCCGGTTTCCGCACCATCGCGCCGGATCTGATCGGGTTCGGCCGATCGGACAAGCTCGAACGGGTCGACAATTATAGCTACGCCGCCCACGTGGCCTGGCTCGCCGGATTCGTTACGACGCTCGACCTGCGTGCCATGACGGTCTTCGCCCAGGATTGGGGCGGGCTCCTGGGGCTCAGGGTCGTCGCCGAGCACTCCGATCGGTTTGCCCGGGTCGTCATCAGCAACACCGGCCTCCCCACCGGAAAGGGCATGGCAACGCCCGGGTTCCTGCAATGGCGGGAGTATTCCCAGACGGTACCCGATTTTCGGGCCGGGAAGATCGTGCTCAAGGGAACGGTCAAAGGGATCAGCGAAGGGGCCGTCCACGCCTATGACGCGCCCTTCCCGGATCCGTCCTTCCAGGCTGGCGCCCGGGCGTTCCCGATGCTCGTGCCGACCGACGTCGACAATCCCGCCGTGCCCGCGAACCGCGAAGCTTGGAACGCACTCCGCAGCTGGACCAAGCCGTTCCTCACCCTCTTCGGAGACCGGGACCGGATCACCGCCGGTGGCGAACAACCGTTCCAGACCCGGATTCCCGGAACGATGGGCCAGCCTCATCGGCAGGTCGAGGGGGGTGGCCACTTCATTCAGGAGGACTGCCCGGAACAGTTGGTCCAGGGCATTCTGGATCTGGTGGCACGAACGCCGAACGCCGGGGAGACACGCTGATGCGCCAGGCTGCGACGCTCACCGCCCTGCTGATCTGCCTCACCGCTTGCCGGCCCGCCGATACCAGTCACCTGTCCGCAGAACAGGAAGCCCGCTTCGTCCGCGAAACCGTCCGCTTCCGGGCCCCGAACCAGAGCTTTCGCTTCACCCACGACGCCGGGACGCGGGAGTCGGGCTGGGAGGAACGGATCGCGTCGATCGTCGTGACCGACAGCACCGTGCTGATCTACAAGAATGAAAAGATCGGGATCCAGATTACCCCGGCCAGTCGGCGGGACTACGAAGTACACCGCGACCGCGAGCGGGTCCGGATTTCCGCCGGAAGCGGGCAGTCCCGGGAAACATGGTCCTTCACGCCGCCGGATAACGCCGATGGCTGGACCACGGCCATCCGGGCCGTGATCAAGACGTCGAATGGAGCACGGTGACCGTCAGTTGAGTTCGTCGGTATCGACCTGGCCTGAGAGCCGCCGGCTCAAATGCGACCAGGACATGCCGAGGCCCAGAACGATCGCCAGACCCACCAGCACGACGTGACCGATCGCCCGGCTGCTATCGGGACTGAAGACATGCCAGTCGATCAGGGCCCAGATCAGCGTCCCGAGGATGGCCAGGACCAGGACCACACCCTTCCATCCGATGGCCCGACGAGTGGTCTGCACCAGGAAGATCCACACCCCCACCAGAACCAGGCCGATCAACAGCTTGATCGGGAGCTGAGCGCGGGCTGCCTCCATCTGGCCCCGAAAGGCCGGGTTGATGGCCCAGTGGAAGTAGGAATATCCCTCGGGGTTGAAGGTGCTGTACACCAGCGCCAGCGCCCCCGCGAACCGGCCGACAATGCCCCTGCCCGTCAGCGAATCACCCTGCATGCCCGACCCCGGTGGTGGATCGGCCCAAGCTAGCCGCCGGTCCAATCGGTCGCCAGCGCCAGCCGTAGGTGACAGGCCGTTCCCGGGCTATTTTTCCTCCTCCTGTAACTGACGCCGGCATGGCCGACCCCAGACGATTGAGCATTCTGCTCGTCCGACCTGAAAACGTCCCGCCTGATCTGCTTCGGCAGCTGGCGGCCGACGCTCTGGTGGACCTGTCTATCGACGCCGTCGGATCGATCAGCGACGCCGTGGCCAAAGCGGCCGCGACCGCTCCCGACGCCGTGGTCATCAGCGGGTCCGCCGTGCCGGCCGAAGTCGCACGCTTTCCCGCCGGGCTACCCGTGTTCGTCGTGGCAGATGTCACCGTGCCGGAGGAAAACGGCCTGATTCTTGGCGGGGCCGCCGGCGTGTTCCCAGAGAGCCGGCTTGCTCGCCTGCCGACCGCGCTGGTTCGGGAATCGAGCCGGGCGGTAGAGCACGCCAGCCTGCTCCAGGCCGAGGCCGACCGGACCCGGCTGCTGGCCCAGTTGGTCCACGCCCAGAAGATGGAAGCGATCGGCACGCTGGCCGGCGGCCTCGCCCACGACCTGAACAACGTTCTCATGGGGATTCTCGGCAATGCGGAGATGGCGGCGGAGGACATTGGAATCGGTCACCCCGCCCAGAGCAACCTGGCCGACGTGATCCGTGCCGCGAATCGAGCCCGCGAAGTGGTCCAGCGGGTCCTGACCTTCAGCCGGAAACGCGAGCCGGCCCGTCGGAGCGACCAGCTCCCCCAGGTCGTTGACGACGCCGTCGTCCTGCTTCGGGCCACCCTGCCGGCCACGATCGAACTCCTGGTCCGGCATGAGCCCGGGCCGCCGCCGGTCTCGATCGACGCCAATCAGATCAATCAGGTCATCACCAACCTGGCCACCAATGCCAGAGACGCGATCGGAAGCCGCCCCGGGACCATCACCATCTCATCTTCGGTGATCGACGTGGACCGCACTCTGGCCCGGACCCATGTGAACCTCGCCGTGCGCCGCTACGTCCGGCTCTCGGTCACCGACGACGGTCCGGGCATCCCCCCGAACCTCCTGCCGAGAGTGTTCGAGCCGTTCTTCACCACCAAGGCCCCCGGCGCCGGCACCGGCCTTGGCCTGGCAGTCGCCCACGGCATCATCGAAGAGCATGAGGGAGCCATTACCGTGGAGTCCACAATGGGACATGGAACGACGGTGCACATCTATCTACCCGCCATCGAACCGGCCCGAACCGGCGACGACCCCGGGGCGGCGGCTCCCCGAGGCGCGGGCGAAGCGGTGCTCCTCGTCGACGACGAAGCCATGGTCGTTCGAATCGGCGCCCGGATGCTCGAGCGCCTTGGCTATCGCGTCACCGCCGCCGACAGCGCGACCGCGGCCCTCGAGATCTTCGCGGCCGAGCCGGCCCGATTCCAAGTCGTTATTTCCGATCTCACCATGCCGGGACATACGGGCCTCGATCTGGCCCGCCGGTTCCGGACCCTGAACCCGCAGATCAAGTTCATTCTGACCACCGGGCATCTGGGGGCGGAGCAGCAGGCCCTCCCCGATACCGATGCGCTGCTCACCAAGCCCTTCGCGGCCGCCCGCCTGGCCCAGGTGCTGGACGCCGTCCTGCACCGGCACGAGAGCGTCACCCCGTGAGCACCGACCGCAACCAAGGAACCCCTTCTCGTATGACCGGGAGCCCTCTCAGAACGGCGGTCGTCGCCGGACTGGTCCGACACAGAAACGCCAAGCAGGCCGCCGGCGCTCGGGCCTATCTCAAGTCCGAGATGCCGTGCTACGGTGTCCAGGCACCACTCCTCCGGGAGATCTGTGCCGAAGCCTTCGGGCGTTTTCCAATCAGCATGGCTGCCGACTGGCGGCGCGCCGTTTCCGAACTGTGGGATCAGGCGACCTATCGCGAAGAGCGGTACGCTGCAATCGAACTCGCGGCCCATCCCCCCTATCAGCGGTTCATCTCCCTGGCACTGTTGCCGGTGTATCGACGGATGATCCAGGAGGGCGGCTGGTGGGATCTGGTCGATCCGCTGGCCCACCGGGTCGCCGTGCTGCTCGCCACCTACCCGGACCGGATCAAGCCGACGCTTCGGGCCTGGGCCCGGTACGACAGCATCTGGCTCCGGCGGGTCGCGATCATCAGCCAGAGCACGTTCAAGGATCAGACGGACACAGTCCTGCTATACGATTGCATCGCGCCATCGATCGACTCGGCGGAGCCCTTCCTCCGCAAAGCCATCGGCTGGGCGCTCCGGGAATTCGCCAAGACCAACCCCGTTGAGGTAAGACGGTATCTGGCGGCCGAAGGCGCCGGCCTGTCACCACTGTCCAAACGCGAAGCGCTCAAGGGCGCGACGGCGCCGAAGAAACCAGCCGCAATCAAACGCCCGGCCAGGAGAGCCAAATGAAACGACGTGCATTTGTGGGTGCGACGCTGGCTGGCGGCCTGGCCGCCACGTCCAGGCCCGCGCATATCATGGCAGCTTCGACCGCAAGCCCCACCGAACCTGTGGTTCGCCAGGCTTTCGAATTGGAGGAGATCACGGTCGCCGCGCTCCAGGAAGGCATGCAGTCCGGCCGTTACTCGTCCCGGCGGATCACGGAGTTGTACCTTGATCGGATTGAAGCCGTCGACCGCCGAGGGCCCAGGGTCAACTCGGTGATCGAAGTGAATCCCGACGCGCTCGCCCTCGCCGAGGCCGCCGACCGGGAGCGCACCGCTGGCCGGGTTCGGGGACCGCTGCACGGGATCCCGATTCTCATCAAGGACAACATCGACACGGCGGACCGGATGCAGACCACCGCCGGCTCGCTCGCGCTCGAAGGGTCCATTGCACCCAAAGACGCCTTCATCGTCGGCCGGCTCCGCGAAGCCGGTGCCATCCTTCTCGGCAAAACCAACCTCAGCGAGTGGGCCAACTTCCGGTCCAGCAGTTCCTCGAGCGGCTGGTCCGGACGGGGCGGTCAGACCAGAAATCCGTACGTCCTCGACCGGAGCCCCTGCGGCTCGAGCGCGGGTTCGGGTGCCGCCGGATCGGCCAATCTCGCCGCCATCACGATCGGCACCGAAACCGATGGCTCGATCGTCTGCCCATCGTCATCCAATGGGCTCGTCGGCATCAAGCCCACCGTCGGCCTCTGGAGCCGATCGGGCATCATCCCGATTTCGTCGACGCAGGACACGGCCGGGCCGATGTGCCGGACCGTCGCGGACGCGGCCACCCTGCTCGGGCCACTCACTGGCGCCGACCCACGGGACGCCGCCACTCGAGGCAGTAACGGCCATGCCCTCGCCGACTATCGGCGCTTCCTCGACGCCGGCAGTCTCAAAGGGGCCCGACTCGGCGTGATGCGGAAACACGTGGGCGTCAGCGCCAAGACCGAAGCCGTCTACGACGAGGCCCTCAAGGCCCTCGCCGCCGCCGGTGCCGTCCTGGTCGACCCCGTGGACTTTGCCGACCCCCGGCCGCTCGGCGGCGCCGAATGGCAGGTCCTGGCCTACGAGTTCCGGGTCGGCGTCGAAGCCTACCTGGCCTCGCTCGGTGGCCGCGTACCTCATCGCACCCTCGCGGACCTGATCCGATTCAACGAGGAACACCGCGATCGGGAGATGCCGTACTTCGGACAGGAGACCTTTCTGCTCGCCGAGAAGACCACCGCGATGGGTGCGGCGAAATACCAGGCGCTGCTCGCGAAATGCCGCCGGCTGGCGCGAACCGAGGGCCTCGACGCCAAGCTCGCCGGTCACCGGCTCGACGCGGTGGTCAGCGTCACCGCGGGCCCGTCCTGGCCGATCGACCTCGCCAACGGCGATCGATCCACTGGCGGAAGTTCGACCTACGCCGCGGTGGCGGGCTATCCGTCGATCACAGTTCCGATGGGACACGTCCACGGCCTCCCGGTCGGCCTCATGTTCGCCGGACGGGCCTGGAGCGAAGGACGCCTGATCGGACTGGCGTTCGGATTCGAACAAGCCACCAAGGCCCGCAAGGCGCCGACGTTCCGCCCCACCGTCGGCTGAAAATCGGCCGGGCTTTCCGGCCGCCAAGGACCCTTGCATCTTCGGAACATGAAGATTGCATCGATCCGCCAGGCCGGGAGCCTGCTCGCCACCCTCTGTGCTCTGGCCGTGGCTCCCGCTGCCGGCCAGCCCCCTCCGGGACGGCTGTCGAACGACGGCGTCGCCCGCGCAGCCTCCCTGGTGGACTCGGTCTTCGTCGCGCGAACCAAGGCCGATGGACGGGTCGAAGGCGGCGATTGGGCTTCGTACCTGCTCGCCCGCCTCGGGACCGGCCGCATCCCCGACAGTCTCGGCATCCTGGTTGGCATCGATTCCACGCACATCGAGGTGCGCGGCCGACTGCAGGACCTTCCGCCCGAAGCGCGAGTACTGCTCGGCCCCTTGGCCCGGATGGTCGACTCGGCCACGGTCGTTACCGCCGAGGTCATAATGCAACGCACCGGCCGTGAGGTCGAACGTTTCTGGCTCCGAGGCCTCCGGGTGAATGGCTTTCTTTTGCCCGAATTCATCCTCGGGTCGATGATGGCGTCGGTCGGCCGGCAATATCCGGCACTGACGGCATCAGGCCGGGATCTGTACGTCCGGATTCCGCCCGACGGACGCCTGACCCTGAGCGACGGTGCGCTGCTGATCGCGGTGCCGCCGCCCGCCGCCGATACCACCGGCCGCCAGCCTCCCCCCAGGACCCCGTGATGCCAACCGATCTCCGCTATCCCATCGGTCCGTTCGTATTTCCCGATTCGTGCAGCATAGGAGACCGGCACGAGGCCATTGCCAGGATCAAGACGGCACCCGCGCGATTTCGTGCAGCCGTCGCGGGCCTCGACGACCCGGCGCTCGACACCCCATACCGTCCCGACGGCTGGACCGTACGACAGGTCGTCCATCACGTCGCCGACAGTCACATTCACGCCTACGTTCGTTGCAAACTGGCCCTCACCGAGGACCATCCGACCATCCGGCCATACGACGAGGCGAAGTGGGCCGAACTTCCGGATTCGAGACGTCCTCTTGCCGGGTCGTTAGGCCTGCTCGACTGGCTCCACGAGCGGTGGGTCGGCCTGCTTGAGGCCACGGCTCCCGCCCAATTCGCCCGCACGTTCTACCACCCCGAAGGAAGAATCTCAGTCAGCCTGGATCGCCTGGCGGCGACCTACGCCTGGCACGGAGACCATCACCTTGCCCACATTACCGAACTCCGCCGTCGGCAGGGGTGGTAACGCGGTGCGAGGGCGCCGCGGCGTGGCGGTCGCCGTGGCAGCTGCGGCGCTCGCGCTAGTTGTCGTCGGTGGGGATTGGGGCTTTCCGGCGACAACCTACCTGCCCTGCCGGCGAAACTGGGCCTGGCTTCCGTCCTACTTTCCGCGGGCCAGCCCGACCCGGTCCGCAACCACCCACCTCGGGACGGTCCGGATCAAAGTGTGTTACGGGGCCCCGAAGCTGAGGGGCAGACGCATGCTGGGCGGGTCGTTCGTGCCGTTCGGACGCCTTTGGCGGACCGGGGCGAACGAACCGACCACGCTCCGGCTGGGAGGGACCATTGTGCTTGGTGGCATGACGATCGGCCCCGGCAAGGTCTCGCTCTACACCATTCCCGGACCCGAGACCTGGGAGGTGATCGTCAATCGGTCGACCAGCCAGTGGGGCCTGGAGTCAGAGTATGTGCCAGCCGTCGCGGCGTTGGAAATCGGGAGGGTCGTGCTGCCGAGCGACACCGTCGAACGGACGCGGGAACAGCTACAGTTCGATTTCGAACCGGGGGCAAAGCCAAAAGAAGCCGCTCTTGTCCTGACCTGGGAAACGACCCGCCTTCGGATTCCCATGCACCTCCCGCGCTGACCACGACGACCGATCAGCCCGCAAAATCCAAAGCTAAGCCGTCCAATTTTGTGCGGTACCCGACAAATGAGCCGATATCCGTATTGTTGGCGGCGACACTTGATATTAGCGTTCGATTGTCAGCTATCAGCCATCGACTTCCTGTAACACTAGACGGTGTCAATAACTGTAAATAATTATGTGACAATAATATAGATGCGATGAAATCAACTTGATAACATTAGGAGTATAAGAAACAACCTCGACTATTTATTGGTCATTTCTATTTAACATAATATCAAATTTTGTCCTTCGTTTGCGCTTACCGGGAAAATCAAGCCCAAGATATGCAATAACTCGTCACCGATGGCTAACGCCCACAGTTCGGGCTGCCCCGGATCAGCCGAGGATTCTTGACGATGGCGCAGGCACGAACCGAAACGACGCCCTCCAACGGCCCCAAGTCGGACGCCGGGCGTCCAACCACCCTGCGGCGCCGATTTCAGCTGCGGACACTGCGCGATCGGGTGTTGGTGGCCGTGGTCGTGACCGGTCTGGCCATCGCCCTTGGCGGAGCCCTCCTGCTCGGTCGTGCCGCGCTCGCCGTACGTGATCTCGAACGCAATCAGTACGCTGGAATGGCCTCGGAAACCCGGATGCGCCTTGATCGCCTGGTCAACCGCGACCGCTCGCGACTGATCGAGGCCGCCTACTCGGACCCGCTGTACGCCCTGGTCGGCCGCGGCCCCGCACCTCCGGATTCCATGATCCATCCGCCATTCCGCGATCAGTTCCCGTCGCAGTTCGGAGACCGGTTTGTCGCCGTCTACGATCTGGGCGGCAAGGCCCTGTATCGATGGACCGACGAATCCCTGCCCGATATCGAAAAGTTCGTCGCCGGAAACGCCCTCTTCCGAATGCTGGACAATCGGGAACCCACCATCGGCCTGCTTCGCAACGGCGATGAGCTCTATTGGGTCGGCGGTGTCCCGGTCCTGCCGACCAACTTCACCGATCAGTCGCAGCCGATTCGCGGGTACGTGGTCGTCGCCCAGCGATTCAATCCCGCCACGCTGGCGCCCGGCAGCGGCGACCGCTCGGCCCGGTTCGAACTGGCCCCGCTCGCCAACTTGAAGACCCCGTTTCAGACTCGTGTCGACGCGGCCGGCGGCCGCGACAGCGTCCGAGTGACGTTCTCGCTTCCGGACGTTTTTGCTCAGCAAACGACTCTGGCCACGCTCACCACGGGCCGGGCCGAGTACCGGACCATCGAGTCCACATTGCGCTGGCTGATGCTGGCCGTGCTGATCGGCGCAGTCGGCATCGCCGGCGGACTGTTCGTCACCGCCAGACGCGTCATCGTTGAGCCGGTCTCCCGGCTGTCGGCGGCGATGGTCCCATCCCAGAACAGCCCGTTTCCGTCACTGATCGGTTCGGTCTCGACCGCCAAAGAATGGAACCGGCTGACCGGCGCCATCAATCGGCTGCTGACCTACAGCCGCGGCAGCCAGGACCGGCTCGACCGCCTGACCGGCGTCACTGCAGACGGGGCATTCGAACGAGATCTGACCTCCGGCGAATGGACCATCAGCCCGCGATTCCGGCAATTGCTCGGCCTTGCCGCATCGGAACCGCTGCCGGCGAGCCTGAGCGACAAACTGGTCCCGGACGAATCGACCAAGGCCTTGATGACGTGGCTCGAGGCCGAGACGCCCGAGCCTCGCTCGATGGCACGAAGCGTCACGCGCCGCGCTGGAGGCCAGCTTCGATTTGAAGCGACGGTCGGTACGGACGCTGCCGGCGCGCCCAACCGCGTTACCGGGCGCATCTCCGACCCAGGCGCGGAAGTCGCCCTGCAGGAAGCGCTGGCGCGGATTGCCGCCGAACGGGACGCCGGACGTGCCGCACAGGGCCGCTTCCTTGCTGCGATCGCCAACTCCTGGAGCACCGAACCCACTTCGCGGGCCGAAGCCCTCGACCACCTCACGACCATCGGCGCCGGACTGGAAGGCAGACTCGCCGCCCAGCCGGATGGGTTCGACCTCTACGCCTTGTTCCAGGAACTGGCGAGCCTCGCGCCGGGGGCGGACTTGCAGATCGTCCCGGGCGTACCTGAACAGGTGGAAGGCGACCGCCGGATGCTTCGGTCGGTGATCGTTGCCTTCCTGGGCACGACTCAGCAAGGCACTCGGGTGGTCTTGCGCGCCGATCAACCGAATCGCCTCGAACCCGACTTCGTACGCATTGCGGTAGAGGACCACTGGGCGATCGCGGCGGCCGATGTAGCGACGGTCGGCCGCGCGCTCGAGACCGGCGACACGGACGGTTCCGTTCCGCTGCTCGAATGGCGGGCCGTTCACTTCCTGGCCAAAGCCCTTGGGGGGACGGCGGCGCTGGCAGCCGATGGCGGAGTCGTGACCCGGTCGCTCACCCTCCCGCTCCGGCAGGTGGCCGCACCGACGCCCGCCGCGGCGGACCTGATCGACCCGGTGACTGATCCGGCACTATGGGCGAGCGACCATACCGAGGCGGTTTTCAACGAGCCGACTCGGGAATCCGATCGGCCGTCACGGGCCGAACCCGTCGTCCAGCTGGTCGCGGACGCCTCCGTCACGATCGACTTCGATCGCGACATGAGCGTTGACGCGGTCCCAATCGGTGCTCGATTCGCAGCCGATCTCACGGCCGGAACGGAAGACGCGCTCCGAACCGCCAGGATTGCCATCGCCGAGGTTCCGGCCCGTCTCACCGAACTGCGCGGCGGGGTCCGGGCCGGAGAAGCCCGGACCGCAATTGAGAACGCTGTCGCGATTGAGCGGGTTGGATCACTGCTTGGTGCGACCGAACTGGCTCATCGATGCCGCGATCTGATCGACGCGGCCGAGCATTCCTACCTCGACACCGCGGAGCAGTTGCTGGCGGGCCTGGAATTGGCGTGGCATCGGACCAGTGACGCCCTCGGACCGGCGATGACAGTGGCCGCGCCTGAGGCGCCCGCGATCGACCCCGCCACCCTCGAACAATTGATGGCTTCGCTGGGCGAAGGGGCCCTTGGCACCCAGCTCGTCACCCTGTTTCTCGGTGAGGCCCCGGAACGGATCGAAGCTATCGGCCGCGCGGCTTCATCGGGCAACCTGGCCGAACTGAGCACGCTCGCGGACGATCTGAAGGGAATGTGCGGGCTGGTCGGCGCGCTGCCGATGACACGCCAGTGCGACCTGGCCCGGTCGGCGGACGGACCTGAAGCCGTCGCCACCGCGGTTGGAGGGTTGCGACACGAATGGGAACGAGTCCAGCGGCTGCTGGATCAACTTACGAGCGCCCGGATCGGCGCCTGACGGAAGCAGACGACCATGACTGACCACCAACACGACTCGAAGCCGGCAACCCAGCGGCCGGGGTCAACCCCGCCGCGGCCTGGCGTAAACGACTACCTGCTCGCGATGGGCCACGAACTCCGGGCACCGCTCAATGGCGTTATCGGCATGTCGGGGCTCCTGCTCGACGGGGACCTGACCGCGCAGCAGCGTCAGTACGTCAAGAGCGTTCATTCCGCCGGTGAGAGCCTCGGCGCAATCCTCAACGACATCCTGGACCTGGCCCGCGTCGCCTCGTCCCGCCTGATCGTCGAGCCGATCCCCTTCGATCTCAAATCCATGATCGAGGAAACCGCGAGCGTCCTGACCCCGCGAGCCGCCGAGCGAGGTCTAGGCCTCCGTGTCGATCTCCGGCCCGAACTGCCCCGCTACGTAATCGGCGACCCCGGCCGGACCCGCCAGGTCCTTGGCAACTTGGTGGGACACGCAGTCAGTGCCACCAGTCAGGGTGAGATCGTCATCCGGGTCATGGCCGACGGCGAGAGCGGCGAACACGCCTGGGTCCGATTCGTCATCGAGGACACCGGCATTGGCATTTCGGCTGACCGTTTGCAGCGCGTGTTCGATGAGTACGTCCAGGTCGATGCGTCGCCCTACCGGTCGTTCGGCGTCACCGGGCTCGGGCTCCGCCTTTCCGCCGAACTGGTCCGCCTGATGGGCGGCGAAATCGGCGCCGAAAGCACCCCCGGCAAGGGCAGTCGGTTCTGGTTCAGTCTCCCGCTCGTAATTGCGGAACCCGCCGGAGCGCAGGGACCCGCAGGCCGGAACCTGCTCCAGGGCGGGCGCGCCCTCATCGTCGAGGCTGATCCGGCCAGCCGGTCGCGCTTCGTCGAGCAATTCGACGCGGCCGGATGGGATGTCGCCTTCGTCGAGGATATCGACCGGGTGGTCGGTGAGTTGCGTGAAGGGGCGGCCATCGGGAATCCCTACAACGCTTGCGTGTTCTCACACTATGCCGTCCGACCGGTTCACGCGGAAATCGCCATCCGACTCAAGGCCGACCCGGCGCTCGCCAGGATCGCCCTGGTCATGATTACGGCGGTGGGCAGCCCGGGCGAAGGCAAGAAACTCTGGCACGCCGGGTTCGCAGCGTACCTCCGTCGCCCGGTACCGGGCGAGGAAATCCGCGAGGCGCTTCAGGTCATCGAGCGCACGGGACCCGATGGACGAGTGGAGAACCTGGTCACCCGGCACTCGCTGGCCGAAACCCGTAACGCGCAGTCGTTCGCGGTCGAAGGCATCGATCAGATGCTCGCCAGCCTCGGGACGGCGGAGGGTACCCGTCGGACCCTGGTGATTCCGATCGCCGAACTCGGCCTCGTATCCGAGCTGTTCGACCAACGGGGGCTGGCCGCGGACACGGCAACATCGCTCGATCACGCGCTCGCGCTGCTCGGCGAAGGCCGCTACGAATGCATCGTGCTCGACGTGAGAGGGCGGGCCGACCTGATCGGTGACCTGAAGGCGATCCGAGAGCGTCTGGCCGCGAAGGGTACGATCCCGATCGTTGCCGTCGCCGACACCGCCACGGACACCAATGCGCTGATCGGCATCGGCCTCGATGAAGTGTGGACCGTTCCGGTGGACGCTGAGCAGATTGACCGGGCACTCGCTCGCTGGCAGGATGGCAGCCAGGCGTCTGAACCCGTCGCAGCGCCGTCATCCGATTCCGTGGAAACCATCGCCGCCATTGAGACCGCGGCGGCGGAACCAGACACGGACCATTCCGCGTTCACCGAGAGCTCGGCCGTGGCGGCGATCGTTGAGCTGCCAGCGCCGGAGCCCGCGGTGATCGGGGCCGGGCCGGCTGAAACGGTCGCCGCCAAATCGGTGACCCAGTGGTTCAGTGGAGTCCCGTTGTTCGCGGCACCCGCGCCGGCAGAGATGCCGAACCCGGTCGCTTCGGCGGATCAGCCCGCCATCGCCGCGCCGGAGTTCGGCGTAGCTACCACGGGTACCACGGTCTGGGAGGCCCCTCAAACGGAGCCGGTCGTCGAGACCGCGGTAGAAAGTGTCATCGTGGAGCCGGTCGTGGCAGAGTTTGCGAGCGACTTGGCCGCTTTGCCCCTCGAGGCGGGAGTGGAAGAACCGGTAGCAGAGGCGACGGCTGAGGTGGAAGAAGGGGCTGCCGTGCTCGTGCCGGATGTGGTGGCGACGGTGCCGCTCCAGGTGACGCTCGAGGTGATTGAGCCCGCAGGGAGGGAGATGTTGCCGCCGGCAGCGGCGGCATTCTCGATGCCAACGGACGACGCCCCCGCCGCGCTCGACGGCCTCACCGACGCGCAGTGGGAAGCGCACCATCCGGTCGCGGCCATCGACGGTTTCGTTGCCACCGAATCCGAGCCAGCGTCGCCGGTCGCGGATGCCATCATCGAAACTGTCGACATCGCTCCGCCGTCAGTCGACATCGTTCCGGCCGAGGCGCTGGCCCCTGAGGCCGTCGTCGAGGCGATAGCATTGGACTCCTGCGAGGCCGCAGACGTTCCGGTCGAAGTAGCGGCGGATTTCGTACCGACCGCCGTTGCCCCAACCCAACCGGCGATCGAACCGGTGCAGATCTCCCTGCTGGCCGCCGCGGAGCCTGCGGAAGCGCCAGCCCACCGCCCTGATTTCTCGGCGCCCGGCGAGGTCGAACTCGGCCTGACCGACAATGCACCTTCGGCTGAGGCTTGGCCTGCGCTGGCCGCCCCGGCCATGGAGCCCGACGCGACTCTGGATGCCGTCAGTCCGGCCCTGCTCGAGCAGGCGCTCACCGGCGGCGGATTCTTCACCCAGTACCAGATCGCCAGCTTCCTGAGGGAGGTGCCATCCCGGATCACGGACATCGCCACGGCGGCCACCCGGGGTGATGCCGGCGCCGTGACGGCCCAGCTCACCAGCCTCCGGCGTCTGGTCGCGGCAGTGGGCTCGACCCGGATCGATGCGGTCGCCGAACGTATGCAGGCCCTGGTGGCGGGCGAGCAGCTCGAAGCCGCGACGGCGTTGCTGGGGGGAATGGAGCACGCCTTCCTCGATGCCCGACAGGCCCTGGAATCGGCTTCGCCGCACGGTCTGCCGAACGACGCGCCGGCAATCGGGAATAGCTTCGCCGAGCAACTCTCGCCCGCGAAGGAGGGCGCCGCCCGCTCGCTGGCGCAGAAACTGGCCGCATCGTTCACCACGGATGCGCCGAAACGTCTCGCCGACTTGCGCCTGGCAGTCGTGGATGCCGACGGGGACGGGGTTCAGCGTGTGGCCCAGACCTTCAAGGGCATGTGCGGCTTGATCGGGGCGGAATGGCTTGCCAAGCTGGTGGCGCTGGCCGAGGCGGATGCGCGACTCAAGCGGGTCACCCACGCGGAACGGTACCTCGAGCACATCGACCTGGAACTCGGCCGGGTGTTGGCGATGCTCGCCCGTCTCCAGGCCTGATCGGGGCATCCGGGCCCCGACAACGGGGCGGCCACGACGCTGGCCGCCCCGTTGCATTTTCCGGAAAGGACTAGCCGCGCCCCGGCGGACGGTGTAGGGTAGTAGCAGCCCCCGCCCAAGATCGGCGGGGCTGCCTTCATCGGAGAACCCACCGTGTCGATCCGCCTCACTGCCGGGGGCATTGCTACCCTGGCCATCCTGATGGTTACCCCCCCGGCCCACGCGCAGCGCACCCGACCGACCGCCGCCCCGACGCCCCTGGCCCCGGCCCTGAATGCCTTGCAGGGACTCGAATGGCGCAACGTCGGACCGTTTCGCGGAGGCCGCGCAACCACGATCACCGGGGTCGCCGGGCAGCCCATGGTGTACTACATGGGCGCGACGGGCGGTGGAATCTGGAAGACCACCGACGCCGGCGCCTCGTGGCGGCCGATCGCCGACGGGCAGATCCAGATGGGTTCAGTCGGATCGATCGCGGTCGCACCCGATGATCCCAACGTGGTGTACGCCGGCATGGGCGAAGCGCCGGTCCGCGGCGTCTCGTCCTCGTGGGGCGATGGGGTCTACAAGTCGACCGACGCGGGAGCGACCTGGCGGCACATCGGACTCGGGCAGAGCCGGACCATTGCGCGGGTCATTGTCCACCCAAAGAACGCCGAGATCGTCTACGTGGCCGCCCAGGGCAGTCGCTGGGGACCAAGTGCGGAGCGGGGGATCTACCGGAGTCAGGATGGCGGCAAGACGTGGAACCTCCTGCTCAAGGGGGATTCGCTGACCGGCCCGAGCGACCTCGCCATGGACCCGACCAATCCCCGGATTCTCTATGCGGCGATGTGGGATGCCCAGCGTACGCCGTGGTACGCCCGGAGCGGCGGACCGGGCAGCGGCATCTGGAAATCAAACGACGGGGGCGACACCTGGTCCCGCCTGAGCAAGGGGCTCCCGGCGGTCATGGGCAAGATCGGAGTGGCGGTCTCGGCCTCGAATCCGGCTCGCGTCTGGGCCAACATCGAAGCCGAGAACGGCGGCCTGTTCCGATCGGACGACGGGGGACTGTCCTGGCAGCTGATCAACGGCGATCGGGTCCTTCGTGCCCGGGCGTGGTACTACACCCGGGTGACAGCGGACCCGACCAACGCCGACGTGGTCTATGTAATCAATGCGCCGGTGCTCAAGTCGATCGATGGCGGCAAGAGCTTCACCACGTTGCCGGATCCCCACGGCGACAATCACGACCTCTGGATCAACCCGTCGAACTCGATGAACCTGGCCAAAGCCGATGACGGCGGTGCCGTGATTTCGTTTACGGGCGGAGCACAATGGTCCACCAACCAGAACCAGCCGACTGCCCAGTTCTATCGGGTCAGCGTGGATGACCGGTACCCCTACTGGCTCTACAGCGGCCAGCAGGACAATTCGTCGGTTGCCATCCCCAGCGCGACGAGCGGCCCGGGCATTCCCAACGAGGCCTTCCACGACGCGGGCGGCTGCGAAAGCGCGCACGTCGCCTTCGATCCGGCCAACCCGAGATATCTGTACGCCAACTGCTACCACGGGATCATCGAGGAGTACGACCAGGAGTTTCGCAACGGTCGCAACATCATGGCCAACCCGAACCTCGGCCTGGCCGAGCCGTCGGACCAGCTGAAGTACCGCTGGAACTGGTCGAGCCCGATCATCACTTCGCCGCACGACCGGGCGGTGATCTACCACGGAGCCAATGTGCTGCTCAAGTCGAGTGACCGGGGCCAGAGCTGGACCGAGGTCAGTCCCGACCTGACCCGCAACGACAAGGCCCATCAAGGGCAGGGCGGGGGACCCATCACCAACGAAGGTGCCGGCGGCGAGGTCTATGGCACGATCTACTACATCGCCGAATCGCCCCACGAGCAGGGCGTGATCTGGGTGGGCAGCGACGATGGCCTGGTCCAGTTGACGCGGGACGGCGGCAAAACCTGGACGAATGTCACGCCCAAGGGACTGCCGGAATCGCTGATCAACATGGTCGAAGTCTCATCGTTCGATAAGGCGGCGGCCTATGTCGCGGTGAGCCGGCACAAGTGGAACGACAACGCCCCCTACCTCTTCAAGACCACCGACTACGGCGCGACCTGGACCCGCCTGGTGGCCGGCCTGCCGGACGGCGATGTGGTGAGAGTGGTCCGCGAGGACCCGAAACGTCGGGGCCTGCTGTACGCCGGCACCGAGACCGGCTTCTGGATGTCGACCAACGATGGGGCGGACTGGCAGCGCCTGCAACTGAATCTGCCACACGTTCCGATCACCGATATCCGAGTGCACCACGGCAATCTCGTGATCTCGACTGAAGGCCGGGCCTTCTGGATCCTCGACGATATTACGCCGATCCGGGAAATCTCGAGCGACATCGCCCGGGCGGCGGTGCATCTCTTCCAGCCCAGGACCGCGGTCCGTTCGAATCTGGGCAGTGATGCCGCGGTGCCGGGCATGGGCCGGAATCCGGCGCAAGGCGCTGTCTTCAGTCTTCTCGTTGCCACGACAGACAGCACCACCACGTCGAAACTCGAAATTCTGGGGCCGACCGGCGCACCGGTGCGGACCTACTCCTCCGCTGCCAAGCCGGGTGAGGGATCAAAGCTTACCCTGAAAGCGGGGTTCAATCGGGTCGTGTGGGATCTCAAGGGGGAGGCGCCGACCCGGGTGCCGGGCATTCTGGCGGGCGAAGGCGGCGGACCCGGCGGCTACCGCGTAGCGCCCGGCCGCTTCCAGGTCCGGCTGACGGTCGGGACGGAGAGCCGAATCGCGAGTTTTGATGTCGTCGCGGATCCGCGGACCCGGCCTTCCGAGGCCGATCTACGCGGCCAGCAGGAGTGGCTTGGCCGGATCTGGAACCGCGTGGATGACATCGACCGCCGAGCCGTGACGCTGCGTGGCGTCCGCGATCAACTGAAGGCCCTGATCGAACGGACCCGGGAGCCGACCGATTCAATCGTCGTGGCCGGCAAAGTCCTGGTCACCGCCATCGACTCGATCGAAGCGGTGATGATCAGCACCAAGGCCAAGACGTTCCAGGACGTGATCAATTTCCGGCACGGTATCGCCGACCAGTACACCAATCTCCAGGCCGCGATCGACGGCACCGACGCGCCGGTGACGCAGGGCATGAAGAACCGTCACGGCGATCTGGAAAAGGCCTGGGCTCCCATGGCGGCCAGGGTGGACCGGATACTGGGGACGGATGTTGCCCGGTTCAACGACTTGATCCGGTCGCGAAACGTGCCGGCGATCCTGGTGCCGGCCGTACCGCCACCAACCACCTGAACGGAGGCACGGCATGGATCGACGGGACGTCGCAAAAGCGGGGATCTCCTTCGGGACGGCTCTCGCCATTACCATTTCATGGTCGGCCAACAAGTCCGTCCTGTGGGCGATTCTCCATGGCGTGTTCTCGTGGGGATACGTGATCTATTACCTGATCCGGTACGGGAGCTGAGCAGCTGACCGATTCAAGCGAGTTTGTATTCACCGACCAGTCGGTGCCCCGGAAGTACGATCAGCTTCTGGTCCCGCGGCTGTTTCAGCCGTGGGCCGAAGCCTTGGTGGACGTCGCTGGCGCGACAGGGCGAATCCGGGCTCTCGACGTCGCGACCGGGCCCGGTACCGTGGCTCGCGTCCTGGCCCGACGACTCGGCCCGGGCGGGATGGTGGCCGCCTGCGACTCCTCCCCGGCGATGATCGCCCAGGCTGAGTCACACGGGGAGGTCCAGGGCGGTGCCCCGATCGCATACACTGTCGCGCCGGCGACCCCGCTGCCCTATCCCGACCAGTCCTTCGATCTGGTGACCTGCCAGCAGGGCCTCCAGTTTTTCGCGGACGCGGGGGCCGCCCTGGGTGAAATGGCCCGCGTCCTGGTACCGGGAGGCCGGCTCGCGGCGAGTGTCTGGTGCCAGCCCGAAGAGTGCACGGTGTTCCATGCCTTCATGGTGGCCCTGCGGGACGCCGGCCAGCCCGAGCTCGCCGACCTGATGACCACGCCGTTTCCCCGCTGGACCGCGGATGATCTCGTCGCCCGAACCCGGCAACGCGGGTTCCGCGAGGCGGCTGTCACGGCGGAGACCCGCGATCTCGTCTTCCCCGAAGGTCTCGGGGAGGCGATGGCGGCGTTCGGGGGAACGCCGATCGGACCCAGGCTCGGCAGGCTCGACGCCAAAGCTTCGCAGGCGCTGGCAGACGCAGCCCAGCGGACCTTTGCGCCGCTCCGGTCGGGCTCCAGTATCCGCGGACCAATGCGGTCCTGGGTTCTGCTCGCTACGGTCTGATCGTGTTACGCCGGCTTGCCGTGTTTGCCAGCCACGATGAACCGGCCCAGCCGGACGAGGTGATCTCGGCGCACCAGGTCGGCAGCCTTCTCGGAGAGAAGGCCATCACGCTGATCCACGGCCCCGTCGCGACCGGGCCGCTCGGGACCGTGGCGGAAACCATTCGCCGGATCGGCGGTCAGCTCCACGCGATCGACTCGTCGCCGGTCGAACGCTGGCGGGCCGAGGTTGGAGCCGTCGCCGATGGGTTTCTCGGATTGCCGGGCGGCTTCGTCTCCCTCGAGGCGGCCTTCGACGTCTGGACCTGGGGACCCGCGGGGCGCGAGCAGCCCCTGGGACTCCTCGATCACGGGGACTACTACTCGGCCCTGCTCCGCCACGCCTCGGATGAGGCCGTGGATCGCTTCGTTCTGGAGTCGCAGCGAGGCCGATTGATTCTGACCAAGGACGCGGCCGACCTGCTGAGACGGATGTCCGAATACCGCCCCCCGGAAACCCGCCGCGACGCCCCGTTCGACGACGACTGACCAGGAGATGATGATGCTCACGCTGATCGCGACGCTGGCGGTACTGGTGACTCCGGCCGAGGTCGCTCCGCCGGTCTATCAGGCCGTCATGATGCGCGCCGCGCCGGGAAGGCTGCTCGACCTCGTGGAACTCGTGAAGAGCCGGCTCCCGGTCTATCGCGCAGCCGGCGAGGCGGCGCCGGTCCTGATGCGGCACGCCCAAGGGGACCAGTGGGACCTGATGGTCCTGATTCCCATCGGGACCATCGCGGAGCATTTCGGAGCCGAGCGGCAGATTCGCTGGCGATCGGCCGTGAAGCGAACCGGGTTCGATGACGCGGGATTCCTCCGACGGCTGGACGAATGGGTGTCCTGGCAGGAAGAGCTCTACGTCACCGGCCCGTCCATCACTGAGCTCGAGAGCGCTGCCGCGGCTTCAGGCTATTTCCACCTTGAGATCTTTCAGGCCCTGGCCGGCATGCGCGATTCACTGATGGCGGAGCGGGCGATGGAGAACGATTTCCTCGCCCGAACCGGAAAACCCGTCAACTTCATCTTCCGGAAGTTGACCGGGCCGGCCTGGGACATCTTCACGATCGGCTTCTACCGTGACCTGCAGCACTATGCGGAACCGTCCAAGGTGTCGCCGGAGGACGAGGACCGCGCGGCCCGGGCCGCGGGGTTCCAGAGCCGGAACCACATCGGCGCCCATCTCCGGCGGTATCTTCAAAGCCACCACGACACGCTGGGGTCGGTGGTTCGATGAATCTGATGGAGAGCATCGCGGTCGTTTTCGGTATCGGGTCCGTGTGGCTCAACGCCAGGCAGAACGTACTCGGCTGGCCCACCGGCCTGATCAACGTGGGCCTGTACACGCTGATCTTCTTCCGAGGCCAGTTGTACGCGATGATGGGCCTGCAGGTGCTGTTCTTTGCGATCTCGCTCTATGGATGGTATCAGTGGCTTCGGGGGGGCCAGCAGCACGCCGGGATCGCAGTATCGAAGATCCCCACTCGGCTCGGGTTGGCGCTGGCGGGCGGATCACTGCTTGGTGCCGCCGCCCTGGGCTGGGCACTCGACGTGCATACCGGCGATCAGCAGCCGTATGTTGACGCCGGGGTGTCCGTGGTGTCGATGGTGGCACAATGGATGATGGCCCGAAAGTATCTCGAGACCTGGTGGATCTGGATCGCGGTGAACATCGTGTCGGTCCCGCTGTTCCTGGTGCGGGCCGAGTATCCGACCGCTCTCCAGTACACGGTATTTCTTGGACTCGCGGTCAGCGGATTGCTGCAATGGCGCCGGTCCCTCGCCTCGTCCTGACCGGGTCGGAGTCGACCGGCAAGACGACTCTGGCCGCCGGGTTGGCCGCTCATTATCGAACATCCTGGGTGCCGGAGTTCGCCCGCGCCTACGCCGAGGCCCGGGGCGGGGTCCTCACCGCCGCCGATGTCGAACCGATTGCTGCGGGCCAACGGGCCGTGGAGGATGCGGCGCCGGGGAACGCCGGGCTGATCGTGCTCGACACCAACCTCCTGAGTACCGCGGTGTATGCCCGGCATTACTACGGTCTGACGGTCGACTGGCTTGAAGCTGCCCTCGTCCCGCCACCCCCCGCGTTCTATCTCCTCTGCGATATCGATCTTCCCTGGACCGCCGACGGCATCCGGGATCGGGGAGACGATCGCCAGGCGATGCAGGGCCGGTTCAGGGACGCGTTGGAACAGCGCGGCCTGCCGTTCGCCCCGATCAGGGGAATTGGCCCGGAACGGCTCGCAGGGGCGATCGCCGCAGCCGATCGATGGCTCGCCGGGTTGGAACCGAGCTTCAGGACCCGGTAGACGCCCGCCGCGACCAATACCAGTAGACCGGGATGCCAAGCACGATCAGCCCGATCCCGCGGGCGGCGTTGCCCGGGTTCGACGCCACGGAGCCCGCCACCACATAGATCGCCGCCGCGATGAACAGCAGCTCCGGAATCGGTGAACCAGGGGTCTGGAAGGCGGGCGGCGCTTCGTTCGCGCGCCGGCTCCGGGCGCGCAGGAACAGGAGGGACGCAGCCGTCGAGCCAAAGAAGATCCAGTCGGCGAATACCACATAGTCGAGGAGGTGGCCGTAGCTCCCACTGGACAGGAGGACAACCGACCAGATGCCCTGAAACACAATTGCCACGACCGGCGTCCGCCACCGCGGGTGCAGGCGTGCGAATGACTCGAGAAACAACCCGTCCCGCGCCATCGCCTGGTAGACCCGGGGCGAGAGCAGGGTAATGGCGTTGAGGAACCCGCCGGTCGAGATCACCACGCCCAGCGCAATCAGTTTCCGGCCCAGCGGGCCCATCACCGCACCGAGGGTTTCGGCCGCCGGAGCCGTACTCGCGGCCAGTCCCCCCACGCCGAGCACTCGGAGGTAGGCCGCGTTCGCGGACAGATAGACGAGGACCACAACGGCGACACCGAGGAGCAGCGCCCTGGGAAGATTGCGCTCCGGCGCGACGATCTCCTCCGCGATGAAGTTGGTCTGCTGCCAACCACCATACGCAAAAAGCACCGGCACGAAGGCCGTGGCCATGGCCAGCACGGTCCCCAGCAGCGTGGCCGGCGCCGCCACGGTGCAGTGGTCGCAGGCCACTGGAAGGACGCCGCTCGCCGGACTGAGCCACAGGCCGGCGCATATCAGCAATGCCAGCGCCCCTAATTTCAACAGCACGAACACATTCTGCGTCCAGGCACCCAACTGGACGCCGAAGATATTGATAATCGTAAAGATCCCGATGGCGCCGATCGCGAGCGGGGTCCGGAAGGACGGAGCCAGGCCGAAGAGGTCGGCGGCGTAGGACGCGAAGGTGTAGCTCACCGCGGCCCCGGCCCCGGTTGCCATGATCAGCAGCAAGGCCCAGGCGTACAGAAACCCGGCCAACGGATGAATGCCGGCCCGGAGGTAGGCGTACGGTCCCCCCGCCTTCGGGAGCCGACATCCCAGCTCGGCGTAGATGAAGCCACCGAGAATGGCCACCACGCCACCCAGAACCCAGGCCAGCAGCGTGAGCGACGCAGTGCCGACCCGCTGCGCCACGATCGCCGGATTGAGGAAGATTCCCGACCCGATGATCCCGCCGATCACCGACATGGTTCCGCTGAACAGGCCCAGTCGTCGGGCATAGCTGACCGGCTCGGCCGGGGGACGGGGCATTCGGTTTCTCCAGAGATCGGGATGGCGAGCTTGTCAATAGTGGCGCCGATCCGGTCCCAAGGCGAGGTACCGGTGTCGGCCGCCTGGCTCGCGCCGCCGAGCCGGGATACAATTGCATACCGTTTTCTCTTGCCGGAGTCAGCCATGGATTCCATCGCCACCCTCGAAGCCGATCTCCTGCGCCGCTACCGGGAAAGAACGCCCCGTTCGGCCGGGCTCCACCAGCGCGCGGCCAAAGTGATGCCCGGCGGCGACACCCGGACGGGAACCTTCCACCTGCCCTATCCTATCTACGTGTCGCGAGGGCAGGGCTGCCGTCTCTGGGACGCCGACGGCAACGAATACAGCGACTTCCTGAACAACTTCACGTCCCTGTTGCACGGACACGCCCACCCCGCGGTGCACGAGACGCTGGTGGCCCAGGCCGCCCGGGGTACGGTGCATGGAACCGCCAACGAATTTCAGGTGGACTTGGCCGAACTGCTGTGTGGACGAGTTCCGTCGGTCGAGCGGATCCGGTTCTGCAACTCGGGCACCGAGGCGACGCTGTTTGCGCTCCGAGCCGCGAGAGCGTTCACCGGCCGAGCCAAGATCATGAAAATGGGCGGCGGCTATCATGGATCCCACGATCAGGTGGCCGTTGCCATGGCGCCGCCCTACGGCGTCGGCGCGAATCTCGGCCTTTCACCCGGCGCGCTGAGCGAGGTCGTGCTCGGTTCCTTCAATAACCTCGATTACACCGCCGACCTGATCCGGCGCTACCGGAACGAGCTGGCCGCGGTCATCGTGGAGCCGATGATGGGCTCGGCCGGCGCCCTGCCGGCAGACCAGGCATTCCTCAGAGGGCTACGGGCGGTCACCGAGGAATGTGGCGTCCTGCTCATTCTCGACGAAATCATCACCTTTCGCCTCGGCTACGGCGGGTTGCAGGAGCACTACGGCATCCGTCCCGACCTCACCACCTTCGGCAAGATCGTCGGGGGCGGATTGCCGATCGGGGCGTTTGGGGGACGGGCCGACATCATGGCAGCCTACGATCCAGCGAGCAGGACTCCGATCGTCCATTCGGGGACCTATAACGGCAACGCAATCACCATGGCGGCCGGGCTCGCCACTCTCCGGCGCTACGACCGGCGGGCCGTCGTCCAGCTCAACGCCACCGGCGACCGGCTTCGGGCGGAACTGAACCGGGCCATTGCCGCCTCCGGGGTCGACGCCACAGTCGCGGGATATGGCAGCGTCATGCAGCTGCACTTTCTGAAAGGGCCGCTGCGGACTGCCGACCAGGCGGGTGAGGGCGACAAGCGACTCCTGCGACTGGTTCACCTGGCCCTGCTGGTCGATGGCATCTTCACCGCCAGCCGACAGATGTACGTGCTGTCCACGGCCATGACCCAGCCGGTCCTGGACGAATTCCAGGCTCGATTTTCGGCGGCCCTCGGCGCGATCCCCCAACCATCCGCGCACGGCGCGGGGAGATGACACCCATGGCAACATTCCGATGGTATCTGCTGCTCGGTTGCCTGATCGGGCCCAAGCCGCTGAGGGCCCAGGCACTCGACGCCGACCTCACCCGGATGCTGGACGGACTCAAGGCCCGCAGCTCGCTCTATGCGAAACATCTGCCTTCCGGCCGGACCATCGCCATCCGGGCCGACCAGCCGATGAACACGCTCAGCGTGATCAAACTTCCGGTCATGATCCAGGTCTTTCGCGACGTCGAAGCGGGACGACTCAAACTCACCGACCGCTACCAGATCCGGGCCGAAGACCGGCGGCGCGGCAGCGGCCTGATCCAGGGGTTCGACGTCGGACTGAATCCCACCATCCGTGACCTGGTCCAGCAGATGGTGGTCACCAGCGACAACACGGCCACCGACATTCTCATCGGCAAGGTCGGGATTGCCCGCGTAAACGCGACTTTGGCTCAATTGGGTTTCAAGGAAACCCGTCTCCGGTCCACCACCGGTGACCTCTTCCGCGAGGTCTGGATCCGCGACGACCCGAAGAACGCCTCGTTGACCAACGCCGAGGTGTTCGATCGGGGCTTTCCGACCGACACCGGCAGTGCCAGCCGGACGTTCAAGCTCGAAGGCGACTCCACCCGCTGGCTGGGCCGGACCACGGCCCGGGAGATGGCCCAGTTGCTCGAGGGAATGCAGACCGCCAAGTACGCCTCGAAGGAGCACAGCCAGATGATGATCAACATCATGCTGGAGCAGTTTTACAGTTCGCGGCTGCCGCAGCGCCTGGCCTGGACGCCCGGCGTTTCGATCGCCCACAAGACCGGCGACTGGCCGCCGTATGCCGGCAACGACGTGGGGATCATCTTCTACAAGGGCGGACCGATGATCGTCGCGGTGTTCACCGGCCAGAACACCGGGGACTTCTTCGAGCTCGAGGCCACCGAGGGCCGGATCGCAGAGCGGCTGGTCCGGGACTGGAAGTAGTCATTGGAAGGACCCGATAGCGACCATCGCTTCCCGACGGCGTCTGACGGGGTGAAGCGAATCTCAGGCATCCTGATCCGGGTGGTGGCAAGCGCGGTTGTCGCCGTGACGACAGTGGCGGCGCAACGACCCGGGTCCGGTCACGGCCGGCCCGAAGTAATCCGTACCGAGCATGGGGTTCCCCACATTTACGCCGACGACTTCTGGCAGGCCGGATACGGTCTCGCCTGGGTCGAGCTCGAGGACTATGGCGGTCGCGTCGCCCTGGCCTTGATTGACGGGCGCGGCGAACGCGGCCTCGTATTCGGGCGGGACAGTATCGAGGCCGACTTCAGCGCCCGACCGATGAATACCCGGGCGCGGACCATGTGGCCTCGCCTGAGCCCGGCGACCCGCGACATGTACGATGGATTTGCCGCCGCGGTCAACGATTACATCGCAAGCCACCGCAGCGAGTTCCCGACGACGATCCGGACCGGATTCGAAGGCTGGGACGTCCTCGCCAACGAGATCCCCACGGCCAACACCCGCGCCGCCCTCCGCCTTCTCCAACGGAGCCGACCGGCAACCGTTCCGAGCCGTTCCACGGATGAAGGCTCCAACGCCTGGGCGCTCGCGCCGAGTCGGACCAAATCCGGCCATGCGATTCTGCTCCGCAATCCCCATCTCGACTGGGACGCCGGCTACTACGAGGCCCACCTTGTCGTACCCGGCCAGCTCGATTTTTACGGCGATTTCCGCATCGGGGGGGCGTTTGCCGTTGTCGGCGGGTTCAATCGGGATTTGGGCTGGGCAACGACCAACAATGCGGTCGATACCGACGAGCTCTACCAGATTCCCCTGGCAAAGGGGCGCAATGATCGGATCGTGCTCGACGGTCAGGCGGTACCGCTGACTCGAAGCCGCGTCACTGTCCCGTTCCGAACAAGATCCGGTATCGGGCGGGAGACCCGGGAGTTCTGGACCTCGCCGTACGGCCCCGTGATCGACCGGCGTCACGGCCAGGCCTTTGTGCTCAAAGCGGCGGGGGTCGGCGAATACCGCGGCGGCGAACAATTCCTCCGGATGATGCGGGCCCGCTCCTTTGCCGAGTGGGAGAGCGCCATGCAGCTTCGGGCGCGCATCACATCGAACCTGACCTACGCCGATCGAGCCGGGAACATCTTCTACGTCTGGAACGGCGCTCTGCCGGCCCTCCCCCACCCTCCCGGGGGAGATTCGACCATCTTCCCGGTGCGATCCGCCAGCGAGATGTGGCAGCACCTGGTCCCCTGGGACTCTCTGCCCCACCTGATGAATCCTGCGGGCGGGTATCTCCACAACGAGAACGACTCCCCGCACTTTACCTCGCTTGAGGCGCCACTCGACCCCGCTCGACTTCCAGCCAATGTCGAGCCACCGAGCCTCCGGCTTCGAAGTCAGCATGCCCTGGATCTGGTTCGCCATCCCGAAGATCGATTCTCCCTTGAGGATGTCGTCCACCTCAAGCACAGCTACCGGATGCTGCTGGCTGAACGGATCCTGCCCGATCTGTTGACGGCGGCCGGCCATCAGATCCCGGCTCCGCCGGCCGACGCCATACAGGTGCTGCGAAATTGGGATCGGTCGACAGCGCCGAATTCGCGCGGCGGGGTACTGTTCGAGACCTGGTGGCGACTGTACGAGGCGAAGGTGAAGCAACCGTTCGGCACCGTGTGGTCGATCACCTCCCCGACCGCCACGCCAGCCGGGCTGGCCGACCCGACCGAGGCGGCCGGCCTGATCCGGCTGGCGGCCGACTCGGTCCGCCATCGATTCGGGCGCATTGACGTCTCGTGGGGCGACGCCCACCGGGTTCGGATTGGCGCGACGGACGTCCCGGTCGGCGGTTGCCGGGGTGACCTCGGCTGTTTTCGGGTCCTCTGGTACCGCGACGAGCCCGATGGCAAACTGGCCGCTGAGGGCGGCGACGGCTGGGTTCTGGCAGTCGAGTTCGGCGACGTCCCGCGGGCCTATTCGGTTCTGGTCTATGGTGAAAGCAACCGACCCGATTCCCCCTGGTTCGGGGATCAGGCCGTTCGGTTTGCCGCGGGAAATCTGAAGACCGTTCTGCTCGATCGACCAACCATCGAAAAGTGGGCGATACGGCGCTACCGCGCTGGAAGGAACCGCCCATGAACGGGAACTGCTGGATCCCGCTGGCCCTTCTGACGTCGGCGTCCGGATGTTCCGGACGGACCCCGGCCCCGACGCCCGTCGATCTGCTCCCGCTCCAGACCCTCCTTGCCCCGGCCACGAACCTGGCGCCCACCATCAGTCCGGACGGCCGCTGGATCAGTTTCCTCCGGCCCGTCGAAGGAGCGCTCAACCTGTTTGTGGCGCCGGCCGATTCGATCGGCGCCGCCCGCGCGATCACCACGCGCCGGGGCCGCGGGCTCCAACCGTTCGATGTGAGCGGCAATGTCCTGTACCGGTGGGCGCACGACAGTCGCCGCATCCTGTTTCCGCAGGACAACAACGGCGACGAGAAGTGGAATCTGCACGTCGTCGACATCGCGACCGGTGCGGAGCGGAACCTGACCCCGCTCCCCGGTGTCGAGGTTTCCTTCCTCGCGTTCTCGGAATCGGATCCCAATCAGGCCGCGGTCTCGATCAAGGATCGAAGCCCGTACTTCCCCGATCTGTACCGCCTGGACCTCACGACCGGCAACCGGACCCTGATTCTCCGCAACGACAAGATGGTGGCGGTCCTGCCGGACCACGACCTCCGGCCCCGAATCGGCATTGCGATCGCCGCGGACGGGACCCTGGACCTGTACCGGCCAACCACCGATGGCTGGGCCATGCTCTGGGACATCGGACCGGATGACGTGGCCGCACTCAACGCCACCAGCTACCAGCGGGCCTGGGAGTTCGACAGCGAGAACCGCCATCTGCTGATGTATGACACCGAGGGGCGGGACCTGACGGCCCTCGTCGCGGTGGATGCGGAATCGGGACAGCGCACACTGATTGCAGAGAACCCGGAGAGCGATTTGGCGGGGGTGCTCTATCATCCGAAAACGCACCGGCTGCAGGCCTACGCCACGATGTGGACCCGAACCACATGGCACGCCGTCGACCCCTCGGTCGCCGCCGACTTCAAGCGGCTGGCGCACGTTGCGGACGGCGATATCAAGGTCGTGGGCCGATCCGATGACCTCGGTCGTTGGATCGTCCAGTACACGCTCTCGGACGCGCCGATTGCCTACTACCTCTACGAGCGGGCCTCCGGGCGCACGACCCGGCTGTTTACCGGCACCCCCGCCCTCGAAGGCCTGCCGCTGTCGAAGCTCCACCCCTTCGAGATCAGGACGCCGGACGGTCTCCGGTTCGTGTCGTACTACCTGCTGCCGCCGTGGGCCGACGCCGACGGCGACGGGCGGCCCGATCACCCCCAGCCGACGGTCGTGCTGGTCCACGGTGGACCAAGCGACGAGCGGGCCCAATGGGCCTACGGACCGTTCGTTCACTGGCTCGCCAATCGGGGATACGCGATCCTCTACGTGAACTACCGGGGATCGCCGGGGTTTGGGAAACGGTTCATGAACGCCCAGAACCTCGAATGGGGCGGTCGAATGCACACCGACGTTCTGCAGCAGGTCGACTGGGTGATCGAACACGGGATCGCCGCGGCAGGCCGAGTGGCGATCATCGGCGGGAGTTACGGCGGCTATGAAACACTCGTCGGCATGACCATGACGCCGGATCGGTTTGCCTGCGGCGTCGATCTGGTCGGCCCGTCAAACCTCGAACGGTTCATGCCCCATTGGAACGTCGATCGGATGTCGAAGGTGGTCGGCGACCCCAGGACACCCGACGGGCGAGCCCTCCTCCGTTCCCGATCACCGATCAATTTTGCCGCTCAAACCAGGCATCCGGTCCTGATTGGCCAGGGTACCAACGACGCCCGGGTTCCGAAGTACCAGTCGGACACGGTCGTAGCGGCGATGCGAACCGCCGGTGTTCCCGTGATCTACGCGGTCTATCCCGATGAAGGCCATGGCCTGCTGCGCCCCGCCAACAGCTTTTCGTTCTGGGCCATCGGGGAGCAGTTTCTCGCCCGGTGCCTGGGCGGACGAGCCGCGCCGCTCGGGACGGCGTTGTCGGGGTCAAGCGTTCGAATCGAGGCCGGCGCAGACTACATCCCGGGCCTCGCCGACCTGTTGAAAAACCGCTAGCCAGGTACGGAGGAGGCATTCATGGAACGTCGGCAGTTCGTGGCGTCACTGGGTGGAGCCGCTACCCTGGGACTGGGTCTTCGGAATCCGGCCCTCGTGCTCATCAACGGCAACATCGTCACCATGGACCCGGCCCGGCCCCGGGCTCAGGCGGTGGCCATCTTCGAGGGCCGCTTTCTGGCGGTGGGCACGAACGCCGAGGTGATGCGACTGGCCGGGCCGCTGACCCGCCGGATCGACCTTGGCCACCGTACGGTCGTGCCGGGATTCATCGACGCCCATTCGCATCCGGCCAGCTCCGGTCTCATGCATTTGACCCGGATCGACTGCGACCTCCGATCGATCGAGGCCATTCAAGCCGCGGTGCGCGAGCGCGCGACCCGGACCCCGGCGGGCGAATGGGTCCTGGGCTTCAAGTACGATGACACCAAGACGAGAGAGGGCCGCGCCCTCCTCAAAGCCGACCTCGACCAGGCGGCGCCGCACCATCCGGTCCTGGTCGAGCATCGCGGCGGCCATACTGCTTACGGCAATACGCTGGCGTTCGACAAAGCGGGCATTACAGCGACGACACCGGATCCCAAAGGCGGGAAGATCGATCGCGACTCGGCCGGCGGCCCAGCGGGGCGACTGGCTGAGACCGCGGTCGACCTCGTCACCCGATTGATCCCGGTTCGCGAAACGGTGGCCGACCGGCAGGAAGGCGTGAAGATCATCTCCCGGATGCTGGCGAAGACCGGGATCACATCCGTCCATGATGCCAGCGCGTCCGTGGCCGACTTCCGAGCGTATCAGGACGCCCGGGCCGCCGGTGATCTTGGCACCAGAGTCTATTCTCTCATCTTTGCCGCGGAGATCGACCAAGTCATCGCGGCCGGCATGCGACAGGGCATGGGGGATGAGTGGGTTCGTCTCGGAGGCATGAAGACGATCTGCGACGGCTCGATCTCGGAGCGTACGGCGCGACTGTCCGAACCATACATCGGCCGCCCCAACGACTTCGGGATCATCGTCACCCAGCCTGAGGAACTCTGGCCTCAGTTGGAGAAAGCGCACCGCGCCGGGCTTCAGATCGGCGTTCACGCCAATGGTGACGTGGGTATCGGCATCGTCGTCGGGCTCTACGAGCGGCTGCAACAGGCCTATCCCCGCAAGGATCCGAGGTTCCGGATCGAGCACTGTACCGTGGTCACGCCCGACCTTGTGCGGCGCATCAAGGCGCTTGGCGCCATCCCGACACCATTCTCGACCTACGTCTACTGGCACGGCGAGAAGATGCGTGAGTATGGCGCTGAACGGCTCGAGCGGATGTTTGCGCTCCGGACTTTCATGGACGCCGGCATTCGGCCCACCTTCGCCTCGGACTACCCGCCGGGGCCCTTCGAGCCGATGATGGGGCTCCAATCCATGGTGACTCGCACTGACATGAAGGGCACCACCTGGGGCGCCAGCCAGCGGATCACGATCGACGAAGCGATCCGGGTCGCGACCATGAACGGGGCGTATGGCTCGTACGAAGAGAACGACAAGGGCTCGATCGAGACCGGCAAACTGGCCGATCTCGTGGTGCTGGGTCGCGATCCGTACCGCGAGCCACCGGCATCGCTCGTGACCATCCCGATCGAACGGACGATGGTCGGTGGGCGGTGGGTCTACGAGAGTTGAACCGATGAGCCGGAAGGGATAGCCGCGATGTCGCGCCTGAGCCGCGTTGCGCTGCTGGCGGGTGGTTTGGCGCTGGCCGCGTTCGTCATCTGGCACAGCGGGCCGGCAGCCCTCTGGGCGGGCATCAGCGCGACCTGGTGGGTCGTCCCGATCATCGTACTGCTCTGGGGCGTCGTCTACCTGGGCAATACGATCGCCTGGCGGCTCCTGATCCCGGCCGATGCCCCTCCCCTCCCGCTGCATCAGGCCTACGCGATCACGGTGAGCGGGTTCGCCGTCAACTTCGCGACGCCTCTCGTCAGCTTCGGCGGCGAACCGGTCAAGGCGGCGCTCGCGTCACCGATCATCGGCGGAGCCCAGGCGGCGGCGTCCGTGATCGCCTTCCGGCTCCTCCATACGGTCAGTCATCTCCTGGTGAACCTGATCGCCATCGCGCCAGCGTTCGTGCTGTTCCCGGCGACCCCGGTGATCCGCGTCGCCTTGGGGGCGATGGCCGTAATCCTCACCGCGATCATCTGGTTCCTGCTTGGGCGCCATCGCGACGGCCTGCTGGTCGACCTCGTGACCCTGATCGGTCGGATTCCGCTGGTCGGCCGGCTGGCTCGGCCGCTGCTCCCTTCGGTAGCGCGCCTGGAGGAGATCGACCGGCACTTCACCGACACCTACCGCCAACGGCCGGCAGCGTTCCGGCGGGCGATGGCGGCGGAGATGGTGGCGCGCATGTTGAGCATGGTCGAGTTCGTCTTCGTCCTCTGGGCCCAGAGCGGGGAGTTCCGGCCCTTTGCCGCGCTGGCGCTCGGCGCATTCTCCTCGTTGTTCGTCAACGCCGCGGCGTTCGTACCGTACGAGCTGGGGACCCGGGAGATCGTTCTCTATGGGCTGTTCCACACCATCGGACTCGACCCGGCCATGGGGACCCAGGCCGCCGTCCTTACCCGGGTCCGCGAACTCATCTGGATGACGATCGGCCTCCTGCTACTGAGCGCGATCCGACCGGCCAAGACGCGGACGCCAGCCGCCTGATCAGGCTTCGTCGATCGTCATCGAGACGTACTTGATGTCGAGATATTCCTCGATGCCCCACTTGCCGCCTTCGCGACCCAGCCCGGAGTGCTTGACCCCCCCGAACGGGGCCTGCGCCGTCGAAGGCACACCGTCGTTGATGCCCACGATCCCGTATTCGAGAGCTTCGGTCACGCGGAACGCGCGGCTCAGATCCCGGGTCCACAAATAAGCGGCCAGGCCGACCGGCGTATCGTTGGCCCGGCGAATCACCTCCTGCTCATCGCGAAACCGGATCACCGGGGCCACAGGGCCAAACGTTTCCTCGCCCAGAATTCGCATGCCGGGAACGACGTCGCTCAGTACGGTTGGCTGGAAGACGGTTCCCCCCCCGGCTCGGCCACCGACCAGCGCGCGCGCCCCCTTGCTGATCGCGTCATCGACATGACACTGGACCTTGGCGAACACGTCACCATCCACCAGCGGTCCGATCTGGGTGGTCTCGTCGAGCGGGTCCCCGGTCTTGAGCGAGGCGACGAGGGGGACGAACTGTTCCAGGAATCGATCGTACACCGACTCATGCACGTAGATCCGGTTGGTGCAGACACAGGTCTGCCCGCTGTTCCGGTATTTCGAGGCGGCCACGTCGCGTGCGGCCCGTTCCACGTCGGCATCGCCAAATACGAGGAACGGGGCATGACCGCCGAGTTCGAGGGAGAGGCGCTTCATCGTCCGGCTGGTCTGGGCGTACAGTCGCATGCCCACCTCGGTACTGCCCGTAAACGAAAGCTTGCGGATCCGATCGTCCTCGAGCAGCACGGTCGATACCGGCACCGGATCGGCACAGGGAAGAACCTGCAGAGTCCCCGGAGGGCCGCCGGCTTCGAGCCAGAGTTCAGCTACCCTGAGGGCCGTGAGCGGCGACTGCTCGGCCGGTTTGACGATCATTGTGCACCCGGCGGCGAGCGCCGGCGCCGCTTTCCGGGTGATCATTGCGGCCGGAAAGTTCCACGGGGTAACGGCGAACGCGGGACCGACCGGCTGCTTGAGAGCGAACAGGCGCTTCGTGGCGAACTGGCTCGGAATCGTCTCGCCATACACCCGTTTTGCCTCCTCAGCGTAGAACTCGACGAAAGCAGCGGTGTACCGGACCTCGCCGCGGGCCTCCACGACGGGCTTCCCCATCTCGAGGGCCATCAATCGGGCCAACTCATTCTGATGGGCGACGATGAGATCGTTCCACCGGCGAAGAATGGCGGCTCGTTCGTAGGCTGTCGTCTTTCGCCACGTCGCAAAGGCCGCGACCGCGTGGTCAGCCGCCCGCCGAGCCTCCGTCGCACCGCAGTCCGTCACCTGGGCCAGCACGACGCCCGAGTAGGGGCTCTTCACCTCGAATGTCGAACCGTTGGCGACCCAATCGCCGCCAATCAGTGCTCGGGTCGGACTGGAACCGATCTCGTTCACCCGCTACGCTCCCTTCCCTCGAGTTCAACGCCGCCGGGTACGGTCGACCACCACCGCCCCGCCCTTCATCACCCAGCGAACCCGCCGCGTCACCGCCGTGATGTCCGTGGTCGGATCACCCATGACCGCCACGACGTCCGCAAAGTAGCCGGGCGCGATCCGCCCAAGCGAGTGCTCCTGCCCAAGGACGGCGGCCGCGTTCGTGGTCGCCGTGGCCAGCGCTTCGACCGGAGTCATGCCCGCCTTGATGAACCATTCCAGCTCGAGCGTATTCTCCCCGAAACCCGTGAACACCGCATCCGACCCCATCCCGATCCTGACTCCGGCCCGGAAGGCGCGTCGCGTCGTTTCCAGGTTCCGGGCCACGAAGGCCATGAGATCGCGCCCGTTCGCCTCGGTATAGCCGAACTCGGTCCGGTGATCGGCGTAGTAGCGGTTGTGATCGATGGTGGGCACGTACAGCGTCCCGCGCCGCGCCATCTCCCCAAGGGTGTCGTCGTCCAGATCCACCGCGTGCTCCACCGATTCGGCCCCGGCGAGCACCGCGTCGCGGGCCGCGATCGGTCCGTAGGAGTGAACCGTGACCCGCCGGCCGAGGGCATGCGCCTGGTCGACGACGGACTTGAGTTCCTCGAAGGTGAACGTCGGCGTGCCGCTCAGGTCGTCCGCGCTTCCGGTCGAGCCGAAGACCTTCACGAGATCGGCCCCCTGGTCGATTTGCTCCTTGGCCGCGCGGGCAACGGCCTCTGCCCCGTGTCCGGTGGCACCGCAAAACTTCTTGTCGGGTTGCATGACCAGGCCGCAGCCCGCGACAAACATCCGCGGCCCGACGAGGTGACCATCAGCAATCAAGTCACGCAGGTAGACGCCGGTCCGGTCGGCGGCATACAGGTCGCGAACGGTCGTCACCCCGGATTCGAGGGTGCGTTCGAGATTGTCGCGGGCCAGAACCAGGAGGGTCGGCGCCGGTCGTTGGCCAAGTTGGTCCCAGGGCTTGCTTCCCGGTTTCTGGTCCCAGTAGTAGGTCATGTGAACGTGCAGATCGATCAGCCCGGGTACGGCCGTATACCCGCGGAGGTCCCGGACAACCTCACCAGCCGACGCCCCGATCCGCCCCCGGGCGACCTCGACGATCCGGTCCTGATCCACGGTGATGGTTCCGGGGCGGATGACCTCTCCGGTACCCGTGACGATGGCCCCGAATTGAAGTCGCTGGCGCTGGGCGACGACCGGGGTCATCGGAATCGCCAGCATCAGGGCGAGGACGCGAAACGAAGTCGGCATGGATACCTGTGGCGGAGTGACGTCCTGAGGCTACGTTACATCCTGACCCAACGCTAGGTGCGGAATGTCTCGGGCGTTCGTAAAGGAAGACAGTGAAGGGGCGGCGCCGCGCTACCCACTTCCGCCCGCGGCGGACCCGGGCTTCCCCCTGGCTTCCGCACGGGCCCTGCTCCAGGCCGCCAACCGGGCCGAAACCCCGAGCGCGGAGGAGGCAACCGGGTACACCTGGGGTGACCCCCGCCTGGTGGCCGAGATCCGCCGACTCCGCCAGGAAGCGATCGACGAGAAGAACGACAGGATGGAAACCCTGTCGGAGCGGTTTCTGCGGACCGCGGGCCTTCCGATCGACGGATAGCGCTTGCCACCACCAACGGCGACGAGGCAACTTCCGGTATGACCAACACCCAGACGAAGCGGGTTCAGTACGATGCGGTCGTGGTCGGCTCCGGCGCCGGCGGCGGCATGGCGGCTTTCCAGCTTGCCGTGAATGGGCTCAAGGTTTTGCTGCTCGAGGCCGGCCGAAACTACGACCCGCTCCGCGAAACGCCGATGTTCCAGTTGCCCAAGGACGCCCCTCTCCGGTCCGAGGGCACGGTCGACAAGCCCTTCGGGTTCTACGACGCCACGGTCGATGGCGGCTGGCGGGTGCCCGGCGAGCCGTACACCGTGGCTGAGGGATCGGATTTCATGTGGTGGCGGGCCCGGATGCTCGGCGGGCGGACCAACCACTGGGGTCGCATCTCACCGCGCATGGGGCCTTACGATTTCAAGCCGCGCTCCCGCGACGGCTTGGGGCTTGATTGGCCGCTCACCTACGACGAACTCGAATCCTATTACGACAAGACCGAAGCCCTGATCGGGGTCTACGCCCACGATCAGAGCCTCGAGAATACCCCGGTCTCCCGGCATGGGACCCAGCTCCCGCCGCCCAAGCCCCGGGCCTTCGAGCTGCTGACAAAGAAATACGCCGCACCGCTCGGCATTCCGGTCATCCCTGCCCCGATTGCCGTGCTGACCCGGATGCAGGACGCGGATCACTGGCCCGCGAAACTGTTTCCCGGCAATCCGCTCGCCCAGCGCGTCGTCCGGCAGTCCATGCGGTCGCGGCTCGCCTGCATCTATGCCACCGGATGCGGCCGCGGCTGTTCGCTCCGGGCGAACTTCCAGTCCACCACCGTACTACTCCCCCCCGCCCTCGCGACCGGCAACCTCACCATCGTCCCCAACGCGATGGTCCGGGAGGTCACGGTTGACCAGCGCGGCCGTGCCACCGGCGTGAGCTACGTCGACAAGGCATCCCGGACGGACCGGCATGTCAGGGCCCGCATTGTGGTGCTCGCCGCCAGCGCCTGCGAAACCGCGCGCATCATGCTCAACTCGAAATCGGCGCTGTTCCCCAACGGCATCGCCAACACCAACGGGCTGGTCGGCAAGGGGCTGATGGACACGGTGGGTGCCGGTATTGGCGGCCAGATTCCGATGCTCGAGAACCTGCCGCCCCATAACAACGAAGGCACCACGCGGCTCCACATGTACGTGCCGTGGTGGCAATACCAGGAACAACTCGCGGGCAAGCTCGACTTCGCCCGAGGGTACCATGTCGAGTTCGGCGGCGGCCGCGACATGCCCGATGCCGGAATCTTCTGGGGACTCGAGGACTACACCAACGGCGCCTACGGCAAACGGTTCAAGGAGGAAGCGCGCCGGTACTACGGATCGTTCGTCTACTTCGACGGCCGCGGGGAGATGATTCCGAATGACGACTCCTATTGCGATCTCGATCCCACGGTGGTCGACCAGTGGGGTATTCCCGTGCTCCGGTTCCACTGGAAGTGGAGCAAGCACGAAACCAACCAGGCATCCCACATGGTCAAGACCTTTGCCCAGCTGATCGAATCCATGGGCGGCAAGGTCGTGGGCAAGCTCGAGACGGACGGCACCAAGGTGATCGCCAAAGGCGGCCAGATCATCCACGAAGTGGGAACCGTCCGGATGGGAGACGACGCCAGAACGTCGGTACTGAACGCCCACTGCCAGGCATGGGACGTCAAGAACCTGTTCGTCAGCGACGGAGCCCCGTTCGTCTCGAACGCCGACAAGAATCCCACCATCTCGATCCTGGCACTGGCGTGGCGGACCACCGACCACATTCTCGCGGAAATGAAACGGGGGAACATCTGATGGATCGTCGACACGCCCTCAAGGTGCTCGGCGCGGCCGCGGCCCTGCCGGCACTCGCCCCGGCGGACAGCGCCAAGGCGCCTGACCCGGCCATTCAAGGACCGGCCTGGACCGGTCCCGCCGGCACGCCGTCGGATCCGAACCTGGTCACGCCCCGGGTCTGGTGGCCGAGGAAACTGCTGGCTGGGGAACTGGTCACCCTGACCGCTCTCTGCGACACGATCATCCCGGCCGACAGCCACAGCCCAAGCGCCAGCGCCGTCGGCGTTCCCGGATATATCGACGAGTGGGCCAGCGCCCCCTACGACGATAACCGGGAATCACTCGTGAAGTTGCGGGGCGGCCTGGCCTGGCTCAACGCCGAATCGGAGCGCCGGTTCGGGCGGCCGTTTGCCAGACTGGCGGAGACGGAGCGACACCAGATCGCGGATGACATCTGCTACGAACCGAAGGCCAAATCCGAGTTCAAGGGCCCGGCCCAGTTCTTCGACATGATCCGCGACCTCACGGCCACGGGGTTCTACACGACCCATGAGGGCATGAAGGATCTCAAATACATTGGCAACGTGCCGCTCCAGAGATTTGACGGGCCACCGCCCGAGGTCCTGAAACACCTGGGACTCGCCTGAGGCGCCGGCTGGGTTTGGCGTTTTTCGGCAATCGACTCAAACCCTAGGCAAGGCAGCCATCACGGCCTCGAGTCGGGCCCGGTTCGGCATGCTCGCCCGGCCATATCCCTGGTCGGGCGACTTGTTGTCGAGAATCACACCTGACAGGTGCACCTCGGCAACGCCTGTTTCGCGCACCAGTTGAGCCACGTGCTCCCCCAGAACTCCGCCGCCGGCCAGGATCACAAGCCGACCGGCCGCACGGCGGGTCATCTCCGCCAGCACCCCACGGCCGGCAAAGGCCGTTGTGGGCCCTCCTGAGCTGAGCACCCTGACCACGCCCAACCTGACCAGTTGCTCGAGGGCCTCGGACAGGTCCGGCACCTGATCGATCGCCCGGTGGAACGTCACGGGAAGCGTCTCGGCGGCGGCGACCATGGCGCGAGTCGCTGCCTGGTCGATGTGCCCCGAACCGGTCAGGGCCCCGATCACGACGCCGTTCGCCCCCGCCTCCCGGGCGCGTTTGACATCCTCCGCCATGACTTCGACCTCGGACCAGTCGTATTGGAAGCCCCCGCCAGCCCCTCGAACCATGACGAACACGGGAACCCGGACTCGGCGTCGGACGGCCGCCAGGAGGCCCGGACTCGGGGTAAACCCTCCGAGTTCCAGACACTGACACAGCTCGATCCGGTCGGCCCCCAGGGCCTCGGCCATGATCGCTGAGGCCACGGAATCAACTGCGACCTCGACCAGGGTACGTTTGGGGGTTAGCATCTCTCTGGTTTCCGCCCTTTTGAGTGCAGGATCCGACATGACGAGCAAGGCCGATTCGGCGAATCTGATTCTCCGTCTCTACGAACTGAGGCGCGAGCAGACCCTGCGCGACGCCCGCGACTGGTTCGTCACCCGGTTCCATCCCAAATCGGCCGAAGAGGTCTTCTCGGTCTGGATGGGCCGGGACAGCGCCCCGTACCGGATGGTCACCACCTATTGGGACATGGCCGCCGCGCTCGTGAATCATGGCGGCATCGATGCCGCCATGTTCAACGAATCCAACACGGAACACAACGCCGTGTTTGCCAAAGTGCAACCCTTCCTGCCCGAGTTGCGCCGCCGGGCCAGAATGCCGGACTATCTCGCCCACCTCGAGCGGCTGGTCCTGGCCCAGCCCGACGCCGAGGCTCGGCTCGACGTGTTCCGTCGCTACATGACTCACAAAGCCGCGCCCGCAGCCCCCACTACGGAGGTTCCATGACTGACCAGCGGCCCGGCCCGGGCGGTACGCCCGGCGGCTTGAGTGGCTTCCTGATCGGACTCGCTCTGGTGGTTGGCGGCGGTTACCTGATCCTGAACCAGGTGACCGTCACGACGACCTTCTGGTCGCTGTACGGCTACAACGCCTTCGGCCTGTCGTTGATTCCGCTGCTGGTCGGGATCGGCGTCCTCTTCTTCAACGGTAAATCGGTCGCCGGCTGGTTCCTGACCGGTGCGGGAGCGCTGATCATCCTGCTGGGCGTCATCACCCACCTCCAGATCTTCTTCCAGGCGACCAGTCTGTTCAACACCCTGCTCATGCTCGGTGCCCTGGCGGCGGGCCTGGGTCTGATCGCCCGGTCGCTCAGGTCGAGCTGATCGGGGGAGGCGGTGCGAGCGCCCTACCAGGTGATCACCCGGACCGCGGAGGTTCGCCGAGGTACCGCGGTATTCGCCGGGAGCCGGGTCCCGGTCCGGACTCTGATCGACCATCTCGATCGGGGCGGAGCGCTGGAGGAATTCCTCCAGCGAAATCCCCAACTCGATCGGGAAACGGTCCTCGCTGCCTGCGCCCTGGGGCTGGAAACACTGATCGGTACGGTACCGATCGAGCCCGCGGTCGAGCAAGGATCCCTGCTGCCCCGACTTGACCAGGACGGCGCCATCGCCAACGCGCTCGAGTTGGGTGCGGCCCAGGTGGTGGGGCGCCGAGTCCTCTGCCCCGGATGCCGGACTCTGGTCTTCCGCTCCTGGCCAGAGGGATGGGACGGCCACGCCGCGAAGCGGTGCCGCGGTCTCAGGGCCCGCGAGCCCGAGGCTAGAAAGGTCGAGTTCAAACGGCGGTTCGAACACCTGTTCCGCTGAGACCCCGGGGCAGGCCCCCTTCCGGCATTCGTGCTCGTCGCTCGACCGAAGCCCCCTTAGACTCCAGCGGCGGGGGCCGGCGGTCGGACCGGCGACGCTCTGCGCATCCTTGAACTCGATCCGTGAGACCATGGTACTCATTCTTCTGTCCATGCTTGCCGTGCTCCAGCCCCAACCACCCCGGCCGAGTCGGCCCATGCCCCTCGACCCGGCGGTGGTGAGCGGAACGCTTCCGAACGGGCTTCGCTACTACATCCGTCACAACCCCCGGCCGGCCAACCGGGCCGAATTACGACTGGTGGTAAACGCCGGTTCGATCCTCGAAGACGGGGATCAACGCGGACTGGCTCACTTCGTCGAGCACATGGCCTTCAACGGCACGACCCATTTCAGGAAACAGGCGCTGGTCGACTATATCGAAGGAATCGGCATGCGGTTCGGCGCCGATCTCAACGCCAGCACGTCGTTCGATGAGACCATCTATCAGCTCCAGGTTCCGACCGACACGGCAAAACTGCTCAACACCGGACTCGAGATTCTCGAGGATTGGGCGCGGGGGGTCAGCTTCGATACCTCCGAAATCCGGAAGGAGCGGGGGGTCGTCATCGAAGAATGGCGACTCGGGCAGGGCGCGTCGAACCGGATGTTCAAGTCGCAGTTCCCGGTGTTGTTCCGCGGATCTCGCTACGCGGAACGGGTGCCGATCGGAACCAAAGAGGCGCTCGAGACGTTCGCGCCGAAGGCCCTGACCCGTTTCTATCGCGATTGGTACCGGCCCGATCTCATGGCGGTGATCGCCGTCGGCGACTTCGATGTTGCCTCGATGACCCATTTGATCCGGACCCGTTTCGGCCGGATTCCAGCCCGGGCCGCCCGGCGGCCGCGGCCCGCCTACGCTGTCCCCGCCCGCGATTCCACAGCCGTCGCTATTGCAACCGACCCCGAGGCGACCGGCACCGGGTTCTCCGTGTACTACCTCAAGCCCGGCCGGGTCGATCCCTCGATGGCGGGGTACCGGCGGTCGCTGGTCGGTGAGATGTATGCCCAGATGCTGAACCAGCGCCTCTACGAATTGACCCAGAAGGCCAACCCGCCCTTCATTGGCGCGGGAGGCGGCGAAGGCCGCCTGGTCCGGGGAAATGCCTCGTTCTCGCTTGGCGGGGCCGTGGCGGACACAGGGCTGGAGCGGGGTATCGAGGCCGTCATGACCGAGGTTGAGCGGATCGAGCGCCACGGATTCACTGCAACCGAACTGGCCCGTACCAAAGTCGACCTGACCCGAAGCTATGAACAGGCCTACGCAGAACGGGACAAGGCCGAGTCCGGCAACCTGGTCGAGGAGTACGTCCAGCACTTTCTCACCGGCCAGCCCGCCCCGGGAATCGCGGTTGAATTCGCTCAGATCAAGGCCCTGCTCCCGGCCATTCAGCTCGACGACGTGAACGCCGCCGCCCGGGCCTGGCTGGGACTCAAAGACCGAGTCCTGCTCGTCAATGCCCCTCGGAAGCCGAATCTGACGGCGCCCGACGGCCCTCGGCTGCTCGGCACTTTGGATCGGGTGAATCGGACCGAAGTTCCTCCCTATCACGACAACGTGTCCGATGCGCCGTTGGTGGCCGATGCCCTGGTGCCCCGGCCCGTTGTGACGGAAACCCGTGACTCGGTGCTCGGCATCACGCGGTGGACACTGGCCAATGGCGTTCGGGTTGTGGTCAAGGCGACGGATTTCAAAGCGGATGAAGTGCTCCTGGCGGCGTTCAGTCCCGGTGGCACCTCCGTTGAACCCGACAGCCTGTATGCCGCCGCCGCATTCGCCACCCAACTGGCCGGGCTCGGCGGCGTCGGAACCTTCAGTGCGGTCGAACTCCAGAAGAAGCTCACTGGGAAAGCGGTGTTCGTGTCCCCGTTCATCGGGACCTACCAGGAGGGATTTCGCGGCCAGGCCTCTCCTAAGGACCTCGAAACGCTGTTCCAGCTGATCTACCTCCAGTTCACTGCTCCCCGGGCCGATCCGGAGGCCTTCGAGGCGTTCAAGAGCAACGCCCGAGCGTCCCTGGCCAACCGAAGCGCCAACCCGGCCACGGCCTTCCGCGACACGCTCAGCGTCACCCTCACGCAGCACCACCCCAGAAGCCGACCGATCTCGCCCGCCATCGTCGATTCGTTCGACCTCGGCCGGTCACTCGCCGTCTACCGTGACCGATTCGCCAATGCCGGTGATTTCACCTTTCTGGTCGTCGGCGCCGTGTCGCTCGACAGTCTCAGGCCGCTCGTTGAGCAATACCTGGGCAATCTGCCGAAAACCGGCCGCACCGAGACCTGGCGCGACATCGGCGTGGAAGCGCCAGCCGGCGTGGTCGAGCGGGAAGTACGCAAGGGCCTCGAACCGAAGAGCCAGACGGAACTGGTGTTTTCCGGGCCCATGGCGGACGACCGGTTTGAGCGGTTCGCGCTGCGTGCCCTGGCCGACATCCTGGAGATCAAACTGCGGGAACAGCTCAGGGAGGAACTGGGCGGAACCTACGGCGTCTCCGTCGCCGGCGGCGCGGCGCGAGTGCCGCGCCACGAATACTCCGTGACGATCGACTTCGGCTCCGCGCCGGACCGGGTTGCCGAGCTGGTTCGGGTCGTGTTTGCGGAAATCGACTCGCTCCGGCGCTTCGGACCTTCCGAGAAGGACCTGGCCAAGATCCGGGAAACCACCATCCGAAGCCATGAAACCGATCTCCGGGAAAACGGTTTCTGGCTCGGGCAGCTGAGCGCGTTCGAGCAGTTTGGCGGGGACCCAAGGGCATTTCTCAGGATCGACGATCTGGTGGCCACGATCACCGCCGACCGGATCAAGGCCGCAGCCGTCCGATACCTCGATCCTGGGCGGTTCGTTCGAGTCACCCTGTTGCCGGAGGCCAAGTCCACCCCGTGATAAGGCTCCCGGGGGTTCGGAATTCTGATATCTTGCCCCAAACGGCGACTGGGTTGGCGAAGATGCGACATGGGATCTGGCTGGGACTTTTCGGCCTCACAATGGTCGCGCTCGGGCCCAGACGGGCTCAGGGTCAGGCCCAGGCGGACACCACGGTCCTGGTGGACCGGATCTTTGGTGAGCTGAACCGTGCCGACGGCCCGGGCTGCACGCTCGGGGTCGACCGAGGCGGCGATCCAATCATCCGCAGGGGTTACGGCATGGCCAGCCTCGAATCGCGGACGCCCCTCACGGAATTCGCGATCCTCGAATCCGGATCGGTGGCCAAACAGTTCACGGCGGCGGCCATCGTGCACTTGGCCCTCCGTGGCAGGCTCGACCTCGATGACCCGGTCCGGAAGTACATCCCGGAACTGCCCGACTACAACCGACCGGTCACCATCCGGATGCTCCTGCACCATACCAGCGGCGTCCGGGACATGTGGACCCTCTTTGCCCTGGCTGGAAACGAACCCGGCACAGTCCTGTTCACCATGGCCCAGGCGCTCCGGATGGTCTACCGGCAGCGCGAGCTCAACTTCACCCCGAACGACCGGTACCTGTACAGCAATAGCGGGTTTCTCCTGCTCAGTGAGATCGTCAAACGGGTGTCCGGAATGCCGCTTTCGCAGTTCTCGAGGGATGTCTTCTTCCGGCCGCTCGGGATGGACCACACCCAATGGCGGGATGACTGGAATCGCGTCGTACCCGGGCGCGCGACCGCCTACAGCCCCGCAGCCGAGGGCGGCTTTCGGGTCGACATGCCCTTCATGAACGTCTACGGCGCCGGCGGCTTGCTCACCACGGTGGGCGATCTCCTCAAATGGAACGCCAACCTCGACCAGCCCAGGATCGGCGGATCGGTTTGGGCCGATACCATGCAACGACGTGGCCGGCTGAACGATGGCCGCACCATTGAGTACGGGTTTGGCCTGGTCGCCACGACCTACCGCGGTGAGCGAGAGATTTCCCATAGCGGGGCAACCGGCGGGTACCGCACGTATCTCGCCCGCTGGCCGGACCGCCGGCTGTCCATCGCCATCCTCTGCAACGTCGCCAATGCCAATCCGGTCGCTCTGGGCCATCAGGTAGCGGACATCTACCTCGGCCCCAAGCCGGTCGCTCCGCCGACAACCTCGCCGGCGTCAGCGACCGCCGGCACGGGCCCGGTCGCCTCCCTCCTCGGTCGCTACCGAGCCTCGGCGACAGAGGACGTCCTCACCATCGCCGAGAAGGAGGGCCACCTCGTCGTCGATCTCGGGGCGCCCTTTCCGCTGACTGCCGTTTCACCGGATCATCTTCGCGCCATCGATATCAACGCCGACCTCCTGATCCTGCGGACCGGGGATCGGATCAATCACCTTACTGTGGTTGTCGGCGGGGACTCGACTGTCTACGATCCCGTGGTCGTTCCGCCATCTCGGCCGGATGAACTGACCGGATTCGTCGCCGACTACCACAGCGACGAACTTGGCGTCACCTACCGAGTGAGCGTTACCGGCCCGGATCTCATGGTCGAGGTTGGCGACCACGAGCCACTGACGGCAGCGCGGACCGGGCCGGACTCATTTGGGCTCCCGGGCGGGCGCGCACTGAGATTCACGCGAACCAAGGGCCGTGTTGATGGCTTCTTGCTGTTTGCCGGCCGAGTACGAAACCTTCGTTTTGCGAGGCAATGACGATGACCGTTCCTGATTATGATCGGCCGGGGCCCGGCGAACACGCCCCCTACCACAGCCTGTATGTCGACAAGGTGCCCGCCGGCGACCTTCTGACCCTGTACGCTGAACAGTTGGCCGAGGTCCAGGCCACTCTCCGGCCGGTCACCGAAGCCAGGGCGGCAACGGCGTACGCCCCGGGCAAGTGGACCATCAAGGAAGTAATCGGCCACATCAGTGACGCCGAACGCGTCTTTACCTACCGGGCTATGCGCATCGCCAGGGCCGACTCCACCCCGCTGGCCGGGTTCGACGAAAATGCCTGGGTGCCGCCCGCCCGGTTCAATGACCGTTCTCTGGCCAGCCTGCTCGATGAATGGGTGGCGATCCGGGGCGCATCGATCGCGCTGTTCGCCGGCCTGCCCCGGGAGGCGGTGACGCGAAAGGGCCAGGCCAGCGGATACGACGTATCGGTCCGCGGCATCGCCTACGTCGTCCACGGCCACATGGCTCACCACCTCGGCGTCCTGCGCGACCGTTACCTCTGATTTGTGACGGAGCCCGAGCAGGAGCGTACCACCGGAGAAACACCCCCGAAGGATCTTGGGTTCGGGGGCGCCCTGTCCCGAGGCGGACGGGGGCGTCTGCTCCGCCGGGACGGGAGCTTCACGCCCCGTAGAGTCGGACTTGGCTTCGCCGAGTCGTTTGGCCTCTATCACTATCTGATCACGACGAGCTGGCCCTACTTCCTGCTCTGGGTCACCCTCGCGTTCGTTGGTCTGAACGGTCTGTTCGCGGTCGCCTACGTGACCCTCGGACCCGGGGCCCTCCGGGGAGCGACGGCCGCTACCACCCCGGACCGACTCGTCGAAGCGTTCTTCTTCAGCGTGCACACCTTCACCACCATCGGCTACGGCAACATCGTGCCCCTTTCAACCGGGGCCAACATCGTCAGCGCTGCCGAGGCGCTCGTCGGGCTGATCGGCGCCGCGATCCTGGCAGGCCTCGCCTTCGCCAGGGTCTCTCGTCCCACGGCCGGCATCATGTTCAGCGACACGGCGGTGATCGCACCCTACCGGGAGCGGTCCGGACTGATGTTCCGGCTCGCCAACGCCCGCAGGAATGAGCTCATTCAGGTTCGTGCCGTGGTCAACCTCTCCCTGGTGCGCCCTGACGGAACGCGGAGTTTTACCCAGTTGTCGCTGGAGCGACAGAGCGTCGATTTCATGCCGACCAGCTGGACGGTCGTTCACCCCATCGACGATGCCAGCCCGCTGGCGGGCCTCGACGAGACGGCCCTCGCCGCCCTGAGCCCCGAGCTCTACGTCCTGCTGACGGCCACGGAGGAGGTCTTTTCCCAGACCGTGCACACCCGCACCTCCTACGCGGGCCCGGAGATTGTCTGGGGAGCCCGGTTCACGAATATTCTGGAGTACGACGAGATCGGGGCCGTGGCCCGGGTCGACGTCAGCCGGCTCAGCGAAACCGAGTCGGTCCCGGTCTGACCCGAGCAAAACCGTCGGACCGGCAATACCTTTGGGATGAACTCTTCGGCTGAATGGTGGCACCCATGTCCGCACCAACTCAAACTCCGGCGGCCCGCGTTCCTCGCGATGCCGTCGTCATCCGGTTCGCCGGTGACTCCGGCGACGGTATGCAGATTACCGGCTCCGAATTCATGGCCGAGACGGCGCTCGCTGGCAACGACCTCTCGACCTTCCCCGACTACCCGGCCGAGATCCGGGCACCGGCCGGCACGACTTTCGGCGTTTCCGCCTTTCAGATTCATTTCGGCACCCGCGAGGTCATGACCGCGGGAGACGATCTCGACGCCTTGATTGCGATGAACCCGGCGGCCCTCAGGGTCAACCTCAAGGATCTGAAGCCTGGCGGCGTCCTGGTCTGCGATCTCGGCGCCTTCACTCCCCGGAACCTGACCAAGGCCGGCTACGCCGAAAACCCGCTCGAGAACAACTCGCTGTCGGAGTACCGGGTTCTCAAGCTCGACGTCACCAAGCTGAACGCCGAGGCGGTGAAGGGCTTTGATCTGGGAGCCAAGGAAGCGGTTCGGTCCCGGAACATGTGGACCCTGGGGCTGATGCTGTGGATGTACGGCCGCGATCGGCACGCCACGGTGGCCTGGCTCATGAAAAAATTCGCCAAGAAGCCGGAAATCGCCAAGGCGAATGTGGCCGCGATGAACGCCGGCCATGCCTTTGGCGAAACCGCCGAGCTCGCCGCCCCATCCTATAGCGTCGCACCCGCTTCGGTCGCGGCGGGAACCTACCGGACCATCACCGGCACCGAATCGCTCGTGTGGGGCCTGGTTGCCGGAGCCCAGGCCGCGGCTCTCCCCCGGGTGGTGATGGCGTCGTACCCGATCACACCGTCGTCCCCGGTACTCCACACGCTGGCGGGATTGAAACAGTTCGGGATCGTCACGTTCCAGGCCGAGGATGAGATTTCGGCCATGTGCGCGGCGATCGGCGCGGCTTATGGCGGAGCCCTGGCGATCACCTCGAGTTCGGGACCCGGGATCGCGCTCAAGACCGAAGCGATTGGGTTGGCCGTGATGACCGAACTCCCCGTGGTGATCATCAACAACCAGCGCGGCGGCCCGTCGACCGGCCTGCCCACCAAGACCGAGCAGTCCGATCTCTACCAGGCGATCTATGGCCGTAACGGAGACACCCCGCTCCCGGTCCTGTCCACGGCCACTCCGTCTGATTGCTTTGAGGTGGGGATGGAAGCCGTGCGAATCGCCACCAAGTACATGACCCCGGTCATGCTGCTGACCGACGGATACCTGGCCAATGCGTCGGAGCCATGGCTGATTCCCGACGCGACCAAGCTCCCCAGCTTCCCGGTCCGGTTCCGGACCGAGCCCGAAGGCTTCCAGCCCTATCTCCGGGACCCGAAGACATTGGGCCGCGTCTGGGCCGTCCCCGGTACCCCTGGATTGGAGCATCGGATCGGCGGAATCGAGAAGGACTACGACACCGGCCACATCTCGTACGACGATGCGAACCACCAGAGGATGACCGATACCCGGGCCGCCAAGATTGACGGGATCGCCAACGACATTCCGCTCCAGACCGTGGCCGTCGGTGAGGACCACGGCACGATGGCTGTCGTTGGCTGGGGATCGACCTATGGGCCGATCCACCAGGCGGTTCGCGCCCTCAGGGCCGAGGGACATCAGGTATCCCAGATACATATCCGGTACCTCAAGCCGTTCCCCCGAAACCTCGGCGACCTGCTGCGCCGTTTCGACCGGGTCTTGGTGCCCGAGATGAACAATGGCCAATTGGTATCGGTACTCCGGGCCGAGTATCTGGTCCCGGCAGAGAAGCTCTCGAAAGTGACCGGCAAGCCGTTCAAGATCGCTGAACTCGTCGCGGCGATCCGCGGCCGATTGGAGAAGTGAAATGACCGTCCTCACCCCGCCTCCCGCCGGGAAGAAAATCACCGCCGCGGACTTCGAATCGGATCAGGAAGTTCGTTGGTGCCCCGGCTGCGGCGACTATGCGATCCTCAAAGCCGTGCAACGCACCCTGGCCGAGGTCGGGGCCCGGAAAGAGAACACGGTCTTCGTATCCGGGATCGGGTGCTCATCGCGGTTCCCGTATTACGTCAGCACGTACGGATTTCACACGATCCACGGGCGGGCGCCCGCGGTGGCAACCGGGCTCAAGCTCGCCCAGCCCGACCTCGACATCTGGCTCGTGACCGGCGACGGAGACGGCCTGTCCATCGGGGGCAACCATCTCCTCCATGTGCTGCGCCGCAACGTCAACATGCAGTTGATGCTGTTCAACAACGAAATCTACGGCCTGACCAAAGGACAGTATTCGCCGACCTCACGTGTGGGAACCCGCTCTCCGTCCACACCGCTCGGGTCGGTCGACATGCCGGTGTCCCCCACGCTGTTTGCCCTGGGCGCCGGCGCCCGGTTCGTGGCCCGGTCGGTGGATACCCAGCAGCCCCACCTGGTCGGCGTCCTCAAGCGGGCCCACGCCCACCAGGGCACCAGCTTCGTGGAGATCTTTCAGAACTGCGTGGTGTATAACGACGGCGTGTTCGACGAATTCACGGACAGGAGCGTAGCGCCCGACCGGCAACTTTTGGTCGAGCACGGGAAGCCACTCGTCTTCGGGAAGGAAAAGAATCAAGGCTTGCGGCTCAAGCCGAACGCCTTCGAACTGGAGGTCGTCACGATTGGGGAGAATGGCGTCTCCATCGCCGACATCTTGGTCCACGACGAGCGGAATCGGGCCCTGGCCTCGCTCCTCGGCTCGCTCCACCCGCCGGACTTTCCCCAGGCCCTAGGCGTTCTCTACTGCGATCCGGCGCCGACCTACGAGGACGCCGTGTTCGGGCAGATGAAGGCCGCCGCCAACGTCGGGCCGAAGGATCTCAACAGCCTGATGCGAACCGGCCGGACCTGGACCGTGGGCGGATAGCTACCGCCCGCGGCATGCGTACCCAAGGATCCCGTCGAGATCCTTTGGTGTCTTGAGTTCATTGTAGAAGTCATCGATGTAGCCGATCGCCTCTTTCACGCGGCCCGGTTCAAAATCGGGGATGGCCCGCACGATGGCGTTGATCGAGTCGCGCTTGGCGCGGAACAGTTCGACCGTCGGCCATAGCTCCTCGACCTTCTTGCAGGGGCCGCGATAGAGCCGTTGCCGGACCGATTTGATCGGGAGCCGGTAGTCGGGAACCGCGTAGGACGCGCCCACCAGACCCGAAAAATCGAAATCGTACGCGACGGGGAAATAGGTGTCTTTGCCTTCAACAGCGAGCACCCGGAAATTGTGGATCATGGCGACCGACCAGTCCGTGTTTCCGATGAAGTACTCCCACACCATCATCAGATCCAGAAGCGGTTGATCCATCTCGTCGTACTTTCCACCCGTCTGCATCAGGATCGTCCCGCGATTCCGCTTCGCCATCTCTTCGTCATTCTCGACGAAGAAGCCGTACTTGGTCACAGCCTTCGTGGTGTCGTCCGTCGGGATGTAATGGACCTTGACCAGCCTGGTTCTGAAGGAGAACGGCGTCAGCAAATTGTGGATCCGGTAAATCGACTCCTCCAGAAGCAGGTTCTGCTCGAACCGACCCCCATTCTGACAGTGGGTCGTCAACTTGAGTCCGCCCTGGCCGGAAAATTCCGTCCCCTTGGCCTTCTCCTTGTCGAACCGGACCTTGATCGGGACAAAGGAGCAGGTCGTGGACTTGAGCCGGAAATGGCCCCGGGTCTCCAGCGTGACCGGAATCGACGTCTCTCCCGCCTTCGGGTCCTTGAATTCGATGGTACCGTCGACCGGCTTCACTTTGAGCGTGTCCCGGTTCTTGAACAGCTCCTTGAGGGGCGCGCGGAGGGTAAACTCGAGAACCTCCCTGCTCCGGAACAGCCGCTGGGGTTCGGTTTTCTTTTCCTGCGCGGCCGCAGTGGCGGTGATGAACCCTGTGACGACGACAGCCGCAATCAGGCGGTGCATGGAAAACCTCCGGAAGTGATGGAACATTGGCGCTGGCTGATTGTACTGTCGTCAGGCCCGTCCCGCGAGCCCGGCCCGTTCCTCTCGGGCCTCCGGGCCCCTATTATCTCTTGTGGTCGTCCCGAGAATTCAAGGACATATGCCCGCTTTCGATCGCCAACCCTGGCTCGTTGTGAGCGCTGCGCTGTTGGTCGGCGCCGCCTCGTGTTCAGGCGCCGCCACCCCATCCGTGCCCCCGGTATCGGCCCCCAGGCCGACCCTGCTCCTGTTCATCACCGTCGACCAGATGCGGCCGGACTACCTCGAACGGTTCAAGCCCCAGCTTCACGGCGGGCTGGCCCGTCTGGTGGCCGGCGGTGCCTATTTCGTGGATGGGCATCAGGATCACGCCATTACCGAAACGGCGCCCGGACACGCCAGCACCATGTCGGGCCGGTTTCCTCGAAGCACCGGGATCACCCGAAACCTCGCCGGCGTCAACGACGCCAAGTCTCCGTTGATCGGCGCCGGGGACCTCGGGGCATCGCCCTTCCGGTTCCGCGGCACGACGGTCACCGACTGGCTGACGGCGGCGGATCCGGCCACCCGGGCGCTGTCAGTCTCGGCCAAGGACCGGGCTGCCATCCTTCCGATTGGACGGTCCAAACAACAGGTGTTCTGGTACGCCAACAACGGCCTGTTCACCACCAGTTCCTGGTATGCCGACACGCTTCCGACCTGGCTTCGGGCCTTCAACGCCCGCCGGTTGCCTCAGAATTACGCGGGTAAGGCGTGGCTGCCCCTCCTCGACACCAACGCCTACAGCGAGCCCGACAGTGTCCCGGTCGAGAGTGATCGAAAGAACGTGGCCTTCCCCCATCCGTTCCCGGCGGACTCGGCGGCGGCTGCGGGCCAGGTCCGGTTCACGCCGATGATCGATGAACTCACCGCCGCCGTTGCTCTCCAGGGTGTGCGGGCGATGAACCTCGGGGGCGGCTCCACGACCGACGTGCTGGCCGTCTCCTTTTCGGCCACGGATTATGTCGGCCACTTCTTCGGACCGGAGTCCAGGGAACAACATGACCAGATTCTCCGCCTCGACCGGGTCCTCGGCGCCTTTCTCGACACCCTGTTTACGCTGCGCGATTCAACCCGGATCATCATCGCGCTGACGGCGGATCACGGCGGCGGGTTCATTCCCGAGTTGCACGGAGGGTTGCGGATTGACATGGATCCTGCCGTTTCCGCCGCACGGGCCGTCGTGGCCCGGGCCGGAGGCGACACCCTGGCGATCGACTTCGAAAGCGGCGCCTTCTTCTTCGACCGGGCCAGGGCCGGGGCCGCGTCTGCTGATCAGGTCACAACGGCGTTCGTTCAGGCCGCGATGACCGTGCCGGGTGTACTCCGCGCCGATCGCTTTGCGGACCTCGGTCGCCAGGATACCACCAAAGACTACGTCGCCCGCCGCTGGCTCCACATGTTCCCGGACGACATGCTGCCGGTAGCGGTGGTCACGCTCAAGGAAGGCGACATCTACAACCTCCCGATCGTGGCCACCCACGGGTCGCCGCACAATTATGACTCTCACGTTCCAATGCTGTTCTATGGGTCGCCCTTCAAACCCGGTCGTTATCCGGGCTTCGTTCGTACGGTCGATTTCGGACCGACCCTCGCCCGGGTCCTGGGAATTACACCGATGGAACGACTCGACGGACGCGTGTTGGGCGAGGCGATCAGGTAGGACGGGGCCGGCGCCTTGCCTGCGCGGCGACCCCGGGTCAGCCCAAGAACCGGATCAATTCGCCTGCGGTCTCGGCAGGCGCCTCTTCGGCGATATAGTGCCCGCAGTCGAGGGCTCGACCGGTCACCGAATGAACTCGCTCACTCCAATCTTCGATCGGGCGGAAGCACCGGTCGATGATGCCATGCCGCCCCCACAGTACCAGCAGAGGAGCCCGAATCCGGCGGGGGAGGTCGGCTTCATCGTGCTCGAGATCGATCGAAGCCGCCGCCCGGTAGTCCTCACACGTGGCGTGAATGGTCGCGGGATCCCGAAATGCAGCCCGATACTGCTCCAGTGCGTCGCGGTCAAACGCCTCGAGGCCCCCGTGCCGCATGCCCAGGTGGTAGTTGAGGAAGAACGTCGGATCCGCGGCAATCAGCCGCTCGGGCAACGGGGCCGGCTGGATCAGGAAGAACCAGTGATAATAGGCCTGGGCGAAGGTTCGATCCGTTCGCTGATACATCGTGCGGGTCGGAACGATGTCGAGAACCGCCCAGCGGTCGATCAGTGATTCGTGGTCGAGCACCAGCCGGTGGGCCACCCGCCCGCCCCGATCATGCCCCACGACGGAAAACCGCTCGAACCCGAGGGAGGTCATGACACGGACCTGATCGTCGGCCATGGCGCGCTTGGAGTAGGCGCTGTGGTCCGACGGGCCTTCGGGCTTGCTGCTCTTGCCGTAACCGCGGAGGTCGGTGGCCACGACGGTAAAACGACTGGCCAGACGAGCAGCCACGCGGTGCCACATCGCATGAGTCTGCGGATAGCCGTGCAGCAGCAGCAGTGGCGGTCCCGAGCCGCCCACCACCCCGGCGACGACGGTGTCACCGACCTCGAACCATCGCGGTTCGAATCCTGGGAATAGTGACAAGGGGGTGGCCTCGCTCAGAGCCGGAAGAGGTAACTCAGTTTCCCGAAGAAACCGTCGTTCTCGCGGGCCAGTTGCCGAAACCGGAACGGATCCGCTTCGACCATAGTTGATCCGTAACCGAGATAGAACAGCGTGCCTGGTGTCGGACGGTAGCTGAAGAGCCAATCCATTCGGAATTGATTTCGGCGGTCGCCCGTGTCGCGGACCCGGTCGGCGAGAATCGGCCGACCGTTGCGATCCACCGCCGCCGTTCGTTCGATCGCGCTGTACTGCCCGATGAACCGCACGAAGAGGGCCCGATTGACCTGGTACTCGACCTTGAGACGCGGAATCGTTTCGTTGGAGTACCGGGACCCATCCCGCGCCCGATTGATGACGAGTCGAGTGAACTGCAACGCGCCCCGGAGGGATCCGGTCGGACGGAGATCGAGCGTCACGTCCAATCGCTCGTTTCGCCCCGGCGCAGCCTCCCGGAAAATGGGGGTCTTGCCGCCGCTGACGCTCGCGGTAGCGGTGAAGAAACGGTAGGTCGGAGTCGTAACGCGGGCCGACCACCCGACCTGACCCGCCTCCCGCCCGGGCACGGTAAACGCAGCCGTATCGCCCGAAGCCCGAACAACGGTGTAACCGCTGTAGAATGTCGGATCATAGCTGAAGTAACTCCGGCTGACGCTGCCACCCAACTGCCAGCCGCCCCGCAGCGTCGCCGAGGGAAAGATCGACTCGCTGCCTTCGATCGTGCCGTCGCCGGGAGCATCGTATGCCCAAAGCCTGGTGACCCCCATGAAGGCGCCGTAGGTCTGCACGAGAGCCCCGGGCTTGCCGTACCAGCTGACCCGATTGAAGGCGTCGCCCTGAATGATGCCGGTTCGGTTGACGAACCCGGCCGCAGCGGCAAAATCGGGCCCGATGGCCTTGAGGTCGTAGTGGAAACCCCAGCCCCGGCCCGTCCGGTCCCAGGCCGCCTGAAGCAACGGCCCCGCCACATTCGATGCCCCGGCCCGAGTCCACGACTGAACTGCCTGGAGCTCGATGTAGTACAGGCGATTGTGATACAGACGGAAATCCGCGCCGGCAAGACGGGAATGGTCCGCCCCCTCCTCGCGATCGGTGATCACGGCGCCGAGTGTCGATCGGGGGCCCAGGTCGGTCCGGAACCGCGTGGCGGAAAAAATTGGGGTCTGCCGGCCCCTCGCCGACTGGTCCTGCCCATCCGCGGCCACAAGCGTTGCCACATTGAAGGGGCCAACCTTGCCCGCCAATTTGAGCCCGCCATCCGGATTGCCGATCCGCCTGGTGTAGATCAGCTGGTTCGGCGTGTCGAACAGTTCAAGGCCGTCGAGAAAGAACGGTCGTTTTTCCGGATAGAACAGCGCGAATCGCTCGTTCAGGGTAACCTGACCCACGTCCGCCTCGACCTGGGAGAAGTCCGGGTTCACCGTCCCGTTCATGGTCAGATTCTGGCTGATGCCCCACCGGACGTCGGCTCCGAAATCCTGGTGACCATCGTAGTGCCAGCCTCGGGGCGATTGCGGGGTTCCATCCAGCCGGGCAGTCGCCGTGGGGGTCATCTCAAGAACGATCCCCCTCTTGAGATCATGAAGGCCCTGGAGCGTGCCGGATTGGCCGAGAAAGCTGGCGTTGGCGCGCACGGCGGGGGCCCAGGAATCCTGCATGCCGGAATGCTGCACCCGACGCAGAACGTTGATGCCCCATGTCTGGCTGTTCCCTTCCTGGTACCGAAGAGCCTTGAAGGGAATCCTGATTTCGATTTCGTACCCGCCGTCCACCAGGCGGCCTTTCGATTCGAACGCGAAATCCGGGTTCAGATCGACATTGCCATCCAGGTAGTTGATGGTGCCAAAACCACCCCCGGGACCGGATCGCCCGCCGGCACCACCACCGAAGTTGTCGCTCCGGGTGCCATCCTGCTGTACACCGAGGGCGTTGCTGCCGAACAGGAACGCGATCCGGCGATCATTATACGTATCGAGGAGGATCTGGATATGATCCTCGCTGTTGATGTTGTCGCGATTGGCCTTCGTCGCACGGATGACGTCGCCGTGAAGTTCTCGCGCCCGGACGCCGAAATAGATGGCGTCCCCGGCGTACCAGACCAGGACCTCGGTCGGATCCTGGGCCGCTTCGCCGTCCACCGGCTGGTACTGCGAGAAACCGGTGAGTCGGGCCGCTCGCCCCCAGACCGCCTCGTCAAGGCGCCCGTCGATCGTGGCGGCCGTATCGAAACGGGGCACGTGGACATCGAGGCGGCGGTCACGCCCGCTATAAGAGGCCGTGTCCTGCAAGAGGGACGCGGCGATGAGAAGGATGGAGACCATCCCCCCAATCTAAAGTACCCCGGGATATATTGCCCTTCATGTCTCGATCCCCGACTGCTCGCCGCACCCACTCCTTCACGGAGTCCGTGATCCGCGGCATGACCCGCCTGGCCAACGAACACAACGCGATCAATCTCGCCCAGGGCTTCCCCAATTTCCCGACGCCCGATCTCCTGAAAGAAGCCGCGGCCCGGGCCATTCGGGATGACGTCAACCAGTATGCCATTACCTGGGGCGCCAAACGCCTTCGGAACGCCATAGCCCGGAAGTACCTGGACTGGTACGGGATGACGGTCAATCCGGAAACGGAAATCACCGTTACCTGCGGCGCCACCGAAGCCATGGCCGCCGTCCTCCTCGCGCTGATCAACCCCGGCGAGGAAGTCATCGTGTTCGAACCCTTCTATGAGAACTACGGGCCGGACGCCATTCTCTGCGAGGGCAAGCCGGTATTCGTCCCGCTGTTGCCGGGCGAGCCCCTGGACCTGGACCGCCTGGCGCGGGCTTTCAACCGGAACACCCGCGCCATCATCGTGAACACGCCCGGCAACCCATCCGGACGAGTGTTTTCTCGCGCCGAACTGAGCGGCATTGCCGATTTGTGCCGGAAACACGATGTCTGGGCTGTCACCGACGAGATCTACGAACACATTTACTACGACGGCGAACACATCCCGATGGCCACGTTGCCGGGCATGCGCGACCGGACGATCACCATCAGCGGCGCCTCCAAGACCTACAGCATCACGGGATGGCGAATTGGCACCGTCATTTCCCCGCCGGAAGTCACTGATGCCATCAGGAAGGTCCACGATTTCCTGACCGTGGGAGCCCCGGCCCCCCTGCAGGAGGGACTGGCCGTGGCCATGGAAGCGCTTGGCCGCGACTACTACGTGAACTTGGCCCACGAGTACCGGGCCCGGAGGGATTTGCTGGTAGGGGCGCTGCAGAAGGCCGGGTTTCGGTGTCGGGCGCCCGAGGGGGCGTACTACATCCTCGCCGATTTCACGGCGATCCGGAACCTGCCAGCCGATGAATTCGCCCGATGGCTCACCATCGAGGGTGGGGTCGCCACCGTTCCCGGAACGAGTTTCTTTGCCGATCCCGCCGCCGGACGGAACCTTACCCGCTTCGCCTTTTGTAAGACCGAAGACATGCTGCACGCCGCAGTCGAGCGACTCGAGCGCCTCGCGCGATAAGCCGACTCGCTCCGTCGATCTACCCCTCCTGGATCGACGTGTCGCCCTCCCGGGCGCCGGTAGCCAGCAGGCTGGTCAGGATCTCTTCGTAGCGGTTGGTAAGCAGGGACACATGGCCTTCCTCGGGATAGTAGCGTGCCTCGGAGCGAGCGAAGGCCCGCGCGAGATACCGCCCGGCCGAGGGCGAAACGTTGGCGTCGCGCCCGCCAAACCACAGATTCATGACCATGGGGACCTGAGCCAGCGCAAAGCCCCACGGGCGGCTGGCGAGCTGGATATCGACCACCGGTCCTTCCTCCCCCTGCCGGAACGCCTCCTTCATCGAAACGATGAACGCATCCAGGCAGCCAGGCTCCTCGAGAACCCGTCGGTCGGCCTCAGGCAGTAGCTTGACCCCTTCGAGCATGGTACCGATGGACATGGTAGTCATCTGTTGGCGCTGCCGCCGGACCATTCGCCGCAGGCCCCAGGTGAAGTAGCGGCCAAGCCAGAACAACGCCCGGCTCTCCCGGCTCATCCCCTGGCGAGCTGCTGGTACCTCCATCGGCGCGATCCCGGCTACCACTCCAACCGACCGGAGCCGGTGCGCGATGCGATAGCCGCAGGCCGCGGCGTAGGGCCCTCCACCGGAGACGCCGTACACCGAAAACCTGCTGAGACCAAGAACGTCCGCAAATTCAGCCACATCCGCTGGCCAGTCGAGCACCGTTCGGCGTGGCTGGGGACCGGAAAGGCCAATGCCAGGGCGGTCGATCGCAAGTACTCGGATCCCGAGACGTTCCGCCACCTGATCGAGCCCCGGGATGGCCCCCTCGAGTCGGCTGCTGGGAGTCCCGTGGAAGTGCAGCACTGGCATGCCACCCGGGTCGCCCCACTCCGCGTATCCCAACGCCCTCCCGTCGCGGAGGGTTACGACATTGTCGGGTTGGACCGCCATGATGCTTCTCCTGGCCTGAGCCGCCGCCGGACGGGTGGACCCCCTGGCATGTCCTGCTACTACATTCTGACACCCTATACGGAACTACGCCATGCTTCAGCTTACCCGTACACTCGCCCGGGTCGCCTGCCTTCTGGTCCTCGCCTCTCAAACCGCGAATGGGCAGAAGCCCCGCGCGCGCGGCCTCGGAATTCCACTGGACGGCGTGCCAGGCCCGCTCAATGCGATTTCAGACGTGGCTGGGGTCGAAGTCGGGTTTACCACGCTGATCTCGGGAGACGGCAAGCTCGTCGTCGGCAAAGGACCGGTGCGGACGGGCGTCACCGCAATTCTTCCCCGGGGCAAGACCAGTGACGCCCAGACCTATGCCGCCTGGTTCACCCTGAACGGGAACGGCGAGATGACCGGAACAACATGGGTTGAGGAATCGGGATTCCTCGGCGGCCCTGTGATGATCACGAACACCCACAGCGTCGGCGTGGTGCACGACGCCGTCATTGAATGGGTCGTCAAACGCGGGAAGGCGTTCTCCTGGTCGCTTCCGGTCGTGGCCGAAACCTGGGACGGCGGCTTGAACGATATCAACGGGTTCCACATCACCCGGGAGCACGCCCTCGCAGCTATCGACAACGCCAGGACGGGCCCGGTCGCCGAAGGAAACGTCGGGGGCGGCACCGGCATGGTCTGCAATCAGTTCAAAGGCGGAACCGGTACATCCTCGCGGCGAATCACGATCCTCGGCCAGGCCTACACGGTGGGTGTTCTGGTGCAATGCAACTACGGGGGACGGCCGCGCCTGTCGGTGGCTGGGGTGCCGGTCGGCCAGGAGATCCCCGACCTCCTCCCCTGCAACACCCGACTCTCCGATGGAACCCTGGCCGGTCGCAACGATTGCGAGTCGGGTCGCGGTCAGGACGGCGGCGATCAGGGATCAATCATTGTCGTCGTCGCCACCGACGCACCCCTATTGCCCCACCAACTGAAACGGGTCGTGAAGCGAGCCGCACTGGGAATCGGCCGAATGGGCGGCATCGGAGGGGATTCCTCCGGCGACATCTTCATTGCCTTTTCGACGGCGAACCCCGGAGCCGACGCCGCCGATCACATCGTCACGGTACAAGGGGTGCCCAACGACCAGATCAATCCAGTCTTCGAAGCAACGATCGACGCTACATCGGAAGCCATCCTGAACGCGATGCTCGCGGCCGAAACGATGACCGGAGCCGATGGAAGACGGGTCTACGCGCTACCCCACGATCGGCTGCTCGCAGCCCTCAGGAAATACGGCCGGATGCGCTGAGGCCTAGTCGACCGTCCGGCCCAGCCCCGACGGCGCCCGCACGCGGCCGGCCACCCCGGTCAGAGCGGCCAGCGCGAGTAGGTACGGTAACATCAGGAAGAACTGGTACGGGACGTCCAGCGCCATCGCCTGGAAGACATACTGCACCGCCGTCGCAGCGCCAAACGCCAGGGCGGCGAGCACGATCCCGGCCGGATGCCAACGGCCCAGTACCACGATCGCGATCGCGATGAACCCGCGACCGGCGGTCATTCGCTCGGCAAAAGTTCCGACTTGGGCCAGGACCAGCGTCGCACCGCCAATCCCGGCCAATGCCCCGCCGACCACCACGGCCCCCGTCTGGATCAGCCGGACCCGGACCCCCTGAGCCCGGGCAGCCTCGGCCGCTTCCCCTGCCGCCCGGAGTTTAAGCCCGAGGGTCGTTCGGTAGAGGACCAGCCAGATCAACACCACCGCGAGGCCAGCGAGGTACGTCGGAACCGGTTGGACGAACAGAACCGGCCCAACGAACGGAATCGCTCCGAGTCCGGGAAGTGGCGACGGTTCAAGGGTCACAACGGAAAGCCCGGCGGCCCGCCCGCTGGTCGCCTGGCGATAGATCAGTCCCGTCACACCCACCGACGCCATCGTAAGGGCCGTGCCCGCAATGATTTGATCCGTCCGCGCCCAGATGGCCACGACCGCGAACCCGAAGGCGACGATCGCACCGGCGGCGAAGCCGGCGGCCATCCCCATCCACGGGTTACCGGTCGCATAGGCCCCGATCGCGGCCCCCAGACAACCGGCCAGCATCGATCCTTCCACTGACAGATTGATGACACCGGCCCTCTCGGCCAGAACCTCGCCCGCGGCCGCCCACAGCAACGGCGTGCCGATCCGGACCGCCGCGGCCAGGAAACCGACCAGGGGCGCGACTCCCCCACTCATGCGGCAGCCTCAGGCCGGGCCAGACGGGCCCGTGCGACCGCGAGTAGCGCCACGACGATGATCGTGGCCTGAACGACGCTTACCGCGACGGCCGGCACACCGGCATCCCGCTGCATCCCTGCTGCCCCTGCCTCGAGGGCGCCGAAGCCCAGACCGGCGAACAGAATGCCGACTGGATCAAGCCTGGCGATCAGCGCCACCGCGATCGCCGTAAAGCCGTACCCCGGGGAAAGATTGAGGAAGAGGGCGTAGGTCACGCCAGTCACCTCCAGCGCACCCGCGAGCCCGGCAAAGGCCCCGGACCAGAGGAGAGCCTGAGTCGTCGTCCGGGCGACGTCCATCCGACCGGAAACTTCCGCGGCCCTCGGGGCTGCGCCGACCGCCTTCAACCGAAAGCCCCAGATGGTTCGAGAAAACACGATGGCGACAAACCCGGCGAGCGCGACAGCCAACGGGAATCCCAGATGGAGTCTCGTTCCCGGGAAAAGAGGGAGCCGGGCGGCAATGGCGATAGGGTCGCTCTGCGGATAGATCCGCTTCGATTCCTGAAGCGGCCCCTGAACCATGAAGCTCACCAGCGCGTCGGCCACGAAATTCAGCAGCAAGGTGCTGATGACCTCCTGGACCCGGTACCGCCGCCGGAGAATGACCGGAACGACCACCCAGGTGGCGCCCCCGATCGCGCCCGCGAGCAAGACGGCCGGTACCGCAACCAGACCGGACCAACGACCCACAAACAGGCCTACCGCAGTCGCCGCCATCGCCCCGGCGGAGAATTGCCCCTCGGCCCCAATGTTCAGTGCACCCGCTCGGAAGCTGATGGCGATCCCCAAGCCGATGACGATGAGCGGCACTGCCCGAACGAGCGTGGCCGAGGTGAAAGCGTACCAGGAACCAAACGCCCCCCGACCGAGCGCAGCCAATGCCGCCGGTGCGTCGTACCCCAACGCCGAAAGGCCAAGAGCGAGGACCGTCAGACCCAGTACCGCCGCGACCAACGGAGCCCGAAAACGCGAGAGAACACTCACGATGTGGCCCCGATCATCATCGCGCCGATTTCCTCGCGGGACGCTCCGGCCGGGACCGGAAGAACCCGACGCCGGCTGACAACGACCAACCGGGTGGCGAGCGATAGTACTTCATCGAGGTCGGACGAGTACACGACAACCGCAGCACCGCCCGCTGCGGCCCGCCGGAGTCGTTCATGGACGAACCAGGTTGCGTGGACGTCCAGGCCACGAGTTGGATTCTCCGCCACGATCACACGGGGTGCCGCCTCGAGTGCCCGGGCGAAGATCATTTTTTGCTGGTTCCCGCCCGACAGCGTTCGGGCCGGAAGCTGGGCCCCCGCCGCCCGAATGGAGAATTCACCGAGGAGCTGATCCATTCTCGCCTCGGCTGCTCGCCAGTCAATCAGCGGACCTCGGCGCCACCGCTGGTCTCCTGGGAGGCCCAGCACCAGATTTTCCGTCAGGGAGAAGGCAGGGATGAGTCCTTCGGTCGATCGGTCTTCGGGGATGAACGCCACTGGCCCAGTGACCTCCGCGCCAATTGCCGGGAGAACACCAGCCAGCCGGCGTAGCAGGTCCCGCTGCCCGTTCCCCTCGATGGCCGCGATGCCAACGACCTCCCGGCCCCTGATGGACAGACCGTCCACCTGGGCGAGCACCGGACCAAGGGAGCCGGCGGTCTCAATGGTTGCCTCCCGGTCGGCTGTTCCTACCATGACCGCCGTCAGACCAATTACGGTCTGCCCTGCCACGGGACCAGTGAACTGCACCCGCCCGCCACGGAGAACCGTCACGCGGTCCATCACGGAGAAGATCTCGGCCAACTTGTGGGTGATCAGCACGACCGCACCGCCGGCACCAGCGAAATCACGGAGCAGCACGAGCAACTCCGCAACCTCCTGTGGGGCGAGCACAGCGGTCGGTTCGTCCAGGAGCAAAACGTCACCGCCGACTGCCAAGGCCTGGAGTATCTCGAGTCGCTGTTTCGCCCCGACCGGAAGAGATGAGACGATATCGGTCGGCGCCAAACCCTCCCAGAGCCGCCGTCGTAGCCGCGCCGCCGCGGCACCGGTCATCGCCGATCCATCCGGCCGCCCTGCCTCGGCCCCGTAGCGCCCAGCGGCCAACCAGAGGTTCTCGGCCACGGTCATTTCGGGAATCGACGTGAAGTGCTGGTGAACCATGCCGATCCCGGACCGCTTGGCATCACTGGGGTCCCGGAACCGGGTCGGCACCCCGCGAACAATGACGCGGCCTGCATCCGGAGCGATCATCCCGAACGCGACGTGCATCAGTGTTGACTTGCCGGCCCCGTTTTCCCCAAGGAGCCCGTGGACCTCTCCCGGCGCCAGATCAAACGAGACGGAGTCCAGAGCCGCAACGGACCCAAATCGCTTGGAGATGCCTGCGAGCTCGAGGACCCGGCTCACAGACCGGTCGGATGGTGGTGGAACTCCCAGGGAAGGCCGAAGCGGGCAGCGAGATGCGCGGTCAGGGCCTTTACGCCGACCTGCTCTGTGGCGTAGTGACCGGCATAGATCACATTGACCTCAAGCTCCATGGCGTCGAAGTAGGTATGATGGGCACCCTCGCCGGTGATGAAGGTGTCCAACCCCGCGGCCTTGGCGCTCGCAATGCGAGAGCCGGCTCCGCCGGTGATGATGCCCACGCGCCGTGCAGTTTCGGGACCGCCCGGGATGAGCTTGGCCACCGTGCCAACGATGGCGTTGATCCGGGACATCAGATCATCCCGCGGTTCCGGTTGCATCAGAACCCCCTGAACCCCAATCGCGACACCCTTGTAGGTATCGAAAGGCGATCGGTCCGCCAGCCCCAGTTGCTCGGCCATCACGGCATTGTTCCCGAAATCCTGGTGGACATCGAGCGGAATGTGAGCCGAATACAGGGCAATGTCATGCTCGAGGAGCGCCCCCAGGCGTCGGTAGCGACGGCCGGTGATCGGCTGATTGCCGTCCCAGAATAACCCATGGTGGACCAGGACCAGCGGGGGGGCTTCGAATCGGCTCCTCGCCGCAATGACACCGTCGATCGTGGCTTGCGATGCATCAACCGCGGCGACGAATCCACCCACGCGGCCCCGGTTCTCCACCTGAAGACCATTCACCGCACCAGGTTCGTCCGGGACTTCCCGAATCCGCAGGAGAGCGTCGAGATAGTCCACCACATCGCCGAGGAGTGTACTCGTCATGTCGACCTAACGCCCGCCCAGGGGTCGGAGGGTTCCGGCAACAATCGAATCCCGAGCCGCGGTGAGCCGGGCTTTGATGGCCGACGGAATGGACGCCTCGAGCGCGGCATTGGGCTGATAACGAATCACCCCGCCTTCGAGGCCGAAAGATTCGACCTTGGGAGAAAACCGGCCGGCTTTGACTTCCCGCGCGACGGCAAGGAAGGCACGGGGAAGATCGATGATGGCCGAGCCGAGCACCCGGTCAGGAGCCAGTGCCGTCTGGTCCGCATTCGCTCCGAACACGAAGACGCCGGGGCTCTCCTTGGCGGCCTGGAACAATCCCTTGCCCGCTTCGTCCGCATTGTGGTGCAACATGTCGACACCGAGGCGAATCATCGCCAGGGCTGCTTCCCTGCCGGCGGCCGCGTCGTCAAAACTGTTCAGGTAGGTGATCCGCGTTTCGATCTTGGCGTTCATCGAACGGGCGCCGTTAACCCATCCTTGGTATCCATTGCGAATCGGCGGCAGCTCGATGCCGCCAACGAAGCCGATCTTCCCCGACTTCGACATCCCGCCGGCGACGATTCCGGCCAGGAACGTCCCCTCCTCCAGCCGGAAGATCAGCGGCGCGACGTTGCCCCGGACACGCTCTCCCGACGTAATCACGAATATGACCTTGGGATACTCGACGCTCACCCGCTCGGCCGGCTGTTGGAACTCGAAGCCATGGCCGAAAACCAGATCGTACCCCTGAGCGGCGTACGCCCTCAGAGCCTCTTCCTGAGCACCTGGCGTGCGCGCTTCCTGATGGCTCACCGCCAGGCCGAGGGAGTCCTTGATCATTGTGAGGCCGGCGAAGGCACCGGCGTTCCAGGCCGCATCCGCGATAGAGCCGGGCGTGATCAACGCCACCCTCAAACCTTTGGCGGGCTCTGGCGCCCGGGCACACGCGGAGGCGACCAAGACTGCGCCGGCGACGAGACAGGTGACGTTAGGCATTCCTGGCCGCCTGATCCGATTCCATCCGAATCGCTCCATTGAGCTGACCACCTTCCTGGATGAGGAGACGCGGCGTGACAATGTCCCCCAGAACCCGCGCGGTCGCCTGGACTTCAACCCGGTCCGTTGCGGAAACGGTGCCATGCACCTCGCCCGCGAGGACGGCTTCCCGGGTCTCGAGGTCTCCCTCGACCACTCCGCCTTGCGTGAGCAGAATCTGATCACCCGCGGAGACGTTGCCGGCCACGCGGCCTTCGATCCGAATCACGCCATCGGCCTTGAGATTGCCGGACACAACCATGTCCGACGCTACGATCGACACGGCGTGGCCCTCGGCGCGCCGCTTCGCCGGAGCACTGCTGGCGGCCTGAGTACTGGTCGAAAAGATACCCATCAACGGGGCTCCCGGATCAAGGTCATGGGATCAATCGAGACCCCATTGTGGCGGATTTCAAGATGCAGATGGGGAGCGGAGGAACGACCGGTATTGCCCGTGCGTCCCAGGACATCCCCTGCACGCACTCGGCCACCCTGGGCGGCGACCACGCGAGACAGATGGCCGTACATCGACTGATAGCCATTGGGGTGTTGCAGCAGAACGAAGTGCCCGTATTCACGATCGTCGCCAACCTGCAGGACAGTGCCTCCGCCCGACGCCCTCACGAGCGCCCCGACCGGTACCGCGACGTCGATTCCCGGGTGCGCCTCCTCGGGAGTTGAGTCCGCGCCGACTTGACCGCGGGTCCGATAGCCTCGTTCGTCCAGCGGCCAATGCCGCGGGATCGAAGCACCAGACTCATACCGGGGCCGGTTCGAACCGGGGCCAACCGTGATCGCGGGTGCCACTAGGAGAGGGGACGCCAGCAAGACCGGGTCTGGGGCGATGTCGGCCCCCACCAACGCCCGGAGCTTGCCATATTGGGCCTCAACGCTGTCGAGGGCGAGCGCCAGCGTGCGGATGCGTTGATTGTCACCCGTCAGCCGTTCAACTTCCCGTTGCAACGCGGGGATTTTGGCCGCTTGGCGCGCAATAGGCCCGACGTAGGCAAGGCCGAGAACCAGTAGAAGGCCGACGACCACAAGGACCACTACCGCCGCCCGATAGGCCAGCAGCGGAAGACGGATGGTGGTGGACGACAGCTCTCCGTCTCGCAGGATGGTAACGGTGACATCCCGGCGTGAGGTCATCCTCGATACGGCTCTCCGAGCATCACTTCGAGCAGGCGCGCGAGGTCGTCATTCGAATAGTAGGCAATCGTCACGAACCCCCGCCCCCGTCGGCGGGCCGTGACCCGGACGTCGGTCTGCAGACGCTGGCGCAACGCTTCCTCGACCCGCTGGACGTCGGCATTGACCGGCCCCGCCGGCTTCGCCTTCCGTCGGACCGGCCCCTGCCCGCGGACCCGAGCCTCGAGTTCCCGGACGGACCACCCATGCTCGACGGCCGCCGTGGCAAAACGGCTGATATGGCGATCGTCGGACAGACCGAGCAGAGCACGGGCGTGGCCTTCGGAAAGTGACCGCTTCTCCACCAGGCCACGGACCTCCTCGGGCAACTTGAGCAACCGGAGGGTATTCGCCACCGTCGCTCGATCCTTGCCGACCAGACGAGCCACATCGGACTGGCTCAGATGAAATTCCTGGACCAGCCGATCGTAGCCCAGAGCTTCATCAATCGGCGTCAGATCGTCCCGTTGCAAGTTCTCGATCAGCGCGAGGGTCAACAGGGCCTGGTCGTCGACGTCCTTCACCACTACGGGCACCTTCTGCCAGTGAAGCTGCTGGATCGCCCGCCAACGGCGCTCGCCCGCAATGAGTTCGTAACGACCCGACGGCCTCGGCCGCACGATCAAAGGCTGCAGCAGGCCCGAGGCCGCGATAGAATCAGCCAACTCCTGGAGCGCCGCCGGCTCGAACACCCGTCGGGGCTGGTAAGGATTGGCATCGATCGAACTGACTGCGATCTCCCGAAGGGCCCCTTGGGCTTCAGCCTGCTCCTTGCTGATCGGCCCAAGCAACGCTTCGAGACCACGTCCAAGCCGCCGAGATTCGCTCATGCGCCCTCCATCATTGCGGTCGAGCCTCGTTCGGTGCGTTTCAGAAGGTCCTGAGCAACCGCGATGTAGCTCTTGGCACCCACCGACTGCACGTCGTACATGAGAATTGGTTTGCCGAAACTGGGAGCCTCCGCGAGTCGAACGTTGCGCGGAATGACCGTCTTGAAGACCTTGGCCCCGAAATACTCCTTGGCTTCTTGAGCAACCTGTCGACAGAGATTGAGCCGGGCATCGTACATCGTCAACAGGACTCCCTCGATCGCAAGATCAGGATTGAAATTCTGTTGCACGAGTCGTACGGTGTTGAGCAGCTGGGAAATCCCTTCGAGGGCGTAATACTCGCACTGGATCGGAATGAGAACACCACGGGCCGCGGTCAGGACATTCAGAGTGATGAGCCCCAACGACGGCGGACAGTCAATAAGTATGAAATCATATGCCGCATCCAGTGTCCGAAGAGCATCTCGTAGGCGGGTCTCGCGGTTAGGCAGCCCCACCAGTTCGAGTTCGGCACCAACGAGATCCTGAGTTGAAGGCAACGTCGCAAGAAACGGAAGATCGCGATCCGGAACAATCCCGTCAGTAGGGGATCGACCGTCGACGATGACATCGTAGAGCGAGACCCGATCGGTTCCCTTCGGAATACCCACACCACTACTGGCGTTGGCCTGGGGGTCGGCGTCAATCAGAAGGGTCCGTTGCTCGGCGATCGCGAGCGAGGCGGCGAGATTGACAGCGGTCGTCGTCTTACCGACGCCACCTTTCTGATTGGCGATCGCAATAATCCGTGCCATATCTCCGCCAAATCGTTGTCAAATAAAGAGATACACGTCAAATCTACAGCAAAATCTGTCCTTAACAGGGAATATACGCCCGGAACAACACCTTTGCTACGGGTTGTTTCACGTGAAACGGCTGATTCTGAACGTCCTGTTCCACGTGAAACATGTCCTACGGCCTGCTAATTCTCTGAAGTTCCATAACAATTCCGTGGAGATCGCTCGGCGAGACCCCAGGGATCCGACCGGCCTGACCGAGGGTGGTTGGTCGTATCCGCGAGAGCTTCTCTCTCGCCTCAGTGGAAATGGCCTGGAAAGCCCCGTAATTTGCGCCCACAGGCAAGGGATAGCCCTCCATTTCGGCGAGTCGGACGGCCATTTCCCGCTCACGATCGAGGTATCCGGCGTACCGGATTTCGATCGCCGCCCAACGCGTCGTTTCGTGGTCTCTCGGAACACCGGCCATCACTAGCAGGTCGGCCAAATCAATGTTCGGTCTCTTTGCCAGCTCCGAGATTCGTGTCGGTTCCACAATTGACGTCTCACCGGCCATCCCAAGCATTCCATTGACCTGATCCGGATGAACGGTCGTCGCGGAGGCCAGGTCCATGACCTCCCGCTCGGCCTCAAGCCGACGAGTCACCCGCTCTTCCTCTTCTGTGCCATACAGGCCAAGCGCCGTTGCAACCGGTGCCAGACGTCGAAGGGCGCTGTCCTGGCGCAGGAGAAGCCTGAACTCGGATCGGGAGGTGAACAAGCGGTAGGGCTCGTCAACGCCTCGTGTGACTAGGTCATCAACAAGAACCCCGATGTAGCTCATGGATCGATCAAAGACCACCGGATCCCGTTCAAGTGCCCACGCCGCCGCATTGATGCCGGCGACGACGCCTTGGCCGGCAGCCTCTTCGTAACCCGTTGTTCCGTTGATCTGGCCGGCGAAGTACAGGCCCTCCACCTGCCGCACCGCCAAGGTCCGGTCAAGCTGGGTCGGTTGGAAGTAGTCGTACTCGATGGCATAGCCTGGCCGGGTCATCTCGGCCTGCTCCATCCCTCCAATGGCTCTGAGCAGGCGGAGCTGAACATCAACCGGGAGCGATGTGGACAGGCCGTTGACATACATCTCGGCGGTCTCGAGGCCCTCTGGCTCCAGGAAGATCTGGTGTCGGATGGCCCCCGGGAACCGAACGATCTTGTCCTCGATTGACGGGCAATACCGTGGCCCTCGGCCGCCGATCGCCCCACCGTACATGGCGGATTCCTGCAAATGCGCCGCGATGATGTCTCGAAGCGCCTCGGAGGTGTGGGTCAAATAACAAGGCACCTGAATCGGGTGTGCCGGCTCGGCAAAGTGGGAAAACCAATAGGGAGTCGCGTCCCCATCCTGCCGCTGAAGGCGGGCAAGATCAACGCTCCGTCCGTCAATCCTTGGCGGGGTTCCCGTTTTGAAACGTTCGGTTGTAAGCCCCAATGCGGCAATATCTTGCGAGATATCCTCAACCGGGGATTCGCCGGCCCGGCCACCGGGAATGACGGTATCGACACCGATGAAGATGCGACCCCGCAGAAAGGTGCCGGCGGTCAGCACAACGGCCCGGGCGGCAAACTCACGCCCATCGGCCGTCACAACGCCGTCAACCCGATCTCCCTCGAGCCGAAGACGGGCAACCGTCCCCTGGCGGAAATGAACGTTAGGCAGCGCTTCCAGTTCCGTCCGAACCGCCCGACGGTACAGCCCACGGTCGCACTGGGCCCGAGGCGACCAGACCGCCGGCCCTTTCGAACGGTTGAGCATCCGGAACTGAATCCGAGCCCGATCCGTCGCCCGCCCCATGACCCCGCCAAGCGCATCGACCTCGCGGACGACGGTCCCCTTGGCAATCCCACCGATCGCGGGATTACATGACATCTGGCCGATCGTCTCGAGGTTCTGGGTCAACAGGAGCGTCCTGGCCCCCGAGCGGGCCGACAACGCGGCCGCCTCGGTCCCAGCGTGGCCGCCTCCAATCACGATCACATCTGCGCTTTCCATGGCCGAGAACCTACCCCGCCGCCAGCAAAACAAAAGGGCGGGGGCCGTGTTCGGCCCCCGCCCCCCGCCTTTGAGCTCCCCGGCGATCAGGTCGCCCGAACCCAGCGAAAAATGTCCTTGAACGAAGCCCGCTTTCCATACATCAAAATGCCGACCCGGTAGACGCGCGCCGTCACCCAAACGATCATGAGCAGGCCGACGATCATCGTAGCGACATATAGCAGCAACTCCGGCAGGGGAATCCGGGCGATCGAATACCGAACCGGGACGACAAAGGGGGCAAGCGGCGGAATGAGGCTCGCCGCCTTCGCGAACGAGCTGGTGGGATCCCGTAACAGGGCAAAGGCGCTGAACCATCCAGCGATCGTCATCACCATGACCGGCGTTTGCAGCTGCTGGGCCTCCTGGACCGTGTTGCACATCGACCCAATCGCTGCATAGACCGATGAGTAGAAGAGGAACCCCAGAACGAAGAAGCCAAGGAACACCACCACAAGCCACGGATCCATGGTCGGGAGAATCGATGCGATCCCGCTCCCGGCACTCGCCACGCCGAAGATTCCCAGGATCTTGGCCTGGTTCTGCTGCAGCAGGAGAAACGCCCCGGCCCAGATGCCTAGCTGTAACAGACTGACCATGCCGACGCCGACCACCTTCCCCAGCATCATCTGGAAAGGGGTCAGACTGGATACCAGCACCTCGACGATACGGTTCGACTTCTCCTCGATGACGGAAGTCATGACCTGAGTCCCGTAAAGGACGAGGGCCATATACAGGATGATTCCCATGGCATACGCAAGCAGGAAAGTGCTCGCGCCGGACTCGGCCGTGAGTTTGCCCTCGGCGACCTTCCTCGTATCAAGATCAATCGGCGCCGCTGCTCGCATCGCGACGGCCGGATCCACCCCGACCGACCGAAGCCTCTCGGAGATCATCAAGGGCGTCAGGCTGGAGCGGAGCTGCCGCATGTCCTCCATACTCCCGACATTCTTGCCGTAATACCGCAGCTTGCCGGTCGTCACTGATCCCTCGTCCACGATCAGCAAACCATCCAGATTCCCTGCGTTCTTCTTCGACAGGCCGGTCTTCAGTACCAGTGAATCCACCACATCCTGTACCCGGCCGACCGCCGCCACCCGCACTGATGCGTACACCGGCTTCCCGTTTGGCCCATCCCCCGTCCTGGCTGCGGCAAGAACCGTCTCGATTCGCCCACCGAAGGCCTCCGCGGTCCCGTCCACTATGACGACTCGCTGCCCGGCGCTCCCACGACTCAGCAGCAGCCCAGGAACGATGGCCATCGCTCCGAAAAAGATCGGGCCGAGGACCGTGCCGATGATGAAGGCCTTGGTTCGGACTCGTTCAACGAACTCACGCCGTATGACGGCAACTGTCTTCCGTAGCATTGTGTCGCATCTCCTCAGTTTCCGTCGGTGATCGCGGCAGGCCGCGCGCCGTCCACGCCGACCTTCGCGATGAAAATGGACTGCAGCGACGCCTCGGCCACCTCGAATCGCGAGAGTCCCACATCGCACCCGACCAGCGCCCGCAACAACGCCTCCGGACTGGCCCCGGCCGTCAGCTCAACCTCTGCCGTTGCTCCTCGGTCATTGACCCCTTTGACCAGGCTCGCATCCTCGAATACCGGCCGGGCCGCATCACTGTTCCTCGAGAAAGTGATCGCGACATGCCGCCCACCGAACTCGCGCTTGATGTCCGCGAGAGCCCCATCCACCACCTTGGCGCCGTGCGCGATAATCGCGATACGGTCACACATCTGCTCCGCGTGCTCCATGATGTGAGTGGAAAACAGAACCGTTCGCCCACCCCGAGCCACTTCCACAACCACATCCCGCATCACCTGACTGTTGACTGGATCGAGCCCGCTGAAGGGCTCATCGAGGATGACCAGTTCCGGATCGTGAAGGAGGGTCCCGATGAACTGGACTTTCTGCTGCATCCCTTTCGAAAGATCCTCGACCTTGTGATTGGTCCAGTCACCCAGGTCGAGCCTCGACAGCCAGTGCAAGGCCTTCGCCCGACCCTCCCCGCGGCGAAGCCCTTTCGTCTCGGCGAAAAAGATCAACTGGTCCAACACCTTCATCTTCTTGTAGAGACCACGTTCCTCAGGCAGGAACCCGATCCGTTCCGAAAGGGCGCGACCACCCGCCGTCGTGCCGAACAATGAGACCCTCCCCTCGTCCGGCATGATGATGTTCATGATCATCCGGATCGTGGTGCTCTTGCCGGCTCCATTGGGTCCGAGAAGCCCAAAAATTCCCCCCTTCGGAACCGAGAGCGTCAAATCACGAACCGCCGTATGCCCTGCGAACCGTTTCGTTACGCCCTCGACGGCGATGACCGCCTCTCCCATTGTCCTGGCCTCCATAAGGTTTGTGAATCCCGACGGTCACCCCTCGGGCGATGGCTCCGGGCTGAAGATCCCTTCGATCGGCATGCCGAACAGCCGGGCAACAGCAAAGGCCAGAGGCAGGCTCGGGTCGTACTTTCCGGTCTCGATCGCGTTCACCGTCTGCCGGGACACGCTGAGCCGCTCGGCTAAGTCGCCCTGCGACCACCCGTGCTCGGCCCGCAGAACCCTGAGGCGGTTCGTCACCGATACTTCCGGCGAACCACCACAAGACCCAGGGACCAGAACACGAAAATCGCTAACCAGAGGAACGGGAATACCTGGCTCACGCGAAAATCCGGCACCAAACCTGCCTTGGCAAGCATCCCGTAGCTCATGACGAGAATCCCGGTGGCGCCAAACTGCACCAGGATCGCCTCGTGGTGGATCATGCGCTCCAGCTCATCCAGATCCCTGAGCCAACGAGCGATCCGGAAGAAGAAGAAGACCAACGGCACAACCGGGATCAGTACGACAACCGGCCGCAGACCGGTCGGCAACGCGCCCCAGTGGTCCAGGGCCGAGACGGCGAGCGCCAAACCGGCGGACACCATCGCCAAGCCAAGTACCGATCGGGTGTACCGTGAGGTGGTCGGTCGCATCCCAAGTTCCCTGTCGCTTTCGGACACGAAAACAGTAAAGCAACATTGACATATTGTCAATGTTGCTTTACATGATAAACTCGGTCTGCCGCTCCGCGGCTACTGATTATGGATCGCCTGGCGCCGCAAACCTGACCAGATCCCGGATCTCATTTGTCGGCACCACTAGATGCTTGTGAGCCGCTTGCACCCCGAATTTCCACTGTCGCCCGATCCATTCGGCAAACGGGGTACTACCAGACTCGTCGAACGCCGCGACGTCATGAAGCAGGACCCCCCGGGCACTGGTTTCATGGTACCGCCCGACGTATCGGCGCCCGTCAGCGCAGGTCACGAGCACCGTGATCCCATGAAGGGCTTCATGCCCCGGATGAAATACGTGGCCGGACACGTATCAAGCCGGGCAGTGCCGGTCAAACGCGACGCCCAGCTCCGCCGCGATCGCCTCTGGGCCTCGGCCCTCGATCTGATGACGGTGCATGAAATAGACGACCTCTCCGTCCTTGAGCAAGGCGATCGAAGGCGAGCTCGGCTGGTAGTCCGCGAAATAACTCCGGGCGCGTGCGGTCGCCTCGAGGTCCTGACCCGCGAAGACCGTGAACAAGCCCGCCGGCTTCACGGACCCCCGCAGCGCCAACGACAGGCCCGGTCGCGCGGAACCCGCCGCACAGCCACAAACCGAGTTCACGAACAGCAATTGCGTTCCTTGCGGATCGCCCAGAATGGCATCGACCTCCGCAACCGACGTCAGTTCCTTCACCCCGTGCCGGACCAGCTCAGCCCGCATCGGGGCAACCAGTCGCTCATCATAAGGCATGCTTGGTCACACTCCCCTTTGCTCGTTCCGCGCCCTCATCGACCGCCTTCATCAAGGCATGCCAGGCGAGGGTCGCACATTTCACCCGGATTGGAAACGCGGCCACGCCCGCAAACGCACTGAGGCAGCCGAGGCTCTTCCGTGCCGCACTCTTGTCGCCTTCGTCGGCAGGGGCCCGGCCGGTCACCATCCGGCGGAACCGCTCGAACAGATGCTGCACTTCCTCAACCGGCTTCCCCTTGATGATCGTGGTCATCATGGACGCAGAGGCCTTGGAAATAGCGCACCCTTGCCCCAGGAAAGCCACATCCGTCACCACACCATCGGCAACGGACACCCATACGTCGAACGTATCACCGCAGAGAGGATTCCGCCCCTCAGCGTGGCCGGAGGGCGACCCGATCTGCCGAAAATTCCGAGGCGCCCTGTTATGGTCCAGGATCAACGTCTGGTACAGGTCGTCCAGATCGCTCATTGGCCAAACACTTTCTGGGCCCGCCTCACGCCGGCTACCAGGGCCGCCACGTCCTCCTCGATCGAGTACGGCCCGAACGACGCACGGACGGTAGCCGGGACCCCCAGCTTCGCCATCAGCGGCTGAGCGCAGTGATGGCCCGCGCGGACGCAAACACCACCGGCGTCCAGTGCGGTCCCAACGTCGTGAGGATGAACCCCGTCGACCGCAAACGTCACCACGCCAACCCGTTCCTGGGGGGCACCGAACACCGTAACGCCGCTCATCGCCGCCAACTCGCTCCGAGCCCGCTCGACCAGCCCAGCCTCAAAGCGCCCCAGAGCCTCCCAGTCCCACGCCCCGAGATACTCGAGCACCGCACCCAGCCCATACACTTCCCCGATCGGCGGCGTCCCTGCCTCAAACCGTGCTGGCGGGGGGGCGTACGTCGAGCGCTCAATAGACACCGAGCCGATCATGCCGCCCCCACCCTGCCACGGCGGCATTGCTTCGAGCAGGGCACGCCGCCCGTACAACAACCCGAGTCCGGTCGGCCCGAACAACTTGTGGACGGACACTGTGTAGAAATCACACCCCAGCGCGACAACGTCTACCGGCAAATGCGGCGCTCCCTGGGCACCGTCGACGACACAGACCGCGCCAACCTCATGGGCGAGGTCGGCAATTCGACGAACTGGGTTGACCGTACCCAGAACATTCGAGACATGGCATACTGCGACAACCCTCGTTTGGCCCGACCGGTTCCGGGCCAGCCAATCCAGGTCCAGATCACCCGAGCTGTCAATCGGAATGGCGCGGATCGTCGCGTTCGTCGCCTGGGCGACAAGTTGCCACGGCACCAGGTTCGAGTGGTGCTCCAGCTCTGAGACAAGGATCTCCCCGCCGCCCTTCCCCAGCCTCTGGCGACCGATGGTCTGGGCCACCAGGTTGAGGCTCGCGGTGGTACCGCCGGTAAAGACCGTCTCCCCGGGGGTCGCACCGAGAAACCTGGCCGCGGCCGCCCGCACATCCTCGAACCGTTCCGTCGCCTCCTGGCTCGGTGTGTGTACCCCACGAGCAACATTCGCGCTGACATGGCGGTAATACTCGGACACCGCATCAACCATCAGCTGGGGCTTGAGCGCCGTGGCCGCGCTATCGAGATAGACGAGGGGGTTGCCGCGCAGGGCCCGCGCCAACATCGGGAACTCCGCCCGGACCCGCCCGCCGTCCCATACCGCGGTCCCGGCGGCTGGCTCGCCAACCCGCATCGCGTGCCTCCTACCGGTCCGAAGCGAGACGCCCATGAATCAACTGATCGAGCACGGTCCGCACCGGCTCGGCCGAAATCTCGTTGAGCACCTCGGCGGCGAACGCATATGTCAGCAACTCACCGGCAACAACGTCGGGAATCCCCCGACTCGTGAGGTAGAACCGGGCCAGCGGATCCAGGTTGCCGACCGTGGCTCCATGGGTGCATTTCACATCGTCCGCAAAAATCTCCAGTTGCGGCTTGGTATCGATCCTGGCCGTATCGGACAACAACAACGCCCGATTCGTCTGTTTCGCATCGGTCTTCTGGGCAATTGGCTGGACGATGATCTTGCCGTTGAACACCCCATGAGCCCGGTCGGTGAGAATGCCCTTGTAGACTTCCCAGCTCCGGCAGTCCGGCTGGTCGTGAAAGATCGTCGTGTGATTGTCCACCAGTTGATCGCCGCGCCCGAAATACAGGCCGTACAAGAGTGCTTCCGCCCCGGACCCGCCCAGGCGCGAACGGAGGTCGTGGCGCGCGATCGCCCCACCGATCGCAAACGCGAATGACCGGAAATGACTGTCGGCGTCCTGGCGAACTTCCGTTACCCCCGTATGGAACGACGCCTCCGACTCCCGCTGAATCCGGGTGTGCTCGACCCAGGCACCGCGAGCGAGTCGGACGTCGCATACCGGGTTCGTCCAGTAGCGACCCGAGCCAGGCAGCCCGACATAGCTTTCGATCAGTTGGGCTCGGGCCCGGGCGCCGACCACCGCCAGCAACCGCGGGTGGGTTGCTGCGCCGTCAGCGCCGGGAGTGGTGACATGCAGAACATGGAGAGGCTCATCCATGATGGCTTCGTCGGCCAGACGAAGCACGGTCCCGTCAATCCCCAGGGCGGCATTCAGTGAGGCAAACGATGTCACCGTGCGACCCGAGGCCTCGGCCAGATCAGACGCCACATGCTCGTCGCCGGATCGTACCGCCGATGCGAGGTTCGCGATCGCCAGGCCAGGCACCGACGGCAGTCGGGACAACTCTGGCCGGAACCGACCATCGACCAGCACGAGGCGTGGCCAGTCCGTGCGACCGAACAAGAATGGCTCCAGATCGGCCAAGCCGACGGGGGCCGCACTGGCGGCAGGCCGGAACGCCGCCCGAATCAGGGGGGCGATGGGCGTAAAGCGCCATTCCTCGTCCTTCGGTCCCGGAAACCCCGACACCCTGAACTGTTCAATCGCATCAGCCTGCAGGGATCGGAACCAACCCGGCGCCGCCGCAACCCCCTGGGCGGAGGCGACCTCGTATTGGTGGAGGTAGTGCTCGATCACACCCGCTCCGGAGTACCAGTCAGCCACTCATAGCCCCGGGCTTCGAGCTCGAGTGCCAACTCCTTGCCGCCCGTCTTGATTAACTGGCCGTCCGCCAGCACATGGACGATGTCGGGAATGATATGGTCCAAAAGCCGCTGATAATGGGTCACGACCACATAGGCGTTGTCGGGTCGTTTGAGGGCGTTGACTCCGTTCGCCACGATCCGAAGGGCATCGATATCCAGGCCGGAATCGGTTTCGTCCAGTAGCGCCAGCTTCGGCTCGAGGACGGCCATCTGAAGAATCTCGTTCCGCTTCTTCTCGCCGCCCGAAAAACCCGCGTTGACCGCCCGCCGCATGATTTCGGGGCCCCACTCCACGAGCTTGAGCTTTTCCTCGAGAAGATCGATGAAGTCGATCGGATCCATCTCCTCGAGCCCACGGGCCTTTCGCACCTCGTTGTAAGCCGCCCGCAAGAAATAGGCGTTTGTGAGGCCCGGGATTTCGACCGGATACTGGAATGCGAGGAATATGCCGGCCTGGGCCCGCTCCTCCGGAGGCATTTCGCCGATGTCGATCCCATCAAACCGGATCGTTCCCCCTGTGATCGCGTACGCCGGATGCCCGGAGATGACCTGGACCAGCGTACTCTTGCCGGATCCGTTCGGCCCCATGATCGCATGCACTTCACCCCGGTTCACGACGAGATCGATGCCCTTGAGAATGGGCTTGTCCCCGACGTTGGCCCGGAGGTCGCTGATTTCAAGTAGTGGTGCCACGTTGACTCCCTATCCGACGCTTCCCTCGAGGCTGATCCCGAGCAATTTCTGAGCTTCCACGGCGAATTCCATCGGGAGCTCGCGGAAGACCTCTTTGCAAAATCCGTTGACGATCATCGAAATGGCGTTTTCCGTGTTCAAGCCGCGTTGCTTCAGATAGAAGATCTGGTCCTCACCGATTTTCGACGTCGACGCCTCGTGTTCGACAGCCGCGGTTCGGTTCTGAACATCGATATACGGAAACGTGTGCGCCCCGCACCGATTTCCGATAAGCATCGAATCGCACTGGGTGTAGTTCCTCGCGCCGTCGGCCCGCGGCATCACCTTTACCTGACCGCGATAGCTGTTCTGGCCGCGCCCGGCCGAAATTCCCTTCGACACAACCGTGCTCTTCGTATTGCGGCCGATGTGAATCATCTTCGTTCCGGTGTCGGCCTGCTGGCGGGCATTCGTGACCGCCACCGAGTAGAACTCGCCGATGGAGTTGTCACCCTGCAGAATGACACTGGGGTATTTCCAGGTGATGGCGGAGCCGGTTTCGACCTGGGTCCAGGAAATCTTGGCGCCGGCACCGGCACATTTCCCGCGCTTGGTGACGAAATTGTAAATGCCACCCTTGCCGTCCTCGTCCCCGGCATACCAATTCTGGACGGTGGAGTACTTGATCGTCGCGCCGGCCATGGCCACCAGCTCCACCACCGCCGCATGCAGTTGATTCTCGTCCCGCTTGGGCGCCGTACAACCCTCCAGATAGCTGACGTACGACCCCTCATCGGCGACGATCAGAGTGCGTTCAAACTGGCCGGTATTCTGGGCGTTGATCCGGAAGTACGTCGACAGATCCATCGGGCATCGGACGCCCTTCGGGACGTAGACGAATGATCCGTCGCTGAACACGGCCGAATTCAGCGCCGCGAAGAAGTTGTCGCTCGCTGGGACCACGGAACCAAGGTAGCGCTCGATGAGATCCGGATACTCACGGACCGCTTCGGAAAATGAACAAAATATGATCCCCATCTCGCCCAGCTGCCGGCGATAGGTCGTACCCACCGAGACGCTGTCGAATACTGCGTCGACCGCGACCCCCGACAGGATCTTCTGTTCGGTCAGGGGGATGCCAAGCTTGTCGTACGCCTCCCTGATCTTGGGGTCGACCTCATCCAGGCTGCCAAGCGGCGCCTTGGTTCTGGGCGCGGCGTAATACACCATCCGTTGATAGTCGATCGGGGGGTACGTCACGTTCGGCCAATGGGGTTCTGTCATCTTGAGCCAACCCCGGTAGGCCCTGAGGCGCCATTCCAGCAGAAACGGCGGCTCGCCTTTCTTCGCCGATATAAGGCGAACCACGTCTTCGTCGAGACCAGCCGGAATCTGGTCAGTCTCGATGTCGGTTACAAAGCCCCATTTGTAGTCGCGATTGACTAACGACTCGACAGACTCGCTCACGCGCCCTCCCTCGGACAATCAGCTCTTCAACATTGAATCCTAAGTGAAAAAGTCGGGATTGTCAAACAACCTGGGGTCGCAGACTCCAGCCGTCCAACGCCCGCTCCGTTCGGCCAAACCGATGATCGATAGTCGTAGTTTTAACAACTCCTTTAATAATTTCGAACGAGACTTGCGCATTGCCGCGTCAATCCCTGTATTGGGAGCCATGACGATCCACCGCATTCGCCTGCTTGGCGACCCAATTCTCAGGACCAAGTGCGCCACGATCTCCCATCCGGGCTCAGCTGCGGTTCGCATGATCGTCGACGACCTTCGCGAAACACTACGTGACTGGCAGTCCCGTTTTGGGACTGGGCGAGCCATCGCTGCCCCCCAAATCGGAGCACCGGTCCGGATGGTCTACGTCGAAATGGATCGCCCCTGGCCACTGATCAATCCCGAAATCGTGGATATAGGCACGGAGGATTTCGTGGTGTGGGACGATTGTTTCTCGTTCCCCAACATGCTGGTCCGGGTCCAACGGGCCTATCGGGTTCGACTCAGGTACCAGGACATGCGGGGCGAAACCCACGAAATCGAACTCGAAGGGGATCGTGCGGAGCTGGTCCAGCACGAGGTGGATCACCTTGACGGCGTCTTGGCCGTTGACCGTGCGCACGGAACCGATCCGTTCTGCCTCCGCGAAGAGTGGAATCGATGGTACACGTCCACCGATCGGTGCAGCCCGCCCGAACCCCGAACCGAACACCTCCACAGCAGCATCCTCTGAGCCCCGACCCAGCCGGCTGTGCAGCATTGACCTGACCCCAACCAGCGAGCCTTCAATGGGCGAAGTGATCCGCTTCCCTGCCAACGGACACTCCACGTCCGGCTACCTGAGCCTTCCCTCGACCGGGCCAGGGCCGGCGCTGCTCGTGATCCAGGAGTGGTGGGGGCTGGTCGGCCACATCACGGACGTCGCCGACCGGTTTGCGGCCGCCGGGTTCGTGGCGCTGGCCCCCGATTTCTACGACGGTCAGTCAACCCAGAGCCCTGATAGGGCGGCGAAGTTGTTCATGGCATTGAATATCGAACGCGCCGCCGCCGACCTTCGGGGAGCCGCCGACTACCTCCTCGGCCGACCCGACGTCACTTCGAACCGGGTCGGAGCTCTCGGGTTCTGCATGGGTGGTCAGTTGGCTTTGTATGCCGGCACCGAATTTCCCGACCGATTCGGAGCGGTTGTTGATTTCTACGGCATTCACCCCAAGGTACCGGTCGATCGCCAGCGCCTCCGGGTCCCTGTGCAAGGTCATTTTGGACGACGCGACACCTCCGTACCCGTTGCGACCGTAGAGGACCTGGCCATGGGCGTCCGCAGCGGAGGCGGCACATTCGAGACCCACTTCTACGACGCCGGCCACGCCTTCTTCAACGACACGAGACCCGGCGTCTTTGACCGAGCCGCAGCCGACCTGGCGTGGACCCGATCGGTCAGTTTTCTGACCCGGCATTTGGGGTGAGCGGCCACCTTCCAGACCCCCTTGCGCCGGCCCCACTCACCCCCTAACCTGAGCCTCGGTCAGGCCAACAATTCTGGAGCCATCATGACGTACATTATCACCGAAGCCTGCATCGGCGTTAAGGATCGGGCCTGTGTCGATGTCTGTCCCGTAGACTGCATCTACGAGGGCGACGACCAGCTCTATATCCATCCCGATTAGAGCATCGATTGAGGTGCGTGTGAACCGGAATGACCGGTCAGCGCGATCTTCCCCGAGGAAGAGGTCCCGGCCAATCTGACCGCTTTTATTTCGAAGAACAAGGACGTTTTTGGCGGCGCCAATCCTCCTGGTCGTCCCAAACGCTAGACGCCCACGATCCCATTGCAGAAGGGCGACCCCGTGGGGTCGCCCTTCTTGCTTGTAACCCCGGCTCCGTGGGATGACTTGACCCGCCCCGGGAACGGATTGGGACCGCGACACCCCTCTCAATCCGCGGTCACCGAAGGCTCTGCAGGAATTTGAGGATTGCCCGTGTCGTCGGCACCGGCTGCTCGACACAGGGCAAATGACCCGCCCCGGGGATCTCAACCAACCGGCCCTCCGGCAACGCCGCCGCCATCGCTTCTGAAATCGCCGGGGGGGTGATCACATCCTCCTGCCCTACCACAACGAGCGTGGGAATGCCCAACAAGGCCCCAAGTAACGGGGTACTATCGGGCCGGTCCCGCATGGCTGTCAACGCCCCGACAATACCCGGAACCGGCGCACCCAGGATCATCGTCCGAATCGCCTCGATGATTGCCGGCGGAACAACTGGAGTAAAGAACCTCGGCAGCATTGCCTCAGCCGCGGCCATGGCGCCCTGCTCGCGCACTTTGGCAACCAGGCCATCACGCGCCTTCCGCCCTTCGACACTGTCCGCCTCCGCCCGGGTATCCATCAAGATCAGACCGCGGACGCGCGAGCGATAGCGACGAAGGAACTCGAACCCGATATAGCCACCCATCGAAAGGCCGCAGAGCACGACGCGGTCTTCGCCCAACGCGTCGAGCAGGCCGGCGAGATCATCGGCATACATGGCGATCGAATAACCCAGATCAGGCGCATCCGACTGGCCCAACCCTCGAAGATCGTACGCGATCCGGCGGTACCCCGTCAACGTGTCGAGCTGATGCCGCCAGACATGGCGATCAAGCGGGAATCCATGAATGAAGACAATCGCCGGCCCTGAACCGCGGGTCTCAATCGCCAGACTGACCCCGTTTACCGTCACCCGATCACTCGGCTCCGATGATCGGCCGGCGCGAAAAAACCGTCCAAGGTCATCGGGAACCCCTTGCGGATGACCCTGCGCGTCGACACACACGAAGAGGAACTCTGCCGTGGCCACGGCGACGGCATCGGACGCCCGATGGGCGACTTGACGGAGAGTGAAACTGGTCCGGCCGAAGTGGGCGAGGGTCTGCTGGAACCGCAGGGCTTCGCCGGCGCGCACCGGGGCATGGAAGTCGAGCACACTCCGGCGGATCGTCGGCCAAAGCCCCAGGCGTGAAAAGACGTCGACCCCCGGGCCGCGGCTCAACTGGTCCCAGCGGGCCCGCTCGAACAGCCTCAGGAATGCGGCGTGGCTGGCCACCCCAAGCGGATCACAGTCATCCGGAAAGACCGTCAGTTCAACGTCCGCCTCGTGCATCGTACGATTTGCCATTCGCTTGGGGCCCATTCAAACTACGCCAACAGGGTTCCCCATCGCTACCTTTCGCTCCGGTGCAGGTTCCCAGACTCTTCAACGCGGCCCCAGTGAATTGACCACCAGCCCTCCATTGATGATCGACACCCCGGCCGCCCTCGAGTCATTGATCGACGGATGGATGGGGGAACCGGTGGTTGGTATCGACACCGAAGCTGCCAGCTTTCACCGCTACCGCGACCGCGTGTACCTCGTTCAGCTCTCCACGCCGGCTGCCACCGTAATCGTGGATCCGTTGGGGACGGGCGGCATCGAGGCATTCGGCCGCTGGTTCGAGGCCGACAGTACTGAATTCATTTTTCATGACGCCGACTACGACTTGCGTCTCATGCACCGGGAGGCCGGGCTCCGCGTTCGCCGACTCTTCGACACCCGGATCGCAGCGCAGTTTCTCAATCTCCCTGGCATTGGACTCGGGGCCATCCTCGAGCAGCGGTTCGGCGTTGCGACCGACAAGCGGTTCCAGCGAGCGGACTGGTCCGCCCGACCGCTGAGCCGGGAAATGATCGCGTATGCGGCAACTGACACCCGGTTCCTCCCCACGCTCCGGGGAGCCTTTCTCGCCGAACTCGAGGGGCTGCGCCGTCTCGACTGGGTCCTTGAGGAGTGCAAGCTACAAACCGGGGTCGAGTGGGCCCCGACGGATCCACCGGAGCTCAGCTTCTTCCGCATCAAGGGCGCTCGCGACCTTGATCGCCGCAGTCTGGCAGTTCTCCGAGAGGTTTTCGTATGGCGGGAGCGGACGGCCGAGCGTCTTGATCGGGCCTCATTCCGCATTCTTGGAAACGAAACTCTGCTGCTGTTGGCAGACAGGAAGCCCCGCAACACCAGCGACCTGGGCGGGCTCCGTGGGGTAGGTCCCGACAATGCCGCACGCTGGGGGACCGAGGTGGTCGCCGCCGTGAACCGGGGCCTCGAGATTCCCGATGACCAGTTGCCTGCCTTCGAACGTACGCCCCGCTTTCGGCCGGACCCCGCGTTCGAGGTTCGTCTCGACCGACTGAAGCAGTGGCGGACCGGCCTCTCGGCTCGCATTGGGCTCCCCCCCGGGATCCTGGCTCCCAACGGAACGCTGGAGGGCATTGCCCGGTCGGTCCCGACTACGCCGACTGCCCTACTGGGTGTAGTCGGCGTTCGCCGTTGGCAGGTAGCCGAATTTGGGAACGAAATCCTGACCGAGGTTGGCCGCCCGGCCTAGCCGAGAAAAGCGCGCACCCGGGGATCCATCCGCTCGGGGGTCCAGTACGGCTCCCAAATCAGCTCAACCTCCGCGCTGTTCACGCCCTCCATCTGCTGCGCCACCAATCGCGCATCTCCGAGAATCTCCGGGCCGGATGGACAGCCCGGGGATGTGAGGGTCATCTGAATGTGTACGTCTCCGGCGTCAGAAACCGTGATGTCGTACACCAACCCAATATCCACGATGTTGAGCCCCAACTCCGGATCTTTGACCGCTCGGAGAGCTTTGCGCACGAGTTCTGGCGTCACCATAGTTCAGTCTTCCTTGGCCGTAGACGGGCGGAACCTACTCCCCGGGCCCGGACAGGTCAAAGACGAACACCTTACGGGTGAGGGGCCTTGGACGCCATGGCCGCGCCGACGGCGTCAGACAATCGGCTCCGGAGTTCGCGCATGGCTCGAAAGGTGGACCGAGCATTCGACCCCAGACTCCGATTCGTGAGCAGCACCACAAAGATGTCTCGTACCGGATCGAACCACAGAAAAGTGCCCGTCCAGCCCGTGTGACCATAGGTGGTCCCGGTGGCCGACCGACCAAAGGCGGACCGATCGAGATGCTGTGGATCCGGGATCTCCCATCCAAGCGCTCGCCTGCCCCCATGCGGATCGTGCTCGAGAAACCGGCGGACCGTCGCCGACCCCACCCATGGCCCGCGCGGGCCGGCACCAGACCGGAGCCAGGTCTGGGCGAATCGGGCAAGGTCGAGCCCGGTCGCGAACAGGCCGGCGTGTCCGGAGATCCCGCCCATCGCCCACGCATTGCGATCATTGACCTCGCCCGGCGCCGGGCGACCTCCGTGGGCAATGCTCGGAGCAGCCATGGTTCGATCGGCAACCGCGAAGGTGGTCCGCCCCATCCCCAGTGGGGAAAACACGGCCTGCGCCGCAAAGCGGTCCAGGGTGGTGCCGCTCAGTGCCTCGACGATCAGACCCAGCAGAATCGCGTTGAGGTCACTGTACGTCGTCCGGGTACCCGGCGTAGCGATTAACGGCACCTCGAGCAGTTGATCGATCACACCTTGGCGCCCGATCGCGGTCCGATAGAAGGGCATGAAAGCTGGCAGACCGCTCGTATGGTCGAGCAACATCCGGAGAGTGACCGCAGACTTCCCTTCCCCGGCAAAGAGCGGCAGGTATCGCTCCACCGGTTGGTCGAGCTCGAGTCGCCCCTCATCCACCAATGTCATGATCGCGCTGGCCGTGGCCACCACTTTGGTGAGTGACGCGAGGTCCCACAGGGTCACCGCCGGATCAGGCGGGGCGGCGGCCTTGTCCCAAGAAACCCGTCCGAATCCCCTGGCGAAGAACACCGAGTCCCGGTTCCCCACCACGACAACCGCCCCGGGAAACAGACGCCGCCGGATCGCCCCGTCGACAATGGCCATCGCCGGCCTCCAGGCTGCGATTGGCCCCGGCGATCCGCCGAGCGAGAGAAGGAGCAGGAGTGTCGGGGTCACGGATTATGGCGTAGCCGGTTCTCGAAGCGAGCCTGGTGGAAGCGAATAGAGCAGAGCGACTGTCGCCCAATCCCTGGCCGAGAGCGCCGGCCGACGCACGGTCGGATACATGATATCACCTGAATCCCCCGAATGCGGCAAGCCCAAAGCGTGCCCCAGTTCGTGCATGGCGATTGCCCTTATTTCGGCCTGCTCAAGACGTCGCCCGCTGGGTTGGGCCATCGCCAGCGTCACCAAGGCGCGTTGCGCCTCTCCGTGCCCATTCCATTCCATCTGGGTCAGGCCTGTCCGTCCGACCGATTCACCCGGCGAGGACCCTGCCTCAGGCTCGAACCGTTCGACCCATTGCACCACCACATCGGCGCCCGTGGTGTCCACAACATCGGTGAGCACCATGCCATGCCCCACCGACCGCCACTCCCGGACGGCCGCTTGAACCTCGGCCACTAGGGCAGGATTGCCTGACGGCGGCAGGACCGCAACGCGCAGCTCAAGCCGCTCGTTCCAACGCCGCAGGGTAGAATCCGAATCGGCGAATGCGGAGTCGAGATACACCGCCCGCCCGGCCCACCCGATTCGACGCCGCGATTCGGCTCGGGCCAATCGCTCGATAACGGGCGTCAACGTGGTCGGCTCCGCTGCCATGGCAACCCTGGGAGCGGTGGTCGGCTGAACCAGGCCTCCCGGAACCACCGATCGATGGAGAGCCGAAGCGTGCGGCCCCGGCGCCACCGACACCGCCCGGGAACCTGACCGGAGCAGCCGGCTCACACCGACCATGCCGACGAGTAGGGCGAGTACCAGCCATAGCAGTCGCATACCGAACTCCAAGTGCAAGACCAAAGCCGCGAGGTCGGCTGGCCGGAGGGTGGAAACCCCTTTACATTCCCAAGCGTAGCCGAACCCAGCCTTCCAAGGCGAACCGCTTGTCCCGCCTGCACATGGAGCACCGGTGATCCTGAGCACCATCGCCCGCGTCCTGGTGAGGTGGCGGTGGCCGGTCATCGCCCTTTGGGCGATCGTCGGGACAATCGCGTTCATCCGCGCCCCCAAAACCCCCGACCGTCTCGACCTGCGCGGCGGCACCCTCAAACCGACCGAAGGCCGGGCGGCCGATAAGCTGCTCGCCACCCGATTTGCCCGGCCATTCGGCGAGTTCTTCGCCATTACCGTCGATGGTCCAAGTTCCTTTGCCGACGGACCGGCCCGGGCGGTACTGGACTCGTTGACCGTCGCCGCCCGTCGCCAGGTGTACGTCCAGAGCGTGGTCTCCTACGCGACCCAGGGCGACTCGCTGTTTCTTTCCAAGGATCAGCGCACCACCTTTTTCCTCGTCGCCCTGTCGACCAAAGTCACCGGCGACAGCGCCAACCTCCTCGTCCGGGCCTTCCGCGCCGAAATGCAGCGAACGCTGGCCGTCGTTCCCAACCGCCCGGCGTACGTGCTCCGGGTCACCGGACGGTCCGCGCTCGATCTCGACATCCGAACCGTGAGCGCCCAGGATGGCAGCCGGTTCGAGCTGCGTTTGTTGCCGGCCACCCTCATCATCCTCGTCCTTGCCTTCGGGGCGCTTGTCGCCGCCATTCTCCCCCTCGCCATCGGCATGCTCGCCATTGCCGTGTCCCTCACCATCATCGGGATGCTGGCCTCGATCACCCCGATGTCCGTGTTCGTTCTTAACCTGACAACCATGATCGGCCTGGGCGTGGGGATCGACTACTCGCTCCTGATGGTCACGCGGTTCCGGGAGGAATTGGCGCGCGGACACCGTCGTCGAGAGGCGGCCGAGCGTACGCTGATGACGGCCGGGGTCGCGGTCGTCAATTCAGGCCTCACGGTCGTGGTCGGGTTCGGGGCGCTCTTGATCACCCCAATGGTCGAGACTCGCAGCGTGGGAATCGGCGGCCTCATCGTCGTCGCGGTGGCGGTCCTTCTGTGCACTACCCTGCTCCCCGCCTTGCTGGCGACCATGGGGAGAGCGATCGACCACCCGAAGTGGCTGGCCCGGCGGTTGACCTGGTACCACTCGCCGCAGGTGTGGGAGAAATGGGCCCGGTCCCTCGCACGCCACCCGGTGCGTGCCCTCATCGTTGGAGGCACGATTGTCGGCATCCTGACGCTTCCCGCCTTCTGGATCCGAATCGGCTTGCCCGCGCGCAACTGGTGGCCGAGCCAGACGGAAGCCGGCGCCGGTGTCGAGACACTCTCCCGCATGGGCGTTTCCGGATACATCACACCGATCCGCATCCTCGTTGAAGTTCCCGACGGGAGGCAGGCGACTGACGCATTCACCCTGCGGGCGTTACGGGCGCTGTCAGATTCGATGCGATCTGATCCCCGGGTCCTCGACGTTCGAAGTCTGGTCGACCTCAAACCGGGCATGTCGATTCTTGCCTACTCCCTGCTCTACGCCGACATCGATTCTGCCCGTTCAGGCCGGGCTGATTTCATCGATGCCTACCTCAGCCGTGACGGCCGTGCGGCGCTGGTGGACGTCATCCTTCGGGATACGACGTCCCTGACCTCGGCAATGCAAGTCGTCGAACGAGCCCGGTCGGTTGGCCGATCACATCAGATCAAACAGCTCCGGAACGATCGCGTACTCGTCGGGGGATACGTTGCCGGCAGCGTCGACCTTCAGGCCGAGATGCTGCACACCTTTCCCCGTCTCATCGCCTTGGTTCTATCGGCAACATCCATCATGCTCGCGATCGCGTTCCGATCGATCCTGGTCCCGCTGAAGGCCGTCCTCATGAACTCGCTATCGGTAAGCGCGACGTTCGGGCTTATCGTCTTGGTCTTTCAGCACGGGTACGGCGCCTCCTTGTTCCGGCTGGACGGTCCCACCGAAGCCATCTTCGTTCTCATTCCCGTGCTGGTCTTTGCCGTGGTGTTCGGCCTCAGCATGGACTACGAGGTCTTTCTGTTGAGCAGGATCAAGGAAGCCTTCGACCGGACTGGCAAGAATACGGAAGCCACTATGGAGGGGCTGAGCGCCACCGCCTCCGTCATCAGTTCCGCCGCACTGGTCATGATCTGTGTCTTCGGCGCCTTCGCCTTCGCCAGAGTCCTGGTCATGCAGTTTCTTGGCTTCGGTCTGGCGGTCGCTGTGTTGCTGGACGCGACCCTGATTCGGATGGTATTGGTGCCTGCGTTCATGCACCTGATGGGCAAATGGAACTGGTGGCCCGGGGGCCGCCGCACCGCCCCGGAGCGCGGCGAACCGCGACACTAGTGCTTTGCGTCAAGCCAATTGTCGCCCACGCCGACTTCCACGACGAGCGGCACCTTCAGTTCGGCAACGCCTTCCATGTGCGCTCGAACCAGTCCCGCCGCCCGTTCGACTTCGGCCGCCGGCGCTTCGATCACGAGCTCGTCATGGACCTGCAGGAGCAGCCTGGCCGCCATTCGCTCCGACCGAAGCGCCCGATGTAATCGCACCATGGCGATCTTGATGAGATCGGCCGCCGACCCCTGAAGGGGCGAGTTCTGGCTCAGCCGTTCGCCAAACGCGCGAGTGTTGAAGTTCTTGTCCTTGATCTCGGGGATGTACCGTCGTCGCTTGAACAGGGTCTCTACATACCCCTGGCTGCGGGCAATCTCCACCTGCCGATCGAGATAGCTGCGCACCCCGGCAAATCGCTTGAAGTACTCGGCGATAAACGCCTTGGCCTCATTCAACTCGATTCCGAGCTGCCGGCTCAGCGCAAACGGCCCCTGCCCGTAGATCGTGCCGAAATTGATCGTCTTTGCCCGCGACCGCATCTCGGGGGTGACAGCCAAGGGGTCGACACCAAAGATGATCGCGGCGGTCTGCCGATGAATGTCCTCACCGTTGCGGAACGCCGCAAGAAATGCGGGGTCATCTGACAGGTGAGCCATGAGGCGCAATTCGATCTGGGAGTAATCCGCCACGACAAACTTCCAGCCGGCCTCCGGTACGAAGCCGCGGCGTATGGCTTCCCCCCGCGGAGTCCGGATCGGGATGTTCTGCAAATTCGGCTCGCTGGACGAAAGCCGCCCGGTGGCAGCACCCGTCTGGTTGAAGCTCGTGTGAATTCGACCGGTCCGACGGTTTACCCGGCCCGGCAGGACATCGACATAGGTCGACTTCAACTTCTGCAACTCTCGGTATTCGAGCATCAGGCGCGGCACCTCATGCCCCTGCTCGGCCAATTCCGCCAGAACATCGGCATCGGTGGAGGGGCCCGTCTTTGTCTTCCTCAGAACCGGCAGTTGGAGGCGCTCAAACAACACGGCCGCCAGTTGCTTCGGGCTGTTCAGATTGACCGAGCCACCGGCCGCGGTCGCAATGTCGGCTTCGAGCCGGACCAGGTCAGAGGTAAGTTCGCGCGACAGTCGCTCGAACACCTTGACGTCGATGGCAATCCCCTGCCATTCCATCTCGACAAGAACCTCAACCAGAGGCATTTCGACATCATCGAGCAACGGGCTGAGAGCGATATCTGCCAGGCGCGGGCCAAAGTACCCGTGCAGCGCCACAATGGCCGCCACAGCTGCACCGAATCGCTGGGCGATCGTCGCGACGTCCGCCTCGGCGGCAGGGGACGCTTTGCGAGCACCCCCGCGGGGCTCGATGGGGTGAGGCAGCGAGACACCTAAGTAGTCGAGACTGAGGGTATCGAGCCCATGAGAGCGCCGGCCAGGATCGAGAACGAAGCTGGCCAGCATCGAATCAAATCGGACGCCCCCGAGCTCAACGCCGGCCCGCCGGAGAACCTGCCAGGTGAACTTGATGTCATGCCCACCCTTCGCAATCGATGGATCGGCCAGCAACCGAGCCATGTCGCCACACGCCGGGTCACCGAGCGGCGGGAGATTCCTGACCGGCGCGGGGGCTGCCAGCTCGCCGTCCGCGGGGCGATGGGCGAATGGGAGATACCAAGCCTCGGTCGGTGACATCGCCAATGCGAGCCCGATGAGGTCGGCATCGCGCGGCTCCCCGGAACTGACCACCGGATCAAGCGCGATCAACGTGGCCTCTCGGAGGCGACCCACGAGTGCAGCCAAGCCAGCCGCGTCGTCCACGATCGTCACGGTGTCCGCGATCCTGCTTCGCGGGACGTCCGCTCCGACCGATGGTGGCCCATCGGCGCTGTCGTCGCCCGGCACCGCGTCGATCGGGGGCAGACGATTCACCAGTGAATGGAATTCCAGGCGGGCCAACACCCGGCGAAGGGCCGCCCCGTCGGGTTCGCGAACCGCGGCCTCGTTCAGATTCAAGATGACGGGCACATCCGTGCGAATCGTCACGAGCTGCCGGGAAAGCCGGGCCGTCTCCGGCTCGGCGATCAGAGCCTCACGGGCCCGCTTCGACTTGACGGATGCGGCATTCGCCAGCACGTCCTCAAGGTCCCGGTACTCGCGGAGCAACTGGATGGCGGTCTTCTCACCGACACCCTTCACCCCGGGAACGTTGTCGGAGGCATCCCCCACCAACGCGAGGTAATCAACCACCTGGCCCGGGGGCACGCCCAGCCGATCAGTCGCGTTGGCTTCATCCACCCACGATTCCTCAACGCCGGCCGGGCCACCCCGCCCCGGATTCAGGAGTGACACCCGCGGGCCGATCAACTGGTAAAAATCCTTGTCCCCGGACACGATCACGGAGCCCATGCCCTCGGTCTTCGCCTGGTCGGCCAACGTCCCGATGACATCGTCAGCCTCGTATCCATCGAGCGTCACGATGGGAATCCGGAACGCCGCCAGGATTTCGCGGACATGCTCCAGGGCGAGGTCGAAATCCTGCTGCAATTCGGCAGTGAGTTTCTCTCGGGTCGACTTGTACGCGGGGTAGATCAGGGTGCGGAACGAACTGCCTTTATCAAGGACCCACACCACATGGGACGGATGGTATTTGGCCTGCAGGCGGAGGAGAAAATTCACCACCCCCCACGCGGCGGAAGTATTCTCGCCCCGTGATGTGCGGAGAGGCCGGCTGATCATCGCGAAGAACGCGCGATAGATCAGCGCGTGTCCATCGATCAGGAAGAGGCGGGATTTGTCGGCTTGGGGCATGGCGGAAAGGTAAGTCACCCCCACACCGGGCGGCGGGCCCACCCCTGCTCCGCCGTCCCCCTCTACCCGGCTACCGGCGGCGCGGATCCCGGCTGGCCAAGGCCCGGGCCCGGGCAAACTCGGATCGGGAACTGGGCGTCAGACGCATGCGGGAGAAACCCATCGTTCCTTCAAAGTCGAGAAGGACCCGGTATTCGTTGTATACCCAGCGCACCAGGCGCCGGTCGGTCGCGGGCGGCGTTTCAAACGCCTGATCCGGTTCACCGAGTGTGATGAACACCTCTCCCCGCTCGGTACGCCACCCCTCGCCACCCTCATCTCGAAAACGTTCGTTGGCGATCGCCAACCGGGTGAAGTAGCGGTCCAACGCCTCGTTCTCGGCTGTCTCGGGGATTGGGTCGGTCGCAACCCAGAATTGGCGCCACAAGCGAGCCCGGTCGGCCGGCTTGGCACCCCGGAGGGAATTGAGCAGTCCCTGTTCGGTCGGGAAGAAGCGGAGCAGGCTCAGCAGATTCTCGTAGTTGGTCACCACCCAGCCCCTGGCAAACGACACGAGGGTTTTGAGCTTGTGAGCCGACGGTCCCTCGCCGACCACGATCGACAATTCCCCGAGGGGTGGCGAGTCGGAACCGAGCCGAACAATACGACCCTCAACGGCCTTCCCGCCGGTGAACTCAATTTCCGTTCGTTGCACGACGCTGTCGCGATCATCGCGAACTACAACGGGGACTTTCGTCGGTCCCGCGAAACGGTAGCCTTCGACATAGAGGTACAGCGAATCGCGACCGCCGTGCGATACGGTTCCGCGAGGATTGAGCACGACGTGGAACGAATCGGCGACCGACGTTCGGCTTCGCACTTCATACACCATGGTCGGCTGGGATATCGACCCCGCTCCGAAGGTCGGAACCTCCAGGGCCCGCTCGACTCGGCTCGCCGCCGAAGAACCAGGATCCCGAACCACGAGCGTCAGGACGTAGGACCCGGGAGCCACCAGAAACCCTTGCTGGAAGAAAATACTCTCCTCGTTTCGCTGGGTTTCCTGGAACGAACCAACCCGAACCACTTCGGTCTTGCTCACGACAATCGGTGGCGCCCCGGTCCGGCTGAGCGACATGTCCACCCTGTAGCGGGCCGCGAAGGTTCCTTGGTCTCGCTGGAACGACAAGGACCGGTTTTCAAACGACAGGCCGACCTCGAGAAGCGTGGAGTCTCCCCGGCCGGCGAGCACCGCCACATTACCGACGAAGGGGATGGGGCCTGTACCGGCTAGCCGACCAAGGCGCTGATAAACGGAGGAGAGGCTAAACAGTTCCGACAGGGTCTGATCAGTGACGGTTCCCGGGCTCCCAGCGGGTGTCTGTCGGCTGGACGCGCAGGCACACAGCAGGGCCAGCGGGACCGACCTGGCCAACCTTCGTCCGAGTGAGGATTCCATGACTGCCCCTTACGCCAAACCGGAAATGGGAAACCGTCTTGCCTAGGCCCGCGGGCGTCGTGTAGCTTCAACTGGATCCCATGAGCCAAGATAATCTCGTCGGCCGCACTGTGGCCGGATACACTCTGCTCGCTCACGTAGGCGAAGGCGGCACCGCCACCGTCTACCGGGCCCAGCACCCGACCCGCGGACTGGCCGCCGTCAAGATCCTGCGGGCCCGAATGGGTCAGGATCCCGTGGCGGTCAAGCGGTTTCTCCGCGAAGCCGAGTTCGGCGCCCGGCTCGACCATCCCTACATCGTCCGCACCTACGAGTTCGGCGAGGCCGAAGGGATGTACTATCTCGCCCTCGAATGGGCCAAGGGCGAGCCCTTGGCTTCCTTCCTGACAGCCTCCGGACCGCTTGCCCCTGACTTGGTCGCCAAGATCATCGGCCAGTTGGGCGCTGCACTGGGCTTCGTCCACAGGGCCGGGATCATCCACCGTGACCTCAAGCCTGCCAATATCATGTACGACCCGGAGGGACAGGAGGCGCGGCTCCTCGATTTCGGCATCGCTCGCGATGCGGAGGACGACCCGGCCCAACGACTGACCAGGGCGGGTTTCTTCGTCGGTACGTTGCAGTACGTCGCTCCCGAGGCGCTCAGCGGCGAGCTCGTCAACGAACAGGCCGACGTCTACAGCCTCGCGACCATCGCCTACCATCTGCTGACCGGCCAACTCCCGTACCCCGGCAAGAATCCGCGTGAGTTGTTTCAACAACTCCTCTCGAAGCCCCCCATTCCCCTCAACCAAGCCATGAAGGGGATGAAGTTCACCCCCGAGATCGAGGCGGCGGTGATGCGCGGGCTGGAGCGAGACCTGGTCAAGCGTTGGAAAACCGTGGCCGAGTTTGCGGCGTCCTTCTGCCAGGCAGGCGCCGACACCGCCGACAAGACCAAGAGTGCCGGCGGTTTTCTTTCTTCGCTGTTCCGTCGACGCAAAGAGTGACCGATCATCAGCGTCTGAAGGATCTTATCAAGGAGAGGTCCATCACGTTTGGGGACTTCGTCTTGTCTTCAGGCCTGCGCTCCGACTATTACATCGACGCCCGGCGAACCACGATGTCGGCGGAGGGACTCGCCTTGATTGGCCGCGTTGGTCTCGGTTTGATTCGGGAGGCCGGATGGATAGCGGACGCAATCGGGGGCCTGACCATGGGTGCCGATCCGGTCTCCTATGCGATTGCCAGGGAAACATGGGGACACCCGCCGGTGCTTGACGCCTTCAGTGTCCGCAAGGCGGCCAAGGAACACGGAACCAAACGGCAAATCGAAGGCAATTTCGTAGCCGGCCGCCGCGTCATCATCGCCGAGGACGTCATTACCTCGGGAGGCTCGGCCCTCCAGGCAATTGCGGCGGTTCGCGAGGCGGGCGGTTTCGTCATTGGCGTCCTTGCGGTTGTCGACCGCGAGCAGGGGGGGCGGGCCCAGATCGCTGGAGTTGGAGTTGACGTCGTCTCACTCACAACTACCTCCGATCTTGGCGTAGAAGTCACCTAGCCTCATCCTTTCGGGCGCCTTCCCGGGCGACCGTGCTCCAACGGACGGAAACGACTCCACTCCGATCGATACGGCTCAACCAACAAGGCAACAAAGCGATCGATTGCCGTGTCGAACGTGAACCGCCGTCGGAACTCTCCCGGTGTGATCCCCATCATCGAACGGAGATGGCGCCCGAAACTCTGCGGGGATGAACACTCAAGCCGATAGGCCACGTCGCTGATCGACAGTCCGTCGTAATCGAAGTATTGCGCGGCGTACACCAGGCGAAGGGCCGCCAGATAGGCCTTGGGCGACGGCAGTCCCGCCCTGGCGAACCGCGACGTCAGGGTGCTTGGCCTGATGCGGCTCTGCTGGGCCAGCGACTGGGCCACCGGGGTCGAAGGCGCGATCCGGATCATCAGTTCGAGAAACATCCGGGTATCGGCAGCAATCTCGGGCAAGGCGTCGTGCACCTTTGCCAGGATCCGGGCGGCCGGCTTCGACGCCGGCTCGGCGAGCATCTGCCGAAGCCGGCGCCACCCGGCTGGGCCGGTGACATCGACAACGTGGCGGACCCCCGTGGCCCCAAGGCGCAGGAGGGCGTCGGGGGTTCCTTCGTCGTTGCGGGTCAGCAGCGCCACGGTGGGTACGTCGGGGAACCGACGTACCAGGTCGTCGATCTGGTGGGCTCCTGGCCCACGGCAATGGTGGACAGAGAACACGATCGCATCGACGGGTCGTTCCCTGACCGCCTTGACCGCTTCAGGCAGCGAGGATCGATGAACGACGGTGAAACACCCGACGCCGGCGGCCTCCAGGTCGGCCCTGTCACCGGGGGCCAGGACCGCGGCAACCGTCAATGTCGAACTCGAAACAGGGGACACACGATCTCCATGAATTGGTCCGGACAATCTGGCACGTCAGCATCAACGGCCCATCAACTGCAAGCGTGACCTTATTAGCGCCGCGAGGACCTTTCCGCGACCGCAGCCCCGATCGGCTCATCTCATTCCCAGAGACCCCACGACCGCGAGTCGAGCATGAGCCGCCCGCCCCAGCATGGTATCTTGGGCTCCAGCCCCAGCAGGGTCATTCGCCTGTGAACGCTGGTCCAATTGGTAGTCTGCAGCGCGCCCTCGGCCCTCAGTACAGGGTCGATCGGGAGCTTGGCCGTGGGGGAATGGGCGTCGTCTATCTCGCCCGAGACCTTACGCTCGACCGACCCGTCGCCATCAAGGTCATCCACCCCGACCTCTCCACGAACCGCACCGTCGCCGGTCGCTTCCTGACCGAAGCCCGGACGATCGCCAAACTGCGGCATCCCAGTATTGTCTCGGTCCACGTCGCGGGCGAAGTGGCGGGCCAGCTGTATTTCGTGATGGACTACCTGCCCGGAGAGACCCTCCGCCAACGCCTCACCCGCGAGGGCCGTCTCGCCCCGGTGATCGCCGTCCGAATCGCATCGGACATCGCGGATGCACTCGATACCGCCAGCGCGGCGGGTGTCGTGCACCGAGACCTCAAGCCGGAGAACATCCTGCTCGAAGGGCCCGTTGATGAACCCAGGGCCCACCTGACCGATTTCGGGATTGCCCGCCTGGTTGAGGGCGGGGAAGGACACACCGGCCCCGGGGGGGTGATGGGGACTCCGGCCTACATGAGCCCCGAACAAGCAGCCGGCGAGGACCTGGACGGCCGCAGCGATCTCTATTCGCTGGGAATTGTCACGTACGAGATGCTGGCTGGGTCGCCTCCATTCACCGGGCCCCATCGCACGGTTCTCTCGCGGCAGATCCTCGATCCTCCGACACCGATCGAGAACGTCAGGCCAGACATCGACTCGGCCATTGCCCGATCGGTGATGCGGGCGCTCGAGAAGGTGCCGGACGCCCGATGGGCGTCTGGAAAAGCCTTTCGACGCGCCTTGATCGACGACGGGGAACCGTCACCCCCCAGGGGCCGGGTGGTCGCGGGCCGGATTCCCGGCAACCGCCGTCGCCTGGCGACCGCCGCCGTCCTGACGATCCTCGCCGCCTTGGTCTCCATCCTCGCGATTTGGCGGCGAGACGGCCCTCCAGCCGGCACCAACCCCCGGCATTCGATCCTCGTGCTGCCGTTCACGAACACGCGGGACGACGCCAATTACCGCTGGCTCCGGGACGGCAGCGTCAGCATGCTGTCTCTGGCGTTGTCGCAATGGCGCGATCTGACCGTCGTGGATCAGGATCGAGTGCACGACCTGGTATCGGGCCATGGCCAAGCCGACGGGGCAATCGGCCTTGCGCTCGCCCGGTTGATGGCCCGGGAGAGTCGCGCCTGGACGGTGGTACTCGGGGATTTCGAACGGGCGGGGGACACCCTGAGGCTGGTGGCCCGAATGTACGACGTCGCTTCGGGCGGCCAACTCGAGACGGTCCAGGTTGCGGACTTGGCAGGTGACGACGTTCGCCCGTTGTTTGATCAACTGGCGACGAGGCTGCTCGATCTCACAGGCGCGCCCCGAACCGGCCGAGCGTCTCTTGCATCGGTGACTACTCAGTCCGTTGAGGCGTACCGAGCGTACCTCCGAGGCGTCGAGGCGCTCAATCACTGGCGCCTTGCCGAAGCCAGCCGGGAGCTGGAACGGGCCGTCCAGACCGACAGCAGTTTCAGCCTCGCCAACTACCGTCTCGCCATCGCCCGGGGGTGGCTCAGTGCCGCTGACACCATCGGGCTTGCGGCGATTCGCCGAGCCGCCCGAACGGCGGAGCGTCTCCCGCCCCGGGAGCGGCAACTGATTGAGGGGTACCGCACGTTCGTCGAGGGAGACTACGAGCGGGGCATGGCGCTCTACAGGCAGCTGATCGACAGGGACTCGAGCGATGTCGAGGCATGGTACGGCCTCGCGGATGCGGCGTTCCATGGCGGGTACGCCCGCAGCCGGGCCGCGCTGCTAGCGCAATCACTCCGGGGCTTCCGGCGGGTCATCGGACTCGACTCCACCTTTGGACTGGCCTATGAGCACATCGGCGCCCTGTTGACGGACGCCAGTCAGCCCCACGGGTGGTTTCGACTGCTGGCCTCCGATTCGATCGTGGGGTGGCAGCCGGACAGCGATTCGCCCAGCCTCGAGGCCGAACGGAAAGCGGCCAACCGGCAGGCGGTGGCATTGGCCCAGTCCTGGACTCGCCTTCAGCCGGGCACCTCGCGAGCCCAGTACCACTTGTACAAGGCGTATCTCGCTGGCAACCGGGTGCCGGAGGCCCGGCAGACCATCGCCCGTCTCAGAGCCATGTACCCCGACTCGGCCCAAGCCATTTTTTCCCTACTCGACGCCCGGGCCCAGTTCGTTGGCGGCGACGTTCAAGGCGCCGCCCAGACCGTCCGGTCCGCCATAGACAAAGTGACTCCTTCGATCTTCGGGCAACTCGATTTCGCGCCGGAGCCTGTCGTCGACATCATGACCGGGGCAAATGCGGTAGGCTATTTCGGCGACCTGGCGACGACCGTCCAGCTGATCCGACTTGGCCATGATCTACGGCGGGCGCATGCGGAGGCTCGCGATTCAACTCAAAAGGCCCGAGAGGATGACCTCTGGGAGATCGCCCGGCTTGGGTCGGTCTATGCCGCCAGTGGCACGCGACCCGATCGCTTGCGTTCGATCTGGGCCCGCGGGATCGAGTTGGCGAAGGCCTCCGACCTCGAACACCAGGGGGTGGCCTGGTCGTATATGGCGCCGACGGCACTGGGCCTGCTTCTCGGACCGAGCGGCGATCCGTCCGCGATCGTGGAACTCGCCCGCTTGGCAGACCAATCCAGCCCCGTGGCCGTGCGAGCCCTGATCCTGACCAGGCGAGGTGATACACTTGCCGCACGTACCTTGCTCGCCGATTCCCTGGATCGGCCGGCGGCGTCCACCAGCAAGATGTCGTGGGGGTCCGACGGAGCCGACCTGATGCCTGTGGTTGCGCAGGCATATTTTGAACTTGGAGACTTCGCCAAAGTTGTTGAAACGCTACGGAAATTCGATGCCCGGGATTTCTTCCGCCGAGGCTTTGATTCGCGATGGATCTTCCTCCCCCGTGTCCGCTTGCTGCGGGGCCAGGCCCTCGAGCGGTTGGGACGCAACGCGTTGGCAGCAGCAGAGTTCCGGGCCGTGATCGACCAGTGGGCTGGTGCGGACACCGAGCTGTCCCCTGTCGTTCTCCAGGCCCGGCAACATCTGGCCCGAGTGTCAGGCAATCCCGAAGCTCGCTGACGGCATTACCTTTCCCAAAGGGGTCGGGCGTGACAGTCGCGAGGCTTTGAGTCTCGAGGAAAGTCCGAGCTCCATAGGGTAGACTGCCAGGTAACGCCTGGGCGCCGCAAGGCGACGGACAGGGCCACAGAAACAAACCGCATCCGAAGGTTCGGGTGTAAGGGTGAAAAGGTGGGGTAAGAGCCCACCGCGGCGGCGGTAACGACGCCGGTCCAGGCAACCCCCAGTCGGAGCAAGGCCAAATAGGCGGCGAGGTACGACCCGTACCGCCCCGGCCTCCTCGGAGGCCGAAGCCGCGGGTAGGCTGCTAGAGGCGGTCGGTAACGACCGTCCAAGAGAGATGACCGTCCGCCGTCTCCTTCGGGATGCGGCGAACAGAACTCGGCTTACGGCCCGGCCCCGCAACCCCCTCCCCAGGGGGTTGCCCAAATTCCGGCAGTGCAGGCCCGAACTCTCATGTTGGAGGAACACCATGGTTGGACCCTATTTCCTGACCGCCGCATCGGTTCTGAGCCTCAGTGGGTTTCTGGTGGCCGACCACGCGGCTCCGATCACGCTGCGGTACCGGATTGAATCGAAAACCGAACAAGTCGTGGACTTGAGCGCGATGGGGCAGGGGAGCCAGACCAACGCCTTCTCCCAGATTGCCATCGTCTCGATCACCCTGAGCGACACCGTAGGCGGCAAGGTCCTGCATGCGGTGGTCGACACCATCGCCTCGGACGCTCCAGTGCCCGGAACCGCCGAGGCCGCGCTGAAGGCCAAAGGGGCCTGGCTGCATGGTTTCGTCGACCAGTGGGGCCGAACCAAGATCACGGCCACCTCGGCGGATTCCAACGACATGGTGTCCCAAATCAAGAACTCGATGGCCCGGTTTTTTCCCATCGTGAAGCCTGGTACGAAGGAAGGTGACACCTGGACCGACACATCACACGTTGACACCAAGACCGCCCAACAGGCCATGAAGACCACGACGGTGACCACGTATAAGCGCGGCGGCTCATCGGCCCGTGGGACCGAATCTGCGGTTCGAATCGATGCGTCGTCTGCTACGACTGGGGCGGGCACGATTGAGAACCCGATGGCGGGGACGATGGACGTCGAATTGACCGATGCCGGCTCGGAGATCTTCTTCCTTGGCTCCGATGGTCGGTATCTCGGCGGGGAAGCCAAGTCGGAGGGAAAGAGCCTGGTGAAAACCCCGATGGCGCCAGAGGCAATCCCAGTCAAGACCACCCGGACCACGACGGTCTCCGTCATCAAGTGATCGACAGGCGATTCCCGCCACGGGATGGGGCGTCGGGTCGAGCGACCCGACGCCCTTCTGCTTGAGGCCGATGACGCCGCCCGCCAAGGCTGCCGCCAGCTTTCGGCTGCCACGGAGCCGATCGAAACGGCTGATCAGGATCTTCGGGGCAGTGGGCGGCCTATTCACCGTGTGGCTGTTCGCGGTGTGGCCCCCGCCGCTGTGGTACCGGTGGTTTTGGCCTCAGCAGACCGCTTTCATGGCGATGCGCAGGGACCAGGCGGATAGTCTGGCCCGGCATATTGAGCGAAAGCGCGAGGCGGTTGATGGCCGGATTCCACGACGTTACCAGCCGGTCGAGCTGACGGCGATGGCGACCTGGCTCCCCCAAGCCGTGATGATTGCCGAAGATCATCGTTTCCTCGAACATTCCGGGGTCGACTACCAGGCCATTCGACAGGCCCTTGGCTATCGCCGAGACGCGTTCGAGTGGGGCAACCCCCGCGACCGCTCAGAGATGCGACGGGTTCTCGGCCAACTGTGGGCGCGAAGAGAGCGGGTTCGCGGGGCCAGCACCATTACCCAGCAGCTAGCGAAGAATCTGTACCTGTCACCGTCACGCAACCCACTGCGCAAGATAAAAGAGGCGGTAACAGCCTATCGACTGGAGTCGGCGCTCGGCAAGAACCGGATTCTCGAACTGTATCTCAACGTCGTGGAGTTTGGGCCCGAGGTCTGGGGAGTCGAGGCTGCCTCCCAGTTGTACTTCAACCGGCCAGCCGCCAAGCTCTCAGCAGAACAGTCCGCGGCACTCGCCGGCACACTGCCATTCCCGTTGCGATCAAACCCTGGATTCCGGCCGGGCCGGATGCGTTGGCGGCAGCAATTGATCCTGCGCCGTTTGGCGGGAGAGCCAATTCAGATGCCAACGGACGCCGACACGACGACCACCGACACCCGCGATCCCGTCAGCGCGGACACTGCGGGACCCCCCCTGAACCACTAATCCAGCAGCCGCAGTGGCATCACCAGGGTCAGATAACTTGCGGGGTCATCCCAACCCACCGGCTCACAGGTTGCGGCCCTCTCAGGGCCCTTGAAGCTCATTCGGACCTCGTCCGTCGGAGCGTACTTCAAAACCTCGATCAGATAAGCCGCATTGAAGCCGATCTCGAGCGGATCGCCCTCGTACGCTACGGTCATCTCTTCCTGCGCCTCACCAAGATCTGGGGTCGTCACTGATAGCTTGCATGCCCCATTGGCAAAAGCCAGCCGGATCCGGTGGGTCTGGTCGCTCGCAACGATGCTCATGCGGCGGAGGGCCGCCGTGAAGGCCGCCTTATCGGCCGTCATGATCTTGTCATTCTCCCGGGGAATCACCTGCTCATAATTCGGGTAGGGCCCCTCGATCAGCCGGGTAAAAATCTGAGTCCCAGCAGACCGGAACCCGAGATGATTGTCGCTTCGGGCGATCTCGATTTCTTCATCCGGCCCGAACAACTTCCGAATCTGCTCCAGCGCCTTCGGCGGAACGATGAGGTCTGCTTGCCCACCCGATCCCTTCACCGGGACGTCCATCCGGGCCAGGCGGTGGCCGTTAGTGGCCACCATTCGCATCCGGTCCGCTCGAAGTTCCCAGAGCACGCCGTTCAGGATCGGGCGGCTCTCTTCGGTGCTGGCGGCAAAAGCAACGTGGGCGATCAGTTTCTGGAGTTCTTTGGCCTGGACCTTCCAAGCACCATCAAACTTGACCGCCGGAAATGCCGGAAATTCATCGCGTGAGAGACCCAGTAATTTGAATTTCGAACGGCCGCATTCGATCTGGACTCGTTGTTCACCGGATCCAGTGAACCGAATCGCGGCACTGGGCAACTCCCGAACGATCTCGGACAACTTCCGGGCCGGCAGGGTCGTCGCACCCTCTTGGTCGACCTGAGCCGGGATGATTGTACTTACCGCGATGTCGAGATCGGTTCCCGACAGACGCAGCCCGTCTTTCGTTGCTTCGACGAGGATATTGGAGAGCACGGGAAGGGTTGTCTTGGACGGAATACTTGCCGCGACCGCTCCAAGCCCCTCATGTAACTTTTCACGGGTGATGGTGAACTTCATTCCGGCTCGCTCCCCAACATCTTTCGAGTTTTCACCACGGGATAACTACTAAAAAGAACCCTATATAATAAATATAGTAGCAGTAGTAGAGGGGGCCTTTTGTGGAACGGCCCGGGAAACGTCATCACGGCATCGAGTTGCCGTCCCCACGCCGCCGCCGCCGCCTGTTGACGGCGGGGATATCGGCCCGGGGTTTCCCGATTACTGCCTGTCTTCCACGCCGCCCACACGCAACCCACATCTACGATGTCGTCAATTCTGTCCTGGCCGAATCGACCCGTTCCCTGAAGCCGCGATCCTTTGCCAACTGACGCTGAACCTTGTCCACGCTGTGAATGACGGTCGAATGATCTCGACCCCCGAACGCCTGTCCAATTTCAACGAGCTGCATGTTGAGCACCTCACGCGCCAGATACATCGCGATCTGGCGAGGGACGGTAAGGCTCTTGATCCGCGCTTTCGACCGAAGGCCTTCGGGAGTCACCCCCCATCGCCTGGCGACCACGTCCTGGACCTTGTCGATCGACGGGAGGGCCTTCGGCCTTTCCTCGGCCCCGCTCTGGCTCGGGCGTATCCGATCCGCGAGCGCCTCGCGGGCCAGTTCCACCGAGATTTCCCGGTGTCGGAGCGACGCATAGAGCAGGAGTTTGATGATGGAGCCTTCCAGCTCGCGCACGTTCGAATAGACGTGTTCGGCGATGAAGGTCAAGACCTCATCCGGAATAGTCGTTTCGAGGTGGTCCTGTTCCTGTTTCTTGCGGAGGATGGCGATCCGGTGTTCCAGGTCCGGGAGCCCGATATCCGCGACCATGCCCCATCCGAACCGGCTGACCAATCGGTCTTCCAGTCCGGGCATTTCCTTGGGTGGCCGGTCCGAGGTGAGCACGATCTGTTTTTGGGACTCGTAGAGCGCGTTGAAGGTGTGAAAGAACTCCTCCTGGGTAGCCTCTTTCCCTTCCAGGAAGTGCACATCGTCGACGAGGAACAGGTCAACATCGGTCCGATATCGCCGTCGCAGGTCGGGCATGGTCCGATTGTGAATCCCTTCGATGACTTCGTTGATGAAATGCTCGGCACCGACATACAGGACTCTGGTGCCGGGGTTTCTTCGGATCACGGCGTGGGCGATTGCCTGCATCAAGTGGGTCTTGCCGAGGCCGGTTCCCCCGTAGATGAACAACGGGTTGTAAGTCTTCCCCGGAGCCTCGGCCACGGCGTAGGCCGCGGCTGCGCCGAGCTCGTTGGATTTCCCGATCACAAACGAGTCGAAGGTGTATCGCTCGTTGAGCGGCAGCGACGACTGGGCGACCCGCAGGGGGGCCGTCTGCGCTTCGGGCGGGGGAGCGACGAAGAAATCAATCTGGGGCCGCTGGCGGCGATCCTCCGGGACACGAAAGGCCACCTCGGTCTTCTGCCCCAGGACCTGCTCCGCAATTCGCGAAAGAATGAGGCTGTGCTTGGCTTCATTCCACTTGACGGCGAACTCATCTGGTACCCCCAGAACCAGGCAATGGTCCGCCAGACTAAGCGGCTCGGCCGGAGCCAACCAGGTGATCACTGCCTGTTCAGGCAGCTCCCGGCGGGCCTCGTCGAGGATTCGCTTCCACGCGTCTTTGGCAGACACCTGCATTTCGCCTCAGGGAAAACCGGGGGTACTGATGAAGGGGCGACGATCTTACGGCTAGCATGTGGAAAAGTCAACCTTGACCGAATTGGTGATGTTAGGCTATCTTGCTTGGCTCACTCAAGTACTGGTGGTTGTCATGCAGCCGACATATCGCCCGCGAAACCGCAAGCGGGTCAATCGGCACGGGTTTCGAGCCCGGATGGAGACCCGGTGGGGTCGGGCGACGCTTGCCCGCCGCCGAAAGAAGGGCCGTAAACTGCTGACGATTCGGATCCCGTCGAAGCACGGGGGTCGCTGACGTCGGAGGACTTCGCGCGCCGGCAGCGGCTGGCGGGGTCCGAGGATATTCGGCGGGTGCTGGCCCGGGGCCGTCGTCATAAGGCGGTGTACCTCGAGATCGTGTGGGAAGCAAACCAAGCGGGCCATCCGAGACTGGGACTCATTGTTCCGAAGTACCAGTCCAACGCGGTGGCCCGCAATCGTTTGAGGCGAAGACTGAAAGAAATCTGTCGGCGGGCGGTACTACCACGGCTGATGGCGGTAGATGTGCTGGTCCGAACGCGACGTGAGAGTTATGGGGGCAGTTGGCGCGGTCTGGAGGCGGAGGTGCTGGGGTGGCTGACGGCCAAGGCACCGATCAAGGGTTCCGTAGAAACCTGATTGGCCTGCCCCGTCGCCTGGGAGCCGGTCTGATTCGCGGCTACCAGCGATTCATTTCGCCCGCTTTCCCGCCGCGATGCCGGTTCAGCCCCAGTTGCTCGCACTACACCCTCGAAGCAGTGGAACGGTATGGCGTCGTTCGCGGTAGCTGGTTGGGCGTCAAGCGCCTGGCGAAGTGTCACCCGTTTCACCGGGGCGGTTATGACCCGGTCCCCTAACTTCTAGACTCCTCCTCGGCGCCCCCATGGATCGTCGATTTATCCTGGCCATCGTGTTGATGATGGTCGTGCTGGTGGTTCCTTCCTTGGTCCTCAAACGGTCTCCAAGGCCATCGACGCGTCCAGCGGCGACGGTGGTGTCTCAGCCCGCGGCTCCGCCGACTCTCGATGCGCCGGCCGGAACACGGCCGACCCGGTTGACCGCCGAAGCGGCGGACGGCGTTGTAGAGGACACGGTCCGGGTGGTATCCAGTCTGTATCGGTATGCATTCTCGACCCGTGGCGGACGCATGGTCGGCGCCGACATGACCACCTACCGCTCCATGCGGAAGGATGAACCCGGTCAATCGGCTCAGATCATGGACCCCAACAGCGACTTTCTGTCACTGGCGCTCTTGACTGGCCGCGACACCGTGCCCCTCAAAAACCTCACGTTCCGCCCGTCGAGCAAGGATCTCCAGGTTGGCAAGGACGGCGCTCAGCTGTCGTGGGACGCCGCGGTCGGCTCCAGCAGTGCCATCACTCTGACCTACCGCTTTGTCCCTGACAACTACCGCATCGCGGTCAGTGGTCGGCTGACGGGCTTGGGGCCAGCCGGCGCCACCTTGCTGATTGGGATGGGACCGGGTCTCCGAAATACCGAAGCCGACAGCACGGAATTTGCCCGGGAGCTCGGCATCGTCACCCGTGACACCAAGTCCCAGTTGGTGAACTTCAGTCGGATGAAGCCCGGTGAGATGAAGTCACTCAGCGGTCCATTCCAGTGGGTGGCGGTGAAGGCCAAGTACTTCGTGGCGGCCGTGATTTCGCCGGATACCGGCGGGGTTGGGCCCGGCCGGTTTGGCGGAGTGCAGGCCATGGCCACGGATCGCGTCCACCGGACACCGGAGGCGGCCGACGTCTGGACCAGTCTGACGGTCGGCTCCGATGGCGCATTCGACTTTGGCCTGTACGTCGGCCCGATGGAGTACCCGAGACTTCGGGCCATTGGGAACGAATTCGACGACAACAACCCCTACGGCTGGGCTTGGCTTCGACCGGTGATCCGGCCGGTGGCGGTAGGTGCCCGCTGGCTGCTCGTTTGGCTGCACGAGAAGGCGGGGCTCGCCTACGGCCTCGGCCTGGTTGTTTTCGGGGTCCTGATTCGGCTCGTTCTCTGGCCGTTGAATCAGAAGGCTATGCGAGCGAGCATGGCAATGCAGGCCATTCAACCAGTGCTCAAGGAGATTCAGGACCGCCATCAAAAGGATCCGCAGCGGCTCCAGCAGGAGATGTTCAAAGTCTACAAGGAAAACAGCGTCAACCCCTTCAGCGGCTGTTGGCCGGTATTGCTGCCATGGCCCATTCTGATTGCCCTGTTCTTTGTGTTTCAGAATTCGATCGAGCTCCGGGGGCAGTCGTTCCTCTGGATTCCGGATCTTTCTCGCCCTGATCCGTTGTACATCATTCCAGTGCTGATGGCCGTTTCGATGTTCGGGGTCACGAAGATCGGCCAGCTTGGCCTGCCACCCAATCCGCAGACCAAAATGATGCTCTACTTCATGCCGATCATGATGCTCGTGCTCTTCCTCAAGTTTGCGTCGGGCCTCAACCTCTATTACGCCGTGCAGAACCTGGCGAGCATTCCCCAGCAGTGGCTGGTCGCGAAGGAGCGGATGCGGCGAGCTGCCGTGGCCACCCCGCTGCCGGCGCCATTGCGAAATCCCAAGCGGTAATCCGAGCTCCCGAACGGATGTCGGAGGGGCCAGTACGACATGCTCTCTGACCTGATTTGCGCCACGGCAACGGCGTCCGGCAGGGCGGCGGTCGCTCTGGTACGGCTGTCGGGTCGAGGGGCTGTCACCGCTGCTCTTCGCGTGCTCCATTGGCCCCCTGACCGTGAGCCGGAGCCGCGACGGGCCTACCTGGCCCCATTCCATGAGGCCGATGGCGCTCCATTCGACCGGGGGTTGGTCACGTTCTTCCCGGGGCCGGGGAGCTACACCGGCGAGGACCTCGTCGAGTTCGCCTGCCATGGTGGGCTGCTCGCCTCAAGCCAGCTCGTCGCCGCGCTCACGGGCGCGGGTGCCCGTCTGGCCGTGCCTGGTGAGTTTACGCGGCGCGCGGTCGCGCACGGCAAGATCGACCTGCTTCAGGCTGAGGCGATCGGCGATCTGGTCGACGCGTCGACCCGAGCGCAGGGTCGCGCGGCCATTCGCCAACTACACGGCGGGCTCTCTCGCCGTTTGGGCGAGTTGCGCTCGGCTCTGATCGATCTGTTGGCTCTTCTCGCTTACGATATCGATTTTCCCGAAGAGGACGATGGTCCAATCGATCGCGCCGCCCTGGAAGAAGCGATTGGGCGGACCGCAGCCGTGATCGACGGCTTGCTCGAAACTGCCAGCCTTGGTGAACGAGTCAGACGCGGGGCGCTGGTAGTGATCGCCGGACGGCCGAATGCCGGCAAGTCGTCACTGTTCAATGCGTTGCTGGGAACCGAACGAGCCCTCGTAACCGAGATCGCGGGGACCACGCGGGACACGATCGAGGCCGATTTGGATCTGGACGGTTATGCCGTCCGCCTGGCTGATACGGCCGGCCTTCGGTTCTCTGAGGACCGGATCGAACGCCTTGGCATCGAGGTGAGCCGTCGGTATCTCGGCGCTGCTGACCTCATTCTGCTGTGCATCGACGCCGGCGCCGACCCAACCGACGAAGAGCAGACCATTGCCGCCCAGCCGAACACGTTGACGGTCCGGACTAAGGTTGATCTGTACTCGGCGCCCACTCCGGCCGTCTCAGCGCTCACCGGCGCCGGGCTCGGCGAACTCAAGCGGCTGCTGGTTGATCGTCTCTATGGCGACGTTGAGGCGTTGGGTGACACGACGCCCCTTCTTACTCGAGAGCGCCACCGACAAGGTCTCAGTGTGGCCCTCGCGGCGCTTCGTGACGCCGCGCCGGAGGTGATGCAAGGGGGCGACAGCGTTCTGGCCGCGCACCACGTTCGCCGAGCGGTGACCGCGCTCGACGAACTGCTGGGCCGCGTTGACGTGGAAGAGGTGTTCGGCAGAATATTCGAGCGTTTTTGCGTCGGAAAGTAGCGGCTTAATCGGTCCCGGGTGCCTGGACTGGATGCTTGTGGGTACCGTCACAGAAGGGCCTCCTCAGGCTGCGACCACATCCGCAGAGTTTGACGATGCCCGGCGACTTGTTTGGCGGAATGGGGATGGGATTCCCCTCGTGATCGCGCAGATCGATTGGGCCCTCAATGACGATCGGGCCCAGCGGCTTGATGACAATGGCGAGCGGAGGGTTCAGGAGGGACCAACCAGGCGAGTGACCGCTTGGTGGTATTCCCGCCTGAGGCGCGCGACCAGACCAGCAGCCGAGGGGATGTCCTGCACCGCACCGATGCCTTGGCCCGCGCCCCAGATGTCACGCCAGGCTTTGGCGGCAGTATTGCTGAAATCCATCTTCGAGGGGTCGCTCGTGGGCAGGTGATCAGGATCGAGACCTGCCCGCTCGATGGATGAACGAAGATAGTTGCCATGAACACCGGTAAACAAGCTCGTGTAGATCACGTCCGCCGCGGTGCTGTCAACGATGGCTTGCTTGTATGCCTCTACCGCGTTGGCCTCTTTGGTGGCGATAAAAGCAGATCCGATGTATGCAACGTCAGCCCCCATGGCCCGGGCTGCGAGGATGGCAGAACCGCTGGCGATCGCCCCCGACAACGCGAGGGGTCCCGACCACCACGAACGGATTTCCTGAATCAATCCGAACGGGGACCACGTTCCCGCGTGGCCTCCCGCCCCAGCCGCCACCGCGATCAGACCATCCGCCCCCTTCTCGATGGCCTTGTGCGCGTGCACAACGTTGATCACGTCGTGGAGTACGATGCCCCCGTATGAATGGACGGCGTGGTTGACCTCTTCCCGGGCACCGAGCGACGTGATCACGATCGGGACCCGATACTTGACGCACAGGGCCAAATCCCGTTCCAGTCTGTCGTTGGACCGGTGCACGATCTGATTCACTGCGAAGGGAGCCGCTGGCTCGTCTGGGTGGGTCCTGGTGTGGTCGGCGGATTCGGTCACAATCCTGGCCAGCCACTCGTCGAGCAACTCGGGCGGTCTGGCGTTGAGCGCGGGGAAACTTCCTACAACACCGGCCTTGCACTGGGCCAAGACCAGATCGGGATTCGAAATGATGAAGAGCGGAGCTCCGATGACTGGAAGGCGCAGGCCCCGTAAGCTGGCGGGAAGGGTCATGAGAGGCGTTCCAACCTGGGATTAGGCGGTCTGGATGTCGCGGCGAGCCTCGTCAACGGCTTCGAAGTCCACGGCCGCCGCCCGGAGGGCCGCCGCCAAACCGCGGTCGGCCACCAGGGCTTCGACCATCCGGTATCCCAAGTAATACCCGGACCGCTCCGGCAGAACGCGACCCAACGCAAGGCGAGATCCCGGGCTCAAGCCGCTTGACAGGAACCGGAGCCGGAGACCGATCCCGGCGCGGTCGAGGTCGTGATGTGCGGCGCGGCGTAGAAAGGCGTCCATCTCCCTCAGCCGCTGGAACTGCCGTTTCGGGTACCCGAAATAGTCCGCAATGTCGTGGCCCGGCGCGACTTGCTGCGCCGCGTGCACCGCGAGGCCTTCATTGACGAGCAGCTCGCGAAGGGTTGCGCGGCCAGCGGTGGTCCAGTAGCTGTAGTTCCCACCTGCCTCATCGACCAGGGCCCTGAGTTCGCTCTGACTGGCTGGCGAGGTATACCGTACGGCGTGGGCCAGTTCATGCCCGACCCAGAGGGGGATCAACTCCGGGGAGAGGCCGAGTCCATAGGTTGTCGGGTTGACCTTGCCGGTAAAATGCTCGACGCAAACGAAGGCCGCAGCCCGCCCGTTGACGACGAGCTCCCCCGCATTCGCACCCCCGACCCCGACCATGAGGTACACATCGGTCGGGCAATCGATCTGAAGCGATTCGGCAGCCTTCGCGATTGCGGTTTCGGCCAATTCCGAGATTCGGGCCTGCTGTAGCATTGAGCGGAGGTCGGACCGATCCGCCCGCAACGCCGCCGCGATCACCCCGTCGGCGTGGCGGTCGTCGAGATCGATAACGTAGTTGCTCCAGTAGGCCTGAAGGACCGCGCGATGGCGTTCAAGGTACCGCTGGTACGCGGCTTCCCGGTTTGAAGAGGCGAGAATATCCAAGAATTCGGGAACAAGATTGATGAGCACGGGACAGAATACGGGATTCCGCCCCCGAAAATCAAGGTGCCAATCGTCTAGTGCTGTTCGCGGCGCTTCCGTTCGGAGGTTTCCCGGAGAAACTTGCGCTCCTGTGACGTCAAACTCTCCATTCCGGAACGCGAAATCTTGTCGAGTAGCCGGTCGACATCGTGGTCGGTGGAACTGGCCGGGTCGCCCACGGCCGATGCGGGTCGAAAATCACCACCCATCTCCTGCACTCGCATCGGCGTGACCACGGCACGGCGAGCCGCCGGAATGGGCTTTGCCGGCGGGCGTCGATTGCCGATGCTTTGCAGCCGGAAAAACGCATACCCCGCCAACGCCCCCCCCACGTGAACGAGATGACCGATCCCATCGCGTCCCAAAACACCAAGAAGCAGGTCGATGCCGACGAGTCCGGCAAACAAGGGCAGCGCCGTCAACGGAGCCGTCAACGGAGCGATCGCGACACGGGCCTTGGGCCAGAACAGGACGAACGCCAACCCGACTCCGTAGGCGGGCCCAGAGGCTCCCACGAAGGGGTCAACCCGGAAGAGGGTTCCTAGGCCGAGCGCCAGGAGAGCGGTGCCGACGCCACAGTAGAGGTAATACGCCCCGAATTGGCGACCCCCGAGCCGTCGCTCGACCGGCGGGCCGAACAACGCCAAGACCAGGGAATTGACGGCCAGAGGGGCCAGTCCGCCCGGTACGAACATGTAAGTCAGGGCGGTCCAGGGCCGATCGATGAACCCTGCGGGGTCGAACGTCAAGGCGTTGTAGAACCGGGGGGCCGTGAAAACAGTCGACAACAAGAGCAGTACGACCGCGTTGATCGCAATCAACCGGGTCACCCACGGCGTCGGTCGGAGGGCTCTGATCTCGTGCATACCGTCTATCTAACCTTACACCGGGCCCGAGCCGCCTGGCAAATCCGCTCGCAGAGTTCGGCAAACGGGATCCCGGCGGCCGCGGCAGATTGGGGCAGCAGGCTCGTGGCCGTCATTCCGGGGAGGGTATTGACCTCCAGACAGCTGAGTTCCCCGGCGGGGGTGAGTCGGAAATCAACCCGGCTGTAGCCGCCGAGTTTAAGGGCCCGGTGGGAGGCCAGCGCAAAGGCATGGCACTGCTCCCTCGTCGCGGCCGACAGGTCGGCCGGGAAGATCTCCACCGCCATGCCCGGCGTGTACTTGCACTCGTAGTCAAAAATCTCGTGCTGCGGGATGATCTCACCGACGGCCAGAGCCCGGTCATCGAGAATGCCGACTGTCAATTCGCGTCCAGGGACGAAGGCTTCAATCATCACCTCGTCGTCGTAGCGAGATGCCAGTTCGATGGCAGGGGCCAGGCCGTCCGGCTGCTTGACGACGCTCAGGCCAACCGTCGATCCTTGCTTGCTTGGCTTTACGACCACCGGCCACCCCAAGTGATCACTGACCGTCGCGATGCTGGCCGGTGCCATCAACCATGGTGCTGTCGGTACGCCCGCGAGCGTAAACAGGCGTTTCGACAGGTCCTTGTCCATGGCCAGGGCGCTGCCGAGGGCGCTGCTGCCGGTGTAGGGTACCTCGAGGACGTCAAGTACCGCCTGCAGGGTGCCGTCCTCGCCGCGCCCCCCGTGGAGCGCAAGGAACAGGACGTCGGCGTTCCGCACCACGGGGAGGGTCGCCAGGCTCGACAACAGGACGCCACGCTCAAGGCCGATCAGGTGTTCGATTGATGGGGGCGCCGCGCCAACCGTTGCGTTGAGTGCCCTTGCCTCTTCGCTCTCGGGAACAACGCCGCCGGCCGTATCGACCACCGCGACCCGGTGACCGCGGCGCCGGAGCGCTCCAACGACCTGGACGGCGGAGGCAATCGCCACGTCACGTTCGACCGAGGTTCCGCCGGTCAGGACGGTAACGTTCATCTCGCTCATGGAATAGCCGTGCCCCCGGGAGGAGGGCGAAAATTCACTGGCTGAAGAAAAGCGGCCGCCACCGGACTGCCGTTGCGGAGTGCCGGCGCATAGCGAAGGCGGCTCGCGCTGACCAGTGCCGCCGAATCCAGCGCGGGATACCCGCTGGACTCCTGGACCGCGGTCGATTCGGCCAGGACCCGGCCGGTAGAATCGACAAACATCCTGAGAATCACCGATCCACCGACCCGCTGAGCGGCTAAAGCCGTCGGGTAGGCGATGGGCGGGTCGCCGTTGGTCGGCATCGGTGCCTCATCCCGTCGCACGGTGCTACCTCGTGATTCGGGGGGCAGGGTCACGGTGCCTTCCGTCTTCGAGCCGCACCCCGCCAAGGTCAGGAGCATCGCGGTCCAGCGTTTCACGGCCGTTGCCCCAGTCCAGCCTTGAGGGCCGCCAATTGATTGAGGGCCTCCAACGGCGTCAGGCTGTCAACATCCAGGGCCTCGAGCCGGGTCCGAATCGGATCGACCGTCGCGGGCTCCGCGGTCGCCTTGATCCTCGGCCGACGCTTGCGGGTCTCACCAAAGAAGGCCAGCTGCCCCTCGTCCGGCTTGCTTTCGGTTCCGGGAACCACCCGGTGTTCACCTTCGAGTGTTTCAAGCACCCCCTGGGCGCGGGCGACGACTTCGGCCGGCAGGCCGGCCAACTGCGCCACGTGGATTCCGTATGAACGATCTGTGCCCCCCGCCTCGAGCCGGTGAAGGAATACGACCGTGTCGTCGGTTTCGCGGACGGCGACGTTCATGTTCCGGGCGTGCGCCAGCCGTTCGGGCAACTGCATCAGTTCATGATAATGGGTGGCAAACATCGTCTTGCAGCCGACCTGGTCATGCAGGTATTCGGTTACAGCCCAAGCAATTGCCACGCCGTCATAGGTTGATGTGCCTCGTCCGATCTCGTCGAGGAGGACGAGACTCCGTGCCGTGGCACTGTGGAGAATGGCGCTGGTCTCGCTCATTTCGACCATGAAGGTCGATTGGCCTCGGGCGAGGTTGTCACTGGCCCCAACCCGGGTAAACAGTCGATCGACGATCCCGACGGATGCCTTGGAAGCGGGAACGAACGATCCAAGCTGAGCCATGATGACGACAAGGCCGATTTGGCGAAGAATGGTGGACTTGCCGGCCATGTTCGGCCCGGTAACCAACTGGACACGACTTGCCGGCTCGAAGCGCACGTCGTTCGGGATAAACGATTCACGCGGCATCAGTCGTTCGATGACGGGGTGACGACACGCCTCAAGCGACAGTTCGGCACCGGTGTGCACCATCGGGCGGACGTACCGATGGATGACCGCCGTTTCCGCCAGACCGACAATGACATCGAGCTCCGCGAGTACGTCCGCAGTCTGCTGAATCCTGGCGATGGCCGCCCCAACCTGGCTTCGAAGGGCGTTGAACAGATCCGCCTCCCGGACCAGCATCCGTTCCTCGGCGCCGAGGACCTTCGCTTCGTATTCCTTGAGTTCGGGGGTCACATACCGTTCGGCCGTCGCCAGGGTCTGTCGCCGCTCATAGTCCGCCGGGACTCGAGCCGTGTTGTTATGGGTGACCTCGATGAAGTACCCGAAGACCTTGTTGTAAGCCACCTTCAGTGATCCAATCCCGGTCCGTTCCCGTTCCCGCTGCTGGATCGAGGCGATGTACTGCCGGCCGCCGTCTCGGAGACCTCGCGCCTCATCCAGGTCCGGATCAAACCCGGTCCTGATGACGCCTCCCTCGACAAGGGTCACGGGCGGGCGATCCGAGAGGGCCGCTTCCAGTTCGGTCGTGAGGTCCTGGAGGAGGTCGAGCTTGTCGGCCAACCGTCGGAATGGATGGGTCGCGGCGCTTCCGGGTGGCTGCAGCTGGCCGAGGACTGCCATGATCCGGGGAAGTCGGCGGAACGAGTCGCGGATGGCGCCAAGTTCTCGCGGGTTCGCCCGCCCGGCGGCCGCGCGGCCCGACAGGCGCTCGAGGTCACGCACGCCGTCCAGGGCTTCCCTGGCTTCGCCTCGGGGGAGGGGACGTTCGACGGCAGCCTGAACGCCGTCCAACCGGGCTTCGATGGCGGCGACGTCGCGGAGCGGTGACATGATCCACCGCCGGAGCAGTCGCCCGCCCATCGATGTGACGGTGCGGTCAAGAGCCTCGAGCAAGGTGATGCCGACCGCTCCGGCCCGGAGCGGCTCAGTCAACTCGAGATTTCTTCGCGTCATCTCATCGAGCCACAGGAATTCCTCGGTCCGCCGCATCACCGGGCGGCGCAGGTGGGCGAGGCCTGCCGGCTGCAGCTCCACGAGGTATCGAAGCAGGGCTCCGGCGGCGCCGACCGCGGGTCCGTCCGACGGCTCCACACCAAGGCCGTCGAGCGATGCGAGTGCAAATCTGCGGGTCAATTCCTCACTGCCGAGTTCGGCGTCGAACTCCCAGGCCTCCCGATGGGTCCGCATGATCTCGGGTTCGAGCGCCAGGCCGGTGGTCGCCACCGTCACGACCTCGGCCGGACCGTATCGACTCAAGGCCTCGCGCAGCCGATCGCGGGGCGGGCTTTCGAGGAGGAACTCTCCCGTCGACAGATCGATTGCGGCGAGCCCGGCCAAACTCCCGGGCCGGTTCAGCTCACCGGGATGGGCGGCGACGAGAAAATTGTTGCGACTTCCAGGAAGCCAGTCTTCCTCGATCAACGCCCCCGGCGTCACGGTCTCGACGACTTCACGCCGGACGATACCTTTGGCTTTCCGGGGGTCCTCGACTTGTTCGCAGATCGCGACTCGATACCCCCGGGCCACAAATTTCTTCAAGTATTCGGCCGCCGCCTTAACGGGAACACCGGCCAGCGGGACGCCGTCACCACGGGCCGTCAAGGTGATATTCAGGACGCGCGACGCCACCTCGGCGTCGTCAAAGAACATCTCGTAGAAGTCCCCCATTCTGAAGAAGAGAATCTTGTCGCGATGCTGCGACTTGATCTCGCGATACTGCTTCAGCAGGGGGGTCCCCTCGGAGAGGGCCTGACTCACTTGTCGGCGATCAGAAAAGGTTTTCCTCCGAGTTTGGCTCGAATTCGGCCGATAACGGCCTGAGCCTCGACTCGACTTGCGAAGGGCGCAGTTCGGACCTTGTGAAAGCCGGCTTCCTTGATCACCGCGGCCGCGATTCCCATGCGCTTCAGTGCGGCAATCGCCTCGTCGGCCCGGACTCTGGTTGGCGCCGCCACCACCTGGATCCGAAAGCCTTTGGCCGGTGGCGGAACCGTCCCGTTCCTGGAGGTGGAGTCTAGTGGTATCGATATGGCTCGGGCCGCTGAATCGGCGTTTTGGGTCGCGATCGCGGTACAGCGCTGCCGCTGGTACTCCAGTTGATTACGCAGTTCGACGTCGTCTCCCGGCGCCTTGAGGCCGAGGTCAACCATTCGGCAGGCCTCGGCGCCATTCCGCAGGTCGGCGGCGGCTCGAGCTCCCCAGAACGAGGCCACGGGTACCAAGGGACTCATCGGATAGTCGGCCAACAGGCGGGCTGCCTGCGCTGAGGCACCGGCGGGGTTGGCGTTGGCGTATTCCACCTGAGCGAGCAGCAAGAGGGCGTCATCGGCCCATTCCGATGCGGCGTACTCGACGATGACCCGTCGGAGCGAGATCCGACGGTCGTGCTCCGTAGCTGCCACGACGCCCAATGCGTAGAGGATTTCAGCGTATGAAGAATCGGCCGGTGGGGTCGCCGCCATCAGGCGGCGGACCACCGCGCGGGCGGAGTCGGGAAGGCCGTCCTGGGCCAGACGAACGGCGGCAACGAGCCGGGCGTCCTTCTGGCCGAAGGCCGGCCGGGTTGCCGCAAAGCCAAGAAATACGAGGACGCCGAGCCAACGAATGGTCATGCGGCCGCCTGCCATGGAACGGTGAGCTCCATTATGAGATCGAAGAGGATGGATTGTTCATCGGCAACCGTCGTGCTCTTCAGGCGGGTGTCCGCGTTACGGAGGGTCTTGAGGCATCGCTCGATCCGGCTGCGGGACCAGGCCGGCGCCAATCGACTCCAGTCCGCGGCGGCAGCGTCATATGACAGTCGGAACGGCCGGGCCCGAAACAAAGACGCCTTGATCGCCTGAAACAGCTGGGGGCCGCGGCTTCCCTTGTCGTGGTGCGCTCGGGCCAATCCGATCCCGACGACGCTGGTTCCGAGGAGGCCAACCAGTGACACGCCACTGACGCCGCTCTGGGCCAGCAGGTGGGGGAGCATGGCTGCGGCTCGCCCGGCCTCGCCACGAAGGACCGTGTCCCGCCAGTCAAACTGGGTCTCGCCATGTCGAACGCCCAGAAGATCGGCAACGCGGTCCATCGTCAGCGCCGCACCGCCCCCGAGCCCCGCCAACTTGTCGAGTTCGGATCCCAGTTCGCCAAGGCGGGCATCAGTCACCCGGACCATGTGAAGTGCCGCATCATCTTCAAGTGCAATCCCACGGCGCGCGGCCTGGAGTAACAGCCATTTCTTGGCTCGTTCGGGTGGCAGTGGGTCGGCTTCGACGAGGGTGGTCCGGCCGGCCAGTTCGCCATCGACCTCGAGGTCGGTGCCACCCTGTACCAGCAACAGAATCGTCTCGGCCGCAGGGCGCTCGAGATATCTGAGGACGGCTGCCTTGGCCTTCGCCCGCTTGTTCCAGGCCTCGACATCCCGGATGACGACAATCCGCCGGTCCGCCATCATCGGCAGGGTGTTGCACAGGGTTTCGGCCGTTTCGGGGTCGAGATCGACGGCCGATCGCTGGTCGAAATTGAAGTCCTTGAGGGAGGGGTCGAGTGCCCGGGCGATAATCTCTTCGATCGCCTCGTTCTTGAGGACGTCCTCCGCGCCGACGAAGTAGACGGCGTTGGGGATCTCGCCCTTTCGGATGGCCTTGAAGAAGGGGTCGAATGCCAAGCTCGTCATGGGGTTCCGCAGGTCGGGGTCGTCGTGTGACGGGAAACTTAAGCCCCCGACCCGGGTTGGACGAGCAGGGAGCCGCAGTGCTAGGCCCTGAGGAAGGAGTTGACGAACATCAGCGCGGCAAGGGACTTCCCGTCCCGGATTTCGTGATGCCGAATCATCCGTCCGATCGCCGACCAGGCGAACTCGTGTACGGTCATGAATTCGTCCTGATCACGATGGGTCCCACACGGCGACAATCCAGTGGCGAGGTAGAGGTGGATGGATTCATCAGTGAAGCCGGGCGCCGTCAGAATACTGGTGAGCAAATCGAGTCGCCCCGCCGAATAGCCAGCCTCTTCGCGGAGCTCTCGATGGGCGCAATCGTCGGGGGTCTCGCCCGGGCCGAGCGTTCCGGCAGGGATCTCCCAGATGAAGCCATCGGCCGCATGTCGGAACTGGCGAACCAGAATGACCCGCGGATCCGGGTCTGAGAGCTGGTCGAGCAGAGGCACGATCGCCGCCGCGCCAGGGTGGCGCACCATGTCGAGGGTTCCGGTCGACCCATCGGGGAACTGGACGAGTTCCTGCCCGACTCTGATGACCCGTCCGGTATGGATGTGTTGGCTTGAAATGAGCATAGTAGTCCTAGCGACCACTTCTATGGAGACTGCGAACCATGGCGATCGGCAGTTTGAGACCTTCGCGGAGGAAGTACAAGAATTCGGTCGGGCTCCCCGTGGTAATCGGGCTCATCGGGGCCGGGGTCGTCTTGGCGTAGAGGCCCAGGCGGGCCGCTTCAAACCGGAGCCGAGCGAGGTGAAAACCATCGCTTACGAGCAAGACTGACCGAACGTGCCTTCGAGATGACCAGGTTCCGACGGCGGTCATCGTTTCCTCGGTTGTCTGACCCGTTGGCAGGGAGACGACAACACTGTCCGCCACGCCCGCGGCGGCCAGGTAACGACGACTGACTTCCGCTTCGCTTTCGGTGTCACCCGGATGGGTGCCGCCGGTAACCACGATCGTCGGCGCCAATCGGGCTCGCAGCAACTGAAGGCCATGGTCGACTCGGGCCCGCAAGACCGGCGACGGCCGTCCGTTGTAGTGCGCGGCTCCGAGGACGATGATGGCATCGACCGGTACCCGTTGGTCCTGGCGGCTGACGAACCAGACCCAACTCACCGACGTGGCGTAGGTGACGACGGCGATAATCGCCAGCCAGGCCCCGCGCGACTTCACAGGACGAACGACTCACCGAACCGGGGGATATCGACCTGACCGACGCCGCTTTCCTTGAGAATGCCGGCCATGGCCAGCGCAGCCTCGGGCTCGCCGTGCACGACGAACGCCCGCTTAACGGGGCCACCGAGCGCCTTGATCCAAGTCCGGAGCTCGGTCCGGTCGGCATGTGCGGAATACCCGCCGATCGTCTCGACCTCCGCTCGCCGGGTGACCATCTCGCCGAAGATCTTGACGTGATCGTTCCCTTCCTGGATCCGGCGTCCGAGGGTGTGTTCCGCCTGAAAACCGACAAAGAGAACGCAGTTGCGATGATCGCCAATGTTATTGGCGAGGTGGTGGAGAATCCGTCCCGATTCCGCCATGCCGGACGCCGCGATGATGATGGCGGGGCCATTGATCGAGTTGAGGGCTTTGGAGTCGGCGACATCCCGGACGTATTTGACCAGGGAAAAGTCGAAAATCCTGTCTGTTCGCTCCAGCATCTTTTCGCGGCGGTCGAAAACCTCCGGGTGCATCCGGAATACCGTGGTGGCATCCACCGCCAAGGGGCTGTCGACGTAGATCGGTACCGACGGGATCGATCCAGCCCGGACCATCTGGTGCAAGGCGTACACCAGTTCCTGGGTCCGGCCGACCGCAAATGACGGAATGAGGATCTTACCGCCCCGTCCCGCGACCTTCCGGACAATCTCCGCCAGGTGCTGCTCTGCCTGCACTGTTGATTCGTGGTCGCGATTGCCGTAGGTGGATTCGACGATCAACGTGTCGATGGGTCCTACCGGCGGATCCGGATCCCGGATGATCGGCAGGCCGTAGCGTCCGATGTCGCCTGAGAACACCAGCCGGTGACCGCCGTCTTCGGTAAGGCGCATGTCAACGGACGCCGAACCCAGAATGTGTCCCGCCTCCCTGAACTCGAATGCAAGGTGTCTTCGGAGGTGGTTGACCCGGCGATACGGCTGGCCGACCATCAGCTCCTGCACGGCGATGGCATCCGCCAGATTGTACAGGGGCTCGCTCTCGGGACCTTTCGGCCTGGCGTGCCGAGCCAGAAACTCCGCGTCCTTGATCTGGATATGGGCCGCGTCCGGCAGCATGATAGCGCAGAGATCCCGGGTCGCCGGCGTCGCATAGATCGGCCCGTGGAACCCGTGCTTCACCAGAAGTGGCAGACGTCCGGAATGGTCAATATGGGCGTGGCTCAACACGATGCTATCGACCCGGCGGGGGTCAAACGGAAGCTCGGCGTTCTTCTTTGCCGCCTCGGCCCGGCGGCCCTGAAACATTCCGGCGTCGAGCAGGATTTGTGCACCGGCCGCCTCGAGCAGGTGCATCGAGCCCGTCACCTCTCCCGCAGCCCCCCAAAACGTCAGGCGTATTCCAGTCACGGCCGAATCCTCTCGCCTTTCGGTGAAAATCTATCGGGTCCCAAACAGGCGATCGCCGGCATCGCCGAGCCCCGGAAGAATGTAGCCCGACTCATTCAACTGCCGGTCAAGGGCGGCCGCAAACACCGGGACGTCGGGATGCGCTTTCGCCAGCGCCCGCACTCCTTCGGGGGCGGCCACGAGGCAGAGCAGGCGAATCTGGCGGATCCCCGCCCCCTTGAGTTTCCCGATCGCATCCACGGCCGACCCCCCGGTTGCGACCATGGGGTCAAGGAGGAACACATCCCGCGATTGGGTCGCCTCGGGAACTTTGAAGTAATAGCTGACCGGCTCCAGGGTGGAATGGTCGCGATAGAGACCGATGTGGCCGACCCGGGCCGAGGGGATCAACTGCAAGATTCCGTCCACCATACCTAAGCCGGCCCTTAGAATCGGGACCAGAACCAGCTTCTTGCCAGCCAGGCGTTGGCCGGTCATCGGTTCGAGCGGGGTTGCGACCGCCACCGGTTCCGTGGGGAGGTCGCGGGTAACTTCGTAGGTCATGAGCATCGTGATTTCCGCCACCAGTTGGCGGAAGTCCTTCGACGCCGTGCCAATGCTCCGAAGCAGGGCGAGCTTATGTTGAATGAGAGGGTGGTCCACGACGGTCAGATTGGAATGGTCAGGGTGTGCCATGGCCGAAATATGGAGTCACCCGCACGATGCGGCGAGGGGGAAACGCAGCCCTGCCGCTCACGGTCAACCTCAAGAGGTCACAATGCGAATCAGTAGGTGGATCGGGATGGTGGGAGTCGTGCTTGCGGGGCCGTTGGCCGCCCAGCCGAATCCATTCAAGGTGCCGAAGATGAACATCAAGGCGCATGTCACCTATCAGTTGGCCGGGGACCAGAAGGGAACCGCGGAGACGGCGATCGATGGTGATCGGTTCATGACCAAGACGCAGTCCTCCATCAAGATGATGGGCAAGGAAACCAAGGCGAACCACTGGTCGCTGGTGACGGCGGACTCGATGTACAGCGCCGACCTGGACAAGAAAGAAGGCTGGGTTTCGCCCAACTTGCTGCCGTACTACGCCAAGGCCTACGACCAGCTCGATGGCGCCGGAAAGCAGCGCTTCCACTCCAACATCAAAGAGATGGGGGCGATGATGTCGAAGGCGTTCGACATCAACTCCTTCGGCTCGCTCGGCGACAAGTTGGGCGAAGAGACGATCGCCGGTGAAGTCTGCGAGAACCGCCAGTTTGCCAGTTTCACGATTTGCACCATGAAGAAGGGGCCACGACTTTCCCTCAAGACCACCGGCGACCTGCTCTGCTTCCGGTTCGAACAAACGGCGACTTCGGTGTCGCTCGGTGCGCCCCCTTCATCGGCCTGGGAGCCGCCGGCGGGGGTGACGTTCAAGCCCATGTCGATGGAAAACGCCGATTCGGGGGCGCGCGGCTTTGTGGGCTATTTCGCGAGCCAGCAACTCGCCGATTCCCTTGCCGCTTCCAAGGCCAAGCTGGAGCAGGCGAAGGCGGATGCCTCCGCCAAGGGACAGCCGACCGAGATGACGCCGGAGCAGAAGGAGCAGGCGAAGCAGGCCTGCGAGATGCTCAAGAATTTCGATCTCGGGAAGGCGATGTCGAACGCGCTGAACCAAATGAAAAAGGAGCTCGGCAATGCCGCGGTCGACGCGGCCAAGCAGGGGGCCACGAACAAATTGAAAGGGCTGTTCAAGAAGCCCCGGATTCCCTAGGACCACCCGGGGCGATCAACACGAGCCGGGGGCCCAGGTCCCCGGCTCTCCTTATCGCAACAGGGTTCGGACCGAATCCAGGCTACCGTCGTTCGGGGCGGGGTGGAGCCGGAGCAGGTGGGCCAGCATCGCGTACACATGGATGTTCTGGAACGGAGGCGCGACGGCTCCGGGTCGAAAGGCCGGCCCCACCCCCACCAGAATCCCGGCCATCGACGACAGTTCGTTGTCGTAGCCGTGGTTTCCGAGGTCGGTGAGAGGCCTGGCGGCCCACTGGGCCCGGGTGGAGATCGTCCATCCGTCGTCTGCGATGGCGACGAGCGGCGTGATGCGGCTGTTGTCGCGAAAGCGGAATCGCGTTGGGATCTCCGCCCGGCGGTAGACGGCCAGGTGGGGGTGGGCGTGGGAAAGACGCTGAAGGATCAACTCCGCCCGCCCGGCCCAGGGGTCGATGGTGGTGACCGGAGCGAGGTCGACAATCTCGCCGGGCTCCAGGAGTGCATAGTCGTCAAGAAAGATGACTCGATTCGGTGAAATGCCGGTCATGCCGTGGTCGGATACGACGACAAGGTTGGTCCGATCCGCCAAGCCGAGGGAGACCAGGCCGTCGACTAGCCGTCCCAAGGTAGAATCTACAGCCGCGATGGCCGAGTCCACGGCTGGGTGGTCGGGACCGTAGCGGTGTCCCATCACGTCAACTGGTTCAAATACACCATGACCAGATCAGGTCGTTCATCGGCCGGCAACGCCAACCATTGGAGCACCTGGTCCAGACGAGCGGCTGAAGGCAGGTTGGCATCGAAGGGTCGCCACAGATTGGGCCGGAGACCGTTGAAGCCGACCTCGGAACCAACCCAGAACATGGCTGCGGACCGAAGCCCCTGTTTGCGATGACCGCCAATAATGTCAGCTAGTCGATGAAGAGGCCAGTATCGCATTGGCATGTATAGCGTTAGGGACTTCGAACGGGGGCTAGATCACCGGATCATTCGGGGGTATATTGTTCGCCCTTCCGGCTAGGTAGCTCAGTTGGTAGAGCAGCGGACTGAAAATCCGCGTGTCGGGGGTTCGATTCCCTCTCTAGCCATTGCAGGTTCGACCCGAGGGACTCCTGGTACAGCGCCAAGGAGTCCCTTGTCGTTTACCCCTCCTACCGCCGATGGACCGCCGTTTCTATGGCCGAAACTGGACTGATTATTGGGGATGACCGGCTGGTCCGCTGTTGGTGGGGGGCCTCGGCGCCGGATTACGCGGCGTATCACGATACCGAATGGGGTCGGCCCGTGACCGACGATCGACGGCTATTTGAGAAGATCTGTCTTGAGGGATTTCAATCCGGCTTGAGTTGGCTCACGATCCTTCGCAAGCGCGACAACTTTCGGGCTGCTTTCCTGGGTTTCGACGCGGCGCGAGTCGCCCGGTTTGGCAGCCCAGACGTTGCCCGCCTGCTCAGGGATGCGGGCATCGTGCGGCACCGGGGCAAGATCGAATCAACGATTCGGAACGCCAAACTCTCCCTCGACCTGGCGAGTGAGTTCGGATCGCTGGCGGCCTACTTCTGGCGATTTGAGCCCGATCCGGAATCGAGACCCCGGCGAGTGACCAAGCCCGTGCTCACGGCACTCACCACGTCGCCAGCATCGACCGCACTTTCGAAGGATCTCAAGCGACGGGGTTGGTCATTTGTCGGACCGACGACGATGTACGCCTTCATGCAGGCGATGGGGCTGGTCAACGACCATCTTGAGGGATGCCACGTTCGGGGCGCGGCCACGGCCGGCCGGGCGACTTTGCAACTGCCTACGGGGCATAGACCTACGGTTTCCCGGCCGACCTCGTGACGTTGTGCATCTTCCGGAGACCCCTCTCGGCGGGGTAAATTTGAACCATGACGACTTCTGACATCTCGACCAAGTGGCGGGACCTGGTGGCGAAGTACCAACAGCCCATCAATCGGGCTGCGATCATCCAGATGTGTACGACGCTCATTCCGCTGGTGGCGGGCATTGTCCTGATGGCATTCGCAATCAAGGTGAGCTACTGGCTGGTTCTCTTGCTGGCCGTTCCGACCGGTGGGCTGCTGATTCGGACTTTCATCATGATGCACGATTGCGGGCACGGGTCGTTCTTCCGGTCCCGTCGGTGGAACGATGTCGTTGGCTTCATTACCGGGGTTTTGACATTTACGCCGTACGTTCAGTGGCGTCGTGAACACGCGATCCACCATGCGACCTCGGGCAACCTGGACAAGCGGGGCTACGGGGATGTGACCACCCTGACGGTCAAGGAATACTTGGCCCAGTCGAAGTTCGACCGGTTCAAGTACCGGATGTATCGCAATCCGGTCGTGCTCCTCGTCATCGGCCCGATCTGGATGTTTCTGCTGCGGGCCCGGATCCCCACTTCCGGTCCGATGATGACGCCGAAGGAGAAGCTCAACGTTCACGCCACGAACCTGACGCTGGTCGCGATCGTGATTCTGCTTGCGGCACTCGGAGCTCTCGACGAGGCGGCGGCGATCTATCTCCCGGCTTTCCTGGTGGCGGGAGCGGCGGGTGTCTGGCTCTTCTACGTGCAGCACCAGTTCGAAGAGGCCTATTGGCGGCCGGCCGGTCAGTGGGATTACGCTACCTCAGCGCTGCAGGGGAGTACCTACCTCAAGCTTCCCAAGGTCCTGCAGTGGTTCAGCGGCAATATCGGTCTCCACCACGTCCATCACCTGAGTCCCCGAATTCCGAACTATCGTCTACAGGAGTGTCACGACGAGCACCCTGAGTTCCAGGCCGTGCCGACGATCGGGTTCTGGCAGGGCATGAAAACCCTCGGCCTCAAACTATTCGACGAGGACCGGCAGCGGATGATCTCGTTCCGGGAGTTGCGGAATCGCTGAACCATTGTGAACGGGGGCCGGTTCTGATGCCGTCCCCCAGCCTGCCCTTGTCCGTCACCCTCTTGCACACCGCGCCTCAGACATCCGTGCTACTGCTCCCTCGGTCCGCTCGATCATACGGGGCCATGGCTTGCCCATAGCCTTTGCAACCGCCCATCCGGGGCTCGAAGCGATTGTCTCCCGTGAGTTGACGTTGCTTGGACTGGCGCCGACACTCGTGGAGTCGGGAGTTGTCGAGTTCGAAGGTACCGAGCGTGCACTGGCGCTGGCCAATCTCGGACTGCGCACGGCTGGACGGGTGTCGCTTCGCATCGCGGCGTTCCACGCCGCTTCTTTTCATGAGCTTGAACGACACGGGCGCCGAGTTCCGTGGCGCCGATTTCTGGCACCGGGGATCAAAGCCCACTTTCGTGTCACCACCGCGAAGTCGAAGCTGTATCACGAAGGGGCCGTGGGCCAGCGGCTGCAGGATGCCCTGGTGGCGGCCTGTCCCGACGTCGCGATGATCGTAAGCCGGGGCGAGGTCGAACAGGATGAGCGCGTGTCAGTTCGGGAGTTGCCGACCGTTCAGCGCTTCATTGTCCGCCTGTATCGCGATGATTGTGTAATCAGCGTGGACACGTCCGGTCCTCTTCTGCATCGCCGTGGCTACCGGACGGACGTCGCCAAGGCTCCTCTCCGGGAGACGCTTGCCGCCGGGCTGCTATTGGCTGCGGGTTGGGATGGCACCAAGCCGCTGATCGATCCCATGTGCGGATCCGGCACGCTTCCCATTGAGGCCGCACTGATTGCGCGTCGAATCGCCCCGGGTTTGTACCGGCGATTTGCATTCGAGCACTGGCCCGACACGGATCCCGGGATCCTTCGGGGGGTGCGACAGACACTCGAGGCCGAGATTCGCGATCGTCTGCCGGCTCCGATCGTTGGATCAGATCGAGATGCCGGAGCCATTGCGGCGGCAGCGGTGAACGCCGAACAGGCCGGTGTCGGGGCGGACATCGTCTGGCGGAGGGGCGCCCTCGCGACGCTGGAAACGCCCGAGGGGCCGGGATGGGTCGTGACCAACCCTCCGTATGGCCATCGCATTGGCGAGCGGGCCGCGCTCCGGAATCTGTATGCGCAGCTTGGTAACGTCCTCAAACGGAAGACGCCTGGCTGGGACGTTGCCATGATTTCAGCCGATCGGATGCTCGAGGGGCACGCTGGCCTTCCGTGGCGCGAACTCGTTCGGACCGACAACGGCGGGATCCGGGTGCGGTTCGTCGCCGCCAGAGTGCCCCACGAATGACGGATTCACTACCGATCGAGGGGGTGATGCCCCGCGTCAGGGAGGCGCTTCGTACGTTCGGCAGCGCGGTTCTGGTGGCGGAGCCGGGAGCCGGCAAGACGACCGTTGTTCCATGGCGTCTCAAGGATGATCCCTGGCTGGCCCACAAGAAGATCGTGATGCTTGAGCCGCGCCGTCTCGCCGCCCGTGCGGCAGCCGCTCGAATCGCGTGGCACCTCGGGGAGACGGTTGGGGGGACGGTCGGTTACCGCGTTCGCTTCGACAGTCGCGTGTCGCGGGATACGCGAATCGAGGTCGTGACCGAGGGTGTTCTGACGCGTTTGATTCAGAACGATCCAGGTCTGGAATCGTACGGATTGGTCATCCTGGACGAGTTCCATGAACGCAGCCTGCACGCGGATCTTGGCCTGGCCCTGGTACTGCAGACCAAGGCGGTGCTCCGGCCGGATCTCCGCATTCTGGTCATGTCCGCCACGATTGACGCCGTTGGCGTGGCCACGGCGCTTGGTGGAGCCCCTATCATCGACGCCCCGGGACGAGTCTTCCCCGTCGACACACGCTATCGGGCGCCCCGGCCCGGGCAGCGGACCGATGCCCAGGTTGCGGTCGTGGTCCGCGAGGCGTTGGCCGAGGAACTGGGAGACGTCCTGGTTTTTCTGCCGGGTGCCGGTGACATCAGGCGGGTCGAGAGTTTGCTGGGGAGCAGTGGGCTACCGACCGGCGCTCGGCTCCTTCCGCTCCACGGTTCCATGCCGGCTGAAGCCCAGGACGCCGTACTGAGCCCAGGCGGATCTCGTCGGGTCATTCTGGCGACCGCGGTCGCGGAGACAAGTCTGACGGTTCCCGGAGTACGGGTGGTTGTGGATAGCGGGTGGATGCGGGTTCCGCGGTTTTCGCCCCGAACGGGAATGAGCCGTCTCGAGACCGTGCGGGTGACACGGGCGTCGGCCGAACAGCGACGGGGGCGCGCGGGGCGAACCGAAGCGGGGGTGTGTTACCGGCTGTGGGCCGCCGGGGAGGAGGCAGGGTTTCTCACCTACCGGACGCCCGAGATCCTCGCCTCCGATCTCGCCCCGCTGGTGCTCGAGTTGGCGGCCGCCGGCGTTCGGGATCCCGGAGATCTGACGTGGATCGACGCACCACCCGCAGCTTCGCTCGGGCAGGCCCGCGAGCTTCTGGCTCTGCTCGGGGCCCTGGACGATCACGGACGAATCACGCCTCTTGGGCGATCGATGGCTGCCCTCGCGATGCATCCCCGCCTGGCGCGGATGGTTCTTCAGGCGCGGACGGACGGCCATGGCGCCCTGGCGGCGACCCTGGCTGCCCTGCTGTCGGATCGGGACATCGCGCGCCGCATCGCGCCGGACCAGCCGCCGGACACCGACATCCGGCTCAGAATCGAAGCGATCGCGGGACGAACGGTTCCTGGGTTCGAAGTCGATCGAGGGGGCCTTCAACGGCTCCGCGCCGACATTCGCTCCTGGCGCGATCGTCTCGGCGTGCCGGAAGGCCCATTCGATAGCGAGAACGCCGGGATGCTGCTCGCCTCCGCCTACCCCGACCGGGTCGCCGCCCGACGGCTGGGTCAGTTTGGCCGTTTCCTCCTCCGGAACGGACGGGGCGCCTCGGTTCCCCTGAGCCAGCCCCTCAGCCGGGTCGACTATCTGGTCGTGGCCGAGGTAGACGATGTTGGCGCGGAGAGTCGAATCCAACTGGCCGCTCCGGTCGGCCCGGACGTCATTGCCGCGCTCGTGGCCGCCCACGGCGAACGCGAGGTGGTCGCCACGTGGAACGGGGAACGCGGAGCGGTCGTCGTCCTGGAGCGAACCCGGTTGGGCGCGATCGTGGTCGAAGAGAGGCAGGTTGCCAAGCCGTCGCCGGCGGTGCTCCGTGGTGCGCTCGTGGCCGAAATTGTCTCGCGGGGCCTCGGGTTGCTTACCTGGAATATTGGAGCGGTGAGGGTGCGGCAACGGCTGGCGTTTCTGCAGGCCCTGGATCCGGCACGGTGGCCCGACATGTCCGAGCCGTCTCTCCTGCAACATGCCGACGAGTGGCTGGGCCACGCAGCGGAAAGCGGATCCGTTGCCGCGATCGACCCCGGAGCGCTGTTGCTGAACTGGCTACCCCATGACCGTCGAGCCAGCTTCGAACGTCTTGCCCCTGATCGCTTCGAGGTCCCAACCGGCTCAAGGCTGCTGATCGATTACAGTGATCCCCCGGCTCCCGTTCTTCCCGTTCGGCTGCAGGAGATGTTTGGAGTGACGGCCACGCCGATGATCGGAAACGGCCAGGTACCACTCACTATCCAGCTGCTCTCACCGGCTGGCCGGCCGGTCCAGGTGACCCGGGATCTGGCCGGATTCTGGCGAACCAGCTATTTCGACGTGCGGAAGGACATGAAGGGCCGGTACCCCAAACACGAATGGCCGGCAAATCCACTGGACGCCATCCCAACCAGACGCGCCAAGCGACGACCATCTCAATAGCGGATCGCGTACTCGAGGCCGGATCCCGGATCGATACGCTGTCCGGCGAGTTCAAGGGTCGTTCTCTTCGTCATAGCTGGCAACAATCTGAGACCATCGGAGGTTCGCCGACCGACCATGAAGGCGTCGAACTGGCCAACGATGGGCCCTGAAGTCGACGGGGTCCATCGTGATCCAATCGGCCTCGTCGTTCGGGCCAGCGACATAGCGGTTCAGGCGCGTCGCGAGCTTGATACCGAACCCGCCGAGGCGCAATCGGCGTGTGGACCGCGGCTGGCTGGTCGACGAGCTACACTGATTCTCCTTGCCCTGGAAGTGACCGTGGCGCTCCCTGTCCGGAGTCAAGGCCTGGCAACAAAGTCGCGAATCAGACGGTTGACCCGATCGGGAAATTCGTGCACCACCCAATGGGTTCCGTCGTCGATACGCTCGATCGTCAGATCCGGGACGTACCGGTCAAGTCCGGTCAGATTCTGTGGGAGCAGCGCGTCGTCCATCATGCCCCAGATCACCAACGTGGGTACGCGGACCCGGTAGTCGTCGGTGCTGACGCCTGTCGAGGCGGAATCTCTCACCCCGCCCACCGGAGGCCCGATGCGGGAGGCCCGGTAGTAGTTGAGCCCGCCGGTCAGCGCCCCGGGCTGGCCCCACGCTTCGACATAGGCGGCATCATCGGCCGGGGAGAACCGACCCGCCTTGCGGGGCCCGGCGAAGAAACGAAGGAGTGGTGCGTAGTGATCGGCCGACAGGGCCGCCTCGGCCTGGGGGGATCGGAAGAACAGCATGTACTGGCTCGCCCGCTGCTGAGCCGCATCCCGGTTCAACAAATCACTGAACACCGCGGGGTGAGGTGCATTGATGATGACCAGCTTGTCGAGCAGTTCGGGATGACGGATGGCGAAGGCCCAGGCAATCGCTCCTCCCCAGTCGTGCGCCACCAACGTGAACGGGCGGCCACCGTTGAGATGGTGCGCCAGCTGGCGAATGTCCTCAATGATCGCCGCGGCGCGGTAGTCCTCGAGGGCCGGCGGTTTGTCGGACAGATTGAACCCGCGAAGGTCGGGAGCCACGGCCAGATGATCCCGGCCGAACTCGGCCAACTGGTCCTTCCAGGCATACCAGAACTCGGGAAAGCCGTGGAGGAACATGACGAGCCGACCGGCACCCTGCCGGACATAGTGAAGACGGACGCCGTTTACCGAGGCGTACTCGTGTTGCATCGTTCGCCCTCCCTGGGTGTAACCAGTCGACGCCGTACCGAACAGGAGGCAGGCTGCCACCGCCATCCGGCGTATCATTCCGCTGGTGTGGGTGTCCGGGCGACCTCGCCGGGTCGAGACCGGATCGGCATTGAAAGCGGCTGTCATGATTGGCTTCTGATTGGTTTGATGATCAATGTATCCAGCGACGGCCACGGGAGCGAGGGCATATTACACTGCAGGTCCACCTTCATCTGCCCCATGAGGACGTCATGGCCCCCATCGTCATTGGCATGGTACTGTATCCCCAGTTTACCCACCTGGATCTGACTGGGCCCTTCGAGGTATTTGGCCGGATTCCGGGAGCGTCGGTGCTGGCGCTCTCGGCGACGCTCGATCCGGTGACCAGTGACACCGGGCTGCGGGTACTCCCGGACCGGACGTTCGCCGAGTCTCCACCGCTCGATGTTCTGTGCGTTCCTGGAGGTCCCGGTGTCAATCAGATGCTGGAAGACCCGGCCTTCCTGGAATTCTTACGGTTTCAGGGAGCTCAGGCACAATACGTCACTTCCGTGTGTTCGGGGTCGTTGCTGCTTGGTGCCGCCGGATTGCTCGAGGGGTATCGCGCCTCGAGCCACTGGATGTCCATGGAATTTCTGCCGTTGTTCGGAGCGATTCCCACGGATGCCCGGGTCGTGGTGGATCGGAATCGGGTGACCGGCGGGGGCGTCACCGCGGGAATCGACTTTGGTCTGGTCCTGGCGGCGGTTCTGGCGGGTGAGGAGACCGCGAAGAGAATTCAGCTGATGCTGGAATACGATCCGGGCCCGCCGTTTGATTCGGGATCGCCGAAACGAGCCGATGCCGCAACGGTCGCTGCCGTCCGGGACCAGGGGGCGACATATCTGGTCGAGCGTCGAACGAGGGTGGTGAAGGCCGCGGCCCGGATCGGGCGTTAGGGGAGGAAGCGCGAACGCTGATTGGCCGGGGGGAGAGGACAGGCGTCGTACCGTCCGAAGACGCGGTACCGCCAGAAGGCCACCACGTCGTAGAGCGAATCGCGGATTTCCCTGGGGATCAGCCGGAAGATCGTCAATGCCTTCCAGGGCCAGCCGAGATACGAGAGGATCGCGAATACCGCGTTGGATCGGAGTGACGTCTTCCCACCGGCCACCACGACGAGCGAATCGGCTCCGGCGATCTCCGGATGCGACTCGAGGACACGGCGACCGGTATCGCTCGACAAGGGCGCAAACATCATCGCCCCTTCGGGGTCGACTCGCAGCAGAAACCCGACCCACCCGTTGCAGAGGGCGCAGTAGCCGTCAAAGAGCAGCAGCGGGGGATCAGACAAGGCCGGCTTCGCGCAGCTCCTCTTCGAAATCGGGGGCCGGTCGGCGCGGCCGGCGGAAATACCACCAGTGCTCGATGGCATCGTGGCCGTTCTCCCTGGCCACCGCCTCACCGAAGATCGGGGCGCACTCAACGGTCAGGTCGCGGAAGGCCAGGTCGAGTTTGGCCAGCTTCTTCTCCGCCGCCGTCCGTTCGTCGGCTGCGGCGGCCTCGAGTGCGCCGGCCAGAATGTCCCGCAGGTCCATATCGTTGAGGTAATCGTCGAAGGTGAGGTCGTACCCCTCCTCGACCGCGTCTACGAGGCTGGCCCAGTGGGCAAGAAGGCCATCGAGGCCCCCTTTGACCACGCTCGGGGCGCAGCCGCGGCGCCGCAAATATTGCCGGACTCGATCTGGTTGAAGTGTCATTGTTCCTGTCTTCGGCGCGCCTGGCGTCGGAAGTATGCCTCGCCGTCGTTCGGTCGAAAAAACGTTCTGATGGTTCCGTCCGGGTCGAATGCTCCGAAGGCGCCCGATCCACGGTCGAACCGACTGCTGGTGCCGTCCGGCCGCCTCACTTCCAGAATGTCACCGCCGACCGGCATGTCCCGCAACCGTTGGGCGGCCGTCAGGTAGTCGGCCCTGGTGTATCCCTGGAACTCGCGGCCATGTTTCGTAAAGTGCCGATCAAGGGCCTGTGAGGTCCGGAAGCCAATCCCGGTCCTGACGGGCGCCATCGCCGGGGCCACAGCAGGCGGCGGCTCCTGTCCAGCAGGCCGTTGCTCCACGGTTGGGGCGGACCGGCAGGCCAACATGGCCAATCCAAGGGCCAGCCACCTCGATACAATGCCAACTTTTCGCCGAATGGTCAACATCTATTGGATTCCGGGATCGGAAAGGAGGGCCGGCGATGGTAATCGATGATGCCGTTGTCTTCGTTCGGTACTGGCGCGGCGTTCGGGAACGGACCCGCCGGCTGTTGCCGCTGGTACCGGAGGACCGGATCGAATGGGCTCCCCTGAAGGGCCGGTGGTCCATTGGCGACCTCTTCCGACACCTGGCCGCCATCGAGCGCTGGATGTACGGCGAGAACGTCCTTGGGCGTCCCAGTCGCTACCCCGGGCACGGTCCCGATCTGGCCCAAGGCCGACCCGCCATCGGTTCGTATATCGATCGAATGCACCAGGAGGCCTGCGGGATCTTCGAAGGCCTCACCGCCGTCCAGTTGGCTGGCCCCAGCCTTACGCCGGCGGGGGTCACCATGTCGACCTCCAAGTGGCTGCGGGCCATGGTTGAACACGAGGCTCACCATCGGGGCCAGATCCACCTCATGCTCGGGTTGCTCGGCGTCCGGGCGCCCCAGATTTTCGGCTTGACTGAGGAGGAGGTCAAGGCCCGTTCGACCGGATAACTCACGACCGCCGGCCCTCATACCATCCTCGAATGGCCCTGGGGGAGTACGGTGCTTCCAACGTGGCCGTCTCGTCAGCCGACAACACCAGCGTCAATGCCCGGGCGGCGGCTTCGAGCTGATCCAACTTGGTGACGCCGACAATGGGCGACGTGACGCCGGGCCGGCCCAGCAGCCAGGCCAGGGCTGTTTCTGCGGGTGTGACCCCCCGCGCGGCTGCCACGGCAGCGTTGGCGGCCACTATCGCCTGGTCACCCGGATGATCATACAGCTGAGGGGTGAGCTGATCACTTGATGATCGGGCGGTCGCCGCCGGGGCCGGGGGTCTCGCCAGGATGCCGCGGGCCAGCGGCGACCACGGCATGAGGCCGAGTCCCTCGTCGAGGCAGAGGGGGATCATTTCCCGCTCCTCTTCCCGATACAGCAGGTTGTAGTGATTCTGCATTGAGGCGAATCGGGGGAGGCCCTCAGCGGTCCCGATGGCCAGCGCCTTCATCAATTTCCAGGCGTAGGTGGTGCTCGCCCCGATGTAGCGGACCTTGCCCTGGCGGACCAGGAGATCAAGGGCTTCGAGTGTTTCTTCGATCGGCGTTTCCGGGTCGAACCGATGCAATTGATAGAGGTCGATCGTCTCGACGCCGAGGCGCCGGAGGCTCGCGTCGCAGGCCTGAACGACATGCTTGCGGGAGAGGCCACCCATGTTGGGAGCTCCGCTACCCATGTCGAAGAACACCTTGGTGGCGATCACGAGTTCTTCAAGGCGGCCGTATTCCTTGAGCAGGCGGCCGGTGACCTCCTCGCTGCGTCCCAGGGAGTACATGTCCGCGGTGTCGAAGAAGGTGATGCCCAACTCGATGGCGCGGCGGAAGAACGGGCGAGAGGCGGCCTCATCGAGGACCCATGGCCGCCAGGCCGGGTCGCCGTAACTCATGCAGCCGAGGCACAAGCGGGAGACGGTCAGGCCGGAACTGCCGAGGCGAGCGTATTGCATCTCGGAGAGATATCGCCGGGTTCGCTCCCGGACAAGCTACGAGTTTCCGTCCTCCAGACTGGCCCAGAGGTGCATCATCGCGTAGGAGCGCCAGGGTCGCCAGCGATCGATAGTTGCGGGGGTCCTGTGACGGGAAACGCCAAGCTCCGCCAGTGCGTGGATGACGCCAAGATCCGTCGCCAGCGACACGTCGGGGTCGCCGAACGCCCGGAGCCGAATGTAGGCAGCGGTCCAGGGGCCGATGCCATGCCAGCTTCGCAAGGCGCGGTCGGCCTCCTCGGGGGGCAGGGCCGCGACCGCCGTCCAATCGAGTTGACCCCGGACCGTGCCGGTCGCCAGCCCCGCAATGGCCTCGGCCTTGGCTCTGGTGACGCCACACGCCCGGACCTGTTCGACGGGCACGTCGGCCAGAGCCTCCGGCCTCGGGAATGCGCGGAAATGAGGGTGGGCGCCGTTCGAGAACCCGGCTCCGAACCGGTTCACCAGACGACCCAGCACTGATCGTGCGGCGGCCACGCTGATCAACTGCCCAACGATGGCCCGTACCGCGGCCTCAAACGGATCGGCGAGCTGCGGGATCCGGATCCCAGGCCTTCGTTCGACTACACTGGCCAGCACTCGGTCGGTTGCGGCAAGGCGCTGAAATGGCCTCAGATCCCGGTTCAGATCGAGAAGGTGCCGTCCCCACGATCGCTGCAGGCGAACGGTACTAGGCTGGGCGAGTCCGGCTCGTAACTGGCGGTCCCTGAAGGTGATCGTGCCAAGAGCCGCCCCGCCGACGGCGGAAACCATTCTGCGATAGTGGCTTGCGTCGCCGTCCTCCATGCCGGAGATCGCCCGCCGGGCCAGGAACCCGAATGCCCAGCGGGTATCAACGCCACCGAGGGTGGTGCTATCGGCGTCGAGGCGAACCACGTTCGGCGGCCAGCAGCCGTTCCTTCATCGGGAGCCCCCAGCGGTATCCGGCAAGCGATCCGTCTCCTCGAATCACTCGATGGCATGGTACCACCACGGCCAGTCGATTGTGTGCGATCGCCCCGGCGACCGCCCGAACCGCTCGCGGCGCACCGATCGTTTCGGCGATATCGGCATAGGAGCGGGTCGTTCCGCGCGGAACCTCCAGGAGTGCCCGCCAGACCCGCTCTTGAAAAGCTGTTCCCCGGAGATCGAGCGTTACCGGTCCGCTCGTTCCCGCCTTGCCCTCAATATTCCCGGCCACCCGTCGCACCAGCTTTGCCAACCAGGAATCCGCGCCCCGATCGATGCGGGTGCGCTCGGCCCGGGGGAACTCATCGGCCAGAGCGGCTTCGAGGCTGGTGTCTGTGGTTCCCGGCAGCACGGCGCACACCCCCCGGTCCGTGACGGCCACGAGCAGCCGGTGGGCGATGGGTGAATCGACGATGGTATACCTGATGGCCAGGCCCTGGGCTCCTCGGGCGAATTGTCCCGGTGTCATGCCAAGTTCACTCCCCGCTCGTTCATAGACCCGGCTGCTTGATCCGTAGCCAGCATGATAGGTGGCCCGGGACACCCCGATTCCACCGCGCAGCGCCGACCGAAGTCGGCTCCGCCGCCGCTGATCCTGAAAGGCTCGAGGCGACATCCCGTACCGAGCCTTGAACCGTCGCTGCAAGTGGCCGGGCGACAACGCGACCCGGGTCGCGAGCTGGTCGAGCGTCAGTCGCTCCTCGGCGGCTTCCAGCAGGCCGTGGGCGGCGGCCACGGGGTCGCTGATGGGCCGGTCGGGGTGGCATCGTCGACAGGCGCGATAACCAGCATTGCGGGCGGCAGGTCCGTCCTCGAAGAAGCTGACGTTGGTCCGATTCGGACGTCGGGCCGAGCAGGATGGCCGGCAATAGACGCCGGTCGTCCGAACGGCGAACACGAAACGGCCGTCGAGCGCCGGATCCCGGGCAACGACGGCGGCCCAGGCGGTGTCAGTGGTCCAGGTGGGTCTGGGCGGCATGGTCATGATCATAGGGGTCGTCCTCCTTGGATGTCCAGCTTAGTGGCAATCGCCAGGAGGGGCTATCCGAAAATTGTGATGTATTCGTGGCCGAGGATGCGCCACGCGTTGCGCGACTGGGCGGCGGCGGTTTCCTTTGTCGGCTTCCGATTGCGAATTTCCTGGAGATACCGATGCGAATGAGCCCGTGGTTGCTGGTCTGCGCGGTGGCTGGGATGACGGCTGCGCCAGTCTCCGCCCAGGCCAAGCCGGACCTCACGTCGTTTACCGCCGATCTGGTTTCGTGAGTGCCGCAGGCAAGACCAGCGTGACAACGTTCAACTTCGGGGACAAGTTCCAGAGTCAAACGGTAGACAAGCGACTCATCTTCGCGCAGATGTTCACGGGCGTTCGCAGTGAGGCGGACGGGGTCAAGAATGCTGAGAACTACCGGGGCCAGTTGCGGCTCGACTACGGTGTTGGCGGCCGAGTGTACCTGTTTGGTCTGACTGGCTGGGATCGCAACGTGCCGGCCGGTGTGTCGCGGCGCTTCGAGGAAACGATCGGCCTTGCGGTGAAGGTCGTGACCACGGCTCGGCATGAACTGGGACTCGAGCTCGGCTTGTCGGGGTTTCAGCAGCGTAACACGCGGACGTCGGCCGGAGCCAACCGCCAGGATAATTCACCGCCGGCCGGCCAGCCGGCTCCTACAAACACGCCTTCACGACGGCCAGTTTCTTTCTCCAGAATCTCGAATTCATTCCGAACTTCGACAACAGCACCGACTTCCGGGTCAACCGCGAAAGCGCCTTCGTGGCGCCGATTTCAACCCGGATTGGGCTCAAGCTTGGGTATGTGATCCGCTACGATAATTTTCCGGGACTCAAGCCTGATCCCAATCCGACGGGTGCCCGGTTCAAAAAAGCTGATCGGTATCTGACGGCGGGGATTTCCATCTCGTATTGATCGGGGACAGCATGGTGCTCGCTCTGTTCGCCGGCCTGATGGCCGTCACGCCGGTCCCTCTCACCCTGGTCGGCCGCTGGGATCTGACTGTGGTTGGTTCCCGCGGCCGGTATCCGGCGTGGTTTGAAATCGTCCAGGGGGGCGATTCGCTGGCCGGCCGCTTCCAGGGCCAGTTCGGACACGCCACGGCGGTGGTGTCCATTTCGACTCAAGGCGGCCGTTTCAGGTTCGTCTGGCCGAACGAGGACGATCCGAAGGCGCCCGCCACCGTCATTGAGGGCCGGATCGTGAGCAGGGCAGTCATCACCGGGGTGTTGGTGACGGTTGCCGGGGCGAGGCATCCATTCCGCGGGGTTCGCGCCCCGGCCCTCAAGCGCCCCGGGATGCCATCCTGGGGCAGCGCGATCGATCTGCTTCAGGATGGTCTGGCGGGCTGGCGGGTCCGCGACGGCAAGGTATCGGGCTGGAAGATGACGAACGGCGTCCTCACGAACGAGGGGCCTAGTGCCGATCTGATCAGCCGGCGTCTCTTCGATGATTTTCGCCTCCATCTCGAGGTCAATATCCCGCCGAACGGCAACAGCGGGATCTACCTGCGGGGGCGCTACGAGGTCCAGGTGCTGGATGGCTATCCCCAGTCGCCGGGATCGCGGCGTATCGGCGGCGTTTACGGCCAGGTCACCCCGACGTCCCACCCGGCCAAGCCCGCGGGTGAATGGCAGACCTTCGACATCACCCTGATTGGCCGGCGGGTGACCGTGGTGTTGAATGGTGTCACCATCATCGACGTCGTCGAGATCCCGGGCATCACCGGCGGTGCGCTCGAGAGCGACGAAGGGGCGGCGGGTCCGGTGATGCTGCAAGGGGATCATACCGCGATTCAGTTTCGTAACATCCGGCTCGAACCGGCTCGCGCCGGTCACGGCGCCCGTCACTGAGACGGTGGCCGGGGTCGCAAGCGGCTAGCTTCATTGGCGGAACCAACCTGACACGGAGGATGGACGATGCGGACAAAAGGCATGTTGCTCGCTGCTGGGCTCGCTTTGTTGGCGGTGAGCAGACCACTGGAGGCCCAGGCGCGGTTTGGGGCCAACTTGAGCTGGGGAAGTGACACCGACATCGGGCTGGGAGCCCGGCTTGGGTTCGGTTTGGGGGAACTCACCCGGCGCAACAAGATCGAAGGCCAGGCCACGTTCGATTACTTCTTTCCCAAGCACTTCAACGTCTGGGAAGTCACCGGAAACGGGATTTACCACCTGACCAACACCGGAACCGTGGCGCCATACCTTGGCGCGGGGCTCGGCTATGCGCACGCCAGTGCCAGCGATCAGATCTACCTGGCCAATCGCTTCGTACGGCCCGGGTTGAGTGTCGCCCGACTAGGCTCATACTCCTCGGACAGCAAATTCTTTCTGAACTTGCTGGGCGGGGTGCGCTTCAAGCCGACCGGAAACATCCAGCCGTTCGCCGAAGCTCGCGCCGAGATCGGCAACGGATCCCAGCTCGTACTGACCGGTGGGGTGTACTTCGGTCGGAAGTAGTAGTTGTCGCCCTCAGGCGGTGATCTCGAGCGTGGTTCCCGAGATCACTGCCTGATTGGCGCGGATGCCGACGATGGTCGACCGAAGCCCGTCCATCGCCCCGCAGGGAACCGCCACGCTCGGAAACACCACACTCCTGAGAAAATCTGCCAGTCCGTAGTAAAGCGGCGAGTAGGGCAGACCGACGCCGGCTTTGAGCTGTCCCTGGGCGGCGAGTTTGGTGGCGTCCGCAATCAGGATGATGCCCTCGTCCTGGTGGAACTGCTGGCGAAGCGCATAGACCTCCCACCCCAGCGTGGTCGCGTCGACCTCCTTGAACATCCAGCCGTGGGTCCAGCCGAGCCGGAACGCGGCGTTCGACCCCCTGAGGATTTCGTTCTGGCCGCCGAAGGAATTGCCCAGCGAGGCCTCGCAGACGACCGAGGTTCCGTCATCGAACCGGAACAGGGCGTTGATCGTGTCAGGCACTTTGCGACCGTCACGATTGGCGGCGACCATGCCGGTCCCCGACACGCTGACGGGAATCTTGTTCCGGTACCAGTGGAACACCTCGAGCTGGTGGGACGCGACTTCGCCCGCGAGGCCGAGCGACACCGCCGGGTCGAGGCGCCAGTTTGCCGTCGCATCGGTTTCGGTTCCAGAGGCCGGGAATCGCCACGAGGTCTTCCGGTGGAAATGGGCCGACCCGCCGAGGAAATCGCGGAAGGCGTCGGTGCGGTAGAATGTTCGTGCCAGTTGGTAGACCGGGTTCGATCGAGCCAGAAACCCCGCCATGAAGACCCGGCCTGTGGCCGCCTGCGCGGCGGTCGCGATCGCCCGGGCGTCCTCCACTGTGTGGGCCAAGGGTGCCTCGCAGTAGACGTGCTTCCCGGCGGCCAGCGCGTCCTCGACGATCGGTCGATGAAGATGAGTCGGCGTGGCGATGATGACAGCGTCGAGATCCCGTCGCTTTTCGAGCATGGCCCTGTGGTCGGCAAACCCTTCGGCGCCGGGAGCTCGGTCGAGCCCGATCCGGAGGCGGCCGGGCTCCGGATCGACGAGGGCCACGACGCGAGCGCCATCGATCTTGGTCAGTTCCGCGATCATGGCGCGGCCCTGACGACCAACGCCAACGATGCCGACGGTCTTCGGCTCGACCAGGCGGCGGGGCCCGATCCATTCCAGGTCGGGGATCAAGGCGGCGCCGGCGAGAGACCCCGCGGTTTGTACGAGGAAAGCCCTGCGGCCCGGACTCGTCATTCCGGCATCATCGGAAGCTGCCACGGTCGTGCTCCTTTCCTGATCCAGCAGCGCCACGGGCCCTCTAGCAAAGTCGGCCGGGTGCCGGTGACTGCCGCGGCCGTGGCCCAGGCGTCCGCGAGCCCCGCACTCGGGCCGACCACCACCGCCCGGTGGTCGCTCATCAGAACCCGCCCGGTTCCCCGGTCGACCAGATGAGGGATCCGCCGCCCCTCCCGCATCGTCATGGAGGCAGAGCAGGCCAGGCCCTGGTCCCTCAGAGGAACGACCGGGTCGTCTGTCTGCGGGCCCAATGCCACCCGCCATCCCGGGCTGCCTGGAGGGGCACCGAGGCCGAACATGCTGCTGGTGCCCCCCTGAACGAACGCCTGCTCGATTCCGGCTTCGCGGAGCACGGTGACGGCCCAGTCCACCGCAAATCCCTTGGCACAGCCACCCAGGTCGGGGTCACACGCGGCGGCGGGGAAGGCGACGGTACGGCGATCCCGATCAGTGATCGGCCATTCGGCCATGCCGGCTGGATTGTGATAGTAAGGGTCGAAAGCCCCGTCCGATTGCCGGGCCACGCATGCCAGGGCCTCGAACATCGCCAGAGTCTCACGGTCAACGGCCACTGGCCTGGGGGCCGATCGCCTGAGGTGGGCGAGCAGGCTGGCTTGGTCGAACCGTGTGAACGCCCGATGGGCTTCCTCGACTCGGGCAAGCGCGGCCTCGCCGGCCGCCCGGAGGTACCCCCGATTTTCGCCAAGGAGGACGATCTCGAATCGGGTCCCCATGGCCGCCGCTGCCACGCGGATTTCAGCCGAAGGCCGGGCCTGGGCCGTCATCGTGCCTGGCGGGGCGGGCTAAAGCTTGCGGGTTCGCATGGTCTTGGGATCGAACCCGAACGCGGACCCTTCCCAGATCGAGCGGGTCGCGAGATCGACCGCCACCATGACTTTCGCGGCGAGTTCAACCGGGCTCGGCGCCGGGGCATGACTGCGAATGGCATTCAGCCACTGGATGCGAAGCTGGTCCTGATCATCACCGTGGTCTTCGCCCTCGAAGTTCTGTTCGTCGACCTGATCGGCAAAGATTCGCTCCGGGCGGATGGTGACGTTGCGGCTGCCGCCCACGTACAGGTTGCCCTTGTGTCCCCGGATCACGGTCTCGAATCCGACTTCGTTGGACGTCGAGCCGGCCACGATCATCGTGTGCTCGCCCTCGAACTCGATCGCGATGTTCACCTGGTCGTGGTTTTCCATCACCTTGTCCACGTAGTGACCGCCGGACGCGACCACCCGGGTCGGCCACCCCACGTCGAGCGCCATCAGGAGCGGGGTAATTCGGTGCACCAGCAGGTCGCCGATGATGCCGGTGCTGTATTTCCGGTACCGACGCCACCGCGCATAGATCTCGGGATTCCACGGGATTTGCCCCAAACCACCGCACCACTGTTTCCAGTCGAGATTGACGCCCGGCTCCCAGGTCGGATCGATGGCGTAGTACAGCCACTCGCCGTCCTTGGAGTTGCGACAGTACGAGGTCTGACTCCAGACCGGCTTGCCGATCGCACCGGCCTTCACCAATTCCTGGGCCTTTCGATAACTCGGCATCACGACGAACTGGGTCCCGACGTTGACGAGCGCCTGGGGGTTGGAGCGGACGATCTGGAGCAGCCGCAACGCCTCCGGAAGTCGCAGCGTCATCGGCTTTTCCAGGTAGACCGCCTTGCCGGCCGCGACCGCGGCCTCCGCCATCGGGGCGTGCCAGTGTTCCGGTGAGGCAATGACGACCCCGTGCAGATCCTTCCGGCCGAGGAGCCCGTGGAAGTCGGCGTAGTGCGTCTCGACGGTGCCGGCACCCTGGATCGCCTCGAGCTTCTGGCGGGCGGCATCGAGTCGCGGACGGCAGACATCCGAGAGCGCCACGACCCGGACGGCCGCGCGCCCGTCCTTTCCGATCGTGGCGAAGGACTCCACGTGTCCGGTTCCCATCCCGCCGGTCCCGATCACCCCGATATTGAGCGGTTCGTCGCCTGAGATGGCCAGCCGCGGCGCCGCCCGGGCCACCGGCGCCGCGAGCGCGGCGGCGATTGCCTCGTTGGTCCGAGCCAGCGACAGAACGCCCGATCCCACCGTGGCCTGGGCGGTACGAGCCAGAAAATCGCGTCTGGTGGTATCGGTCATGAGGCCATCTCGATTTGCAGGCGCTGGAGGAGGCGAAGGCTCCCCATGATGCCCTCGCGCTCGCTCAGGCGGTCACCCTCGAATTCGATGCCGACCCATGAATGGAATCCGGCGTCGAGCACGATCTTCATCAGGCGGCGGTAGTCCTTGGTCGTCTCGTTGCCGAAGCCGTCGAAATCATGGGTTTTGGCGCTGACGGCCTTGGCAAAGGGCATCATGTCCTGGACACCCTGATAGCGATCGTATTCGTAGAAGTTTCCAAAGTCCGGCAAGGTCCCGCAGCGGGGGTGGTTCACGAGGCGCATGACGCCGGCCAGCCAGTCCCCGTGAGAGGAAAGCCCGCCGTGGTTCTCGACGATCACGTTGAGGTTCATTGGCGCGGCGAATTCAGTCAGTCGCCGAAGCCCGTCGGCAGCGAGTTTCTGCTGCTCTTCGGGGGTGCCGCAGCTGGCGGCGTTGACCCGAATGGTGATACATCCGAGGGTCTTCGCCGCGTCGAGCCATTTGCGATGGTTCTCGACGGCCGCGGTACGCTTCGTCTCGTCGGGGTCGCCAAGATTGCCCTCGCCGTCGCACATGATGAGATGCTGGAACACGCCTTCGCCGTTGGCCCGCCGGTTCATCTCCGCCAGATAGGCGGCATCGCGGGCCCGATCCTTGAAAAAGACGTTCACGTACTCGATCGCCTCGATCCCGTAATCGCGGCGAGCGATCATCGCAAAGTCGAGGTGGTCGATCTCCTTGGCAAACAGCGCCTTGTGGAGTGACCACTGGGCGAGCGAGATCTTGAAGGGAGCCGCAGGCATCATGCGGGCCATCGAGGGTAGGGCCAGGGCCGCGGCGGTGCCGGCCAGAAAATCACGACGTTGCATCAGGGGCGATCCGGGTCGGAATCGCCCCAATACTACCGCGGGATCCAGCCGGACGCGACTAGCGCGGCACTCGGCCGAGGCGGGTGCCTTCAAAACGGATGGCCTGCACGGTGCCGCCGGCGCCAATTTCGAAGGTGACCGGGACGGTACCCTGCCAGGCGTTGTCCCAACGGGCCCGGAAGGTGTCGAAGTGCCAATGCTCGAGGGCGGCGTGAAGCTGGGAGCTTTGGCGCAGGCCGAGAGCGCCGTTTTCGACCATGATCTCGACCCGGCCGACCAGCGAATCGGCATACGTGCCGGCGTAGGCTTCAAGGCCCAGCGATGGTTTGGTTCCGGGAACCCGCTGGCGTTCCGCCTTGGCCTCGGCGCTGTCCCCTTGCGCGTCGATATTCCGATAGAGGGCCAACAGTTCCGCGCTCCAGTCCCGGGCCGGGCCGCCGAGCCAGGTATCGAAGGCCCGGTACATCAAGGCGTGGCGGGCCTCGACGTGATCGAGGTTGGCCAGTACGTAGACGCCGAGGCGCTGCTCCGGAATCAGGCCGATGATCGCAACCATCCCGTCGATGCTGCCGGTATGGAACTGGACCATCTGCCCCCGGTAGTCCTGCTGGAACCATCCCATGCCGTAGGTTGTCCAATGGGGTTTGGTGAGCTCTCGCGACGGGTAGAATCCGGACGGCGGGACCAAGGTCTGGGGTTTGAACAGCTCGGCCCAGGTCGCCGGTTTGAGCAAGGCGCGGCCCTCCACCCGGCCGGAATCGATCATGAATGCGGCCCACTTCGCCATGTCGTTCACGCTCGACCAGACCGACCCGGCCGGGGCCACGGGATCCACCGCGGCGTTGGTGATCACCCGCGGCACGCCCGCAATCCTGAAATGCGGCGAGGCCACGTTGGGCTTGCCGATCGTGCCCGCCAGGGTGGCCACCGTGCTGGTCATGCCGAGTGGCGCGAAGATCCGGGTCTCCACGAAACGGGTCCACGGCATACCACTGGCCGCCGCCACCACAGCCCCGGCCGCGGCATACATGACATTCTGGTAGATGAACGAAGATCGCAACGAGTACCCCGAAGGGATGAATCTCGCGCGGCGCAGTACTTCGGCCGAGGAGTTGTCGTTTCGGTACCAGAGGACGTCGCCGTTGACCAGCCCGGCGCGGTGGGTGAGCAGGTCTCGGACCGTCACTTCGCGCGTCACGTATGGGTCGGAGAGTTCGAAGCCTGGGAGGTACCGGGTCACCGGGTCGTCCCAGCGAACCTTCCCTTCGTCCACCAGCATGCCGATCGCGGCGGCGGTCATGGCCTTGGTGGTCGAGCCAATGGCAAACAGTGTGTTGGCATCTGCCACGTCGGGGCGGCCGAGTTCGCGGACACCATAGCCTTTGGCGAACACCGTCTTGCCGTCCTTGACGACGGCAATCGCGAGGCCGACGGCCCCCCAGTCCTTCACGGCCTGGGTGGTATAGGCGTCAAAGGCGGCCACCTTGGGGTCGGGGGTCTGGGCGGCGGCCGAGGCAACCGTGCCGAGAGTCAGAATGGTGAGCAATGTTTTCATGGACCGGACCGGATCGAGGGAGGAGGAAACCTGCGCCAAATGTAAACAAACCCGTTGCGGACCTCAGCCAGTGGGCTAGCTTCCCTGCGCCCTCACACCACATCGGCCAATGCCCAAGCGACTCGGGGTCGGTTTCATCGGTAGCGGTTTCAACGCCCGCTTCCACATGCTCTCCTGGCAGGGTGTCCGCGACGCGGACGTCCTCGGCGTCTGGAGTCCCAATCGCAAGAACGCTGAGAGCGCGGCGCGCTACGCCCGGTCGCTCGATATCGGCGATTGCCGCCCCTACCAGTCGATCGCGGACATGGTGGCCGATCCTCGGATCGACGCCATCTGGCTCTCGGGGCCGAACCAAGCCCGCATCGAAAATGTCGAGGAGATGGTTGATCCGATTCTCCGGGGCCGGGCGGAACTGATCGGGGTGGCGTGCGAGAAGCCACTGGCGCGCAATGTGGCCGAGGCCACCGAGGTAACGCAGCTGGTGAAGCGAGCCGGGTTGGTGCACGGCTATCTCGAGAACCAGTGCTTTACTCCGCAGGTCGAGCGGGGCCGGGATCTGCTCTGGGCCCGCGGGGCCGCGTTGACCGGCCGGCCCTACCTCGCCCGCGCGGCGGAGGAACACAGCGGGCCGCACAGGCCCTGGTTCTGGCAGGGAAAGCTGCAGGGCGGCGGGGTTCTCAACGACATGATGTGTCACTCGGCTCTGGTGGTGCGGCATCTGCTGACCAAACCGGGCGACGATGTCAGCACCGTCCGCCCAGTGCGGATCACGGGTCACGTTGCCAGCCTCAAATGGACGCGACCCGAATACGCCCGACGGCTGACCAAGGCCATGGGACCGCAGGTGAACTATGCCAAGGCACCGTCCGAAGACTTCGCGAGCGTCATGATCGAGTTCGAGACGGCCGACGGGTACCGAGTTTTTGGGGAGGCGACGACTTCGTGGAGTTTCGTCGGCGCCGGTCTCCGACTCTCCGCTGAACTGCTCGGACCGGAGTATTCCATGTCGTGGAATACCCTGGACAGCGGTCTCAAGCTGTTCTTCAGCCGCGAAGTCCAGGGCCGTGCGGGTGAAGACCTGGTCGAGAAGCAGAACGCGGAAACTGGCTTGATGCCGGTGGTGGCCCAGGAAGCGGTGGCCTATGGGTACGAGGCCGAGAACCGGCATTTCGTCCGTGCCTTCCTGGGCAAGGAGAAGCCGCGGCTGACCTTCGACCACGGGCTCGACGTGGTCCGAGTACTGATGACGGCCTATCAGAGCGCGGAACTGGGCCGCACCGTGGAATTTCCGCCTCCCGGCCTGAGCCGGTTCGTTCCGGATGTGGCCAAACGAGGCGCGAAGCTTCCCCGGGCCCGCACCAAGCGCTAAGCCCGGCGCTGCAGACCCACAACACTCTGGAGGTTGACGGTGACTGGCAAGATGGGACGCCTTTCGGTCATGATGTTTCTCCAGTACGCCGTATGGGGCGCCTGGCTTCCGTTGGCCGGCCGTTACCTGTCCGCTTCGTCGGAGAATGGGGGGCTGGGCTTTTCGGGTGGCCAGATCGGGCTGATTCTGGGCCTGGCCGGATCGATCGGCGCCATTGCCTCGCCGTTCATCGCTGGTCAGCTGGCCGATCGTTACTTCAATACTGAACGGTTCCTGGGACTGTTGCTCGCAATCGGCGGGGTGATCAAGTGGGTGACCGCTGGCCAAACCGGGTTCCAGGCCTGGCTCTACCTGTCGATCCTCTATAGCGTCGTATACATGCCGACGCTCGCTCTCTCGAATTCGATGGCGTTTGCCCACCTCGACCGACGGGACCAGCAATTTCCCAAGGTCAGGGTCTGGGGCACGATCGGCTGGATTGCGGCCAGCTGGATCTTCCCGATGCTCTACCTTCAGACCCAGCTTCATTTCCAGTGGATGCCGCCTTTCCTGGTAGGTCCGGAGAAGGCGAACGTCACGGCCCATTTGGCGGATTCCCTGCGCTTCTCCGCCATGCTCTCGTGGGGCTACGCGGTCTTCTGTCTCTTCCTCCCGAAGACCCCGCCGAAACGTGACGCGGTCGAGAAACTCGCCTTTGCCAAGGCTTTTCGCCTGCTGCGCGAACCGTCGTTTGCGGTTCTGGTCGCGGCGAGTCTGCCGATCAGCATCATCCATCAGATCTATTTCATCCAGACCCCGCCGTTCCTGTCGCACCTCGGCCTCCTGGACAGCCAGATCGGACCGGCGATGACGATCGGACAATTCAGCGAGATCGCCGTCATGGCCATGCTGGGGTGGATGCTGATCCGTTTCGGCTTCCGGACGGTCATCACCCTGGGCGCCTTCGCCTATTTCGCACGGTATTTCCTGTGGAGCTTGCCGGGTCTGCCGCCATCGGTTCAGGTGATGACCCAGGTGCTTCACGGGGTCTGTTATGCCTGTTTCTTCGCCGGCGCCTTCATCTACGCCGACCGCATTGCCCCACCAGACATCAGGAACTCCGTCCAGACGGTGTTCGGCATCATCATCTTGGGGGGAGGGCCAGTGCTGGGCGGGATTCTCTCCGGCTGGCTCGCGGACCACTACGCTATGTCCGCCGGCGGAGTCGATTTTGCCGCGTTGTGGCGGGTGACCGCAATGATTGGGCTTGCCACAGCCGTGTTGTTCTACGTCTTCTTCCGTGAACGCCAGCCGGCGCCGGAGGCCACGACGTAACCGCCGAGGAGTTCGCCCGGTACTGGTTTACCTTTACAACAGTGCCGAACTTCATGCAGTGGCTTGAATGGGTCCGGGATCGCCGGGCCCGGTGTGCGGTCAGTCTCTGGCCGGTCGGCGTCGTTCTGGCGCTCGTCGGTGCGCGACCGCTGGCGGGCCAGTCTCCATCCGGAATCCTCGTGGTCACCGTGCGTCGGGAGGATTCGACGCTCCTTCGGGGCGCCATCGTTCGGGCCGACCGGATCGGGGCGACCACGGATGCGGCGGGCTTGGCCCGTCTCGAGCTTCCCGCTCGCTTGGTCACGGTGGCGGTTTCCCATCCCGGCTACGTGCCGAGGATCTTCGAAATCACTATCCTCCCGGCCCTCTCTCAACGATTTGACCTCCTGCTCGAGCGGGAGACCGCGCTGACTCGGCGGGTTTATACCGGCCGAACCATCGACAGCGCTGGCGGCTCCCCGCGGCAGGTTCTCACGCTCGGTTCCGACGAACTCGATCTCGCGACCCAGCAACATCCCGCCGATCTGACCCGCCTCATCCCGGCAGAGTGGGGGGTCCGGGCCCAGCAACAGCCCGGTGCTCTCGACGGGACCCAGCTGCGGCTCGATGGGCTGCGAGGGCAGTACACCGGCATCCTGGTCGACGGTCTGCCTCTGTTCGGCCAGCTGCCCGGCGCCTTCGGGCCGCTCCAATTCGGGCCGTTCGAATTCAGCCAGGCCGAACTGCTGCCCGGCGCGGCTGCCGCCCTCTATGGTCCCGCGGCCGCGTCGGGCGTGATCAACCTGATTTCACGGCGCCCCGAACGCGATCAAGCTCGCCTGGGAATCAACCAGTCGTCGGAAAAGGGCGGCGATGTGATGTTCTGGGGCGGACGTCGGCAATCGGCCACAGTGAGCGGCTCCTTGACGGCCAGCCTCCACCAGCAGCGCCTGGTCGACTCTGATGACGACGGGTGGGGCGAGTTCCCGCGAGCGGTCGGATTGTCGATCCGGCCGCGAGTGTTCATCGAGCGGCCTAACGGCGATGCCCTGACCGGAACGGTTGGCTTTCGTAGTGAAGAGCGGGCCGGCGGGTACATCTCGACCAACACCACAACCGATCTCTATCGGGAAAAGCGCCAGTCCCAACAGGCGGACGGTGCGTTCACGGCTTCGAAGAACCTCGGCCGGGGATCCACCCTCCGATTCAACTTGACCACGGTGTTCCAGTCGAACACGCACACTTTCCAAGACCTTCGCGAGCGCGATCGGCGGTCCACGGTTGCCACTGACGTTGCCGTGTCGAGGCCGATGGGGGACGCACTCGTGGTTCTTGGCGTCGGCTACTGGCGCTATTCGCTTCGCGAGCAAGACCTGCCTGCCTTTGACTACACGGCCAGTGTGCCGGGAGTTTTTGCGGAGGTCTCCGCCGCATTGAGCCCGACGGTCCGGGCCGTCGTGGCCGGCCGGTGCGACGCTCACAACATCCACCGACTGCAGTGTGTCCCCCGGCTCGATCTCCGATATCGCTCCTCGGGTGGAACGAGTGTTTCGGCGTACGGGGGACTGAGTTACACGTCGCCCACCCCGCTGGTCGACGACGTCGAGACGCTTGGTCTCAGCGGCATCATTCCGGTCGGGCTCAAATCCGAGCGCGTCGGTTCAACCGGGATCGTGGTGGATCACCAGGGTCGGCACTGGGATGTTCGGGTGGCCGGCGGCTACGATCGGGTAGGACTTCCCCTTCGCCTGATTCCGATCACCGGCGACACCATGCGGCTCCGGTTGATCAATCTGTCCGAGCCGACCCGGGTCGTTTCGGCTTCGCTTGCCGTCGGCTACGGGGCCGGTGCGGTGTCGCTTCGGTCGTTCTATCGGTTTCAGGATGCCACCGAGGGCGTCCCGGGGGGGACCGGCCGGCGCGAATCCGGCATGACACCCAAACACCAGATCGGCGGTTCCATCAAATGGCGGGCTCCAGGCGGGGCAGGGACCGAGTTGCAGCTCGAGGCGATCTACGTTGGTCGGCAAGCTCTGGACGACAATCCGTTCCGTCCGAGAGCACCGGCCTATCCGCTTGCCAGCGCCCTGGTGTCTCAGCGTTCCGGGCGAGCCCGGATCTACCTCAGTGCCGAGAACATCTTCGATCGGAAACTGCGAACATACGAACCCGTGGCTCTTACTCTGCCGGCCGCCGCGGGCCGCCGAACCACGTCGCCATGGATTCCGGTTCGGGGGCGTGAAATCAGTCTGGGGGCGTTGGTCGACTGGTAGGTCCCGGCTCAACTCCGTTTCGCCAGCTCCTTCCTGGCTTCGGCATGGCCAGCCTCGGCCGCCAATCGCAGCCACTTCATCCCGTCCACGTCGGATTTTCGGGTGCCCTTTCCGTCAAACAGGGCGCGGGCGACTCGGTACTCGCCCTCCGGGTTGCTTGCTGTCGCGGCCTGTTGATTCCAGTGAAACGCCGCTGAATCGTTCCGCGCCACTCCCCGTCCGCGAGTGTACATCTCCGCCAGCCGGAGCTGGCTCTCCGGGTCCCCTCCTGATGCGGCCTTCTCGAACCACGATGCCGCGCGGGTCGGATCCCGGGCCGTACCCAGACCATCATCCAGTCGCCTCGCGATGATCGGGTAGGCCCGGGCCACCTTCGCCTCGGCGGCCTTCAAATACATCTCGGTTGCTCGGCTGGGGTCCCGGTTCTCGTAGCGTCTGCCAAGCCACCAGGCGGCTTCGGCGTCACCGCTCCGCTCTGCCTGCTCGAAGAATTCGGTTGCTTTGCCGGAGTCGGCGCCCGTGCCGCGTCCGTCGCTGAGCAACTCTCCCGCCAACCGCCCCGCCCTCGGGTTGCCGCTTCGGGCCTCCTCGATGCACTTCACAACCGCACGTTCCCAGTCGCGCTGCTCGTAGAGAGTGGCGCATCCGGCCACCGGCATGACAGCGGTGGTGTCGGTCCGGACCGGCGCTGACGAAGGAACCGCCGCGGCAATGCGACTGCTGGTATCGCGCCCCGATCGGGGAGTCGCCGTAGGAACCGCGGTTCCCGGCCCATCGCTCCGTGTGGCCGCCGGCGGACTCTTCCCTTGCGGGGGCTGCGGTTGAGCCGGTGGGAGCGGTGCGCTGATGCCGCCGGGGGTGGGCCACCATACGATCAAGGCCCAGCCGGCCAGAAGGCCGGCGGCCACACTCCCTGCCAGCCAGGGAATCCACCGTCGTCCGCGACTTGGCGGAGGATTGAGGGCCGGCGGATTCACGTAGCCCGGATCGAGGAGCGCCGCCGCAAATTCCCCGATGGTATCGAACCGGTTTCGGGGCTGTTTCTGCAGGGCGCGATGCAGCGCCGCCACAATCGGTGCCGGTACGTTATCGACCAGGGAGGCGAGCGGTGGCGGCTGATCGAGCAACTGTTTCGCGATGATGGCTCGGGCGGTTTCGCCTTCGAAGGGCGCGCGCCCCGCGAGCATCTGATAGGCGACCACGGCCAGGGCATACTGGTCGCTGCGATGGTCGATGTTCGGTTCGCCGCTGGCCTGTTCCGGACTCATGTACTGCGGGGTCCCGACCACGACCCCGGTGCCGGTGAGATCCTTCTCGCCCGAATCGACCGCTTTGGCGATGCCGAAGTCCATCAGCCTGACCTGACGGTCTTTGCCCTCCAGCATGATGTTCTCGGGCTTGATGTCCCGGTGGACCACGTTTGCCTGGTGGGCCACGGCCAGCGCCTGGGCGGCCTCGAGCACGATCCGCTGTACTTCGGCGATGGGGAGGCGGCGCTGGCGCTGCAGCACGGCCTTGAGGCTCTCCCCCTCGATCAGCGGCATCAGGATGTAGCAGATCCCCTCTGCCTCACCGACATCGTACACCGGGACGATGGCGGGGTGACGAAGTGCCGCGACCGCCATGGCTTCCCGGCGAAACCGGGCCAGCAAGGAAGGCGTCACAATCAGATCCGGCCGGAGCACCTTGATGGCCAGCTCCCGGTTCAGCTTCCGGTCGTGGATCTGAAAGACTTCGGCGTAGCCCCCCCGCCCGATCAGACCCACTAGATGGTAGTTCGGCCCCAATGCCTTCCGGAGTCGCTCCGGTTGCCGCTCATAGCTGGCTGAAATCACGCCACTCGGGGTACTCGCTTCGCCGATGATCTGTGTGTGGGTCGCGGAACCGCACTGGGCACAATAGGCCGCGTCGTCAGGAAGTGGCGACTGACACGAGGGACAGGCATGGCTGGACACGACGCGCGGAGATTCGGACATGGACGACAGGGGTGAATTTCACGCCCGGGGTAGGGTGGGTCAAGGACGTCGCCGCTTGGCAACCTCCTTCTTGGCGTCTTCGTGGCCCTGAGCCGCGGCCCGGTCGAGCCACTGAAGCCCGACTTCTTCATCCTTCGCCAGACCGCCGCGGCCGCGGATGTACATCATGCCGAACTGATATTCCGCCCCCGGGTGACCTTGCTCGGCCGCCTTGCTGAACCATTTGGCGGCCTCCTGTTCGTTCTTTTCGACCCCTCGCCCGCGGCTGAACATCTCTCCCAGGTTGTACTGGGCTGCCTTGTTGCCCGCCTCGGCGGCCTTCCGATACCAGGTCGCCGCTTCCTGATCACTGCGCTTGGTTCCCAGGCCCTGTTCGAAGCGCTCGGCGATCAAAGGCCAGGCGTCCTCGATTCCGGCGTCCGCCGCCTTTCGGATCAGCGTGGTCGCTTCGACGTCGTTCTGGGTCACGCCGACGCCAGTGGCGTACATGACCCCAAGGCGGAACGCCGATTGGGCGTCCCCGGCGCCGGCAGCCTTCCGAAACCACGTTGCCGCGGCCGAATCCGAACGATCGACGCCGGTGCCCTTCTGATACAGCGTCGCGAGCGCCCGACTCGAGGCGGCACTGCCCCGATCCCCCTCGGCCCCGCAGAGTCTCACGGCTTCGGTCCATTTGCGCCCTGCAATGGCGGTCTGGCAGTTGAGACCGGCCAGCGGCTGCTCCGGCTTGGTCGAGGTCGCTGCCCCGGTGCCGTCCGGCCTCTTAACCGGGGCCTTCGCCCCGGGTGCCGGGGGCTTGAGGGTCGGAGACGGAGGCGCGGATACCGTGGTCGGGCTGGGCCCTGGCGGCGGGGCCACTGTCGCGGGGGCCACGGGCGCCGGCGCTGGCGGCGGGGGCGCGGGTGCACCGTTCCGCATCAGCAGGAAGACGACTGCAACGCCTGCCGCGCCCAGGCCCGCCCACGGCAACCAGGCGGCCCCCGATCGGGACGGCCGCGGTTGCTCGGAGATCAACGTAGGAACGGGGGGCGCGACTGCCGGGGTCTCGACCACGGGTGCGCCTAACGGCAGGGCGTCGGGGCCCGACATCGCCTCCGCGAAGGTGGCCATCGAAACGAACCGCTCCTTGGGATCCTTGGCCAGGGCCCGGTCGACCGCAAACGCCAGCGGGGCCGGCACGTCGGGAACCAGATCGCGGAGGCTCTTGGGGACGCCGACCATCTGCTGGAACAGAACCGCCCGGGTCGATTCCCCGTCGAACGGCAGCGACCCCGTGATCATCTGAAACCCGACGACCGCCAGGGAATACTGGTCGCTGCGGTGGTCGAGGTGAAGGTCGCCGGCAGCTTGTTCGGGGCTCATGTAATGCGGGGTGCCGACCAGCATGCCGGTACTGGTCAGGCCAGGGGTCGTGTCACTGGTGTCGATGGCCTTTGCGATACCAAAATCCATCAACTGCACTCGGCGGCCCTTGCCCTCGAGCATGATGTTCTCGGGCTTGATGTCCCGGTGCACCACGCCGGCCTCGTGCGCGGCCTCAAGCGCGTCAGCCGCCTCGAGGAGGATACGGCCGGCTTCGCGCGGCGGGCGGGGTCCTTCGCGCAGGAGGAGCGCCCGCAAACTCTCGCCTTGAATCAATGGCATCAGAATGTAGGCGATGCCATCGGCTTCGCCGATGTCGTAGATCGGGACAATGTGGGGATGGCGAAGGGCCGCCACCGTCTCGGCCTCGCGGCGGAAGCGCGTCAGCAACTGGTCCGACAGCATCAGGTCCGGGCGGAGCGCCTTGAGCGCGAGATCCCGCTTGAGACGCTTGTCGTGGACCAGGAACACCTCGGCAAAACCGCCGCGGCCGATCAGTTTGCCGAGTTCGTAGTTCGTGCCGAGCGCCCGTTGCAGACGGACCTTGTCCTGGGAGGGAAGCCGGTCGGCGCTGCTGTAGGTCTTGTTCTCGCCGGTGTGCTTGTCGATTGCCTGCGGGGTCTGGGAGCCGCACATCATGCAGAAGGCGGCTTCCAGCGGCAGGGGATGGGCGCAGGACGGACAGGGCTTGGTGGTCGCGGACACGAGCGAAGTTTCCGCAGGAAGGTGAGCTACGGCAAGGGGCGACCCGGAACGGCGGGATAACCCTTTGACCGGGCCGGTTGGCCTCAAACCGTTGCGTGGGTTATATTTATGGGCTTCCATGACACTGGGTCAAGGCGGCAGCCAGGCCCTGGGACGGCCCGGCGAAATCCACCAACGCCTCACAACGGTCAGCGGTATGGCAATCATTGCAAGCAACATGCGGCGCGGCATGGCGATCATGTTCAATGGGGATCCCTGCCGAGTGCTGGATTTTCATCATCATACGCCTGGCAATCTCCGGGCCCTGGTCCAGGCCAAGCTTCGGAAGCTCAAGACCGGGATCCAGTTCGAGCACCGGTTTCGGGCCACCGACAGCCTTGAAATCGCCGACTTGGAGACCCACGAGCTCGATTTCATGTACAAGAGTGGGTTGACGTACCACTTCATGAATGCCGTCACGTTCGATCAACTCGAAGTCGAGGAGGAAGACCTCGGCGACAACGCCAAGTGGATGTCCGACGGCATGCGGATCATTGCCGAGTTCTACGAGGGGAGACCGATCGGCGTTCAGATGCCGAACACGCTCACACTCGAAGTGACGGACACGGCACCGGTGATGAAGACCGCCACCAAGACCGCCTCGACCAAGCCGGCGTTGCTCAATAACGGGATCACGGTCAACGTACCCGAGTTCATCCAGACCGGCGAAAAGATCCGCGTCAGCCCCGAGACCGGCGAATACATCGATCGCGCCAAGTAGACCGGCGGGGTGGAGTGCCGCGCCGCGCCGAAGGCGCTAGGATGATGACATGCTCTTCATTGTCTTGGCCTTTCAGGTGGCGGTGGGACGACCGGCGGCGGTCGGCGATTCGGTGCCGTTTGCCCGTCTGGTTGAGTCCCTGTCCGAGTCGGGCGGCTATTTCGATTCCGACAACCTGATCTCCAACGAATCCTCCTATCTGCATATCGTCGGCGCTCTCCGGACCCGCGCCGACAAGGGCGGTGCCTACGTCGGCGTCGGGCCCGATCAGAATTTCTCTTATATCGCCGCCGTCCGGCCGTCGATCGCCTTCATTGTCGATCTGAGGCGGGACAATCTGGTCCTGCACCTGCTCTACAAGAGTTTGTTCGAGGTTTCGCGGAACCGGCTCGAGTTCCTCTGCCTCCTGTTCGGCCGTCCGGTGCCGTCGGATCCGTCGTCGTGGGATACCCGTCCCCTTGCGGATCTGCTTGCCTACGTCGACCGGACCGCGCCGGATACGGCCCGACATGGCAGAACACGGGTGATCGTTGCTGACCGGGTCAGAAGCTACGGCCTCAGCCCCCGGTCGGTCGATTTCGGAACGCTGAAACGGTTTCACGATGAGTTTGTCCGAGCCGGCCTCGCCCTGCGTTTTACCTCATACGGGCGAGGGCCCCGCTCCTACTACCCGACGATCCGCCAGCTCTATCTCGAACGTGATCTCGACGGTCGGGAAGCCAGCTACCTGGCTCAGGAAGACGCCTTCCGCTACGTCCAGGCGCTCGAACGCCGGGGCAGGATCATTCCGCTGGTCGGTGACTTCGGAGGCAGTCTGACCTTCAAGGGGATTGGCCGGTTTCTCGAGGACCGAGGTGACCGGGTCAGCCTCTTCTATGCCTCGAACGTGGAGTTCTATGTCTTCCGGCAGCAGGTCTTCCGGCGATACGCGGACAACCTCAGGGCGCTGCCCTGGTCCACCGGGGCCCTCATCGCCAGGAGCTACTTCGGTGGCGTCATGGGCCAGCCACACCCGCAGGCCCGCGCTGGATACGCCAGCGTCCAGTTGTTGCAAACTGCGGCCGGCTTTCTCCGCCAGGCAGCCAATCCGGACGGAGTATCGTATCGCGATCTTGTGAGTCGGAGCGCCCTCGATCTGCCGCCGCCCTGATTATTCGGGCGTGGTGAACAGCCTCCGCCAGCGGATGTTGGTGAGGAAGGGAAGGGGCTTGTAGGTGTTGGCGTCGAAGCTGAAGTACACGACCATGGGTCGGCCCCGAACGTTGACTCTCGGCAGGAACCCCCAAAACCGACTGTCGTACGACTCCCGCCGATTATCCCCCATCATGAAGAGTGAATCCGCCGGAACCACGATCGGTCCCCAATTGTCCGGGTCCGGGCTGTAGGATCCGCGGTCCGCCCGCAGCAATCTTGGCGTCTGCCATTGCCGCATCTTGGCCGCGCCGGCGGGATCGGTTTCCATGTGCCGGTTACCGGGGAGCACCCAGGGCTCGTCGACCGCGGTCCCGTTGCGTTCGAGGACCCCATCGTGCATCGCAATCGTGTCGCCCGCGACGCCGATCAACCGTTTGACGACTTTGAGACCCGCTTCCTCGACTGAATCAAAGACGAGCAGATCGCCCCGCCGGGGCTCTCGAATCGCCGGCAGGCGCTTGCCGATCAACGGCACTTCGGCTCCATAGAGCATCTTGTTCACATAGAGGACATCGCCGATCAGCAGGGTGCCCTCCATGCTCGAGGAGGGGATCCGGAAGGCCTGCAGGATGAACGTGCTGAAGGTGAACCAGATGACCAGCGCGATGGTGATCGTCTTGGTCCAGTCCCAGATCCAGCGAGCCAGGGTACGCATCAATGGTCCGTCGTGTTGTGGGGTTGGCCGACCCGTACGAGCGAGGCCGGATCAGGTTTCATGGCCTGCTCAGAGCTTCACGATCCATCCCCGGCGGTCGAACCACAGGAGAATGAGGTACCAGAAGGCCACGAACGTGACCGCATAGGCTAGCGAGGCGTTGATCGGACTGAGCCAGGAACCGAAACCGCGTTCGAACATGATCTGCTGCAGCGACCGTTGCTGTCCGGCGGATTCGACCGTGATCAACGAACCGATGGTGCGGGCCATGAGCCCCGACCCGAGGAACGCGACGAGAGGGTTCCGCCCAAAGGTGACAAACGGCCGGGTCCACCCGCCGGCGCCGACCGATTCGATCAGCCACGTGGCCGTGCCGAGCACCAGGCCCGCCATGCCGGCCGAGAACAGGACGTAGGAGCTGGTCCACAGGTTTTTGTTGATCGGGAAGATCCAACCCCAGCACAGACCGGCGGCCGTGGCGATCGCCGCGGCCCCGAAGAGGCCGTTCAGCTTCGCGGGTCCGGGGATCGGATCCCGCATCCAGCGCCCGGCGATGATACCCAGCAGCGAGGTGGCCACAGCCGAAACCGTCGACAGCAGCCCCTCGGGATCCCACGTCTTCGAGGATGCCCACAGGTGCCCGTTCAGCAGCCAGCGGTCAACGAAAGCCGCGATCGTGGCATCGGGAACGTCAATCGTCGCGACGGCCTGTCCGGGAGCGGCAACCAGTGTCAGCATCGCCCAGTACGCCAGCATCAGGCCGACGCTCCACGCGACGAGGACCCGGGTTGGACGTCGCCAGGCCAGGAGGGCGCTGGCAGCATAGCAGATCCCGATCCGCTGAAGGACGCCGGGAATCCGGATGGTCCTGATGCGAGTGATCGGCCAATAGGGGAAGGCGGCCAGGAGCAATCCGCATAGCACGATCAATCCGCCCCGGATGACAATGCGCCGGCGAATCATCGCGTCGGTGGCGCCGAGCGTGGCCCGGCGGGCCAAGGACAATTCCGTCGTGATGCCGACGATGAACAGGAAGAAAGGGAATATCAAATCGGTCGGCGTCCACCCGTGCCACGGCGCATGTTCGAGCGGGGGGTAGATGGCACTCCAGGTCCCGGGATTGTTCACAAGCAGCATCCCCGCCACGGTCATGCCACGCACCGCATCCAGGGCAACCCAACGCTCCGTTCGGTTCATGTCGTCTTCCGTTCGCGGCGGGCTCGTGGCGGTCGTTCCCAGGAGCCTATATGTTATGCCATTCCTTCCCGACGCTCCACTTTCTGACGGACTGGGCTATGACGACCTCCCGGCACATCTGGCCCATCTGGGCCCTCACCCTGGCCTTGGGCTGCGGCAAACCGGAAGCAGCCGGGACCCTCATCAACATGTACGACAACCAGTTCAGCGGCGCCGTGGCTCGGGTTCCAGTCGGAACCCGGGTCACCTTTCTGAACGGGGGCCGGAGTGTCCACAACGCGACTGCCCTGGACGGTGCCTGGAAGAGCGGCGATGTCGCGGCCCATTCTTCGGGGGAGGGCCGTGGCGGCGACGTCGTATTCGCCAAGCCCGGCGTGTACAAATACTACTGCTCGTACCACGGCACGAAGGATGGCCGCGGGATGGCCGGGGTCGTCGTGGTCGGCGACGTCAGCTACAGTCCGAGCCCGCGGGGCGCGATCGCCACGGTCGACAGCGCGACCGGCAAGGTGCGCCACGTCCCGGTGGATTATCCGACAATCCAGGCGGCCGTCGACGCAGCGCGCCCGGGAGATCTCGTCCTCGTCGGGCGCGGGGTCTATCGGGAGGAAGTGACGGTCACCACGCCGTCCTTGGTCATCCGGGGTGTCGACCGGAATGAGACCATCATCGACGGTGAGTTCGTCCGTGGCAACGGCGTGACCGTGCTGGCCGACGCGGTCGCCGTCGAGAACCTGACCGCTCGCAATGCCATCCTGAACGGCTTCTTCTGGACCGGGGTGACGGGGTTTCGCGGCTCATTCCTCACCGCATACAACAATGGCGACTACGGGATCTATGCCTTCGGATCGAATGACGGGGTGTTCGAGGACTCCTATGCGTCGGGGTCGCCGGATTCCGGGTTCTATATCGGCCAGTGCTATCCCTGCCGCATCGTGATCCGTAGCGTTGTGGCCGAGCGCAATGGCCTCGGCTATTCGGGCACCAATGCCGGCGGTCAACTGTATCTGGTCAGCTCGATCTGGCGGAACAACCGGGCCGGCATTGTTCCCTCGTCGCTCGATGTGGAGCTTGATCCACCCCAGCGGAACGCCGTCTATGCGGCCAACCTGGTGATCGACAATAACAACGCAGACGCCCCCGCCATCGCCATCAACTCCGTGGCCTTCGGCAACGGGATTCTGCTGGCCGGTTCGGTCCGGGATACCGTCATTCGCAACGTGGTCCTCGATCATGCCGGCCACGGTATCCTGGCAAGCCCGATCCAGGACCGGAACTTCTACCCGGCCGTCGATAACGTCGTCCGGGACAACATCGTCCTTGGGTCCGGCCGCGGCGACCTCGCGAACGCAGGCCCCGGCTCGGCGGGCAATTGTTTTTCCGGCAACGAGTACCGAACAGCGGTTCCGTTCGGCCTGGAGGCAGCCCGCAGTTGCCAGGGCCTGACGATTCCGTGGTGGTCGGACTGGGTGCCGTTCGGGACCATTTTTGCCCGGGCGCTCCAGCTCAAAGAGCCGTTTCCCGATTGGAAGACACAGGCGCCTCCCCTCCCGCAACGGGGGATGCCGACGCCTGAGTCCGCGCCGGCGCGAGTCGCCAGCCACGTCTTTGAGTCGCTCCATTTCGACCTCGCCGGCGCCACGGTACCGGCCGGGACCGATTCAATCGTGGCGGCCTGGCGGAAAGGCGCCGTATCCCACGACCGGACGCCGGGCTTGCTTGGTCGGATTGCTGCCAATGCCGCCTTCCTGATCGGGCCGCTCGTCCTTTGCTGGTGGCTCATGCGGGCATTGCGACGGCGGAAAGGCCCGGTTGATCGCCCGTGGGGCCGGCGACTCGGCGCGTTGGTGACCGGGCTGCTCGCCTGGGTTGCGGTGGTCGGGCTCAGTGTCTGGTACTATAGCCGGATCTGAGCCGTGTCGATCACTCGTAGGGAACTGATATTGGTGGCCGGCGGCGCCGTGGCCGGCGCCGGCGCGCTGCTCGGCCACCGTGCCTGGCTCGATCGAAGCCGGCTCGCGGGCACCGGCGGGGTCCCGCCCCGGCCGACAGCACAGCGCTACGGGCATGGCGCCATGCCTCCCACCGACCTGGGCCCGCTCAGCCTCGACGCGGCGACCTGGCCGCCCAGGGCCGACATCCGGGCGGGCCAAACGACGCGGCGTGTCACGCTGGAGGTCGTCGATCAGGCCATCGGAATTTCCGTTGATCGGGTCTTCGATGCCTGGACCTTCGGGGGGACCGTGCCCGGTCCGACGCTGCGGGCGAACGAGGGCGATATTCTGGAAATCACACTGCGGAACCGAACCACCCATGCCCATAACCTCCACTTCCATGGCAGCCACGAAATCGAGGCGGATGGGTGGGAGCCCGTGCCGCCCGGAGGCGAGGCCGTCTATCGCCTGACGGCCGGTCCGTACGGCGTTCACCCCTATCATTGCGACTTTACGCCGAGCGAAGACCATATCGCCAACGGCCTATATGGTTTGCTGATCGTCGATCCGCCCCACGGACGTGAGCCTGCCGAGGAACTGGTCCTGGTCCTGTGCGGGTTCGATACCGACGGCGACGGCAAGGGTGACTTGTTCGGCTGGAATGGCCCGGCCGGATTTTATGCCAAGTATCCAATCAAGGTGGACACCGGCCGGTTGGTCCGGGCCTACGTTGCCAATTTCGTCAGCGACGCCCCGCTCGCGTCCTTCCACCTCCACGCGGAGATGTTCGACGTCTATCGCAACGGGACCCGGCGGGAGCCGGACGAGCGGACCGACGTGCTCTCCCTTGGCCCTGTGGAGCGGGCCGTGATCGAGTTCCGCTTGCCCCGGCGCGGGCGCTACATGTTCCACCCCCATCAGCGGGCCCTGGCCGAACACGGGGCGATGGGGTGGTTCTCCGCTGTCTGACCAGTCAAGATTGCTGTATCGTTTCGTTGCATCAACCGTGGCCATCGATCGTTTTCCGCGAATTCTCAGTTCTCCAAGTCTTTGTCACTTAAGTGGTTCACGTCAGCGCCCGTGATCGCCAGCGCCTGGTGATTTGATCGAATGATCGTACCAGGTGCGGACGCACCCGCTGTCAGGGGCTGCGCGTTTCTCCGATGTCATCATACGTTAATCGTTCATATGGGCCGGTCCGCCTCAGCCCGACACGATACCATCGGCGGCCCGAATTTCTTGCCCGATCGTGCCCTTCCAAGGAGGAGTCTATGCGGCGAGTGACCATGTTCCTTGCGGCGTCATGGATGTTGTTGGCGGCATGCGGAGGCACTCCCGATCCCATTTCTCCGCCCCCTCCACCACCGCCGCCTTCGCCTCCTGCACCGCCCAACGCGATATCGGTCAGTTCGAACCAGTTCAATCCGTCGCAGTTGACGGTCAGCACCGGTACCACGGTGACTTGGAACTTCCAGAGCGGGCCCCACAACGTGACGTTCCAGGACAACCAGGGGAGTTCAGGCGACCAGTCCAGCGGGAGCCACGACCGGACCTTCAACGCCACCGGAACATTCCGGTACCGCTGCACTCATCATTCCTCGGATTTCACCAGTGGGATGAGCGGGTCGGTCGTCGTGCAGTAGGACCAGGTTCCTGAATGAGAAACGGGGGCCGCTCCTGAGCGGCCCCCGTTTTCTTGATCCCGCCCGGCGATGTCAGTATCGGTAGTGGTCAGGCTTGTAGGGACCGTCCGAAGCGACGCCGATGTACGCCGCCTGCTCCGCCGTGAGCCGGGTGAGCTTGACGCCCAGCTTGTCAAGGTGAAGCCGGGCGACCTTCTCGTCGAGATGCTTGGGGAGTACGTACACCTTCCGCTGATATTCTCCGGCGTTCTGGTGCAACTCGATCTGAGCCATCACCTGGTTCGTGAAGCTCGCCGACATCACGAAACTCGGGTGCCCGGTGGCGCAGCCGAGATTGAGCAGTCGCCCCTCGGCGAGAATCATGACGCTGTGGCCATCGGGAAAGACCCACTCGTCGTACTGGGGCTTGATGTTGATCCGCTTGATGCCCTTGGTCTTCTTGAGTCCGGCCATGTCGATCTCGTTGTCGAAATGGCCGATGTTGCCCACGATGGCCTTGTCCTTCATCCGTGCCATGTGGTCGGCCGTCAGGATGTTGAAGTTGCCCGTGGCCGTGATGAAGATGTCCGCCGTCGCGATGACGTCGTCGATGGTGAGGACCTGATACCCCTCCATGGCTGCCTGCAGTGCGCAGATGGGATCGATCTCCGTCACCACGACCCGCGCCCCCTGACCCCGGAGCGCCTGGGCGCACCCTTTCCCGACTTCGCCGAATCCGCACACGACGGCGAGCTTGCCCGAGATCATGACGTCGCTGGCGCGATTGAGGCCGTCGATGACGGAGTGTCGACAGCCATAGATGTTGTCGAATTTCGACTTGGTCACCGAATCGTTGACGTTGATTGCCGGGAACAGCAGCGTCCCTGCTTTCGTCATTTCGTAGAGCCGGTGGACCCCGGTCGTGGTTTCCTCGGACACGCCGCGAATGGCCGCAGCGACCTTGGTCCAGCGTCCCGGATTCTTCGTGGCTTCGGCCCTGAGCAGGTCGAGAATGACGCCCCATTCCTCCGGGTCACTGTCGGCGTTGAAGGCCGGGATCGCTCCCGCCTTCTCGAACTCGGCTCCCTTATGCACGAGCATGGTGGCGTCGCCGCCGTCGTCAAGAAGCAGATTCGGCCCACCGCCGTCCGGCCACATCAGCGCCTGCTCCGTGCACCACCAGTACTCCTCGAGTGTCTCGCCCTTCCACGCAAATACCGGGGTGCCCCGGGGCCGACTGACGGTCCCGTCGCGGCCCACTACCACCGCGGCCGCCGCGTGATCCTGGGTCGAGAAGATGTTGCATGAAACCCATCGGACATCGGCCCCAAGGTCGGTCAGGGTCTCGATCAACACAGCCGTCTGCACGGTCATGTGCAACGAACCCATGATCCGGGCCCCGGCGAGGGGCTTCTTGCCCCTGTGCTCAGCCCGGATCGCCATGAGGCCGGGCATTTCGTGTTCAGCGAGCCGGATCTCCTTGCGGCCGAATTCGGCTTCGCCAAGGTCGCGAACCTTGAAGGGCGGACGGCCCTTTCCCATGACGGCGTCGAAAGGGTGAGGTTCAAGGACAGTCGTAGCCACGTTCTTTCTCCCGGTTAATGAAGTCTTCTGGCGGAGGCCACGAACATCAGCGGGCCCCGGGCCGCAGGTTGCGGCGGCAATCCGTGATAACTGAGGGTGTCGAGACCGGCATCTCCGAACCACCGGCTGATGGCGTCGGCATCAAAGCCAAGCCACTGGTGACCCATGGTGTCACGATAATCGCCGTGTTCATGCGGCATCATGTCCACGACGATCAGCCGGCCCTTGGGTTTGAGAGTCCGGCTTGCTTCTCTGATGGCCCGGCTCGGCTCGGCAACGTGGTGCAGCACGAGCACGATCAAGGCGAGGTCGAGAGAGGCCGGCTCGATCGGAAGGGCCTCGAGAGACCCCAATCGCAATTCCACATTCGCGAGGTGAGCGAGTCGTTGCCGGGCCGACGCCAACATCGCCTCCGACTCGTCCACTGCGATGACACCTGCCACGAATGGAGCAATGCTTGCGGCCAGCTGACCGGTGCCAGCGCCAAGGTCGCCGACCACCCACTCGGCATCCAGCAGCCCGCCCAGGGCCATCCACTCGATCCCGACACCGAAGAGTTCAGTCCGCAGCCGGTCCCAGTCCCCCGCGCTTGTCGCGAAGAATTCCTGACTTCGCGAGTGACGGCCGGCCAACACCGTTCGGATCCGTTCGGCATCCCGCCGGGCGGCCGGCGTGGGCCCGAATTGCTCGCGTACGACATCCCACAATCGGCGGGCGTCGGGGTCCAGCACCGCACTATTCAGCCGGTACCAGTTGCTGTTCCCGTTTGCCCGACTCGCAATCCAGCCATCATCCCCAAGGACCCGGAGATGACGACTCACTGTTGATTGGGGGAGTTGAACCGCCTGGCACAGCTCGTTGACGGCCAATTCCTGCTGCTCCAACAACAGCAACAGCCGACACCGGGTGGGGTCGGAAAGCGAGCTGAGCCGAGAAAATAGAGGTGCGGTAGTCATCCCTTAATCCGGATGAATAGATACATCATCGACTACCGCAGGTCAATACTCGGATTTACTGTATGTTAACTATTTGTCATTATTATACTTGCAAGAGCAGCGATCTTACGGTCCGACGTCGTGCCAGCCGGTGGCCTCTTGGTACATGGAGCCGAGCGACAGCAGTATGTCGTCCCGCCCAAGGTCGCCGACCAGCTGCATGGCGATCGGCAGCCCGGTCCGGCTCCTGCCGCACGGCAGGGCCAAGGCGGGGACGCCGGTGAGATTCTGGGGTGCGTTGTAATGACAAAAAGCCTCGGCGAGACTGAGGTCCCGTCCGTTCAGTCGCACGCCCTTCGTTCCGATCAGCGGTGGAAGGACCGGCAACACCGCGCCGACCAAACAGTCGGCTTCGCGAAACAGCGCCTGATAGTCCGCGGCCAGCCTGAGCCTCACTTCCTCGGCCTGGACCAACTGTAGCGCGGTCAGCTGGTACCCCGTCTCCAGGCGGGAGCGAACCAGTGGGCCATATCCTTCGGGGTTCTCGCGGAGAAACCGGTCGTGGTAGCTGAGTGCTTCGGCGCCTACGATCACCCTCGAGGCTTCAAGTGAATCTTCCAGACTCGGGAGTTCCACGGATGAAATCCGCGCTCCGAGTTTTTCAAGGACGCGAATTGCGCGTTCGATAGCACGACCGATTTCGTCATCGACATCGCGAAGGAAGAACTCCGCCACCGCGATTCGGGGCCGCCGCACGCGCCGCCTGGCTGCGGTCCTCGCCCGCTGGGCCGCCGAGCGGGAGGTGACCATCGATGCGAACAGCAGTGCGGTGTCCGCGACCGTTCGAGCAATGGGACCGACATGATCGAGTGTCGCGGCAAGAGGAAACACGCCGTCGGTACTGACCGCTCCGAACGTTGGTTTGAGTCCAACGACACCACAACAGGCGGCCGGTATCCTGATCGAGCCGCGGGTGTCGGTCCCGACCGATCCGAGGCCCAGTCCGGCGGCGACGGCCGCGGCCGAGCCCCCACTGGACCCTCCGGCCACTCGGCCGATGTCCCAGGGGTTCCGGACAGCCCCAAAGTGTTCGTTGACGCTGGTGACACCGAAGGCGACCTCGTGCAGATTGGCCTTCCCGATGACAATCGCGCCGGCCCGCCGAAGCCGGGCCACGACGGGAGCATCAGTACCAGCGGGAATGCCGTCCGGGACGATCCGTGATCCCAGGGTGGTCGGGGCATCCCGGGTGAGAATCAGGTCCTTGATCGAAATCGGGATCCCGAGCAGCGCCGGCAGTTGACCGCCGCCGGCCGCCTTCCGCTCCGCCTTGCGGGCGGCGAGGCGGGCCTCAGCAGCGGAGACTGACAGCAGCGCGTTGATCGTCGGATTTTCCCGGTCGATCCTCTCCAACGTGGCGTCGATCAAATCGACGGGCGAGAGGCGGCGGGTCCGGATCAGGCTCGCAGCCTGGGCGATCGTCAGACGGGCGGATGGGGCGGCCATGGCCTGATAATAATGGAGCGGGTTCCAGGCTGGTTTCGTTCGTAGGGGGTTTCCGAGGCTCCCCATGTCATATTCCACGGCGCTCGGGGCCGCCCGGCCCAAGACGCTATTCGAGGAGAGTGATTGGTGCGAAACGTACGACAGGTCTTTCCCGCGATGATTGCGGTCCTGGCCTTCGCGGCCGGCACTTCGCTGCAGGCCCAGGAACGCCGGCCGGATCGGCCGGACCCTAAGCCGCCACGGCCCAAGGAGATCAAACTCAAGGTCCGGCTCGACCAGAAGCTCAAGTTCATGGCCGGGTGTTGGCAGGGCCGACTGGACGAGGAAACGATTGTGGAGGAGATCTGGAGCAATCCAACCGAGAATCTGCTCATCTCGACGACGAGGTACATCCAGCGGAATCGGGCGACGTCCTTTGAGATGAGCCGGATTCTGGCTACCGATTCAACCGTGACGTTCTCCGCCTCTTCAGAGGGGCGTCCGTTCGACGAGTACACGATGACCCAACTCGTTGACGAGTTTGTCCTGTTCGAGAACCCGAAGAAGAGTTTCCCCCAGAAGATCAGCTACCGGCTGGCGTCGGATGGGAGTTTGATTCCGCGCAATGAGGGGGTAGGGCAGACCGCGGTCGAAGTGCGATTCAAGAAAGTGAAGTGCCCCGGCTCCTGACCACTGACCGGGCCTGAATGAATTGTCGAGACAGCCCTCATTCCTTCCGCCGTCTCCACGGGGACGGCAGAAGGGTCTCGCCTCCTGTTGGAACCGCTATTGATTCGAGGTCACTTTCTTCCGGCTCACGGCCCACGTGCCGACTCTCCGCCGTCCTGACAGTTCCAGGTAGGAGACGACTTTTCCCTCGAGCTTGTCACCCGCGAGAATTCCCTCGAACGTTGTGGAAGTCTTTTCGCCGGTATCCGGATCCGGATATGGCTCAAGCCACCCGGTGACTTCCTTTCCTTCGCAGCGCACGAAACTGATCTTGATCACCCGCGGAGTGCGCTGGACCGGATCATCGGTTCGAACCGGCGCGGTAGGCACCTCGATGTTGGCCGGGACCATCATGACATCGCCAACCGCCGTATCGGTTCCCGCGGACCGCGACTGGGGTTCCCGGAACGCCACAACCCGCGATCAGTACCGCAAGCCCCGCCCACCACCGTTGATCCAGCATCGAGCACCTCCTGGTGATTCCCACAGGGACCATAGTCCGTTCGTTGTGAAGAGAATGTGAGAGACCGGCGAAGGAGGCGCCCGCTATTTCCAGCGGAATATCCTGACGGCGAGGGCGGAGCATATGATGAGCCACGCGCTCAGAACGCCGAAGGCGAGCGGCAACTGGAAGACGCTGGCGCCTTCCAGCATGATGGCGCGGAGGCCGTCGTTCAAGGCGGTGAGGGGAAGGGCCTTGATGAACGGTTGCATGGCGTCGGGGAAGTTTCCCGACGAAAAAAACACGCCGGAAAACACCCACATTGGCAGCATTACGAAGTTCATCAGGCCGGATGCGGCTTCGACCGTTTTGGGCCGGGCGGCGATGAGGAGACCCAACCCGCTGAAGGCCATCGCGCCGAGCAGGCAGAGCGATACCAGGCCCGGAATCGACCCCCGCAACGGCACGCCGAATACCAGCACGCCGAAACTGACCAGGAATCCGATCTCGATGACTAGCAACGTGAGACGGGCAAGCACGAACGACGCGAGATACCCGGCCCGGGACATCGGTGTGGCGATGAAGCGGCGGAGCAGCTTCTTCCGTCGCTGATCGACGACCGAGAACCCGATGCCCCACATGCTGCTGGCCATCAGGTTCATGCCCAGCAAGCCGGGAATCAGAAAGTCGATGTAGCGCGATCCCCGGTCTCGCACGAGGGCGTTGGTGACTGGAACCGGATCCTGCCGTCCCGCCGACCGCTGGAGCACATCATCGACGACGCGCCGGGCGGCCACCGCCTCGGGGCGAGTATCGTCGAAGCGGTATTCGATTCGGGCGTTGTCTGATGGCACCACCAGCAATGCCACTTTGCCGGTCCGCAACAGACGGCTCGCGGCCGAGTCGTCGACCTCCCGGACGTCCAGCAGTGTTTCGGCTCGGAGACCGGACGCCACCGAGGCAAACGATCCGGTCTTCACTACCCCGATCTTCGCCACGTCCGGTGGCCTGCTGCGGAACGCCAGTCCCAGTCCCGCCGCCATCAGCAGCGGGAACACGAACGTCCAGAACATGGCCTCGGGCTCCCGGTAGAATTCTCTATACCGGGCCAGTGTCAGCTGGACGATGGCGCGCTCCCGCCACGAACGGGCCCCTCGGGTCTTCTCAACCATCGCGGAGGTGGCGCCCGGTCAGGTGCACGAAGACATCCTCGAGGGTGGCGGTGTGGGTCGTGAGTTCGCTGAGGGCACTCTCGCGCCCGTTCAGCAGCCGGAGCAGTGCCGGAATGGACTGATGGATCATGGTCACGTCGAGCTGATATCGACCCTGGTCGATCCGGACGCCGGTGACGCCCGGCAGTGCCGCGAGTTCTGCCTCGCCCACGGCCAGGCCCTCGAGCCTGAATTCCACGACGTGTTCAGTCCCCAGCTGCGAAATCAGATGCCTTGGGGTGTCCTGCGCGATGATCTTGCCATGGTCGACAATCGCGACGCGATCGCACAGATGTTCCGCCTCGTCCATGTAGTGGGTGGTAATGACGACTGTGCGCCCTTCCGCCTTGAACCGCCCGATCAGTTCCCAGAGCTGGCGGCGTGATTGCGGGTCCAGGCCGGTCGTCGGCTCATCGAGGAAGAAGAGATCAGGATCACCGACCAGAGCACACGCCAGCGCGAGACGCTGCTTCTGCCCACCGGACAATTGTCCGACCCGGGTGCCCCGCTTTTCACCGAGTTGAACCGCCGCAATCACGTCGTCGACGGGCCGACGGCGGGGGTAGAAGCTGTGAAACAGCCGAATGGTTTCCTCGACCGTGAGCTTTTCCGTCAGCTGGGTTTCCTGCAGCGAAATCCCGATCGCGGCGCGGATTCCGAGGGGATCGTCGCGGTGGCGCATGCCGAGAACGACCACGTCGCCCGCGTCCGGGTCGGTCAGGCCTTCGCAAATCTCGATGGTGGTCGTCTTGCCCGCTCCATTGGGGCCGAGCAGGCCGAAGCACTCACCGCGAGCGACCTCGAGATCGAGGCCGTCCACCGCCGTGACGTTGCCGTACCGCTTTACGAGGCCTCTGATCGAGAGGGCCGGCGTCGTCGCGGTCACCGTGCTGAGACCCGGGGTCCAGCCGGTGTTGGAGTCGCCTCCCGCTGGCCCGCCAGGAGCCGCTCGGTGAAATCGATCCGATTCTCGAGTTCGGCGACCCGGGCGGTCAGCATCTCGATATCCCCGAGGCGGGCCTCCAGATCCGCCTGGAGCCCGGCCACCATGCGACGACTCGATGATCGAAGCGGCCGCGGATCGTCATTGCGATCCCAGCCATCGACACGCCACCACCGCCGGCGACTCGAACTCCAGCCAACGCTCCACCGAACCGCCGGCACAATGACAAACACCACCCAGAACAGGGACCAGAATCCCGAGAGACCGGCCAGTGCGTGTCCCATTGCAGCCTCCTCAGGCCTTTTCCCATTCGCGTTCGATTTCGTCGGCCGCCCGTTTGAGGATCTCAACGATCCGGGGCACAGCCGGGTGATCGCCGCCCCACCGCCAGGCGCGCTTGTAGGTCATTCCCGCGAGCCGGGTAAAGGCGTGGTTGAGATCCCCCATCTGGCCGCCGGCGAAGTCCCGCACGGTGTCCCGCACCCTGTCGAAGATGTCGTCGAGCAAATCACGATTGTCCTCGAGAAATTTTTCCCCTTCAGGCGTGATGTGGTAGACCTTCTTGCCGTCTTCGTCCACCGCCCGGACATAGCCCTGATCCTCGAGCAGCTGGAGCGTCGGGTAGACCGTTCCGGCCGACGGCGTGTAGCAGCCGTGGAGCCGCTCCTCCAGGGCCTTGATGACCTCGTAGCCATGCCGGGGCTTCTCGCGCAGGAGCCGGAGGATGACAAACTTTACTTCCCCTGACTCGAACATCTGGCGCCGCCGCCGGCCCCAATTCCGTTGGCCGCCCGGGCCCCCGGACCGGAATTCGAACTTGCTGGGATCGAAGGCAAACCCAAAAATGTTACCTAAACCCCAATCATCATGATCTTTAGCCATTGTGTGTCTCCTGAGGAACCGACGCGATTTAAATCGACGCAAGTACGCGCATTGTGTCGTACGATATATCGTACAAATTGTTTTCAGACATGTCAAATATATCGTGTGACATAGCTTGTTGTTCCACTGTGAAACTGGTCGCGACGCCCGCCCGTAGGGCCGCTTTGTTCAGCCGACCGAATACCACTCCATCCATCTGCACTGGAGGCGCGCCGTGCCCAACGACGCGAACGACGTTGTCATCCGCACCGCCGGACTCTCGAAGCACTACCGAGGAGTCGAAGCCCTGCAGGGGCTCGACCTCGAGGTGCGCCGCAATTCGATCTTCGGATTCCTCGGCCCGAACGGCGCCGGCAAGACGACGACCATCAAGCTTCTGCTGGGACTGGCCCGTCCGACGGCCGGCTCCGCGACGCTCTTCGGCCTCGACAGCGAGCGCGACACGCTCGAAGTCCGGCGAAAGATCGGCTACCTCGCACAGGATCCCCGGTACTACGACTATATGACTGCGCGGGAAACCCTCCGATTCACGGCCCGATTTTTCTTTTCCGGTCCGGGGGCCGATTTGGAGCGCCACCTCTCGGAGACCCTCGATCTGGTCGGGCTCGCGGACAAGGCCGATCGTCCGATCCGCGGCTTTTCCGGCGGCGAGCGGCAGCGACTCGGCATTGCGCAGGCCCAGATCGCCAGGCCGGAGTTGCTGATTCTCGACGAACCAGCCGCGTCACTGGATCCGATGGGTCGTCGCGACGTACTGGAGGTGATGGCGCGGCTCAGGAGTCACACGACGATCTTTTATTCGACCCACATCCTCGAAGACGTTCAACGGGTCAGCGACACCGTGGCGATTCTCAACCAGGGCCGCCTGATCGCCCAGGCGCCGATCGGGGAACTTCTCGCCGGCTCTGGCCACACCACTTATACGGTCGAGTTGTCTGGCAACATCGAGTCTGCCCGTCGGCGAGTCGCCGGACTGCCCTGGGTACTATCGCTGGACGAAACATCGATCAGCCCTGATACGACCCGTTGGCAGGTTGCCGTGGGTGACGAGCACGCGGCTGATCAGGCGCTCGCCAGAACCATCCTGGCCGACGAATCCACCCGGCTTCGGGCGTTCGGACGCCGCCGGTACCAGCTGGAAGAGGTATTCATGAACTTGATCGAAGGGGAGAGCGCCCGATGACGCTCAATCAAACCAAGAATCGAGGTTGGTCGACTGGCTTCGGCAACCTGATGAATAAGGAGCTGCGTTCGTGGTGGGGAACGCGGCGGTGGTTGGTGCATCTCGGCCTGTGGCTCACGATCGAGACCGGTTTCATCCTTCTGATTGCCCTCGAGGGGCGACACGAGATGACGCCGGCGAAGGGACTGGCGGAAACCATGCAAGTCTTCTTCCAGGCCGGTGGCTTCTTCGCATTGATCGGTGCCGTGCTCGTGACCCAGGGAGCAATTGTGGGCGAGCGCAGTTCCGGAACAGCGGCTTGGGTCCTGACCAAGCCAACGACCCGCCCCGCGTTCGTGCTGTCGAAATTCGTCGCCATTACGGCCACCTTCCTCCTTCTGTCGCTCGTGGTGCCGGCGATTGGCGTATCGGTGGTCATCAAGCTGATCTGGCATACCCTCCCAGAAGCGCCCCATTTTCTCGAGGCGTTAGGGATCCTGGCCCTTCACCAGACCTTCTATATCGCGCTGACCCTGATGCTCGGCACCCTGTTCAGTTCCCGGGGTCCGGTCTCGGGGTTGGCGCTGGGATTCTGGGTGGCCGGCAACATCGCCCCGAATCTTCTCCCCAAGTGGATCGTGCTCAGCATGCCTTGGATGCTGGCGCAGGGAGCGTCCGCGATCGCAACCTGGCAACCACTACCGGCCCCATTGTGGATTCCGGCCACGGCGACCGCGGGATGGATCGTTCTGGCCCTGGCTGTAGCGGTCTGGCGGTTCGGGCGGGAGGAGTTCTAGCGTCGGATTGCCTTGCCAAACGCCTCACCGGTCCAGAGATTCGGAGCGGCCCCGAATGTTCCCCGACGAGAGGCGTTCATGTCCTTCCACATTTCGAGCTCTTTCCGGGAGCTGGTCCGGGTCGCGGTAGCGTCCGCGCTGCTGGCGTTGCCGGCTGCCGCCCAAACTCCAGGCAACCAGACCCCCGGGCTTCGGGCGGACTACGTCAAGCGGGCCGAGATGGTCCGGATGCGAGACGGCGTCTCGCTGTACACGGAAATCTTCACTCCCGCCCAGCATACCGGATCGCTGCCCATCCTGATGGAGCGAACGCCGTATAACGCGACGCTGGTCGGTCCGCGCCTTGGCAATCGATACAAAGTGCTGGCGGATGACGGGTACATCTTCGTCTTCCAGGACGTGCGGGGCAAATACGGCTCGGAAGGCACTTTCATCATGATCCGGCCGCCCCGTGACCCCAAACGCGGTGAGACCGTCGACGAAGGGACCGATACCAACGACACGATCGACTGGCTGCTCAAGAACGTACCCGGGCACAATGGCCGAGTCGGCATGGTGGGCATCTCGTACGGTGGGTGGCTCACAATGATGGCCCTCGTCGAGCCACACCCTGCGCTCAAGGCGGCGTCGCCCCAGGCTTCGCCGGACGACATGTACCTCGGCGATGATTTCCATCACAACGGCACCTTTCGGCTGAGCTACGGATTCGAATATGTGGCGAGTCTCGAAGCCGGCCGGATCAGCGAGCCGTTCCGCTTCGATCGAGCGGACACCTTCGAGTGGTTCCTCAAACTGGGCGGCCTCGCCAATGCCGATGGGCGCTATTTCAAAGGCCAGCGCCCGACCTGGACCGATTTTGTCACCCATCCGAACTTCGACGAATTCTGGCAACGGAGGAAGGTGAGTCCGGTCTTCGCCCACAAGCCGGTTACGGTGCCGACGCTGACCGTGGCGGGCTGGTGGGATCAGGAAGATTTCTACGGGCCGCTGACCATCTACCAGGCGATGGAGCCGAATGACACCAAAGGGATCAACCACATCGTCATTGGTCCCTGGAACCACGGCGGCTGGGCCCGTGGCGAGGGTTCGACCCTTGGCCCAATCCAATTTGGCACCAATACGTCCGCCTGGTTCCGGGAGACCGTTGAAGGACCGTGGTTTGCGCACTGGCTCAAGGACCGTGGCTCGCTGGACCTCCCCGAAGCCCTCACGTTCCGGCCCGGTGACAACACCTGGCAGCGTCACGACCACTGGCCGCCCCGCACCGGCGTCACGGCGAAATCGCTTTACCTCCAGCCGGACGGGGGACTCGCCTGGCAGGCCCCTGCGGCCGGGTCGCCGTTTACGGCCTACGTCTCGGACCCCAGCCGGCCGGTCCCGTACCGTCAACGGCCGGTTGTACCGCTCTATGGCGGCAAGGTGCCCTCGAGTTGGCCGCTGTGGCAGGTTGATGATCAGCGACACGCCCACTTGCGACCAGACGTGCTGAGCTTCGACTCCGGGACCCTGAAGGCCGACGTGACCATCACCGGTCAGGTTGCGGCCCGCCTGTTTGCGGCCACCACCGGTACCGACGCGGACTGGGTCGTCAAGCTGATCGACGTCTATCCGGAGGACGTGCCGGACGCCCCCCAGATGGGGGGCTATCAGCTGATGGTGGTCAACGACGTGTTCCGGGCCCGGTACCGGAACAGCTACGAGAAACCTGCAGCCGTGGTCGCCAACCAGGTGAATGCATACGTGGTTGATCTACATGCGGCAGATTACACGTTCAAGAAGGGTCACCGGATCATGGTCCAGATCCAGAGCACCTGGTTCCCGCTGATCGACCGGAATCCCCAACGATTCGTTCCCAACATCTTTCTTGCCAAGGACGCCGACTTCATGACCGCCACGCAGCGCATCTACCACTCAGCGCGGTATCCCAGCCGGATCGATGTGTCCGTGGTGGGGCAATGAGAACGGCCTGGCTGCTCGCCGCCGCGAGCCTGTTTTCTCTAGCGACTCCGGTCTCCGGCGCCGCCCAGGGTGATGTCGCCGCCTACGATCATTCCACGGTGATGATCTCGATGCGGGATGGTGTGCGTCTCAACACCGTGGTCTGGCGCCCCAGGGACCAGAGCGGCCCGTTGCCGATCCTGTTGCAGCGCACTCCGTATGACGCCGAGGGAACCTGCCGCGGGGTGTTCGCGGAGTACGCCTCGATCGTTCGCGAACGCTACTTGCTGGTCTGCCAGGATCTTCGGGGGAAATACGGATCCGAGGGCCAGTTCTCGATGATCCGTCCCACCCGGGCACCTGGTGATACCAAGGCGATCGACGAGACGACCGATGCGTACGATACGATCGACTGGCTGGTGAAGAACCTGCCGAACACCAACGGTCGGGTCGGGATGCGAGGGATCTCGTACGACGGCTGGTCGACGATGATGGCGTTGCTCGACCCTCATCCGGCGCTCAAAGCCGCGTCGCCCCAGGCGTCGCCGGACGACATGTTTCTAGGAGACGACTTCCATCACAATGGCGCCTTTCGCCTCAGCTATGGCTTCGAGTACGTCGCGGCGGTCGACGGACAGACCTTTACTCCGTACGCATTTGACCGGCTCGACACCTATGAATGGTTTCTCCGCCTTGGTGGATTGGCCAACGTCGACGGCAAGTACTTTCATCGCAACAAACCGGCCTGGACCGACTTCACCAGCCACGCGGCCTTCGACGACTACTGGAAGGCCCGGAAGGTGATTCGTCACCTCACCAGTGTGAAGGTGCCGACGCTCACCGTGGCCGGGTGGTGGGACCAGGAGGATTTCTATGGCCCGCTCACCATCTACGAGAAGATGGAATCGCTCGATACCAGGGGGATCAATTATCTCGTGATTGGTCCCTGGAACCACGGGGGCTGGACCGACGAACAAGGCTCGGCCCTGGGTCCGATCAAGTTCGGCAGCCCGACCAGCGCCTTCTTCCGGGACTCCGTGGAAGCCCGCTGGTTCGCGTATTGGCTCAAGGACAAGGGCACGCTCAACCAGCCCGAAGCTCTCACCTTCCGGGCCGGTGCCAATGCGTGGCAGCGGCATGATGCATGGCCACCGAAGGCCGGCGTGACGGAGCGGAAGCTCTATTTCGGCTCGGGCGGGCGCCTGACCTGGACCGCGCCGTCGGCCGGCACGGGGTTCGACAGCTATGTCTCAGACCCTGCCCACCCCGTTCCCTACCGGGCCCGGCCGATCGTCCCGCTCTACGGCAGCAAACCGCGCTCGTCCTGGCCCCTGTGGCAGGTAGACGATCAACGGCACAGCCATCTTCGGCCCGATGTCCTGAGCTTTGAGACCGAACCGCTGGGTGCCGATGTGACGATCAGCGGCAAGGTCCTGGCGCGTCTCTTCGCGTCGACGACCGGTACCGACGCCGACTGGGTCGTCAAGCTGATCGACGCCTACCCGGAGGACTTTCCGGCCGACCCGGTGATGGGCGGGTATCAACTCATGGTGGTTGGCGATGTCTTCCGCGGCCGTTTCGTATCGAGCTACGAGCGACCCGCGCCCCTCAAACCGAACAAGGTCACCATGTTCCCGGTCGACCTGCACGCCGCGGATTACACCTTCAAGCAGGGCCACCGGATCATGGTGCAGGTCCAGAGCACCTGGTTTCCCCTGATCGATCGCAACCCGCAGACATTCGTGGCCAACATCTTCGAGGCCCGCGACCGGGACTACCGGAGCGCAACCCAGCGGATCTACCGGTCGGCGATTTATCCGTCCCACCTCTCCGTTTCCGTGGTCACTCCATGACCGGCATGCGAATTTCCGGACTCGATCCAGGTGCCGAATCGGAACTGGCCGCCCTGTTCGGCGACCGGTTTACAACGGCCACGGCAATCCGGGATCATCACGCGCAAGGCGAGGCGTACCCGACCCCTCACCCCCCTGACGCGGTTGTCTTCCCCAGAACGACCGATGAGGTCAGTCGGATCGCGGCCATCTGTACCAGGTATCGGACGCCGATGGTCGCCTGGGGAGCGGGCTCGTCCCTGGAGGGTCACATTGCGGCCGTTCGAGGGGGCGTGACGATCGATTTTTCGGAGATGAACCAGATCACCCGACTCTCGGCGGAGGATCTCGACGTCACCGTTGAGGCTGGGGTGACCCGCCGACAGCTCAATGACGCGCTCAAAGGTACCGGGCTAGCCTTCTTCATCGACCCGGGCGCCGACGCCACGCTGGGCGGCATGGCCGCTACCCGGGCGTCGGGAACAACGGCAGTCCGTTACGGGACCATGCGGGAAAACATTCTCGGGCTCACGATTGTCCTGGCTGACGGACGGATCATTCGTACCGGCGGCCGGGCCCGGAAGTCATCCGCCGGGTATGACCTGACCCGTTTGTTCATCGGCTCGGAAGGCACCCTCGGCCTGATCACCGACGTCACGTTGCGATTGCACGGAATCCCGGCGGCCGTTGCGGCTGCGGTGTGCCAGTTCGCGTCGCTGGACGGAGCGGTGGACACGGTCATCTCCACCATCCAGCTCGGCGTTCCTGTGGCGCGGATCGAACTCCTCGATGAAGTGTTCATGGCGGCGCTCAACAAGTATGCCGGCCTGGACTATGCGCCGGTCCCGACCCTGTTCTTCGAGTTCCATGGCGGATCGGATGCCGGCGTCCGGGAGGATGCGGCCACCGTCAAGGAGCTTGCCGAGCAGAACGGGGGGTCCGCCTTCCAGTGGGCGACCGATGAAACGGAGCGGGCCCGGCTGTGGAAGGCGAGGCATGAGGCGTACTTCGCCAGCCTCACGATCAGGCCCGGGGCTCGGTCGTGGATCACCGATGTCTGTGTGCCGATTTCCGGCCTGGCGGAGGCCATCCGGGCCGCCAAGCGGGACATCGCCGAATCGTTCATTCAAGGGGCGGTTCTGGGCCACGTCGGGGACGGGAACTTCCATGTCGGCTACCTCGTCGATCCGGCCAGCCCCGCGGAACTGACCGAAGCCAAGCGGCTCAATGACCGGATGGTGGATCGCGCCATCGCGGCGGGCGGGACCTGCACGGGCGAGCACGGAATCGGCCTCGGCAAGCAAGACTCGCTGCTCAAGGAACACGGCGAGGGCGTTCAGGTGATGCGCGACATCAAGCGGGCCCTCGATCCGGGGAACCTGCTGAATCCGGGGAAGATATTCCGCTAGCCACCATCGAAGGACCGTGTATGCGTGTTGACCGGCCTGACCCCGCGGACCGTCGCCGATGATCTGGCTGGCTGGGGCGCTGCTGGCGGTCACCGTGCTGCTTGGGTTGGAAAGCCTGATTGGCGGTGCCCGCATCCGTCGGCTGGATGATTGTCCGCGGGTCGATCGTGTCGGGGCACGGCCAGTGTCGATCATCGTTGCGGCGCGAGACGAGGCGGCCCACATCGAAGCGGCGGTCGCCACGATGTTGCGGCAGGACTATCCTGATTTCGAGCTGGTGGTAGTGGATGACCGCTCCACGGACGATACCGGCGGCATTCTCGACCGGATGGCGACCGCCGAGCCACGGTTGGCCGTCGTGCATGTTCGCGAGCTGCCGCCTGGCTGGCTCGGCAAGAATCACGCGTTGCAGGCGGGCGCCGTCCGGGCCCGTGGCGCCTATCTCCTGTTTGCCGACGCGGATGTCCACATGGCGCCGGACGCGCTGAGTCGAGCCGTCGGGCGTTGCGAGGCCGCGGGGATCGATCATCTGGCTGTGGGGCCGGACCTGATCATGCCCGGGGCTCTGCTCCAGGCATTCGGCGTCTTCTTCCTGTATTCGTTTCTCGCCTTTACCAAGCCCTGGAAGGCCAGTGACCCGGACAGTTGGTTCTTCGTCGGCATCGGCGCGTTCAACCTGGTGCGGCGCGAGGCGTACTGGGGCGTCGAAGGCCACGAACGGGTCCGCCTCCGCCCCGACGATGATCTCAAGCTGGGCAAGGTCCTCAAGCGGGCGGGATATCGTCAAGAAGCCGCCAATGGTTCCGGCCTGCTCTCGGTTGCCTGGTACCATTCGCTTGGCGAAATGGTCCGGGGGCTCGAAAAGAACATGTTTGCCGGGGTCGACTACAGCATCCTCCTTTCGCTGACGGGAGGAATGCTGCAACTTGTCCTTGGCGTGCTGCCGATCATCGGTGTGTTTGCCGTGACCGGGCCGACGCGAGTCCTCCTAGCCGCTCAGGTCGCGGCCGGCATCCTCACGATGGCCGTCAACGCAAAGGCGCTTGGATTGCCGGTGCGAGTGGCCCTGTTGACCCCCATCGTTGTCGGGCTGTTCGTGTTCATTCTGTGGCGCACCATGGTCCTCAATCTGGTTCAAGGGGGGATCCGCTGGCGCGGCACGTTCTATTCTCTTCGTGAACTCAAGGCCAATCGAGTATGAAACGCATTGCGCTCCTGCTGCTGGTGCCGACCCTCGTGGCGGCTCAGGCCCCGGCCAAACGCCGGATCGTCCCGGGCGACCTCTACCGGATCAAGGATGTGGGGAGCCCGGTGCTGTCCCCCGATGGCCAGTGGGTCGCCTATACGCTCGGCACCGCGGATTCCGTCAAGGACAAGCGCGCCAGCGACCTGTTCATGGTGAGCTGGGACGGGGCCCGCACGATCCAACTGACATCGACGGCCGAAGACGAGTCGAGTCCCCGGTGGAGTCCGGACAATCGCTATCTGGGTTTCCTCAGTTCCCGCGGTGAGGACGAGAAGGGCGCCCAGCTGTGGCTCCTCGACCGGCAGGGTGGCGAGGCCCAGCGGGTAACCGAGTTCAAGAACGGCATCAGCGATTACGCCTGGGCGCCAGACGGCAAACGTCTCGTCTTCGTGATGATCGATCCGGATCCCGATACCGTCAAAGCCGAGAAGCGGGCGCCCAAAGCGATCGAGATTGATCGCTGGGACTTCAAGCGGGACTATGTCGGCTACCTGACCCGCCGGCGAACCCACCTGTACCTGTTCGATCTTGCGACCCGGAAGCTCGAGCAGATCACCAACGGCGACTACGACGATGACGGGCCGGGCTGGTCGCCGGACGGCCGGACCGTGGTGTTCGTGAGCAAACGCGCTCCCGGCAGCGATCGCAGCGACAATGCCGATGTGTACACCATCGACGCCCGGGTTGGGGCTGCGCCGAAACAGATCACGACATTCGCGGGCAGCGATGGTGGCCGGGGCAACGGCCGTCCCAGCTTCAGTCCGGATGGCAAGTGGATCGCCTATCTCCGGTCCGGCGACCCCAAGTACTGGGCTTACAACAATCAGCGGCTGGCGGTCGTGCCTGCCGAAGGTGGCGAAGCCCGGGTGCTGACGGAGGCCCTCGACCGTCCGGTGTCGGAGCCGCATTGGTCAGCGGACGGGGCGTCGGTGTATTTCCTGTTCGATGACGATCGGACCGTCCCGTTGGGCCGTGCCACCATCGCCACGGGGGCCGTGGACCGGGTGCTCAAGGGGCCACGGGGATTGTCCGGGCTCTCGGTGGTTGGGGGGAAGATCGTGCTGATCGAAAGTACGGACGCGGCCCCCGGCGAGGTCGTGGCGCTCGACAACGCGTCGGTCCGGCGGCTCACCCATCACAACGACTCGCTGATGGCGTTGATCGACCTTGGACCGGTCCAGGACCTCGACTCGAAGAGCAAGGATGGAACCACGGTCGGAAGCATGCTCTATCTGCCCCCCGACTATCGCCCCGGCCAGCGCGTGCCGCTGGCACTCCATATCCATGGCGGTCCGTTCGGCCAGGACGGTCACGACTTCGACCTGATGCGGCGTGTATTCGCCGCACGCGGCTACGCGGTGCTGGCTCCGAACTATCGAGGCAGTTCGGGCCGAGGCGAAGGCTTCAGCCGGGCGATCTTCGGCGACTGGGGGAACAAGGAGGTCATGGACCTCATTGGTGCGGTCGACGAAGCCATTGCCCGCGGCATCGCCGATCCGGCTCGGCTCGTCCTTGGCGGCTGGAGCTACGGTGGCATTCTGACCGATTACATGATCGCCTCTGATCAGCGGTTCAAAGCGGGAGCGGCCGGCGCCGGCAGCGCGCTGCAGCTCTCGATGTACGGGCATGACATGTACATCTACCAGTACGAGCAGGAGCTCGGCCTCCCGTGGAAGAACCCGGAGGCCTGGCTCAAAGTGTCATATCCATTCTTCAAGGCGGACCGGATTACTACGCCCACGCTCTTCATGGGCGGCGAACGTGACTTCAATGTTCCGATCATTGGATCCGAGCAGATGTACCAGGCGCTCAAGACGAACGGGATCGACACCAAACTCGTGGTGTACCCGGGGATGTTTCACGGGCCCAGTTTTCCCAGTCAGCGTGTCGACATCATGAACCGCTACATCGGCTGGTGGGAACGGTACGTGAAGCCGATGATTCCGTGAACAAGATCAGTCGGACAGGTGACTCCGTATGCCGCTCAGCGAGTCGACTTGAGTAAAGCCGAACCGGTTGATCAATCCGGTAAGTTGGCGGGCGCCTTCTCCCCCGACCAGGACTGGGATCCTTGCGCCGAGCCCGGAGGCCAACGAGGTGAATTCGCGTTCCGTCGCGGCTTCATCGATCGGGAAGACGATACTCAGGCCGATCGCCCTGGCGTGAAGCTGGGTGGCGGCTACCGCGATCTCATCTCCGGGCAAGTCAGAGCCGAGATAGATGGTCCTCCAGCCGGCAGCAGCAGCAGCGGCGGCGGCGAGCATGGCCCCCAGTTCATGGTGCTGGCCGGATGTCGTGGCGGCCACGAACACGGGGGCCGTCGGCTCGCTCGGCAGCCCCGCGAGCAAACCGCTCATGACCTGGCGCACCGTGACTGTCGTGAGATGTTCCTGGACGATTCGAAGCCGGCCCTGGTGCCACCGCTCACCCACTTCCTTCACCAGTGGCGCGACCACCGATTCGGCAAAGGGAACCGGGCCGAGCAACACCGCGGCGCGCCGGAGCGCCAGGTCCAGCGCGGCGCCGTCCATCCAGTGAATCGCCTCAAGACAGCGGTTGACGGTTCGCTCGGCAGCACCCTCGGCGGGCGTCGTTTCGGTCGCATCGGAGCGGAGGCCGACGGTTTCCTCGAGCAGGCCGGCGACATCGGCATCAGGGAGTTCGGAGAGGCGGCCGATCGAATGCCCGTGTAGGGTGGCCCGGCGGAGCAAAGCCAGGCGGCCGACGTCCGACTCGGAATACAGCCGTTGGCCGCCTTTGGTCCGGGCGGGCGCAACTACTCCGTAGCGCCGCTCCCAGGCCCGCAGCAACTCGGCCGACAAGCCGGTTCGTTTCAGGACGATCCGAACCGGGAAAATCGGAGTGTTGGTGTCCGTCGCCATGCCACACAATACCACTCTGTACGGTTTTTGTAAAGTAAATGGCCAGTTACTAACCGAACACAACCGGTACAGTTGGCTCAGGAATGTCCTGGCGTCTCGAATCGGAGTCCGGCAGCGATGGACTACGTGTGGAATGGCGTATCGGGTTGCGGGAACGGCCATCGGCGGCCGGTGTCGAGCGCATCGAGTTGAAGGAGGAAGATGCCCACGCCGGCGGCGCCCTGCATGAAGCCGGTTTGCGCGACGAGATTCGCGGGCTCGGTTCGGTTTTCGGCCTGAATCCACCGAAGGCCGGTTTCGTCGCGAGTGGCGCGTTCCATGGTGTTCGTCACGATGCGCTGACGCATCGCGGCCGCCGCCGAGGTCCGATGATATCGAGCAAGATCGATGGTGTACTGGCCGATACCGACGTTGCCGCAGCACTGGCTGATGTTATTCCAGTACCCATCAGTCCGCTGCTCGGGAACCCCGGCAGTGAAGACGCCCTGGGTCAAGGAGTCCACCCAGTCCGACCATCGCCGTTCCCCGGTGATCTGGTGCAGGCGGTAGAACAGTCGCGCGGTGCCGACGGGGCCGTGGCACCAACTCAGGTAGAAACGGTTTTCGCCGCCACCGCTCTGGTGAAAGATCGTGGTGGCTCCATCCCGCCGGGTTGCGATCGCGTCGAGATAATGGGCGGCCTTGAGGGCGCCTTCAAGAAACCGCTGGTCGCCCGAGTCCTGGTAGAGCGTGGCGAGGAAGTAGCCGACCCCGGCCGTTCCGTGGGAGAAATTCGGATAGTTCCGCCGAAATGACGCCGCCGGGAACCACATCAAGCCGCCCTCAGCCGGCTCGCCGGTAGCCAGGAGCCGCTCACCCACCTTGACGGCCTGATTGACGAGCTCGCGGTCCTTCCATTCGCGGGCAGCGGCCAAGAGAAAGAGTCCGGTCCCGGCCATTCCGCTGATGATGTCGTTCGACTCACCGATCGCCCCGCGCCGCCCGATTTGCTTGGTGGCCTGGCGGGCCGCCGCCGCGTATTTGGCCCCTCCGCCTGCCTTTGCCACCGCGAGCAACGTATGGCCGAGGCCCCCGAGGCCGGTGTAGAGGCCGTTGTCGAGCGCCTCGGGTTTGGCCGTCGTCTGCCCGATGAGGTGGTCGGCTCCGGACCGGGCCGCGGTGAGCCAGCGGGCGTCACGCGTGGCGGCATGGAGCGCGGCCAGGAAGAAGACGACGCCAGGCATGCCATTGTAGAAGTCGAGTCCCACCGAGGCGGGCTTCGCGGGATCGGCCGGCCAGCGAGTTCCGCCGTCGCCCGATTGGGCGCTTTGGCCGATCCATCGGGCCACGGCCAGGGCTTCCGCCAGGAACGGTCGCGGGGCGGAGTCGGCGCGCCGGAGGATGGGGGACAGCCAGTCACTCGGCAGGCCGACGGCGGCCGCGGCGAGTGCGGTTTGGGACATCCAGGTCCGGCGATCGATGGTCATCGCAGCGCTCCGCGATAGCCGGGGCCCCGAATTACCCGGCCCGGTTTGGCGCCGGTGTACTTGCCGTTCTCGAACACGGCCACGCCATTCACGAAGACCACGTCAATGCCGGTCGAGAGCGTTGCGGGTGTGGCGAAGGTCGCCCGGTCCTGGACGGCCGCCGGATCGAGAATGACCAGATCCGCCGCCAGTCCCGGCGCGATCCGCCCGCGGTCGTAGGCCATGATCTCGTTGGCCGCGACGGCACTCATCCGGTGGATCGCCCCCTCGAGGCTCAGGGCGCCGAGGTCGCGAACATATCGGGCCAGCACGCGGGGGAAGGCGCCGTATCCCCGTGGATGGACGGCGAAACCGGTGGCGGCGGGGCCGGCATCCGTGTCGAACGACGTGAACTCCTCTCGCATCGCCTTGATCTTGTTCGCTTCCGACATGCTCTGGGGCATTGCAAATGCTTCGGTCTGGGCGATGGCGAAGAAGACCACCCAGGGGTCCTGGCCGACGCCGCGGGCGATGGCGCCGACCGATTGGCCGTTGTACGCCTGATACGCCGGCAAGGTCAGACCGGCGACGACCACGCGATCCCAGTTCTTGCCAACGTGGGCGAACCAGTTTTCCCACCCGTCGGTTGTTTCCATATCCCGGCGTATCTCCGCCTGGATCGCCGGGTTGGCGAGCTTCTTCATCAGCGCGTCCTGGCCTTCGGCTGCATGCCTGGGATGCAACAAAGCCCGGATGCCAAGACCGTTGTTGATGTAGGGGTAGACATCGACCCCAACCTGCTGGCCGTCGGCGCGGGCGGCGCGAATTCGGGCGAGGGCCTGGTCCATCTTGCCCCAGTTCGCCTGGCCGGCGGTCTTCAGGTGATAAATATGGACCGGGGTCCCCGCAGCCTTGCCGATGCGGAGCGCCTCGTCGATGGCTTCGAGCAGGCGGTCGCCCTCGTTGCGCATATGGGTGAAGTAGCGACCGCCGTACTCGCCGGCCACGCGGGTCAACTCGGTGATCTCCGCTTCGGAGCCGTAGATCGCCGGCGGGTAGATCAACGAGGTGGAGACGCCGATGGCGCCGGCCTCCATCGCTTCGCGGACCATCGCCCGCATCCGGTCGAGTTCCTCCGGGGTGGCCTGGCGATCGGTGTCGCCGATTACCAGTTGCCGGATCTGGGTGTGCCCGACCGTCTGAGCCATGTTCATGGGCATGCCGGTCTGGTCGAGCCTGGTCAGGAACTCCCGCATCGTCCGCCATCCGCGGCGCGTGCCCTGGGCTTCGTCGAGCGGTGCGTCGCTTTCGCCCTCGCCCGCATTGATCGTGGTGATGCCCTGCGAGATCAGATTGAGGGCGTTGGCCGGATCAAGCAGGAATGGGGCTGCCGTCTGGCCCATCATGTCGATGAACCCAGGGGTGACGGTCCTCCCGGTGGCGTCGACCGTTTTGCGGCCGAGTGCCGGCGCGATCCGACCGATTGCCGCGATCCGGCCGTCGAGGATGCCGATGTCCCCCCAATACCACGGGGCCCCGGTGCCATCGACGATCCGGCCCCCGTGAATGACGACATCGTACCGGGGCGCCTGGGCCGGTACGGCCGATGGCGTGCCCAGGAGTCCGAGGGCCAGCAGCCACTTCGTCTTCAGTTCCATGCCATGCCTTTGAGTTGGTCAAGGTTGACGTTGCCGCCGCTCAATACGCAGGCGACTCGCGATCCGGCCGGCAGGCGGATCAGACCTGCCCGCAACGCGGCCACCGGGGCAGCCGCCGCGCCTTCGACCACCAGCTTACAGCGCTCCATGATCCAGAGCACCGAGTCGAAGATGTCGGTGTCCGGCAAGGTCACGATTTCGTCCACGTAGCGCTGGCAAACCGAGAACGTGAGGTCACCCACCGTGCGAACCCGGAGCCCATCAATCACCGTGCGACAATCGATCGTCACGATCCGGCCAGCGGCGATGCTTTCCTTCATCGCCGGGCCGTCGGAGGACTCTACCCCGATGATTCGAATGTTCGGGTTGTGGCTCTTCGCCGCCATCGCGACTCCGGAAATCAGTCCGCCCCCGCCGATCGGGACGACAATCGCGTCCACCTCGGGCCAGTCGGAGACGATCTCGAGGCCCAGGGTGCCCTGGCCGGCGATGAGATCGGAGTCGTCGAACGGGCTCACATACGTGAGGCCTTCGGTCCGAACCAGTTCCTTGGCCTTCTCGTTGGCTTCATCCCAGATCCGCCCGTGGAGGATCACCTCGGCCCCGTATGCCCTGGTGGCGGCCACCTTGGCGGGGGTCGCGTTTTCCGCCATGCAGACCACCGCCCGGACGCCATGGATGCGGGCGGCGAGGGCCACTCCCTGGGCATGATTGCCGGCCGAAGAGCAGACGATGCCTCGTCGTTTATCCTCGGGGCTCATCAGGGCCAGTTTGTTGAGCGGGCCCCGAATCTTGTAGGCCCCGACCCGCTGGAACATCTCGGCCTTGAGCCGCACCTCGTGGCCGCTCAACTCCGACAGCTGGCGTGAAGAGAGCAGGGGGGTGTGGTGGATGTGGCGGCTGATCCGTTCCCGGGCCGCCCGGAAGTCATCAATGGTCAGGGCAAGCATCAGTCCTAAGCCTCAGTTGGTGGCAGGGGCCTCCAACAGCCCCTTGGGAATCTCGCTCCGGGGGGCCGCCCGAGCTACCCTGGCCGGGCATTTGCGCGGCCGACTGTGCGTGACGTACTATCCCTGTTCGTCACACACCCGACACCACGAGTCTACCATGGAACTAGGCACCGCCCGCGTCTTCCGCTGGGATGAACTCTCCCCGGAAGCCGTCACCGACATGCTCTCCCGGAAGATCGTCACCGGCGAGAAGGTGATGGCAGGCCACATCTGGCTCAAGAAGGACTGCGTCGTCCCGCAGCACTCGCATGAGGCCGAGCAGTGCTCCATCATCTTCTCCGGAGCGCTCAAGTTCATCATCGCCGGCGAAACAATCGTCGCGGGGCCGGGCCAGATCCTGGTGATTCCATCCTGGGTCAAGCACGAGGCCGTGGCCCTGGAGGACACCTACGAGATGGATGTCTTCGCGCCGATTCGCCGGGACTGGCTCGAGAAGACCGACGCATACTTCACCCAGAAACCGGTTCAGGCGGCCGAGTTTTCCAATCCCGCCACCGCCGCGAATCCGGCTCGACTGATTCGGTGGAGCGACGTTGCAGTCACGCCGATGACGCCTCACATCGACCGGGCGTTCGTATCCGGCGAACGGGCCACGGTGGCGATGTTCCAGCTTCGCCGGGGCGGCGTGGTGCCGATCCATCAGCACGAAGCCGAGCAACTCACCTGGGTGCGGTCCGGCCGACTTCGGTTCCTGGTCGGCGCGGAGACGTTCGACGTCTCCGGCGGGTCGGTGCTCCGCATCCCCTCGAACGTGCCTCATAGCGCCGAGGCGGTTGAGGACTCCGAGGCGACTGACATGTTCAGCCCTCGGCGAGAAGACTGGGCCGCGGGCAGCGACCAGTATTTTCGCCAGAACCATCGATAGATCGAAGGAACGTATGCGCGCAATTCGGGTCCATCAATTCGGCGACCCATCGGTTCTCCGGCTCGAAGAAATCCCGACACCGGTGCCGGGCCCGGGCCAGGTCCAGATCAGAGTCCAGGCGGCCGGGGTCAACCCCGTTGACACCTACATCCGGAACGGGCGGTACGGCGCGCTGCCGACACCGCCGTTCATCCCAGGATCCGACGGAGCCGGCACAATCGCCGCCCTGGGCGCGGGGGTGTCCCGCTGGAAAGTTGGCGATCGGGTCTTCTTTCACGGCACGGCGCTCGGCGGGCCCTATGGCGCCTACGCCGAGGTGGCGGTGTGCGACCAGGACACGGTGTACCGCCTGCCGGCCAAGATGGGGTTCTCGGAAGGGGCCGCACTCGGTGTTCCCTACGCCACGGCTTACCAGGCTCTGATGGTCAAGGCGCGGCCGAAGCCCAACGAGATCGTACTGGTCCACGGGGCGAGCGGCGGGGTCGGGACGGCGGCGCTGCAACTGGCTCGCTGGAAGGGTCTTCGCGTCATCGGCACTGCTGGCAGTCCTGACGGCCTCGAACTGGTCAAGGCCAACGGCGCCCACCTCGCGATCAGTCACAAGGAAGCGCTGTACGTCGACCAGATTCGCGAGGCTGCCGATCACGGGCGCGGCCCCGACATCGTTCTGGAAATGCTGGCGAACGTGAATCTCGATTCGGATCTCGACCTGGTAGCCCGCGGGGGCCGGATCGTCGTGATCGGCAATCGTGGAAAGATCGAGATCGACCCGCGAAAGATCATGGCCAAGGATGCGGCGATTTTCGGCGTGATGCTGTGGAACCAGACCAATGAGGAATTGGCCGCGATCTATGCGGACCTCACGGCCGGGGTGGAGCAGGGGGCGCTGGTTCCCGTGATCGGGCAGGAGATTCCGATGGCGGATGCCGCCCGCGCGCACGATGCCGTGATGGCTCCCGGCGCCTATGGCAAGATCGTGCTGCTGCCCTAGGGGCAAAGAGAACGAGGCACCGGATCGGGGGGATCCGGTGCCTCGCCTCGGGGTACTGACCCAGCCTGGGGGAGCAGGCGGGGCATGGGGGAGACTCCGATCATGGATCGGAACGCTTGCTTGTTTGGGCAATCGGCGTGCCGGTTCCCTTTCGGCAATGGACCCCGCTGCAAAGCCTTTTCCGTCTTGCGCTTAGGTTCGGACGGGGTCGCCGCTCTTCAGGTGTCGCCCGCCCACTGCTGATCCGCCGTCACCACAGGACTGTCGCTCCCTCCCAACGAAAGAGGAACCCAGGCATGGTCCGATTCGCCGCATTGGTCATGGCGCTGGTCGGTGTGGCGCCGCGGGTTGTCGCCCAGCCGAGGCCCCGGGCACGCGATCTTGGCGTGGCGCCCGGGGTGTTTCGACCCGGCGCCCGGAACGCCATCACGGACGTATCAGGGGTCCGTGTTGGTCAGGTGACCGTAACCGAAGGGGACTCGGTCCGGACCGGACTCACCGCGATTTTCCCGCACGCCGGCAACCCCTTTCTCGACCGGGTGCCGGCGGCGATCGTGGTCGGGAACGGGCACGGCAAGCTTCTCGGATCGACCCAGGTGGCTGAGTTGGGCGAACTGGAGACCCCGATTCTGCTCACCTGCACGCTGTGCGTGTGGAAAGTCGCCGATGCCATGGTGGGCTGGCTGCTCGAACAGCCCGGCATGGAGAAGGTCTACTCGATCAATCCACTGGTAGGTGAAACCAACGACGCCGGCTTGAATGCGATCCGCTCGAGACCGATCACGGCGAGTCAGGTGCGCACGGCTCTCGACGCGGCCTCGACCGGGGAGGTGGCGGAAGGGTCGGTGGGCGCCGGGGCCGGAACCAGCGCGTTCGGCTGGAAGGGTGGGATCGGTACCTCGTCGCGGAAGCTGCCGGAATCACTGGGCGGGTGGACCGTCGGGGCTCTGGTTCAGAGCAACTACGGCGGCATCCTTCAGATCCTCGGCGTTCCGGTTGGCCGGGAGCTGGGCCGGTATTCATTTCAGCGCGAGGTGGAGAAAGAGCCGGGTGGTGGCTCAATCATGATTGTCGTGGCAACGGATGCGCCGCTCGACGATCGGAATCTCCGCCGGCTTGCGACCCGGGCCCTGCTGGGCCTCGGCCGCACCGGATCGTTCATGGGGAACACGTCGGGGGATTACGTGATCGCATTCGCGACCCATCCGGCCGTTCGGCGCCCGGTGCCCGACCTGGCGGCCCGACGGGACAGCCTGGTCACCGGCCGCCGCGAACTGGCGAACCAGGAGATGCCGGCGCTGTTCGAGGCGGCGGCCGAGAGCACCGAAGAGGCGATCTACAATTCGCTTTTTCGAGCGACGACCGTGTCAAGCCGGTTCGGCACGGTGGAGGCCCTGCCGATCGACCGCGTGACGGCTCTCCTCAGGAAGTACCGGGTTGTAGAGCGTTAGGCGCCGGTGCGCCAGGCGGCGGCCCAGCCGGCAAGGGCGAATCCTCCGAACACGGCCGACACGGCCAGGATGCCGGACAATCCGCCGTACACGGCCGCCCGGCCGAATTCGCCCTGTTCGATCAGGGCCGCCACTTCGATGCTGAAGGTGGAAAAGGTCGTGTATCCCCCGCAAAATCCGATGGTGAGGAACGCCTTTGCTTCGGGAGACCAGGCCGCGGTGAGCGCGGTGTACCGCGCCACGAACCCGAGGATCAGGGAGCCGGTCACGTTGACCAGCAGGGTCGCGACCGGCACCGGCGTCGGCCGGGCGAAGGCCAATGCCACGAGATAGCGGGCAACACCCCCAAGAGCGCTGCCCAGCGCGATGAACGGAATCATGGAATGAAATCTATCCCGGTGCTCGTGGCCGGGGCTGGCTCAGAGGCGAACCCGAGTCTTGGGGGGAGCCGCCAGGACCTGATGGATCGCCGTTACGACGAAGTCGTCGTCGCTCAGCAGGACGAGCTCGCCACCGCGGGGCGATGGCCGGAACAGGCAGCGGACCGATCCGCGGTGATCGACCAGCACCTGGATCGCGGGAAGGTCGGTGCGGATGATCCGGACGCTGCGAAAGTCGCCGCGCCGGATCGCCGCAGCGTTCTCGAGCAGGTGGAGGCGAATGGTCTCGACGGCGACCGGATCTCCCCGGGGGTCCGCCATCGAAATCCGCCCCCCGCTCTCGTTGGCCGTATATCCGACCAACGGCGCGAAGAGCGCGGCCCGCGATACTGCAGAATTCTGCGCGTGCCCGAGGGTCGCGGCGCAACATGCAATGGCGGCCGAAAACGTCAGGCAACAGGCAAGCTGCTTCAGAGACCCGCCCATGGTGTGGGCCGGCACGGATTTGGGTCCTGCGTGATTCATGTTGGGTCACCCTTCCAGGACCGGAAGGAGGCAAGACGGGTGCCAATGGCGAGGGAGGGAAGCTCTTGCCGGTTGGTCAGCGTCCGAAGCGGGCGGCCTCTTCGGTGAAGGTCTGGAACAGGCGGCGCGTCCTCGGATCCTTCACTTCGAGGACTTCCGGGTGCCATTGCACACCGACGACGAAGCCGTCGCCCGGCCGTTCGACGGCCTCGACCAATCCGTCCGGCGCGAAGGCCGCCGGAATCAAGTCGTGGCCAAGGCGCTTGAGGCCCTGATGATGCATGCTGTTGACCGTGACGCGCCCGGTGCCGAACGCCCGGGCGAGCCGGCTGCCGCCGGCCAGCTCGACTTCATGGGCCAGGTGGTCGCGCTCGAAGCCCGACGTCGGGAAATAGTCATGCTTGATCGCGTTGGGCAGCTGATCCTCGAGGTCCTGATGGAGCGACCCTCCGAGCGCGACATTGATCACCTGGAGGCCCCGGCACAGCCCGAGCACCGGCTTGCCATCTTCAATCGCCCATTCGGCGAGCTGCAGCTCAACGGTATCCCTGGCGGGGTCGGTGTTTCCGAGCTTGGGGTGCGGCATCTCGTGATAGCGGGCCGGTTCCATATCCACGCCGCCGGCGAGGAGAATTCCATCAAGCCGGTCGTAGATGCAGCGCAGCGTGTCCGGGTCGTCATGGATCAGCGGGACCATCCACGGCACGGCGCCGGCATCCGTGGCGGCGTAGAAGTACCGCTGGTTCATGACCCAGGACGCCGGCAGCCCGCCGGGGATGCCGTCGATGGCCTGCAGGGTCTGGGTCGGTATGCCGATCGTCGGCCGGTATTTCATGGCGCCGTCAAGATAATCAGGGTACTGGAATCATCGGCACGGGTGCCCCGGAACCCGAGCAAGGCCCGGGCCACTCGGCCCTAGAGGACACCTTCGGCCGTTTCGGCGATGAGCTGATCGACGACGGCCTTGAGATCGCCGGTTCGCTCGTAGGTGGCCAGCTGGCGGTCGGCGCTGGTCCCGTTTTCGAAGATCGTGAAGGCGTACTCGACCTCCTTCCGGCTGCCGAGTTCATCGAGGACGTCATCGACGAACCACTCGATCAGTTCCCGGATCAAGGTCCGGGCCGGCAGCTCCCGGCTCTTGCCGAAGTCGATCATCTTCCCGTCGAGCCCATACCGGCAGGCCCGCCACTTGTTCTCCTCAATGAACGTCGCCGAGTGCAGGCGCCAGCTCAGGTTGTCCCGCCGCAGCTTCCAGACCTTGGCGATGATTGCCTGGAACAAGGCGGCGACGCAGACGGCTTCGTCCACCCGGGTGCAGACATCGCAGATCCGCATCTCCAGCGTGGGATAGCTCCAGCTGGGCCTGACGTCCCACCAGATCTTCGACGCATTCGGAATGCTGCCGGTCTCGACCAGGGTGTTGACGACGTCCTCGAACTCGCCCCACGAGTGGAGGCTCCGGGGGATCCCAGTCCGCGGGAAGCTCCGGAACACGATGCTTCGGTACGACTTGAGGCCGGTCTTCCGGCCGAGCCAGAACGGTGAACTGGTCGAGAGGCAGAGCAGGTGCGGCATCATGTAGCGTACCGCGTTCATGGCTTCGATCAGGAATTCCTTGTCTTCGATTCCCACGTGGACGTGGGTGCCGAAAATCAGCAGCCGCTGGGCCAGTTCCTGGAGGTCCTCTTTGACCCCCATGTAGCGTTCGAGCGGCGTGATCTCCTGCTCCAGCCAGCTCGAGAACGGATGGCTGCCCGCGGCCACGACCTTGAGGCCGTTCTTGGCCGCCAGATCCATGACCAGGCGCCGGAGGCGGACCAGTTCGGCGCGGGCTTCCGCCGGGGTGTGGCAGACCTTCGTGCCGACCTCAACCATGGACTGGTGCAGCTCCGGCTTGACCTCACCCAGCACCACGGAATCTTCCTTGAGAATCTCGGTGATGTACGAGCGGAGCTCCCGGGTCTTCGGGTCGATGATCTGATACTCTTCTTCGATACCGATCGTAAGGCTCGGCGGCTTCATGACAACCGTTCCGGTCTGGCTGAAAGGTGAGGAGCGTAACGATCCGTCATCGGGGCTCAACCACGAAGGTCGGCACGGTGGAACCACCGCCCGCCGTCACGTTCACGAGGGTGGCGGTCGACACCCGTGTGAGGCAGCCGTCCACGAACGCGCCGTCAAAGCAGAAGGGCGCCGTATCGACGATGCGATCGGCGTAGACCACGGCTCCGTCGCCCAGACTCGGGAAGGTCTCCGACGGGAGTCCGATTCGCCGCTGAACGATGGACGGCTTTTCGAGTGCCCGGGCGACTTCAGTCGCCCAGCGGCTGTCGTCGACTTCCCAACCGAGAACGACGCCCGTCCCACCGTAGTCATCGTTCGGCTTGAGGACCAACTGGTCGCGATTGGCCGCAACGAAGGGCAACAGGTCGATGGTCGTGTTGTCGAGCCTGGTGGTCCGCTCCTCCACCACCCGAGTCCAGGGCACATGGTCATCGATCACCGATCGCTCGGCGGCCGTGAACAGGTGGTGATTGCGTTCATCACTCAGAACAGCCAGGCTGGCCTTCTTGTGGAGGATCTTGCAGCGGAATGGATTGACCATGCAGACGGCGCCGTCCCGAACGGCCCGGACCATCGGGTGATCAAGACCGCCCTCCTCGATCAGCTCATTGATCAGCACCCGTTTGTAGATCAGATCAATGCGGACGCCTTCGGAATACAGGGCGCCGTCATGATAGTCCACCTCGCGGGGATCGCCGATCACGCACTCGATACCCAGACCGGTGAAATAGTCGCGAAACAGACGAAACTCGCTCTGCGTCGGGACTTCCTTCCAATCAAGGATGCCGATGGTCGGCTTCTTCGACCCGCCGGCGAAACTCCGATAGGCCTCGAGGAGGGAGTGGAAGACGTGATGCCGCACCGGGAGCGGAGTGATCGCGAACCGGGACCGGAATCCTCGCAGTGCGGGCAACGCCAGAAAGAGGTCCGTGAGCGCGTCGTTGTAGCCAGAGCCCGCGGGGGTTTCGGCGTTGTACTCCGTAAAGCGAAGTCGGCCGTCGTCAGGCGAGAAGAACGCATCGAGGCGCGATACCGGCGACGCCACCGTTCTGGGGTCTTCCAGGGCCAGCGTGCGCTCCCAGGGCTCCAGCCGGAACTGGTCCAGCACGGCCGGATTGGCGAGCGCCGCCGCCAAGGCGGTATCGAAGGCGCCAAGGAGGCCGCCGATTCGGGCCCGCATCTCGTCGTACTGACTCCTCGCGAGGAACCGGGGTCTGAGCACGGTGCACAACGGGCGATCACCGAACAAGAGCCCGCGCCTCGCCAACTCGGCCTGGAGCCACTCTCCCGACTCAACGCCGATCGGGCCGTCGAGCGATGCGTGCCAGGCCTGAATGGCAGCCTGGGTCATGCCGGTCCGGGGCGAACGGGACGGCCCTTGAGCAGGCTCTCCCAACTGGGCCTCGGCGTGGCCAGCGGCGCTTTAGCGAGGCGGATCGCCATGTCGGCCATTGCCTTGACGACCCACTCGAAATGGGTCGGCGTCAGTGAATGGATATCCATGTCGGGGGCCGGGTTCATGAAGTCGATCGCGTAGGGAATGCCGTCCCGGATCGCCCATTCGATCGAGTTCATGTCGTATCCAAGCGCCCGAACCAGCGTCAGCGAGTCGGCCACCACGCGATCGTGCAGCGGTTTCGGGAGGAAGTCGAGTTCAGTGTGGTATTTCCGGGCCTTGGGATCGTACTTGATCGGGTAGATGACCTCCTGCCCAATACACAGGCAGCGAACGAACTCATCCCATTCGATGAACTCCTGCACGATCATCGTGAGCAGCCCGGACCGGTCGTAGTTGTACAGCAGTTCCTCGAGGCTGCGGCAGACGTAGACTTCCTTCCAGCCGCCGCCGTGGGCGTCCTTGAGAATGCAGGGCAGCCCCACATGGTCCACGATCGCCTGCCAATCGAGCGGAAACTCGAGGTTCCGGAGGCTCTCCGTGTGGACGATGCCGGGGACGTATTCCTTGTTCGGCACCACGACCGTCTTCGGACTCGCGAGGCCGAGCGAGGTGGCCAGCGTCGCGCCGAAAAACTTGTCGTCCGCCGTCCACATGAAGGGATTGTTGACGACCGTGGCGCCCTGCAGGGCGGCGTGCTTGAGGAAGGTCCGGTAGAACGGGACCTCGTGAGAGATCCGGTCAATGATGACCCGGTATTTCGGCGGATCGTCCATGTGCGGAGCGCCGATTTTCACGAACTCGGCCACCACGCCTTCGTTGCGGCTGTTGACCTCCTCGATGAACGCCGGGGGCCAGCTCCATTCCCGGCCAACGATCAGCCCGACTTTCTTGATATCCGATGCCATGGGTCACCTGACTTGGAGAGGAGCGGCCAATGCTGCGTCCAGCGCGAATTTACGCCAACCCGGCCTGACCGGGAAGCGGGTCAGTCGGCTCGATTCGGCACCGATCAGAACCCGGTCTGTTATCGAGGGGGCTGCCCGACGACAAACGGCAGGGCACGGCTGACTCGGCGTCCCCATGTTTCTTCATTGTGGGCGCCGAATTCATCCTCGACGTAGTCGAGATCAACGCCGGGGACCATGCCGTCAGCCAATAGATGATCGCGGAGGCGCCGGACATCTTCGATGGCGTTGGTCGGTTCGTCGAGGCCGATGTCGAGGTACAGGCGGCGGGCCAGTCGGGTCCGGGTGGTGGTCAGGAAATCCAGCACGGCCTTGCGCCCGAACCATACCGACGGGCTCAATACCCCGGCCGCGCCGAAAATGTCGGGGTGCCGATAGAGGCCATACAGGCTGATCAGGCCCCCCATCGACGAGCCCGCAATCGAGGTTCCCTCCCGTCCGGGCAGCGTCCGGAAGTCCCGGTCGATCATCGGCTTCAGGGTCTCGGTGACGAACCGCAGGTACCGATCGCCGCCGCCACCACCGCGTCTCGGTTGGGGAAACGGGCTGTACTCGTAGAGTCGGTGGCGCCCCGCGTTGGCGATCCCGACGACCATGGCTTCAACCCCCCGGGCAGCCAACGCCGCCAGGGTCCCCGTGAGACGCCAGTCTCCGGCAAAGGCGGTGGCAGGGTCGAAGAGGTTCTGCCCGTCCTGCATATAGACTACGGGGTAGCGACGGCTCCCGGTGTCATAGGAGATCGGTAACGCCACGACGATATCCCGGAAATTCCGCAACTCAGGGCTCAGCACCCTTCGGCGAATGACCAACGGGATCGGGGCCGAGCCGGCGGACTGGTAGGGTTCCCAGGTCGCGGCAATGGCGTGGCGTCGGGAGTGGGGCATCGGTTGGCCGGTCAATCTAGTCGGGCAGGGCCGCGGTTGTTCCCGACGGCTCCTTCCCGTATTCTCTTCGCTACCTTCTGGGGAGTGCTGCCATGATCCGTCGATTCGTCCCGGCTGCGGCCATTCTGATGGTGCTGGCGCCGGGGGTGGCATTGGGGCAAAAGACCGGTGTGGCTGTTACGCCGTTCTTCGGCCTGACGGTCCCCGGCAAATTGCTGCTGCTGCGACCCGGCCTGGATCCGGCGGTTCACGCGGAGAAACAGGCGGTACTGGGCGTGATCGGCGGCCGGATCAATATCGGCCTTACCCAGTCGCTCGAGTTCCAGGGGGATCTGGGATACGGCTCCAGCGGGCTCAAAGTGGCGAGCCTGGCTGCGCCGTCGGGCACCAAAGCCAGCGTCCTCACGATGAGCGGCGAGCTGGTCTACCGAAACAAGCCAGCGGTCGAACCGTTCTCCCTGACCCTGCATGGTGGTATTGGCGCGGTTCACCGCTCGTTCTCCGAGAACACCGGGACGATGACGGCGCTCCGGCCCAAGACCAGTATCGGGGCTGTCCTCGGCGCGGGCTTCAATTTCCGGGCATCCCGCCGGGCGGCGGTCGTGGTCGGAATCGACGATTTTATCTACAATGCCAGCTTCAACCTGGGCACCGGTACTCAGAGCGCTGGTACCACTCAGGCGCTCACCCAGAATGACGTACGAATAACTCTGGGCTTCCGGGTGTCGATCGCAGGCCAATGACACGGCAGGCTCCTGGAACAGAAAGGGGCCCCGACCATCGGGGCCCGTTGCTTCATTCAGTCCAGTCGATCGCCTAGAAGCGGGTCGTCAACCCGGCCAGGATCCGGCGGCCGTTCACCGAGCCACCGTAGATCGAATACCGCTGCTGGTCGAAAATGTTGTTCCCGGTTGCGTAGATCCGCAGGCGGTTGCTGACTGCGTAGGCGATGTTGGCGTCCACCGTTGTCTGCGGTTCGATCCACCCCGCAAACACGCCCGCCGCCCAGTCGAACCCCTGGGCAGACCGCAAGGTCACCCCGGCGTCGAAGCCCTTCCGGCCGGCGTAGGTGAGCGAAACGTTCCCTTTCGCTCGGGGCGTGTTCGGCAGGAGCTGGTCTCCGGCGAGCTGCTCCTTGATGTCGAAACGGAAGAACGACAGTGAGCCGTCCGCCCGGATCCCGGGCGAGAACTGGTATCCAGCCCCGACTTCGACGCCGTACTGGGTGGCCTTGCCGGCGTTGGCATACGAAAGGACGATGGCCGATCTGCCGTTCTCGAGCCGGGTCAGACCCCGCCCGGCCGTGGTCGTCGCCGGGTTGCCAAGGAGAGCGGAACGGATCGCGCCTTCGACGGCACCCCGAGCCGCGGCCGGTACCGCCGCCGGCGCGGTCCACTTCGGGAACGCGGGGTTGACGCCCGGCAACAAATCGGTGACGAAGTTCGTCAACGTGTTCAGGTAGCCGTCGACCGTGACGTAGAACTTGCTCGTCAGATCGCCGCGATAGCCGAGCTCGAGACCGGTGTTCTTCTCGACCTGCAGGCTGCTGTTACCGCGGGCCCGAACCGGTACCGCCGCACTGTTGTCGAACAGCGTCCCGACCGGCACAGCGCCGAGGAGCGGGCCGAGGGATGCATTGGCACGGAGAGCGGCTTCGAGGGCGGTGAAATTTGCTGGTGCACCGGCGGCGACATTGAGGAAGAATTCGGAATAGTTCGGCGTCTGGAACGCCTTGTTGAGCGTCAGGCGGATCGAGTGATGATCGTTCGGCGCAAAGACCAAGGCCGCCTTCGGTGAGAACTGGGCGTCGATCAATCCGCCGAGATCGAATCGCGCGGCCGCGACGGCCTTGAGTTTGTCGCTAAACTTGTATTCCAGCTGGCTGAACGCCGCATAGTAGTTGTCGGAGCGGTCGTCGTTGCCGGACCCGATCAGAGTCCGCTGGGTATTGACGCTGTAGTTCCGGAAGGAGGCACCGAGGACGAACCGACCGCGGTCGTCGCCGAACTTGTTGCTTTGCTGACCCTCGAAATGGAAGACGTTCGACCGTTCCTCGAGGCCGGCGCCCGAGGCCAGCGAGTACTGCGGTTCTCTGGTGTCCCGGCCATTCCAGTAGGCCATCAGGTTGTAGTTCCGGGCGGCGTAATTGAAGCGGGCATAGGGGCGGACCGACTTGGTAATCTGGACTCGGCCGATGCCGGTGACGGCGATCTCATTTTCCGCCTGGGCCCCGCCGACCTCGGCCGTGGCCACGGCGCCATTGTCGGTGTAGTAATCGACCCGGGCCGACCCATACATGTTCCTGATCGGATCACGGTCACCGAGTGCGGCCCCGGTGCCCGGGTCGATGGACTGTCCGTTCAATGCCCGGAGCTCACGCCGGGCACAACTCGAGCAGCTCGGCCGGAACGCCAGCGAATCCGATGCCGCCATGTACTCGGACCTGAGTCCGGTACCATCGAGCAGGGTCCGCGAGCGGGACCAGGTGTCGCTGCGGTAGTAACCGGCATTCAATCGGTACCCGATCCGTCCGGCCCATAGGAGGCCGGCATGGCGGAGGTCGCCCTTGATCGTCGAAAGTTCACCGCCGCCCAGACTCAGTTTGGTGCCGACCACCTCGCGGGCCGACGGCGTCTTGATGTTGAGAACCCCCGCATAGGCGTTGGCCCCGTAGAGTGCGGACCCCGGCCCCCGGACGAATTCCATGGCGGAGATGTCCTCCGTGGGCACGGGAAGGGAGGTCCATTCCTGATTGCCGAGGAACGCGGTCGCGACGTCGCGGCCGTCGACCAGAACCAGGACGCGGCGATTGAGCGACGAGTTGAATCCCCGGGCGTTGACGTTGAAGTCGTTGACCCCGCTCTGGGCGAGATCGACACCGGGGACATTGGCGAGAGCAAGCGGAGCTTGCCCTGTGATCGATGTGGACTGCAGAATCCGCGGATCGACTACCGTGACGGCGGCCGGCGCCTCGACGGCTCGTTCAGGCACTTTCGAGGCGCTTTCGACGATCAGATCATTGAGCGCGACGGGTTGGGACTCCATCCGGGCGTCCGCCGTCACTGTACTACCGGCGATGACGGTCACGGTGACCTCGGTCGGTTTGTAACCAAGCCAGCGGAACACCAGTGTCCGTGGCCCGGCAGGAACGCGTTCGATCGTGTACTTGCCGTTGGTATTGGTGTTGGCCCGGGTGCCAACGCCCCGGACAGCGACAACGACGCCGGCGAGCGGGGCGCCGTCGTCGGCGCGGGTCACGGTCCCCCGAATGACCCCGGTTCCCTGAGCGGCCGCTCGAGGCACGACGCACGCCAGGCAAAGGCCTGCCACCACGCCAGGCGAACGCAGCAAACGCATCCTGACCTCAACCTTCTCGATGGGAACGTCCTTGGCGGGTCGTGACCCCGCGGGACCCTGCCCCGGGCCAGTGCAGGGCTCATGGCTTTGCACACCCGCGTCGGGCGAAGAAAGTGCATCCCGGATCGGGGGGAGGCAAGAGGTTGCTACCGGTCGAGCGCCACCCTGGTCACCTCGACCCGCTCCGTCGTTCCGATGGCACCGGCGGTGCCGGTGTAGGCGATCCAGAGGTCATTGCCGACGATGGCGGTGCGGGGGAATCCGGCATTGCGAACCCGACTGATCCGGGCCACGCGCCGGGCCGGACCGGGACCTTGAGGCCCGATGGTTCGAACCATCCAGCTCGCCTCATCGGCCTCGGTTTCGAGCCACACGAGCACTCCTCGGCCCGGTCCGGTCACCTGAAAATGAACCCGGCCGAGCGTATGACCGTTGTCAGCCCTCACCGGGTCGCCGAACGTGGCGCCGCCATCTTTGGAGAAGGCGACCTTGACCGCCGGGTCGCCGCCGGCCCCGGTGAACCAGGCGATACCGACGTCGCTCCCAATCGCGGAGACCGAAGGCCCGTTGACGGGACAGGCTTTCCATACCCAGTGATCGTTGGCCACCACCCGCGGGGCGGTCCACCGGCCGTTGATTTCCCGGACCACGGCGATGTCGCGGACCTCGTCGGCCGATCGGTCGCGATAGGCCGCGATGAGTCCGTTTCCTGTCCGGGCCATCGACACCTGGCAGCATTCGCAGGTTCGGGCATCCAGCACTTGCTCGCCATCGACCCGGCCGTTGGTCCGGAGCACCGCCGTGCGAACGGACATCGCCCCCCCGGAATCCACCATCTGGCGACCATCGAGCCAGGCCATCGCGACCGTTCCGTCCTCCCGCGGCACCATCGATACGAACCCGTGTTCGGTCGGGGTTCCGTCGCGATTGACGGTGATGGGCGGCGTCCAGGTCCGGCCCCGGTCCTTCGACGTGGCCAGCCGGATGTCGTAGGCGTACGACTTGGCGGCGCTCTTCTCGAGCCAGTGAACGACCCAGGTACCGCGACTTGTCTCGAGGATGGATGGAAAGTCGGCCCAGTTGACGAACAGGCGGTCGCTTTCCACGGCGGTGACCGGCTCTGACCATCGGCCGTTGTCCGTGGCGGCGACTCGCAGGGCGAACCGATGGTTTGGCCGCGGTTCGAACCAGCTCAGGAGCAGCTCGCCACGCGGGGTCCGGGTCAGAAACGGCTTCGAGCTGCCGGGAGGCCCGCTCCATTCCGAGGGTGAAGTCCCGGCGGGCCGCGCGGCGGCGGTGAAACCCAGCAGCACAACAAGTAGGAGGGGGCGCATCTTGGAAATATGCCGCTCCAGGCTCAATCGGCCACTCGGCCGTCCAGCGCCCGGGTCAGGACCGCGGCATTGGGCCACCGGGTCCGGCTTCGGGCCAGGTCGGCGAGGGTCGTCCTCCGGAAGAACCGGACGATCCGTTCGCCAATCGCCTTCCACCCTTCATGCGCCGCGCACGGCTGGCGGTCGTTACAGACCGATTGACCCAACAGGCACCGCCGGGTCTCGGCGAAATGTTCGAAGGGCTCAACCACGTCGTACAGCGTGAGATTCGCAGCGGGCCGGGCCAACCGGAATCCGCCGTGTTTACCCCGGACCGATTCCAGCACGCCGGCGCGCACCAGCTGCGACAGGGTCTTCGAGAGGTAGTTGCGGGGAATGCCCAGGGCTTTGGCCAGGACCGCCACGTCGAGCGGGCCTGGCTCGGCATGCCGGGCCAGCAGGGTGGCCGCGCGGAGCGCGTACTCGGAGGTCTGCGAGAGGATTGCCATAAATCAGATAAGGCCATGATAATATGTGTTTTAAGTAGCGCAACCTGTTGCCCTGCAACATTAATGAAGACTCTATCATCGGCGCTTCACGGTCGTTAGTTCGCCAAAACGGTAGCCTCCACCGTGAGTTTCACGCGGTTGCGAACCCACAACGATCCGGGAGTCGGCATGCGGGCATTGTCTGGGCGGGAACGGCTGGTGGCGCTGGTGGTCCTCCTAGCCGCGTGCGGCGGCGGGAAGCCGGGTGATGGGGGGCCGGCGGCGCCGCCGGCGGCATCTGGTGCGGCCGGGGGAGGCGACCTCAGCCCGTTCGAGCTGGAGCATGGCATCGGGCCGGTCAAGGACGTCGTGACCCTCGGCCCGCTCGACCAAGCGTTGCTGGCGAAGGGAACCGAGGTGTTCAAGGGGAAATGCACCGCCTGCCACAAGATGGCCGAAAAGTATGTCGGGCCGGCTTTGGGCGAGGTGATGACCCGTCGGACGCCGACCTACGTCATGAACATGATTCTGAATCCCAACGAAATGGTCGAGCGTCACCCGATCGCGAAACAACTGCTGGCCGAGCACATGACGATGATGGCCAACCAGGGGTTGTCGGTCGACGATGCCCGGGCGGTTGTCGAGTACTTGCGGACCCAGGCAAAGGGTACCGTCAAAACGAAGTGAACCACCGAGGAGGGTAGTCGCGATGGATGCAAGACGGTTTGGTGCGGGGCTCACGTCCCTGCTTCTGGTTCTGATGAGCGGATGCTCGAAGGGCGCCCCCATCGGCGCGAGCGCCGACGCGGCCTCCAAGGTGTATGTCGCGCCCGGTCAGTATGACGAACTCTACGCCTTCATGTCGGGCGGCTTCAGTGGCAACGTGACGGTCTATGGCCTGCCGTCCGGACGTCTGCTGCAGCAGATTCCTGTGTTCTCGCAGTATCCGGAAAAAGGCTACGGCTATTCCGAAGAGACCAAGGCACTGCTGAACACGAGCTTCGGCTTCGTGCCGTGGGACGATGCTCACCATCCGCAGCTGTCCACCACGGCCGGGGAGCAGGACGGCCGGTGGCTCTTCATCAATGGGAACAATACGCCGCGGATCGCACGGCTCGACCTGACCCGGTTCGAGACGGACGAGACGATCGAGATTCCGAACTCGGGTGGCGGTCACGCTTCGCCGTTTCTGACCGAGAACACGGAGTACGTCGTCAGTGCCACGCGGTTCTCGGTGCCGACGCCCCAGGCCGACGTTCCGATCGCCACATCGAAGTTCGGCGGCATGCTGACGTTCGTGAAGGTGGACAAGGCCAGCGGCCACATGTCCCTGGGTTTCCAGATCCACATGCCCGGTTTCGACTACGACCTGTCCCGCTCCGGGAAGGGGCCGTCCCACGGCTGGTCCTTCTTCAGTTCGTACAATACGGAAGAGGCCAAGACGCTGCTCGAACGGAACGCCTCGCAGAAGGACAAGGATTTCATTGCCGCCGTGAACTGGAAGCAGGCGGAGCAGTGCGTGGCGGACGGCAAGGCCAAGCCATGGCCGACCAGGTATGCCCACAATCTCCGGGATGAGAATGGCATTGCTCACACGGAGATGGTGGCGAACGAACCGGTCCTCGAGCCCAAGGATTGTCCCGGAATCGTGTACTTCCTGCCGACGCCCAAATCGCCTCATGGCGCCGACGTCGATCCAAGTGGCGAGTATATCGTCGGTGGTGGCAAGCTGGCCACGGTCCTGCCGGTACACTCATTCTCCAAGATGCTGAAGGCGATCGCCGACAAGGCGTTCGAGACCGAGATCGACGGGATTCCGGTCATCAAGTACGAAGCCGTCAACGCCTGCGAGGTTCAGAAGCCGGGCCTCGGGCCGTTGCATACCGAGTTCGACGGCAAGGGCTTTGCCTACACGTCCGTCTTCCTGTCGTCCGAGATCATCAAGTGGGACCTCAAGAAGTGTGAAGTCGTCGACCGGGTACCGACCTACTACTCGATCGGGCACCTGATGATTCCGGGCGGGGACACCCGGAAGCCGTACGGGAAGTACGTCGTCGCCTTGAACAAGATCACGAAGGACCGCTACCTCCCGACCGGCCCGGAACTGACCCAGTCGGCGCAACTGTATGACATTTCCGGCGACAAGATGAAGCTGTTGCTCGATTTCCCGACGACGGGTGAGCCTCACTACGCCCAGGCCATCCCGGCCGCGAAGATCAGAGATCAGCAGCTTAAGACGTTCGCCTTGACCGCGAACCATCACCCGCAGGCGATCAAGGCGGAGACCGAGGCCAAAGTCGTCCGGGAAGGCACCAAAGTCCACGTCTACATGACCGCGATCCGAAGCCATTTCATGCCCGACAACATCGAGGGCGTCCAGGTTGGTGACGAGGTCTACTTCCACATCACCAACCTCGAGCAGGATTGGGACGTCCCCCATGGCTTCGCCGTGATGGGCGCGCAGAACGGGGAGCTGCTGATCATGCCGGGTCAGACGCTGACCCTGACCTGGAAACCGGATCGGACGGGTGTCTTCCCGTTCTACTGCACGGACTTCTGCTCGGCACTTCACCAGGAGATGCAGGGGTACATCCGGGTTTCGCCCAAGGGGTCAGGTACCAAGATGACCTTCAACACCGGGCAATGACCGGTACCACTGTTGCAGCCACGGCTCCCGGGGCGGGCGTCGTGACCGGGGAGGGTACGATGGCAGGGCTGAGAACGATGCGCGGGCGGACCCGGGCGCTGCTGGCGGGGAGCGCCATCGCCCTCCTGACCACCTTCGTGGCACCGCTGTGGCACATTGCGCTCAAGGCGCCCCAGTACCCCGAGGGCCTGGGGATGTACATCTGGTCGAACCGGATCACCGGCGACCTGAGGAGCATCAACGGGCTCAATCACTACATCGGGATGAAGACGATTCATCCGGAGGCCATACCCGAACTCCGATTCATGCCCAACATCGTGATTGGCCTGGTGGTGGTGGGCCTGCTGGCGGCGTTGTGGGGCCGGCGGGCCGGCCTGTACACATGGACCGGCCTGTTCACGATCGGTGCCCTGGTGGGCCTCGCCGACTTCTGGCGCTGGGGCTACGATTACGGTCACAATCTCGATCCTGAGGCTGCCATCAAGATTCCCGGCATGAGCTACCAGCCCCCCCTGATCGGCCCGAAACAGCTGCTCAACTTCGAAGCGACGTCGTGGCCCGCCTTGGCCGGTTGGGTTGCCATCGCCGCCCTCACCGCCGCCGTCAGTCTCTGCTGGCTTGAATGGCGCCGGGCTCGGACTTGAAGGCCCTTTCGTGGGTCGTGCTGGCGTGGCTTGGCGGGGCGGGGTGTACAGACCCTGCCCCGCGCCCGCTTTCGCTGGCTCGCGACGTGTGTGGGCACTGCCACATGACGCTCGAAGAGCGCCGATTTGCCGGCGAGATCGTCTTTCGGACCGGCAAGGTCACTCCGTTCGATGACGTCGGCTGCCTGGCGATCGCCGCCGTCGGCAGTGCCTTGCCAATTCATTCGCTCTGGGCGTCCGATTATCTCGACCCCGATTCGTTGGTGGCCGTGGGGCGCCTCGTCTTTCTGCGGACCGGCACCGTGCGGACCCCGATGGGCTACGGGATTGTGGCGGTTCGCCCGGGAGCCGCCGCGGACAGCCTCGCGCGGCGGCTCGGGACCCAGCCAATGTCCTGGAACGACGTCATGGCCTGGGCCCGTACGGAGCCCAAGTGATTGCAGCGCTCATGGCAGGGATCGTAGTCGTATCGCCGGGTGGTCCGGTCGCGAATCTTCGCGCGGCAGTCGCTCTGGCCCGTCCCGGCGATACCGTCACGGTTCGGGCCGGCCGCTATCGAGAGAGTGCGACGGTGGTGGTGGACCGGCCGCTGGTCATTCGCGGCGAAGGCGGCCCCGTCTTCGAGGCGGGGGAACGGACCTTCCTTCTGGTCACGGCGAATGGCGTCACGATCGAGGGCCTCGTCATTACCGGTGTCCGGCCGAGTAGCACGGATGACCGGGCGGCGATCAAACTCGACCAGGTGACAGGGTGCATCATTCGGGGCAATCAAATCCGGCGCTCCTTCTTCGGCATTCATGGGTCCAAGGTGTCCGGCTGTGTGATCGAGGACAATCGGATCGAGGGACCGGGCGCCACCGAGCAAATGGCCGGCAACGCCATACACTTCTGGTCCTCGGCCGGGATCACGGTGCAGCGCAATCAGGTCGAAGGCCATCGCGACGGCATCTACCTCGAGTTCGTCCGCGGCAGCATGCTGCGCGACAATGTGAGTCGGGGGAATCGCCGCTACGGGCTTCATTTCATGTTCTCGGACAGCTGCCGGTACGAGCGCAATCACTTTACGTCGAATGGCGCAGGAGTGGCCGTGATGTACTCGAAGCACGTGACCATGACCGGCAATGAATTCGCCCGGAACGAAGGCCAGGCCGCGTTCGGACTGTTGCTCAAGGACATCAGCGACGGTGAAATCAGCGACAATCGGTTTACCAGCAATACCACGGGCCTCTATCTCGAGGGATCCAATCGCCTGGCCGTGCACGGCAACCGGTTCGAAGCCAACGGCTGGGCGCTCCGGCTTCTTGCCAACGCGACCGACAACGAGTTCGACGGCAATGTCTTCCTGTCCAACGCCTTCGATGTGACCACCAACAGCCGGTCCGCCACCAGCCACTTTCGCGGCAACTACTGGGACCAGTACCGTGGCTTCGACCTTGATCACGATGGTTTCGGCGACGTGCCGCATCGCCCGGTGCGGCTCTTTTCTCTGGTCGTCGAGCAAAGCGAACCGGCCCTGATTCTGCTCCGGAGTCTGTTCGTCGATCTCCTGGACCAGGCCGAGCGGGTGCTTCCGATTCTCACGCCGGAAGCGCTGGTCGATCCCACGCCGCTGATGGCGCGTCCTCGCTGATGCTGCAGGTCCAGGGGCTCCGGAAGCGGTTCGGCCGCCTCGAAGTGCTGCGGGGGGTGGATCTCGCGGCGGCGCCCGGCCGGATTACGACCCTCGTCGGCCCGAACGCGGCCGGCAAATCAACCTTGATCAAGACCATCATCGGCCTGGTCCGAATCGACGAGGGTCGCGTCTTGGTCGACGGGCAAAGCATCGACGGAGAACGGGCCTACCGCGAACGAATCGGTTACATGCCGCAGGCAGCGCGGTTTCCGGAGCATCTGACGGGCCGGGAGGTTCTGGCCCTCGTGCGGCGCCTGCGTCGCGCCGACGTGCGAATTGACGAGGCCCTGATTGGCCAGTTCGAACTCGACCCGATGCTTGACCGGCCGATCCGGACCTTGTCGGGCGGAACCCGGCAGAAACTCAATGCCGTCGTGGCCTTTCTCTTTGATCCAGCGATGGTCATTCTGGACGAACCGACTGGCGGTCTGGATCCCGTCGCGAGCGGCATTCTCAAGGACAAGCTGGTCCGCGCCGCCGCTGCCGGGACGACCGTTCTGTTGACGTCACACATCCTCAGCGAAGTCGAGGAACTGGCCCACGACATCATCTTCCTGACTGAGGGCCGAGTGGCCTTTCAAGGGCCGATCCACCAGCTCCTCCGAGAGGCTGGGGAGGTGCGCCTCGAGCGGGCGGTGGCGCGTTTGATGACGGGGAGCCGATGACCGAGCTTCGCCAGGTACTCGCCGCCCAGGTCCGCAATGTGTTGCGGAGCCGCTGGCTGGTTGGCTACGCCCTGTTGCTGTTTCTGGCAACGGTGCTGCTGCTGCGTTTCGGCGGCAGCGGCACCCGGGCGCTTCTGAGTCTGGTGAACGTGGTGCTGCTGCTGCTTCCCCTCGTCAGCGTGGTCTTCGGGACGCTCTATGTCTACAACGCCCGGGAGTTCATCGAACTCCTGCTGGCGCAGCCGGTCGGCCGGGGTGCCGTCTATCTGGGGCTCTTCGGCGGCCTGGCCGTACCCCTCTGCCTGGCCCTCCTGGCCGGTGTCGGGGGGCCGCTCGTGGTCGAGGCGTTTCAGGATCCATCGGTCTGGCGACCACTGGGCATGCTGCTCACGGTCGGGGTGCTGCTCACCTTGGTGTTCACGGCGTTCGCGTTGTGTGTCGCGGTACTGGTGGATGAGCGTTCGCGGGGTTTTGGGGCGGCCCTTCTGGTGTGGCTGGCCTGCACGGTGGTCTACGACGGTCTCATTCTGCTGGTCCTGACGACCTTCCGGGACTACCCCCTCGAGGCGCCGGTTCTGATTCTTACATTTCTCAATCCGATCGACCTCGCCCGGGTGGTGCTGCTGCTGACGTTCGATGTGGCCCTGCTGATGGGATACACGGGGACGGTCTTTGCCCGGATGTTCGGTACCGCGGGAGGCCTGGTGGCCGCGTTCGCGATGCTGCTGGTGTGCGCGGCCGTCCCCCTGTGGGCCGGGTATCGCTGGTTCCGGCGGAAAGACTTGTGAGATGCCGCCAATCTCTGGGTCAGGCCTTTCGGGCGGCCTGGGCGAACCGGTCGAAGATATGGGCGACCGGCTCGATGGCCTCGATCGTCGCGACACTGCGGCCGGCCTGCCAGATTGCCCGTGAGGGGTCATCCGCCCGGGCACCGCCGCGGATGGACGTCCGTTTGAGATCCCAGGCGGCTCGCAACGCGAAGAAACTCCGGATCCACTTCTTGGTGCGCCGGCCCCGGAACAGGCGACGGGCCAGCGGTCCGATCGTGGTGCCGATGCGGTCGATGTAGGGCGTGCGAATGACTGCGACCGGAACTCCACTCAGGCGTTCGGTGAGGACGATGTCGGATTCTTCGGCCTTGAGGATGGCCTGTTTGTACGGTTCGCTGGCCGTGCATTCGGTGGTGGCGATCAACCGTGTCCCCAACTGAACGCCGGCATAGCCGAGTCGGAGGGCTGCGATGAACTCCCGCTCGCCGCCGATGCCCCCGGCGCAGATCAGGGGGAGGGTCAAGTCTCCCACATCATCAAGGAGGGCTTTGGGGGTTAGGGCACCGGCATGGCCTCCGGCCCGGCCGTTTACGGCAATCAGACCATGAACGCCGGCATCCCGCGCTTTGAGTGCCCATTTTCGCTCCGTGACGTCATGGTACACGATGCCGCCGGATGGCTGCACGGCGTCGACGACCCACCGAGGGTTACCCAGCGAGGTCACGAAGAAACGCACGCCCTCCTCCAGGGCGATGGCGACCCATTTCACCATCCGTTCTTGATAGGTGCGGGACGAAGCCTCGATCAACGCATTGAAGCCGATCGGTTTCGCGGTTGCCGCCCGGATCTTCCTGAGGCCGGCGCGGAAGTCATGGCCATGGACGTACGTGAGGGATACCGGTTGGACCACGCCCAATCCGCCCGCCTCGGACACCGCGGCGACGAGCTCGGCGTTGCTGCACGGATACATCGGGCCCCCGATGATCGGCAGCGCCACACCGGTGGCACGCGTGAACGGCGTGTCGAGATTCATTGGAGCCCTATGGTGTGCGAGGAGCGAGGCGCCAGATGGTGTGGACCAGGCAAACCTGGTCTCCCAGGGCGTCGGTGATCACGGTTTCGACCCGATGGTCGACGGGCTCGGTCCCGATCGTGGGGACGGTAACCCGGGCCTCGGCGACGAGGCGCCCGCGGGCCTTCTTGGGGTAGTGGGCGCCGAAGTCGGTCACGATGCCGCGGATCGAGCCGGGCAGCGCCAACGTCATCGCCAGGCCGCTCGTCATTTCGCCGAGGTTCACCAGGGCCACGGCGTGAATCGACTGGAGATGATTGCGGAGCGCCCGTCGGTCCGTCAGACTGACCCGGCAATACCCGGGTTCGAGGATCTCGACGGTGGCGCCGATCGAGCCGCTGTAGGGAACCAGCAGGCCGAAGGTCCGGCTGAAGAGCCACCGCCCGCCGGGCAGAGGGGACAGGCGGCGCCAGAGCAAGTCGAGGTCGTCTCGTTGGGAAGCCATGCTGCAAGGTCTCCCCGGCGGCGGGCGGCCGTCAACGAGCCATATTGATCACTCGATCTCCAACGCCCGAACTTCCGCCCGGCGGGACGCGGCCCCAGATTTCGCCGGACATAGGCGCGGTGATTCAGGCCCCGATCGGATTCGAGGTGAGAGCCAGTGAATGTGCTCGGTTTTGGCTTGGCAGCAGTCATCGGCCTTGCCCTTGGTCTACTCGGTGGCGGGGGGTCGATCCTGACGATTCCCGTTCTGGTCTATGTGCTGCACTATTCGATGCAGCAGGCCGCCCCGATGAGTCTTGTCGTCGTGGGGGTGACCAGCGTGGTCGGCGCGATCAACCATCATCGTGCCGGCAACATCAGGTGGAACACGGCACTGGCCTTTGTACCGGCGGCCGTGGTCGGCGCCTTCGCCGGTGCCCGCCTTTCGGCTGCGGTGCCGAGCCAAGTGCGGATGATGATCTTCGCGGGGTTGATGGTGGCGGCGGCTGTGTCGATGTTTTTTGGCCCCGCCTTGTGGAATCGCGGCGGTGAGGACGCTCCCCGAACGAGCCGACCCTGGTGGATACTCGCCGGGCTCGGCATGCTGGTCGGGGCGATCACGGGGCTGGTCGGCGTTGGCGGAGGATTCATGTATGTGCCGGCGCTGGCGTTGCTCGGCGGCTTGGCGATGCGGCAGGCGGTGGGCACCAGCCTGGTGTTGATCGTCGCCAGCTGCGTCTCGGGCCTGCTCGGCTATGCCGGCCGGGTGGTCTTTGACTGGCCGGCGATCGCGGGATTCACATCGCTGGCGGTCGTCGGCGTGCTGGTGGGAAGTCGCCTCGCCGCCCGGGTGTCACCGACCGGCCTCAGGCGGGGGTTTGCCGTTCTCCTGATCATTCTCGGTCTGGCCGTCATGATCCGGCCGCGCTAAACGAGGTCCCATGTATTTCCGACGATTCTACGACGATCAGCTGGCCCAGGCGAGCTATCTGATCGGGTGTCAGGCCAACGGCACGGCGGTTGTCATCGATCCGGCCCGGGTCATTGCGCCCTATCTCGAGGTGGCTGCGGCCGAGGGTCTGAAGATCGTGGCGGTGACCGAAACCCATATCCACGCCGACTTCATGTCGGGTCTCCGGGAGCTCGCGGCGGCGACGGGGGCCCGGATGTACCTGAGCGGCTGCGGAACACCTGACTGGCAGTACGGGTTCCGCACCGAGCCGCAGGTGACTGTCCTCGCCGACCGTGACACGATCGCGATCGGCAATATCACGATCCAGGCGGTTCACACGCCCGGACATACCCCGGAACATCTCGTCTTCGTGATTACCGATGGGGCGACCGCGGCCGAACCGATCGGGGTGGTGACCGGCGACTTCGTGTTCGTGGGAGATGTCGGCCGGCCGGATCTGCTCGAGAAAGCGGCGCGGATCGCCAACACGGCCGAGGCCGGCGCCCGCCAGTTATTCCGAAGTCTGGCGTGGTTCAAGACGCTTCCGGATCACTTGCAGGTCTGGCCGGGCCATGGAGCCGGGTCGGCCTGCGGCAAGGGTCTGGGGGCAATGCCGCAGTCAACAGTCGGCTACGAGCGCCGGTATAACTGGGCCTTCGGTCCTGAACGCGAGGACGAGTTTGTCAGCCAAGTGCTCGCGGGCCAGCCCGAGCCACCGCAATATTTCGCGCGGATGAAACAGGTGAACCAGGATGGCCCGCCGGTCCTTGGCACCCTGCCGATCCCCCGCGGGCTGTCTCTGGCCGATCTCGGCACCGCATTGCGGACCGGCGCGGTGGTAATCGACGCGCGGTCAGTCAATGAGTATGCCGCAGGCCACATTCCGGGTACCGTCAACATTCCGCTTGGCAAGAGCTTCGTGACATATGCGGGTTCGGTCCTGTCGTATGCACACGAGCTCCATTTCATCCTGCCCGCGATCACTCAGGCCGATGTGGCGCGATTGGTCGCATCGCTGGTGTCGATCGGCTTTGACCGGATTGGTGGCGTGGCAGGGCCGGATGTGGTCGCCCGGTGGCCGGCCGAGGCGGGGCCGCTCGCCGTGTTTACGCGGCGATCAGTGGCGGAGGTTCGGCAGGCCCCGCCACGCGGCGTCATTCTGGATGTGCGGAATCGCTCCGAATGGGACGCGGGACACCTTCCGGGTGCGACGCTGATTCCGTTGCCCGAACTGGTGGAGCGGATCGGCGAACTGGCACCCGAGTCTGAAATTCTGGTGCACTGCCAAGGAGGGGGGCGGGCGGCTATCGCGGCCAGCCTGCTCGAAGCGCGAGGATTCAGGCGCGTGTCCGACCTGGTCGGCGGGTTCGGATCATGGGCGGCGGCAGGGGGGCCGGTGGAGAAGTAGGGCTCGGCGCCCAAGGTCCCTGGCTCCCGGTGTCAGGGCGTTCGGAGCCAATCCGCCGCTTGATGATCGAGGAACCAGCGCCGGAGCATCTCGTCGAACCGGTCCGGGTATTCCCAATTCCAGACGTGGCTCGCCTTGGGGACGAGGCGGCCGGTGGCCTGGGGCCAGTCGGCCTCGAGCTTCGCCACGGTTCGTTTGATGCCGCCGTACTCCCGGGTTCCAGCCACCACCAACGCGGGAACCGGACTGGCGAGCAGCGCTGGCGTGATTCGAAATCCGGCCACCCCTCGCACCGCCTGCCGGATGAACCCTTTAGGCATTCGCTCGATATCAGCGCCGAGCGCGGCCTGATCCTCGGCGGCCAGTCCCAACATGCGACTGCTCATCCGCAGCACCCACGGCATCCGGGCCAGCGGCATCGTGGCCTCCATGAGCCAAGCCAGGGAGTCAGCGGCGGGCAGCCCGACCCCGAGTGCGCCGCTGGTCACCAGCCGATCGACCACGTCAGGAGACTGAGCGGCGAGTTCGAGTCCGACCACGCCTCCGAGACTCAGGCCGACAACATGGGCTTTGCCCTGGGTTGCATTGCTCCGGATCCAGCCGGCCACCAGCGTGGCGGTGGCCGAGACTGATTCCCAGGCCCGGTCGATCGACACCCCATGGCCGGGCAGGTCGAGGGCTACGGTATCCAGCTCAGGCAGGGCCTCCACCTGGCGCCGCCACATCCAGCTCGAGATGCCCGCCCCGTGCAGGAACACTACCGACGGCCGGCCGGGCTTCCGGCGTTCGAGTCCGATCATACTGGAAGCTAGCACGCTCCCCGTCTCGCGGGGCGGCGCAACGGGTGATAAGTTCTCCCCATGCCACGTCGTCGCTCCAATCCCCTTGCCCAGGCCATTACGCCGCTGCTGGCGCTCTATCTGTTGCTGCAGCTGATGCTGCTGCAGTACCGCCATCCCGGCCACTGACGCCGGGTCGGGCCCTCGTCCGGGTCCGGTGGCCTCCGTTCTCCCAACATCGGATCGCGCGTGATCGGGATCATTGGCGGTAGCGGGCTCTATCAGATCAAGGGGTTGAGCGCCGCCACCTGGCGCCGGGTCGATACACCCTGGGGTAGCCCCTCCGACGAGCTTTTGACCGGTACGCTGAGCGGGCAATCGGTGGCATTTCTCCCCCGCCACGGGCGTGGCCATCGGATCCCGCCAACCGATCTGAATTTCCGGGCCAACATCGCCGCCTTGAAGCAACTGGGCGCCACGGATGTGATCGCGCTGTCGGCGGTGGGGTCGCTCACGGAACGCCTGGCGCCCGGTACGTTCGTCATCGTCGATCAATTCGTCGATCGGACCCATGCGCGGGTCAAGACGTTTTTCGGGCCGGGCCTGGTGGCGCATGTTTCCATGGCGGCTCCCGTCTGCGCGCGCCTGGGCGATCTGGCGGAATCGGCCGCGCGGTCGATCGGCGTTCCGGTCGTCCGGGGCGGCACGTACCTGACCATGGAAGGGCCGCAGTTCTCAACCCGAGCCGAGTCCCTGCTGTACCGGCAATGGGGCATGTCGGTGATCGGGATGACCAACATGCCCGAAGCCAAGCTCGCCCGCGAGGCCGAACTCTGCTACGCCTCGGTGGCGATGGTCACGGACTACGATTGCTGGCACCCCGATCACGGCAGCGTCACGGCCGCCGATGTCGTGGCCGTGCTGGGGCGGAATGCGGGTCACGCCAGGGGTCTGGTTCAGGCCATCGTGCCGACGCTGGCGGATCGGCCGGGGCGGTGCCCGTCGGGCTGCGACCGGGCGCTCGACCACGCGATCATGACGGCGCCCGAGGCTCGCGATCCCGCCATGGTGGAGTCGCTGCGGACCATTGCCGGTCGGGTCCTGTGATCGATCTCAAGGCGCTGATCCGAACCATTCCCGACCATCCCAAACCGGGAATTCTGTTTCGGGACATCACGACATTGCTCGCCGATGGTCCCGGGTTCGGCGAGGTCATTGCCCGTCTCGCAGCCCGGTACCAACAGGCCAGCATCGCGAAAGTCGCCGGCATCGAAGCGCGCGGTTTCATACTTGGCGGCGCCCTGGCAGCCCGCCTCGGGGCCGGCTTCGTTCCGATCCGGAAAGCCGGCAAGCTGCCGGGGGCCACCATCGGCCACGACTACGAACTCGAGTACGGGGTCGACCGGGTCGAGATCCACCAGGATGCCGTCTCCCCGGGGGAGCGGGTGGTTCTGGTTGACGATCTGATCGCGACCGGGGGTACCGCTGAAGCAGGTCTGGCGCTGCTCCGGCGCCTGGGAGCGGATGTGGTCGAGGCGGCCTTCGTTATCGATCTGCCGGAACTCGGAGGGCGCCGCCGTCTGGGGGCGACGTGTCCGACTTATTGTCTGATTGAGTTCGAGGGCCACTAGGGTGAAGGTTGCCGGCCGGTGGTATCGGACGATTGCCCCTGGAGCGGACGGGAGAACCGTCGAGATCATCGATCAGAGGGCGTTACCCGGCCGGTTTGTCGTGGCGCCCCTGACGAACGTGGCGGAGGCCGCTGCGGCGATCCGTTCGATGATGGTCCGGGGCGCGCCGTTGATCGGGATCGCCGCCGCGTACGGGCTGGCCCTCGCGATGCGGGCCGATCCGAGTGATGACCATCTGGGCGCTGCATCCAGCAGCCTGCTCGCAACCCGGCCGACGGCGATCAACCTTCGGTGGGCGGTTGAGCGGATGACGGCGCTCCTGGGCCCGGTTTCTCCAGAAGACCGGGAGAGGGTCGCCTACGGCGCGGCGGGTGACCTGGCGGAGATGGATGTCCAGATCTGCCAGGCGATCGGGGCCCACGGCGCCGGGCTGTTGCGGCAGCGATGGGATGAGGTCGGGCGCGAGCGTGCGGTCAACGTGCTGACCCATTGCAACGCCGGCTGGCTGGCTGCCGTGGATTGGGGCACGGCGCTCGCCCCGATCTATCAGGCTCACGACAGCGGCCTCCCGATCCATGTCTGGGTCGATGAAACCCGGCCCCGGAACCAGGGTCTGCTGACCGCGTGGGAACTGACGGCACACGGGGTTCCTTGCACCGTCGTGGCCGACAACGCGGGAGGGCGTCTGATGCAGCGCGGCCAGGTCGACATCTGTCTGGTCGGCACCGATCGGACGACGCGCAATGGGGATGTCGCCAATAAGATCGGCACCTATCTCAAGGCCCTGGCTGCGACCGACAATCAAGTCCCGTTCTACGTGGCCGTCCCGTCCCCGAGCATTGACTGGACTCTCGCAGACGGCGGCGCCGTCCCGATCGAGGAACGCGCCGGCACTGAACTGGGATTTGGTCCCGAGGTCCGGGTCGCCAATCCGGCATTCGATATCACGCCGGCGCGGCTGGTGACCGGGTTCCTGACGGAGCGCGGCATCACCGAGGCCAGCGAGGCGGGGCTGGCCCGGCTCTTTTCGGAGCGGTACCCATGAACGACCTTCGCCAGGCCGTGATCGATGCCGCACGGAGAAGTGTCCTGCTCGGTTTGACCCACGGAACATCAGGCAACGTGAGCGCGCGGGTCGATGGCGGCTTTGCCATCACACCGACGGGCCTGGCGTACGATCAGCTGGAGGCTGCCGACGTTGTCATCGTCGATGACGAAGGCCAGCCCCGCGACAGTCGCCGGACCCCGTCGAGCGAATGGCGAATGCACGCGGCGGTGTATCGGAACCGGCCGGACGTCGGCGCCGTCGTCCACGGCCATTCGCCCAAAGCTACGGCGCTCGCCTGCCTTGGCCGGGACCTGCCCGCATTTCATTACATGATTGCGGTCGCCGGCGGAGCCTCGGTTCGCTGTGCGCCGTACGCCACGTTCGGGACTGAGGAACTGGGGTCACTGGCCGCAGCCGCAATGACCGATCGCTGGGCCTGTCTTCTGGCCCATCACGGCCTGCTCGCCGCCGGCCGGTCGCTCGATCATGCGCTCGCGGTGGCCGAGGAGGTCGAATTTCTTTCCGGCGTCTACCTCGCTCTCCTGCCGTTCGGCGAGCCGGTCGTCCTCAGTCCGGTCGCGATGGAGGAGCTTCTTTCACGGTTCGAACGCTATCGGCGGCACGAACCGCTATGATGGTCTCTTGCCACTCTGGGCCCGGCCGGGTCACATTGTGACCTCACTCCCATTCGAGTTCCTGATATGACGATTCGGCAAGCAGCCATTCTACTCGCGGCCTCGGCTCTTGCCGGGTGTGCCCGGCCTGCCACCGGGCCAACCGGGACCACGATCACCAACGTTCAGATTGCGGACGGAAGCGGCGGCCCGCTCACCCGGGGCGCCATCCGGATTCTGGGCGACAGCATTGCCGCGGTCGGTGACATCAAGCCTGGTGTGGGTGATTCGGTCGTCGACGGCCAGGGATTGGTCCTGGCCCCGGGCTTCATCGATACTCACAGCCATCACGACTGGGGCCTGACAAGGTCACCGGATGCCCTGGCCGCGGTAAGCCAGGGGATCACTACCATCATTGCGGGGCAGGATGGCGGCCACCCGATGCCGCTCGCGGCCGCGATGGAATCACTTACCGTGGCGAAGCCATCGATCAACGTGGCGTTCTACGCCGGCCATGGCACGATCCGCTCCGCTGTCATGGGCGAGGACTTCAAGCGCCATGCGACGGCCAGGGAAGTCGATTCGATGGCAGTCCTCCTCAAGCGCGAGATGGATGCCGGCGCCCTGGGGCTTTCGAGCGGTCTCGAATACGATCCCGGGATCAATTCCGACCGGTCCGAGGTGCTGGCCCTGGCCAAGGTGGCCGCAGCGTCCGGCGGCCGGTACATCAGTCACATCCGGAGCGAAGACCGCTGGTTCTGGGACGCGATCGACGAAATCATCACGATCGGCCGCGAAGCGAAACTGCCGGTCCAGGTCAGCCATATGAAACTGGCGATGATCACGCTGTGGAATCAGGCAGACAGCCTCACGCATGTGCTGGACCGGGCGCGAGCCAGCGGCGTGGATATCACCGCCGACGTATACCCGTACACCTACTGGCAGTCCACGCTCACGGTGCTCTTCCCCAAACGGGACTTTGCCAATCGAGCCGAAGCCGAAAAGATTCTGAAGGAGATTGCCACACCCGAGGGACTCCTGATTGGCAACTTCAAAGCCAACCCGGCATATGCCGGCAAGACGGTGGCCGCGATTGCGCTGCTGAGGCACGAAGATCCGGCCTCGACGCTCATGGGACTGATCAAGGAAGCGCTCGCCTACGGGAAAGCGCATCCGGGCGAGGAGGGCGTCGAAAGCGTGGTGGCGACCAGTATGAGTGATCCGGACGTGGCCAGGCTGCTCGCCTGGGAGCACACCAACGTCTCCTCGGATGGCGAACTGGACGGCCACCATCCGCGGGGGTTCGGTGCCTTCCCAAGGGTGCTCGGGCGCCTTTCGCGGGAGCAGAAGGTCTTTCCGCTCGAATTGGCCATCAAGAAGATGACCAGCCTCGCGGCGGGCCACATGGGACTCCGTCGCCGCGGGATGGTGGCGCCCGGGTATTTCGCCGACCTGGTCCTGCTCGACCCGGCCACCGTCATCGATCACGCCACGCCGGCAGAGCCTCACCTGGTGTCATCGGGGATCAGCCACGTCTGGGTGAACGGCCAGACCGTGTGGGCCGGCGGAAAGGCGACGGCGGCCCGTCCGGGCCGGGTCCTCAAGCGGCAGACGCCGTGATCTTCGCCGATCGCGTTCTGGCGGCCGAACGAAGGATTCGGCCCCATGTGCGAGAGACCCCGCTGATCGAGTCGCCGGGCCTCTCGGCCCAATGCGGCGCCAGGATCTGGCTCAAGCTGGAGAACCTGCAGATTACGGGTTCCTTCAAACTGCGCGGAGCGCTCAGCAAGGTGCTGACGCTCTCCGACGCCGAGAAGGCTCGCGGCGTGGTGACGGCCTCGACCGGAAATCATGGCGCCGCCACGGCGTACGCCGGCCGGATTGCCGGAATCGTGCCGACCGTGTTCGTGCCCCGCGGGGCGGCACCCAGCAAGGTCGACCGGATCAAGTCCTTCGGCGCCCGGGTCGAGGTACATGGTGACGATTCGGGCGTGACCGAACGGCATGCCCGCGAGGTGGCGGAGCGAACCGGCCAGGTATTCGTCTCGCCCTACAACGACTGGGACGTCATGGCCGGCCAGGGGACGATCGGGGCCGAGCTGCTGCGCCAGTGTCCGGATCTCGATGCGGTGGTGGTGGCCGTTGGCGGCGGTGGTCTGATCGGCGGCATTGCCGGGCACCTCAAAGCGCATCGGCCCTCGATCGACGTGATCGGGTGCCAGCCCGTCAATTCCGCCGTGATGGCTCAATCCGTCGAGGCCGGGACGATTCTCGACCTGCCGTCATTACCGACCCTCTCGGATGGTACGGCCGGCGGAGTCGAGGACGACACCGTGACCTTCGAGTACTGCCGGACGGCAGTCGATCGCTACGACCTGGTCGACGAAGCAGCGATCGCGGAGGGTGTCCGCACCGCTTTCCACGAAGAGCGCCTCGTGGTCGAAGGTGCCGCCGGGCTGGCGATCGCCAGCGCCCTCAGGGTGGCGCCCGAGTACGCCGGGCGCCGGCTGGTCGTGGTACTTTGTGGCGGAAACATCGGAGCTGATGCCTGGTGCGGCGTCATGCAGCGCCGTTAGGACGGGGGGATTCTGAGCGAGATCTCTTCTCCCGGCGACACGGTGATTTCGTCGGACACCGGCGTCCGCGAACCGCCGATCGGGTCGGCCATGAACCGAAGCGACGTCAGCGGCCGGACGAGATACTTGGGCAGGGTGAATCTCGTCTGCGAATTGCCAATGGCCAGGCCGAGCCGGACTCGGCGGCCTCCTTCGAGGACGTAGATGGTCATGTCGTTGAATGCCTGGTTGTCGACCACCAGAATGGTGGGCGTGCTCGGATCGACTTCGGTCACGACCTCGTTGCGATGGCATCCGGCGCTGCCGGCCATTGTGACGGCCAGAACGACTGCCGCAAACTGGAACCGCATTGCTACCTCCACTCGATTCAACGCGCGTCCGACCCCTTCATGCTGCTGACACCGGCTTCCCGTCCATCCCCCTATCGGGGCTTCGCCAGGACCCAATGACCAATCACGCTCCGACCATCTCCGAGATCGAGGCCGGCCTCGGCCGAATCGCCCCCCACATCCGTCAGACACCCGTCTGGGAGTGGCGGGACGATCTGCTGCCCGGGTTGCTGGGGCCCGCCGCCTCTGTCGTGCTCAAGCTAGAGCTGTTTCAGCACTCCGGTACCTTCAAGGCTCGGGGAGCGCTCATGAATATGCTCGCCTTGAGTCCCGAACAGAGCAAGCGTGGCGTCACGGCGGTCAGTGCCGGCAACCATGCCGCCGCTGTGGCCTATGCTGCGCACACGGTCGGTACGTCGGCCAAGGTCGTCATGCCGAATACCGCCAGTCCATCCCGCGTCGCGATCTGCCGGCGCTACGGCGCCGAGGTGGTTCTGGCGGACGACGTTACGGCGGCGTTTGCCCGTGTCAAGGAGATCGAATCGTCGGAGGGGCGGACGTTCGTCCATCCGTTTGAAGGCGAGACGACCGTGACCGGAACGGCCACGCTCGGTCTCGAACTGACCCGGCAGGTTGCCGACCTCGACGCCGTGGTGGTACCGATCGGCGGCGGCGGTCTGATCGCCGGGGTCGCCGCGGCGATCAAGCAGGTGAATCCCCGGTGCCTGGTATTCGGCGTCGAGCCGATTGGAAACGACGTCATCAAGCGGAGCGTAGCCTCGGGCGTTCCCGAACAGGCACGAAATGTTCAGACCATTGCCGACAGCCTGAGCCCGCCGTTCGCCCTGCCGTACAGCCTCGATCTGGTCCGCCGATTCGTGGATGATATCGTGCTCGTGTCCGACGATGATCTGACGGCGGCGCTTTACCTCCTGTTCGCCCGGGCCAAGCTGGCCGTAGAACCCGCGGGTGCGGCGACCACCGCCGCCATGCTGGGCCCGCTGCGATCGCGGCTCACCGGCCAGCGGATCGGCCTCATTGTGTGCGGCGCCAATATCGACCCCGCCCGCTTCGCCGACTACCTGATCCGCGGCGAGCGCTGCTGGCTCGAGCGGTCCTGAACCACCCGTGAACCTGCCGCGCCCACTCGTTGTGGTCGCGATCGCCTTCAGCGCCACGTTGCTGGGATCGCTCTCCGGCGGCAGCTCATCACTGCTGACGACACCGGCCTGGATCGCGCTCGGCTTTCCATTGCCGGTCGCGGTCGCGGCCGACAAGGTGGCCGGGACGTTCTGGACCATCGTCGGAGCCGGCAACTATCTCCGGGGCCGGGCGGTAGACCGAACCCTGCTGCTCGGGATGATCGGGCTCGGGGTCGTCGGCGCGATCGCCGGGGCGATCTTCGCCACCACGATTGACCCGGCTCGCCTCAAGCGCGTCGTCGGCGGGCTGATCGTGCTCGTCGTCGTTGCCATTGCGGTTCGCCCCAGACTGGGGGCTACCACTGGTCGCCCGCGCTTCAGTCGATCGGTGGTCATCGGCGCCGCCCTGCCGCTCGGCTTCTATGAGGGGATTCTCGGGTCCGGGAACACCATCGCCACCACGACGTTGTTGACCGTGGGCCGAGGCTTCGACTTGTTGGGAGCGCTGGGCCACTACTACGCCATGGCGTCCGCGTGGTGTGCGGTCGCCGCGTTGTCGTACTGGCGGGCCGGGTACCTCAACCTCGAATTAGCGATCCCGGCCGCCGCCGGTGCCGTGGCCGGCGGGTACTTGGGCTCGCGCCTGGCAGCCCGGTTCGGGAGTGCGGCCGTTCGCAGTATCTTCATCGTCGCCGGCCTGGTGCTGGGCGGCAAACTTCTGCTTGGGTGGTGATGTGATCGCGATGGTGCTGTATCTCGTGATTCTCGGCGGGCTCGGTGTGCTTCTAGTGGCATCTCTGGCCACGGTACGAGAGGCCATCAGGCAGCGGGCCCGTCTGCGCGGAGTGCTGATCGCGGCCGGGTTTGCGCTGTTTTCCCTGCTTGGGATCTGGGCCATTCTTGTCTGACGAGAGGCCGACCGACGCAATGACCAACACCCCCATTCGAGTCCGGCCGGCCGGGCCGGCCGACCTCGCTGCATTGGTCCCGCTCTTCGACGCCTACCGGGGCTTCTATCACCAGGCGCCGGATCTGCCGAAGGTCAGCCGCTTTCTCGAAGACCGCCTCCGGAACCGCGATTCGTTCGTGTTCCTGGCCTGTGTCGAGGGCGAGGTTCTCCCGGCCGGGTTTACCCAGCTCTACCCGGTATTCTCATCGGTTACGATCGGCCGGGCATTGATCCTCAATGATCTCTTCGTCGCGCCGAATCACCGTGGCCGTGGTGTCGCCCAGGCGCTCTTGGCGCGGGCGGCGGCGTTCGGCCGGGAAACCGGGGCCAGGTATCTCGAACTGGCGACGCAGATCACGAACACGTCGGCGCAGCGCCTGTACGAGCGCGCCGGCTGGGTCCGGCAGACCGAGTTCTTTCACTACGAGCTCGATCTCTGATGACCGGCGCCTTTCCGGATCATTTCTCGGCCCGTGCGGATCGATACGCGGTGTTTCGCCCGACGTATCCGGACGGGCTGTATCAATGGCTCGCCGATCAGGTGGTGCGACACGACGCCGCCTGGGACTGCGCGACCGGCAACGGACAGGCGGCCGTTGGGCTGGCTCCCTACTTCGGCCGGGTCTTTGCCACCGATGCCAGTGCGGCGCAGCTCGCCCAGGCGACGCCGGGGCCGAACATCGAATACAGCCTGGCGCCGGCCGAGGCCTCCGGGCTCGCCGATCGTTCCGTGGACCTGGTGACCGTCGCGCAGGCGGCGCACTGGTTTGACCGGGCCCGCTTCTTTGTCGAGGCCGCCCGGGTGGCGCGTCCGGGGTCCGTTCTTGCGATCTGGATGTACAACCTGATGCGGAGTGAACCGGCCGTCGATCTGATCATCAGTCGGCTGTACCGGGACATCGTTGGTCCCTTCTGGCCGGGTGACCGGATCTTGATCGACGAAGATTATCGCAGCATCACGATCCCGTTCCCCGAATTCGATGCGCCCGAGGTTGCCATGGCCGCGGACTGGACCGGCGACCATCTGCTCGGCTATCTCCGCACCTGGTCGGCGGTGAACCGCTATGTCGAGGCCCAGGGGCATGATCCCGTCGCATTGGTCGAGGATGACCTGCTGGCCGCCTGGGGCGGTCGCTCGACCGTAAGGACGGTCCGGTGGCCCCTCCGCGTCAGGGTGGCCCGGATTCCCTGAGCAACGCCCCGGCGCTCAATCCCGTAGATTCCTGCAACCGCAACACGATGGAGTGGTGATGATCTCTCAGGTTCTGGCGGCCATGGCCGTGTTGTTGGCCCCGCCCCGTCCACGGACGGTGGCTCCGTATGTCTTCACCAACGTGACCGTCGTGCCCATGGACCGGGAGCGCTTGCTGCCCGGGCACACGGTCGTGGTGCTCGGTGACCAGATCATCGCGCTGGGGCCAAACGGCAAAGTGGTGATCCCGTCCAACGCCGTCAGAATCGACGGCACCGGGAAGTTTCTGATCCCCGGCCTGGCCGAGATGCATGCCCACATTCCGCCCGGCCCCACGGTTGCCGATTCCGTGATCGAGCGGGTTCTTGCCCTCTTCGCCCTGAACGGTGTCACCACGGTTCGCGGCATGCTTGGCGATCCCCGCCATCTTCCCCTCCGGGCCCGGGCGGCGGCGGGTGAATTGCTCAGCCCCTTGATCTACACGTCGAGCCCGTCGCTCAATGGCAACTCGATGACGACCGGTGCGGCGGCGGCCGATTCCGTCAGGAAGTACCACGACGCCGGTTACGATTTCCTCAAGATCCATCCCGGCATTTCCCGTGGCGTGTTCGATACCATCGCGGCCACTGCCAAACAGGCCGGGATTCGTTTCGCGGGTCACGTGCCGCTCGACGTCGGTATCGAACATGCCATCGAGCTGGGTTACTGGACCGTTGACCACTTCGACGGCTTCATCGAGGGCCTGGTGCCTGAGGCTCGGCCGTTTACCGCGGAGGAAGACGGTTTCTTCGGCCTCGGGGTGGTGATGCGGGCGGAGGAAGGCCGGATCCCGATGCTCGCCGCCAAGGCCAAGGCCGCCGGCGTCTGGGTGGTTCCGACCGAAACGCTGATGCGGCACGTGGTGGGTAACTACACGGCCGAAGCGATGAGTGCCTGGCCCGAGATGCGTTACTGGTCCAAGGCCGGACTGGCGGGGTGGGTCGAGCAGACGAAGGCCTTCCGGCGCGACAATGTGCCGGCCGAGGCCAAGGTCCGGTATCTCGACCTCCGCAAGAAGCTCTTCCGGGGCTTTCGGGAGGCAGGGGTCGGTTTCTTGCTCGGATCAGACGCGCCGCAGATCTGGAACGTGCCCGGGTTTTCGGTGCGCCGCGAGCTGGCCTATATGGTTGACGCCGGCCTGACGCCGTACCAGGCGCTCGAATCCGGAACGAGGAATGTGGCGCTATTCTTCGGGACGATCGACAAGACCGGAACGGTCGCGGTCGGCAAGCGGGCCGATCTGGTTCTGCTCGACGCCAACCCGCTCACCGACATCAAGGCAGTCGGCCACCAGTCAGGTGTCATGCTCGGCGGTCGCTGGCTCTCTGCGACCGAGATTGCCAAACGCCTCGAGGGCCTGGCGGCCCGGTAGGAGATGCACGAAATGTCGCTGATCACATTGCTGTTGCAGGTAACCGCCGCGGTGCCTGCGCCGGCCCGTCAGATCGAATGGGCCGTCCAGGCCGCCCCCGACAAAATGCGCGCTGATGCGACCGTGCTGGGTTATGGCACAGACGGGAAATTGACCGTGCTTCGGAAAGGCACCGGCGCGCTGGTCTGCCTGGCCGACGATCCGGCCCAGCCCGACCATCATGTCTCCTGCTACCACAAGGATCTCGATCCCTACATGGCGCGTGGCCGGGAACTCCGGGCGGGCGGCATGAAGGCGCCGGGCATCGAAAGCACCCGTCTGGCCGAGATCAAGAGCGGCAAGCTCAAGGTCCCGTCCGGGGCGATGCTCTATCAGCTGATCGCGCCGCCCGGCAACGCCGATCCGGCTACCGGTGTCGTGACGAAGGCGCAGGCCATGTACGTGGTCTATGTGCCCTACGCTACCCCCGAGACCACCGGGTTGTCTCCGGCCCCCAAGCCGGGCATGCCGTGGCTCATGGACCCCGGCAAGCCCTGGGCGCACATCATGATTACGCCATGAGGTTCAGCGCGGCAATTTGACGTCGAGATCCGCCACGACGTAGGCAAGGACCGCCATCGCGGCCACGTTCATCGCCACGTCCCGCGGGTCGAGCTTGTCGACATTGTCGGCCTCGGTGTGGTGGTACCAGAAGTAACGGGTCCCGTCGACGTTGTGGCCGGCGCCCGGCACGCCATCCTTCATGATCGGCCCGATGTCGGCGCCGCCGCCATTGGGCCCGATCGAATCGGCCCCAACCCGCTTGAGCAGGGGCGCGATCTGCTTGATGATCGCCCGGGCGGCGTCGGACCCCGAAAAGCCGAAGCCTGTCGGCCGAAACACGCCGCCGTCTGATTCGATGGCCAGAACGTGGTTGCCGAGTTCGCTCTGGTGGGTGTCCCGATAGGCCTGGCCGCCGCGACCGCCGTTCTCTTCATTGGTCCAGCCGACCACCCGAATCGTCCGCCGCGGGGTGAGGCCCAGCTTCTTCATCAGCCGGATCGCTTCCCAGGCGATCACCACGCCGCCGGCGTCATCCATGGCCCCGGTGCCGACATCCCACGAATCGATGTGTCCGCCCATCACGACGACTTCGTTGGGCAACTCGCGCCCCTTGATCTCGCCGATCACGTTCCGTGACGGGGCGTCCGGCAGAAAATGCGCTTCCATCTCGACTTTGACGACGACCTTTTCGCCCCGATCCTGGAACCGATGGATCATCGCGGCATCCTCCATCGCGATGGCAAACGCCGGGATCTTCGTGACGGTTGAGTCGTAGAACATGCCGCCGGTGTGCGGTGTCCGCATTCCGAACGGCCCGACCGCGCGGATCATGCTCGCGACGGCGCCGACCTTGGCCGCCTCGATCGCTCCCCGGCCACGGTATTGCACCGTGGCGCCATAGTTGGTGAAAGGCACATCGAAGAGCACGATCTTGCCCCGGGCATTTGCCGCCTTGGTCTTGAGATCGTCGAAACTGCTGACCACGAGTACTTCGGCAGTAATCCCGCCCGCCGGGGTGGCGATGCTGCCACCCAGGCCGAGCATCGGGAGTTTGCCGTATCGGGGCTGTACCATCGAGGCCGATTCCGTGCCGCGCACCCAATGGGGCACCATCGCCGGTTCACCCCGGACGTTGTCGAGGCCCTCGGTCTTCATCCGAGCCATGATCCAGTCGATCGCCTGCTCGAGTGCCGCCGATCCCGAGATCCGGTTGCCGAACCGGTCGGTCAACTCGGCAATCTTGTTCCACGCAGCGCTGTCGCCGAGCGCGGCGTCGGTCAACCGATCGGCGACGGCCTGGTATTTGGTCGCAATCGGGTTGGGCGCGGATTGGGCTGCCGCCGGCGTAACGGCCAGCAGGGCGGCAAGGGCAAGACGGGCGGCACGAGACATGGTCGGTGTCCGGTTGGGGAGACTGGCGAAACGTAAGTCTAGCGCGCCCCACGGGTCATCTCTAGTATGAACCCGTCGGGAACGCCCACCAACCAGGAGGTCGCTTGTTCAATACAATTGCGGTCGCGGCGGGGCTGATGATGGGCTGCGGTGGAACGCCGATGGCCCAGCAGATCCCCATTGAGCGCAACCGGCGCTTGAGCCAGAACCTCGACACGCTCGGGGTCGAAGGCAGCCTGTCCGCGCCGGTTGCCAGGGTCTGGGCGGCCCTGCCGGCCGTGTTCGCCGAGCTCGGGCTCGAGATCAATTTCCGTGACCTGTCCCCCAAACGAACCGGCACCTGTTACCAGCAGGTGCACGGCCGGCTCGGCCGGGAAATGCTCTCGACCTACGTTGATTGCGGTGATTCGCGGTCGGTGCCCAACGCCGATCGGTTCGAAATCGCCCTGACCGTGCTAACCACGGTGGTTCCGGCGTCCGACCAGACCACCAGGATCTACACTTTCGTTCTCGGCGCCGGGAACGACGGGACCAGTTCCACCGGAAGAGTCTGGTGCTATTCCAGGGGCGCCATCGAGACCCGGATCCGGAAGCTGCTCGAAGAACGCCTCGCGGGCTGATCGGTGGACGGTTTGCCGGGCGGCGTTCCGGGCGCTAATCTCCTACTGTATACAATCGGCGAAGTGAACCTTGGGGGCGGGTGGAATGCGTCTGATCGGGACCTGGATGAGATGGACCAACGCCTGCATCCGCTCCACCGTCGTGGTCGTCGGCCTGTGGGTCGGAGCCGTCCCCGCCGTGCGGGCGCAGGATCACAAACTCGACCTTCTCTGGCAGCATCTCGGGCGCGACATCGAAGCCGTGACGGGCCGGTTCGACGGCGTCATCGGTGTCGCGGTAAAAGACCTGACCGACGGCCGGACCTATTATCTCGACGCCGATCAAGTCATGCCGACCGCCAGCATGATCAAGATCGCGGTCCTCGCGGAACTGTTCCGGCAGAACAAGCTCGACCAACGATACGTTGTGGAGGCGAAGGACGGCCTCCCCGGAGATGACATTCTCAGCCGGCTGACCCCGGGAACCACCAGTCTGACCTGGCGCGACGTGGCCGTCCTGATGGTGGCCGTCAGCGACAACTCCGCCACGAATGTCCTGATCGACCGGCTGGGCATGCCTGCCATCAATCGGACGCTCGACTCGCTGGGTCTCAAGGCGACCCGGCTCAATCGCCGGATGCTCGATCTGGACGCGGCCCGGGCCGGCCGGGAGAACGTCGCGACCCCGCACGAGATGGTGGACCTGCTCGAGGCGATTTACCGCGGCCGAGTCTTCCCGGCCGACCGCCTCGGTGCGTATCTCGGCATTCTGGGAATGCACAAGGAAGGGTACCTGACGCTGCGGCTGCCCGAGGGAGTGCCGGTAGCCAACAAGCCCGGCTGGCTCGACGGCGTCCGGACCGATGCGGCTCTGGGTCTCGTTCCGAAGCGGCCATTCGCCATCTGTGTGATGACGACTTACGCCGCCCAGGATCGCGACGGGGTTGACGCGATTGCCGAGATTGGTCGGATTACCTACCGGTTCTTTGACCGACTGAGTCGTGCGTCACCCTATGGTCGCGTCATGCCATGACGGGGCCCGCTATCGAGACCCTGATGCCGCTGGTTTCGATCTTCGGGTTGAACACGCAGCTGTTCCGGAATTGCCTGGACGGCCTGAGTGATGCCGCGGCTCAAGCACGGCCGAACCGGCAGACCAACAATCTGGCGTTCATCGGGGGCCACCTGGTGGAGACCCGGGCCTGGATGGGGCGATACCTCGGCCTCGAAACGCCGGCGCCGTTCGGCGGCATGCTTGAACATGGTCCTGGGATCGACGCGGTGCCCGACCTGCCGCCAGTCGTCGAGATCAGGAGGGCCTGGGAGGCACTGAGCAGCATCATCGTTCGCCGCCTGAGCGACCTGACGGTGGCGGAGCTTGCGGCGCCCTCGCCGCAGCGATTCCCGGGGGTGGCCGCGACGATCATCGGCGGGATCGCTTTTCTGGTGCAGCACGAGTCGTATCACGTGGGGCAGATGGCATACGTTCGGAAGTATCTCGGTCTTTCACCGATGTCCTATCGATGAAGTCCGGTCAACCAATTCACAGAGAAGGGTCGAAAGCAATGCGGCAGAACGTCTGGATGGGGATCGTGGCGGCCGGGGCCCTGGCCTGCAGCGGTGCCAAGGGGACAACCGGGAGCGCGGCGCCCGCCGGGAATGGGGACCGCCAGGCGCTGGTGGCCCGGATCGACTCAATCATCAATGCGCGGATTGCCGCCGGCATGGTGGCCGGTGCGTCGATCGCCGTGGTGAAGGGCAAGGATACCATTGCGGTGCAGGAGTTCGGCAAGGCCAACATCGAACTCAACGTGCCGACCATGCCCCATGCGACCTACGAGATCGGGTCGGTGACTAAGCAGTTCACGGCCGCTGCGATGCTGCAGCTCGTTGAACAGGGCAAGGTCAACCTCGACGAGGACATCACCAAATATCTCCCCGGCTACAACAGCCAGGGGCACAAGATTCCGGTCCGCCGCCTGCTCGACCACACGTCCGGCATCAAGGGTTACACCGAGATGAAGGAATTCGGGCCGCTCAGCGTCTTCAAACTCCCCCGCGACACATTAGTCAAGCTGTTCTCGAAACAGCCGTTCGACTTCAACCCCGGTGACGAGGAGATCTACAACAACTCGGCGTTCTTCCTGGCGGGTCTGATCATCGAGAAGGTCAGCGGCATGCCGTATGAGGAGTACATCCAGAAGAATCTCTTCGACAAGGCGGGGATGAAGGACGCCCACTATTGCAGCGAATCGAAGGTCTATCCCAATCAGGTCACCGGCTATGACGGGGACTCGGCCGGCTTCGTCCACAAGGCGCCGATCAGTCACCAGTGGCCATATGCCGCCGGTTCAATCTGCTCATCCGCCATCGACCTGGTCCGTTGGGACGAGGGTTTGCATCGGGAGGGCAAGATCCTGGGCCAGGCCGCCTATCAGGAGATGGTGACACCCGGCAAGCTGAACGACGGGACCACCATCGGCTATGGCAAGGGTATCGCCGTCTATCCGCGGCTGGGCCACAAGGCCTATCACCATGGCGGGGGGATCCCCGGGTTCCTGTCGGAGAACATCTATTTCCCCGACGATTCGCTGAGCGTGGTCGTTCTGTTCAACTCGGCCCGGGAAGGGCCGGACAACACTGCCCTGGCAATCGCCAAACTGATCCTGAGTCCGGCCGCCGACGCCACCAAACCAATGGACGGCGACGGCAACCGGTTCGTGGGCACCTACGCCGGCAAGGGGCGGGGCCGGCCGACCGAGGTCGAAATCGCCTTTAAGGATGGCAAGCTTACGGCCAAGGACCCGATCCGCGGCGACTCCGTCCAGGTGCTGACCTATATCGGCGGCAACACTTTCGCGCACGATGAGCTCCATTTCATCTTCGGCGACCAGGGCGGCAAGATCGGCACCCTCCGAATCGACGGCGGTTACGGGAACAACCTCCTCAAGCGGAAGTAGGCCGGCATGAGATGGATCTCGGCAGTCGGTCTCCTGATCGCGGGTGCGCTGGTCGCGCCCGCCGTCGCCGGAGCCCAGAAGCCCGACCGGGCCAGGCTCATCGCCCAGATCGATTCGGTCGTTTCGGCGCCGATCAAGGCCGGTCAGGTGGCCGGCATCTCGATCGCCGTGGTCAAGGGACGCGACACCATCCTGATCAAGGGATACGGTTCCGCCGATCTCGATCTCGACACACCGACCCCACCCAACGCGGTCTACGAGATCGGTTCGATCACCAAGCAATTCACCACCGCAGCGTTGATGCAGCTCGTGGAGCAGGGGAAGGTCAAGCTCGACGACGACCTGCTCACCTACTTGCCCCAATACCCGTCGCGGGGACAGCACATCTCGATCCGGCGTTTGCTCGACCACACCTCCGGCATCCGGAGCTACACCGAGATCACCGAAGCCCGGACTGTGATGCCGCTCACGGTGGCGAAGGATTCGATCATGGCGCTGTTCGCCGGCAAGGGATTCGATTTCACTCCCGGCGAGGCGCTCGTCTACAACAATTCGGCCTATTTCCTGGTCGGCATGATCATCGAGAAGGTGAGCGGCCAGTCATACGCCGACTACATCAAGACCAATCTGTTCGACAAGGCTGGCATGCCGAGTTCGGCGTACTGCAGCGAGACGGAGCCGGTCAAACGGAAGGTCCACGGCTACAGCTACGGCACCAAGCTGCTCAAGGCGCCACAGCAGAATCACTCATGGCCATATGCCGCAGGCTCGATCTGTTCGACGGCAGGCGACCTGATCGCCTGGCTCCGGGCGCTTCATACCACGGACAAGGTGGTGAGCCGGGCCTCGTATCGGGAGATGATCACTCCCGGCAAGCTCAACGATGGCTACCAGCTTCGCTACGCCAAGGGGCTCGTGGCCAGCGAAGAGGATGGGCGCCGGATGATCTCTCACGGTGGCGGAATCAGCGGTTTCACCACCGAATCCCGCTACTATCCGGATGACGACCTCTATGTCATCGTGTTGATCAATACCGCGGGTCCGGCCGCGCCGACAGCCGTGGCCCAGGGAATCACCAAGGTGGTCCTTGGCCCAGGAAAGGAAACCGCCGGACTGCCCTTTGCCGGCGATCTCACGCCGTTTGCCGGGCAGTATCGCGGCGTGGGCCGAGGCGTTCCGACCAATGTGACCGTGACGGTTGAAGGCGGCAGCCTTCAGGTCAAGGGGATGGGGCCGGCCCGGACGCTGCTCTACCTCGGCGGCGACACCTTCGGCGCCGGCAGTGCCCGCTACACCTTCTCGCGGGACGGTGGCAAGGTCAACGCGGTTCGAGTCGACGCCATTTCAGTCGTGTCCCTGGCCCGGCGGATTGAGTAATCGAGGAGCGTCCTGCATGAAACGAACGATTCGGATCACGGTCGCGGCCACAGTACTGGCCGCGACTGGCGTTTGTGCCCAGGGGCCCGAGGGCGTCATTCCGCAGCCGTACCTCGCGATCATCAACGCCAACGTGGTGGATGTTCGCGGCGGAACCATCGTCCACGACGCCATGGTGGTCGTGCGGGACGGCGGGATCGTATCGGTTGGCCACGGTACGGTACCAGCCGGTGCCATGGTAGTCGATCTCCGCGGCAAGTATCTCGTGCCCGGGCTGATGGACGCGCACACCCACCTCGACAATCTCGCCGCCGCCAGGCGCGCCCTTGAAACGGGCGTCACGACGGTTCGCAGTGCCAGCGTGGGATCCTTCCGGGACGTGGCCATCCGCGAAATGAGCCGGGCCGGCTACATCGCGGGGCCTGACATGCTGGCCGCGGGGCTGTTCGTCACACCGAACCTCGAAGACGCGGTCCTGGCCGACCCGACGATCGGGAACCTGATCAGCGGCGTACGCGGCGAAGCGAGGCTTCGCCAGCTGGTGCGGGCCAACCTGGCCCATGGCGTGGACGTGATCAAGACCCGCGGGACGGAGCGTGCCGGTCGGCCCGAGACCGATCCGCGCCAGCAGGTCTACACGGAAGCAGAACTCACCGCGGTGGTCAGCGAGGCCGCCGCCAAGGGCGTTCCCGTGCTCGCCCATGCTCACGGGGACGAAGGGGCCTACGCCGCGGTGCGGGCCGGCGTCCGGAGCATCGAGCATGGCACCTATCTGTCGGACTCCACGCTGGCTCTGATGAAGGCAAAGGGTACGTACTTCGTCCCGACGTATTCCACCCTGATCGACCTGCTCGAGCCCGGTGGAGACTATGATGATCCGGTGACCCGGGTTCGGGCAATGCACATGATTCCGCGGGCCGAAGAGACCATCGCCAAGGCGCGGCAGCTCGGCATCCGAATTGCCGCCGGCGCCGATGTCAGCTACACGCCGCAGAGCATTACCCGGATTGCCCACGAGGTTGCCAATTTCGTCAAGTTGGGGATGACCCCGCTGGAAGCGCTGCGGTCGGCCACTACGGTGACGGCCGAGCTGTTCGGGATCGAGAGCAAGACGGGCGCAATCGAGCCGGGCCTCGAGGCGGATCTGATCGTCGTGGAACGGAACCCGCTCGACAATATCCGGACGCTCCAGGACGTTCTGCTCGTGATGAGTAATGGCCGGATTGCGGTCGACCGGCTGCAGTTCTCCCGCCACTGACGCCGAGGAAATCCCGATGCGGTTCACCGTCGCCCAGGGTCAGGCCGGAATTCCGGGTCCTGCGGGCCAGCGCTTCACCACGCTTTTCACTCACGGAACCTTCGAACTCGAACTGTATGCCCCGCGGGGCCACGATCCCCAACAGCCCCACCGCAAGGACGAGCTCTACGTGGTCCTGGCCGGGACCGGAACCTTTGTCTGCGGCGATGACCGGGCCCCGTTCGGACCCGGGGACTGCCTGTTTGCGGCGGCCGGCGTCGTTCACCGATTCGAAGCGTTCACTGATGACCTGGCGGTATGGGTGGTCTTCTGGGGCCCGAACGGTGGGGAGCGGCCAGGGGCCGCTGATCTGCAACCTTCTTAAGGGCCCGCGCGTCATAGGAGGTACCGCGCCGGTTCCGGCGGAATCCCAGATCTGAGGCTCCCGATGAGACGGTTCACCCCCGGACTCGTTCTCGTGTTGCTTGCCGTCGTCGGCCGCCCGGTGGCGGCTCAGACCGCCGGCTCGGCACCGACCGACGCCCTTCGCATTTTTCTCGATTGCCAGTTCGAGTGTGACTCCCAGTACCTGCGGACCGAGATCAATTACGTCAACTGGGTTCTGGACCGGACTGTCTCTGACGTCCATCTCCTCGTGGCGTCGGAGGAGACCGGCGGCGGCGGCCGGAAGCTCACCCTGCGGTTCATCGGCCAGCGCCGGTTTCAGGCTGTCGACGACGAGCTGGTCCATATCACCCAGTCCACCGAATCGCAGGATGACCGGAGGCGCGGGATCGCCCAGGTGATCAAACTCGGCCTGGTCCGATATCTGGCCCGGACGCCCGATGGTGCCCGCCTGGCCGTGACCATGCCCGAGGCGGCGCGATCAGCCGCGCAAGGCACCGGGCTCAAGCCGAAGGACCCGTGGCACAACTGGGTCTTCACTACGTCGGCCAACACCTTTCTGAATGGCGAGTCCCGGCAGCGATTCTCCAATTTTCGGGGGGAAATTGGAGCCTCGAAGGTCACCGACAAGTGGAAGATCAATCTGACGCTCAGCGGGTCGAAGAACAGTTCCCGTTTCACGCTGCCGGATTCATCGATCTTCAGGGACAAGACGAGCTTCTATTCGGTCGATGCTTTCGCCGGGCGGAGCCTCAACGAACACTGGTCGGCCGGGATCGCAGCGAGCGCCTTTCAGTCGACCCGCAGCAACATCGATCTGTCGGACCGGGTCGGCCCGATGGTGGAGTTCAACATCTTCAAGTACGCCGAGGCGACCCGTAGAACGCTGGCGTTCCTGTATCAGGTGTCCGTCGTGCATTTCAATTATACGGAGGCGACGCTCTACGATCGATTGCAGGAAGTGCTGGTCCAGCAGAGCATCGGGCTGGCGGGCCGGGCCCGTCAGCCATGGGGCGACGTCAGCGGCAGCGTCACCGCGTCCCACTACCTCAACGACTTCTCCAAGAATCAGTTGACCCTCTTCGCAGCGGCCAATTTGCGCATCGCCAAGGGGCTCGATCTCAATCTGTTCGGCCAGTACAGCCGGATTCGCGATCAGTTGTCGTTGCCCGCGTCGGGAGCCAGCCGTGACGAGATTCTGCGCCAGCTCCGGGAGCTTCAGACCGGATATCGTTATTTCATGAGCCTGGGCTTGTCGTACCGCTTCGGCTCGATCTTCAACAACGTGGTGAACCCGCGCTTTTCGTCGCGGGGCGGCGGGAACAACTTCTTCTTCAGCTTCTAGTGTCTACTGGTCGGTCCAGAGTTCGACGCACGAGGCCCGGCTGGCGGCAATGCCGGGCACCAGTGCCCCGGCGATCGCCGCCGCCACCAGCACGGCGCCGATTGGCAGAATCAGCGCGGGTTGCCACCACTCCATGCCGGTGGCGATCCGGCTGACCTCGGGCCAGAGGGTCGGTCCGAAGAAGACCACTCCCGCCGCCGCGCCACCGAGCCCGGCCTTCGCAGCGGGGCCCAGAATCTCCAGAAGGACCCGCCCCCGGGTTGCCCCGACTGCCCGCCGGAGGCCGAGTTCCGGCCGCAGGGCTCGCACCCAGAGCCAGAGCAGTGCTCCGGTTCCGATCGCCCCGAGAAGCAATGCCAGGGTGCCCTCGATCTCGAACCATCGGCCGAACCAGCGCAGCGGAGCCCGCTGCGCAGCGATGTAAGCGCGATACGACACGGCCGCGCCCGCTCCGGACCGGGGCCTCGTCGCGCCACTGGTCCAGATCTCCATGTGACTCGACGGGTGCTGCAGCGAACTCAGATAGACACGCTCGAGAGGTCCCTGTCCGCCGCCGAGGCCTTCGGGCTTGCCATCGTCTACGACGCCAACGACCCGATACGGCGTACTGCCGAGCCGTCCGCCGAGAAAGACATCCCGTCCCACGGGCTGGCCCGATTCGAAGTACCGTTGGGCCAGGTGCAGGTTCACGACCGCAACTGGTTGGCTCCCGATCTGATCGGCGGTTGTGATGCCACGCCCCTCAACCACTTTGATCCCCCGGGCCTGGAAGGTGTCCGCGCTGACGGTGTGGTAGCCGGCGTCGAGATCGCGCCACCTGAGGAAGATGCCGCCGACGTAGCACTGGCCGCAGTCGGTCACGAGGCGGTCAACGGTGCCGAGGCCCAGGTGTCCCCCGGCATTGGTCAGGCTGGCGAGCGTCGCTCCATTCGCTTCGAAGCTCCGAAGGAGGCTATCGTATCGGGCGGCCCGCTGCTCGAGGGTCGTCTCGGGCGCCGTGGCCGTGACGAGCCACCCTCGGGCGATAGCCGACTCCGGGCCCGTCGCGACCACGCGATCCACCCGGCGAATGACCATCGCCCCAGCGACCGTGACGGCCAGGGCCAGTCCAAGCTGGACGGCCGGGATCGTGAGAGGGGGGACCGCGGGCGGAGGTTCCGCAAGCCGACGGGTGCCAAGGCCGGTCAGCATGAAGAGCGCCCCGACCACCGCCGTGAACATCAGCAGGAAGAGTGGGAGGGTGCCCGCCCAGTGCCACACCACCGGCGGGCCAGGCCAGGCCCCGGTTGCGCCGGCCGCGCCACCGAGCCCGAGACCGGTGCCGGATGCGATCGCAACGAGGCCGAGCAGGATGCCGCCGCCGATGGCTCGGCGGACCAGTGTGCGTCGGCTGGCCCCGACCGCCCGGTGCACGACCAGCTCGTTACCGGCGGCGCTGGCCACATGCCCGAACAAGGCAAGGACACTGATGGCGCCCACGGTGAACGCGGCCCATCCGGCGACCTTGAGCCAGTCCAGCAGTTGACCCACTGCGGCCGCCTGAAGCGCGGATGCGTCGCGAGCGGTGGGGTTCCACCGGAAGCCTCCGTCGATTCCCGGAATCGGGGCCGGCACGGGCGATCCCATCGTCACCGCCAGTAACGCGGCCAACGCCAGGGCCCCGGCCGCGATGATGAGGCCAACGGACCGCTTGCGGGTCGAGAGGGTGAACGGAATCATGGTTGCGCGCTCCGCCAGTTTGATCAGGGCAATCTACCTCGCGGCCCGTGGCCGCCGCACGTGTGCCCGGGCTACATTGCCCTCCAGACCAACCCGGATCGTGCCACGTGATGCATCGCAGTCTCTCGGCGCTCGGACTGATGGGATTCCTTGTTGGCGTTCCAGCCGCCCCGGCCCCGCCCGTAATCTCGGGGCTGGCGTATCAGCTCCGGTTCAACCGGACGACAGCTGCCACCCGGTCGGTGGACGTCACGACCCGTTTCACCATCGATCATCCCGGCACGGTCGAGTTGTCGCTCCCAATCTGGACCCCCGGGGCCTACGAGGTCAGCAATTTTGCCCGCGACGTCGTCGGCTTCGAGGCTACGCAGAACGGGACCGCCGTCCGCTGGGACAAGCGCGATTTCGATACCTGGCGCATTCAGGCGGTGGGCGCGGGCCCGGTCTCAGTCCACTTCCGTTTCGTTGCCGACACGCTCGACAATGCAATGGCCTGGTCGAAGCCTGATTTCATCTTTCTCAACGGCACCAACGTCTTTCTCTATCCGGAAGGATCGGACCTCAAGTTTCACGCGACCGTTTCCGTGGAGACCGAAGCCGACTGGCAGGTCGTTTCCGCGGCCCATCAGGAAGGGCCAAACCGGTTCGACGCACCGAGCTACCACGATCTGGTCGACATGCCGTTCTACATTGGTCGCTTTGACGTCGATAGCGCCATGATTGGCGGTGTCCGGCATCGGGTTGCGTCGTATCCGATCGGGGCGCTGACGGACCCGGCACGGGATCTGTTCTGGACCCAGCTCAAGGCGGTGGTGCCGGCAATGACCCGGGTGTTCGGCGAAACGCCCTGGCCGGATTACACCACTTTTCTGGTCTTCGATCCGGCCTCTGGCGGCGGGAGTGCTCTTGAGCACCAGAGCTCACATCTCGGGATCTACTCGCCGGAATTCATCGGAACGCCGATTCTGGCGTCGATCACCGCCCACGAGATCTTCCATGCCTGGAATGTGAAACGTCTCCGGCCGGCGGAGATGGTTCCCTACCGATACGACCAGCCCCAGCCGACACCGTTGCTCTGGGTCAGCGAGGGGATCACGGATTACTACGCCGATCTTGCCCTTGTTCGCGCCGGGGTGGTCGACTCCGCGGTGTTTCTGAACCTGACGCAGGGCAAGATCGAAGAGGTGGCGGCGGCGCCGCCGGTGGCTCTGGAGGACGCGTCGCTCTCGACCTGGATTCATCCGGTCGACGGCACGGCCACCATCTACTACCCCAAGGGGTCTCTCGCCGGTTTTCTGCTCGATGTCCTCATTCGCGATGCGTCGGACGACCGGGCCTCGCTCGATGATGTGTTGCGGACCCTCTACCAGTCCACCTACAAGGCCGGGCGCGGCTTTACCACCGAGGAATGGTGGGCGACGGTCACCCGCCTTGCCGGACGCGACATCTTCGCCGACTTCGCGGCCCGGTACATCGACGGCCGGGAGGCATTCCCCTGGTCCCGGGTCGCGCCACTCGCCGGCTTCCGGGCCATCGCCGACACGATCCGCGAGCCTCGCCTTGGCGTGGGAACCACCTCGGTCGACCATAAGGAAGTCGTCAGCACGGTGACACCGGGGTCCTCCGCCGCCGATGCCGGCGTCCTGCCCGGCGATCAACTGGTGAGTCTTGGCGATATCAAGGTCGATCCCGGGTTCGGCTCGGCTTTCCGGATGCGATATCGGGACCGGGTGGGCGAGAAGGTCCCGATCGCTCTGGTTCGCAACGGGCAACCATTAACCGTCACGCTGACGGTCCGGATCGAGGAGCGGATTGAACAGCGCCTGGAGTACGACCGGCGACCGTCGCTCAAGGCAACGCGCATTCGGACCGGCATTCTTCACGGAACGGTAGAACGCCCATGAGTACGTTTGCCCAGATGGAGACCCTCGGGCACGAGCAGGTCGTGCTCTGCTCTGACCCCGCCATCGGCTACCGAGGGATCATTGCGGTTCACTCGACCGCCCTCGGCACGGCCGTCGGAGGAACCCGGTGGTGGACCTATGCGAACGAGGCGGACGCGATCACTGACGCTCTTCGCTTGTCCCGGGGCATGTCGTTCAAGAACGCCCTGGCCCGCCTGCCGCTCGGCGGCGGCAAGTCGGTCATCCTCGGCCGGCCGGGCCCGGTTGACCGGCCGGCCTGGCTCCGGGCCCACGGTCGGTTCATCGAGCGGCTCGGTGGGATCTACATCACGGCGGAGGACGTTGGCACATCACTGGCGGACATGGAGTTCATCGCCGAAACGACCCGCTTCGTCGCGGGGCGCTCGAGTACCTCGGGCGATCCGTCCCCGCACACCGCTCGAGGCGTGTTCCGCGCGATGCAGGCGGGGGCCAGGGTCAAATGGGGGTCCGACGACCTCAGGGGCAAGACGGTGGCGTTGCAGGGCTGCGGCAATGTCGGCTTCCATCTCGCCGACGAATTGGCGCGAGCCGGTGCCCGGATCATTGCGGCGGACGTTGATCCTGCCCGAGTGGCGAAGACCGTCACGGCATGTGGCGCCGTAGAAGCCTCGGTTGATTCGATCCACTCGGTCGAGGCCGACATCTTTGCCCCGTGCGCGCTTGGCGCGATCCTCAACGATCGGAGCATTCCCGAACTCAAGGCGGGCCTGGTCTGCGGTGGCGCCAACAACCAACTGCTCGAGCCGCGTCACGGCCAGGCGCTCGCGGACCGCGGGATTCTGTACGTGCCCGACTATGTGGCCAATGCCGGCGGCGTGACGTTCGGCGGGTCGATTGAGATCATGAAATTGACGAGGGAGGCGACGCTCAAGCGGGTCGATGAGATCTACGACACCGCCTTGATGGTGCTGACCCGGGCCGCCGCTGAACGGATTCCCCCCTCCGACGCAGCCGACCGGCTGGCGGAGGAGCGAATCCGAAGCGGTCGGCCCGGTTGAACCGCTACTTCCCTCCCTTGGTGCCGGCGGTCTGGGCCAGGGCCAGCAACTGGCGCTGGGTTCCGCCCCGGCGCAGATAGTCGATCGCCGTGTTGAGCTGACGATCGTACCGGATCGAGCGCCGGAAAGCTGTCGAATCCCCAAACGCGAGCCGGGCCGTCCATTGCTCCAGTGACCGGTCCACCAGACCGACGCCGGCGTCGAACTGGGCCCGGGTCACGTTGATCTTGGCCGCCTGGATCTTGTTCCAGAACGCCTCCCGCCAGGCAGCCTGCACCTGAAAATCCGGCTTGACGGACGTCTTGTACTGAAGACTCATACCGTAAAGGGCGACGTACCACTGCGACTGCTGGGGCCCGTAGGCCCGGGCCAGTTCGCGGTCGGCCGTCGGCAGGGTGTCGGGGGTCACGACCACGTCAGGCGTGACACCGCCACCGCCCAGAATCGTCCGGCCCCCGTCGGACTTGAACTCGGGTCGCTTGCGTTTGGTGGTGTCGGGGTTCTGGGGATCATCGGCATACTCGACGAACCGCTCGTCGCCGAGCCGATCATGGTCGGCCTGAATCGACCGTCCGCTCGGCGTGTACCACTTGCCGGTCGTGATCTTCATCGCCCAGCCGCCGTCGAGCGGAAAGAGCGTCTGGACCAGTCCCTTGCCGAACGACGTGGTGCCGATCACCAGGGCGCGATCGTGGTCCTGGAGGCTGCCGGCCACGATCTCGGAGGCGGACGCACTGTAGCCGTCCACGAGCACGATGACCGGAATCGAGTCGACCACGGAATTGCGCGATGCCTTGTAGATCTCCGGCGTCCGGCCGCGGTGCCGCACGACGGCCAGCTCCTGCCCCGGCTTGAAGAACAGATTGCCGATTTCGAGGGCCTGCTCCAGGCTGCCGCCGCCGTTGCCCCGGATGTCCAGAACGTAGGACTTGGCCCCCCGCGCCTTGAGGTCGATCAGCGATCGTTCGACATCCTGGGCAGCGGACTCGTTGAAGCTCTGGAGAGGGATGTAGCCGATGCCGCCATCGAGCACGAGGGTGTAGGGGACGGCGGGGACCCGGATGACGGCTCGTTTGAATTTCGACTTGATGATCTCGGTGACGCCGGCCCGCTGGAACCTCACCTCGACTTCGGTGCCGGGGGTGCCGAGCAGCTTCTGGGAAACCTGTTCGATCCGAAGACCGGTGACGGCGGTCGAATCGACGAACAGGATCCGGTCACCCGCCAACACGCCGCCTTTCTCGCCAGGCGTATTGGGGAAGACCCGCCCGACCATGATCGCGCCTTCCTGGCTTTCGATCTGCATTCCGACCCCGCCGTAGTTGTTCCGGAGCGTGTTGCGCTGGAACGAGGCGAGTTCTTCCGGGGAATAGAGATCCGCGTAGGGATCATTGAGTTGCTTGATGAGGCCGCGGGCCGCCCGTTCGAAGATCACGGCCCGGCTCAGGGAGTCGACCGCGCTCTCCTCGACCCGCTGCAGAATCTGGGAGAAAAGCCGGGCGCCGTCCTGGGGCTCCTTCCCCTGCTGGATGAACGCACCGCCCGCGAGGGGCAAGCCAACGACGGCCAGGGCCGCGAGCACCAATCGACGACGCATGATGACTCCCATCTGGGAACGAAGGGGCGTCGCACCCAAGGACGCCCCCGATTCAAGGGCCTGCACGGTTCGCGCCATTCTGGCGGCCCTGCTATAACTAACGCGCCTCGGCGGGAATCGCTACTTCACGCCCGTTCCGACCCCTAACGCCGAAGGCCGTGGCGCCCGTCCCCTGGCACCACGGCCTTTCAACAGGATGCCCTGACCCCTTCCGGGGTCGCGGGTTACTGCCTGGGCTTGGTGAGGATGTCTTCGAACAACTCCAGCGCCCTCGGGTCCTCAGACTGCCCCAGCCAGAACATGGCCTTGCGGCGGATACCGGGGTCGCGGTTAGACCGGGCGACCCGGACCAGAATCGGAACACCTTGATCCTGGGGCAGTTGCGAGAGGGCGAAGACCGCCTGTTCACGGACTTCCTGATCCTCCCCGTCGTCGCGGACCAGAGTGGATAGCCCTTCGGCAGCCTTCTCACCCGCGGCCTGACTGACCCAGAAGACGGCCTGTTTTCGGCTCTCCCGAGCGGCTGACCTGTCGCGGGCCAGCGACAGCAAGGCGGGCCAGATTTCAACGGAATCCGCGATGGTGGCCGGAAAAATCAGGTCTCCACCGTTCCTCATCCCGTCACCTCTGGCCAGGGTGAGGAGCCCTTCCGTGGCATCCTTGACCCCTAGCCGGCCCAGATCGGTCGTCTCCGAGGTCGCGGCCGGCCAGGAGCCGCCCACAAAGACCCGGGCCGACCGGATTACGCCCGCCCGGACCTTGATGGCCAGCCGGACCGGTCCGTCTTCGCAGGGGCGATTCCGCCAACTCGACCCCTCGTTGTACTCCCGCATCATCAGGTAGTCATCGCGATTGCGGTCGCGGATGAAGGTGCGGCCGTCCCCACAGATTCCCTCTCGGGCGGCGAAGGCGATCCGCACTTCACCGTCGGGCGCGGCCGCGACCCGCTTCGTCCAGGCCTGGGCGCCCAGGGCGGCGGGCGCCGCGATCAGCACGAAGCCAACGTGCCATGCAGGTGTCATGGTCATCTCCGGTCAGGGCTTGGAGAGAATGTCTTCGAGGATTTCGGCCACCCGCGGGTCGCGCGATTGCGAGAGCCAGAACAAGGCCTTCTTCCGGAGCTCGCGGTCCTTCTCGGTCTTGGCGATCTCGATCAGCTTGTCGGTCGCGGCCCGGTCATGACGCTGCGAATAGGCAAAGATCAACTGCTCGCGAATGTCGCGTTCGGGCATCTTCTCGTAGAGGCCGACCAGTTCCGGCATCGAGGCGCCACCGGATTGGGCCAGCCAGAAGATTGCCTTCTTCCGCATCTCCATGTCTTCCCCGGTGTCGGTCGCGATCTCCGCGAGCCAGCGCTGGGATTCCTTCCCGCCGCTTTGCGCGATCGAGAAGATGATCTTTTCGCGGAGCGATTCTTCCTTGACGGTCTTGTAGATCGTGCGGAGGAACCCGGCGTTCTCGGCGTGGTGGGACTGCCCGAGCCAGAAGATGGCGTTTTCCCGGAGCCCGGTCGGTGCCGTCGCCTTGACCGCGTAATCCCGGAGCGCCTGCAACGCCTTGGACGATTCGTTCTGCGAAAGGGCGAAGATCGCTTTTTCCTGAATGGCTTCGTCGGTCGAAGCCCGGAGGATCGAATCGAGGGCGCCGGCCGCCCGTTCGCCACCGGCCTGGCCGAGCCAGAAAACGGCTTGCTCGCGGACCTCGCCATCGGGGTCAGTGCGCACCGCCGACAGCAGCATCGCTTCCGCATCGGTGCCCGGGTGTTGCGAGATCAGGAACACCGCCTTTCGGCGGAGGCAGGTCGAGCCCGCATCGCGGCGCGCCATGACCTTCTTGAGAATCGGGAGCGCCCGGTCTTCGTCCATCTGCAGCAGGGCATTCAGGGCCGCCATCTTCTCGTCGTCATCGTCGTTGCTGTCACTGCACTCGCTGCGACGGCCCCACTGGCCGGACCGGCCGATCGTCGTGGCGATGCTTTGCCCACTGGCGATTGCCCGGCCGGCCGCGCGGGCGCTGCCTTCGCCCGCGGCGACCGCAACGGACTCGACCTCCGCGGCGGCCTGCGCGTCGCCGCGCTGAGCCAGCCTGGCATTGATTCGCGCCAGCAGATCACCGGCGTCATCCCGGGTCCGGGCTTTGGGGTAGGTGTCACGCTGCCGACTCAACGCCGACCGCGCGGCCGCCAGGTCGTTCTTCGAACCGGTCCGGTACCGGGCCAGGGCCTCCCAGTAATACGAGTCGGGCGTGTAGCTCGACTTGGGGTAGCGGCCATAGATCTGCTGGAACATGAACGCGGCCTGACTGTAGCTCCCGCGGTTCAGCGCTCCCCG
>JANMXA010000043.1:0-4679 GCA_031394255.1 Gemmatimonadota bacterium
ACTGGCACACAAAGCACGAAGGCGCGCGAAACTTGGAAGTCTCACCCGCCCTCTAAGCTGTTCGTTTCTCTTAGCTTATGCTAGTCGGGACGACAGGATTTGAACCTGCGACCCCCTGAACCCCATTCAGGTGCGCTACCGGGCTGCGCTACGTCCCGAACAACCGGTTTCCCACCCTGCGGCGGGAGGCCAAACGTAGCCCAACCCCCGCCCCCAGAGAAGCCCCCGCCGCCCCGTTAGTTCGGGATGCGGGTTCCCTGGTGCGCCACCAGACCGGGCCGCCCGGCCCGATCTCCGCCACCACCTCCCGCTTGCCCGCCAACAAGCCGCTCGAACGGCCGAAGGTCAGTTCATCCGACAGGAGACTGTCGAGGGCGACGCAAGTCGGCCTTGAGGTCGGCAGCGATCCGGGCCTGGTGAGAGCCACCAGGACGGCGCCGCCGGGACGCGACTGCGCGGCCGCCAAGACGACAAGCGCTGACTCGCACGACGAACCTCGGGATCTAAGGATGAAGACCTTCAAGCTACCCTTTTCTGACCCATGGATTGGCTCGTCCCAAGGGGAGCCATCGCGTCGGGCGAGCGGGTTGTCGGAGACGCCGTTATTTCGATCGGATTATGCGCGATTATGGTTACCGGCCACCTCATCGACCATCCTATTTTGTCGGTGGGGAATCCAACGAGATGGAGGATGTGATGAGCGATCGGGATCCAGTGGTACCCGTCGGGGCTTCGGAGTATTTTCCGACTTGGAGGACCGACCCCATGCCACCCGCCAAATTGTCGCTCAGGTACCAGGTGGTCATCCCGCCGGCCATTCGAAAGGCCTTCGGCCTTGCCCCAGGCCAGGAGATCGACGTCGTCGTCTACGATGGACGAATTACCTTGATCCCCGTCAAGCCTATCCGGTCGCTTCGCGGTATCGCGAAAGGGATCGACACCCGGATGCACCGCGATGACGACCGGGTATAACGTGGTGGACTCGTCGGCCTGGCTGGAGTTCCTAGACGATGGCCCCAACGCGGACGACTTCGCCCCTGCCATCGAGGATACGCCCAGGCTGATCGTGCCGGCCGTCGTGATCACCGAGGTCCTTCGCCGGCTCGACGCGTCGGAACGACGCCAGCTGGTACCGGATGTCCTCATGCAGATGCGCCGCGGTACGGTCGTCCCCTACGATGGTCAGTTCGCGGTAGACGCTGCGGTGCTGGGCAGACGGCACCGGCTCGCCCTCGCCGACAGCATGATCTTTGCAACCGCCCAGCAGTGCCGAGCGACCGTGTGGACCCAGGACGAGGACTTCGAAACGCTGCCGGACGTCGAGTACCGACCTCATCGGACTCGATGAACCGCTAGCTGCTGGACTCGGAGGTCGCGGCCAGCAGCCGGTCCGCCACGCCTTCCATCTGACGGCCCCGGGTCCGGGCCCAGCGGACCACCCGCGCCGCACCGAATGCGTACAGGCCCAGCCCCAGCACGGCGAGCGTTGCGGCATTGGCCCACACCCCCGGGGTCGCCACCCGTCCAGCGAGGCTGCTGAGGATCACCAGCACCGCCGAGACGGCCCCGCCAATGCCCACGGTCATCAGGAGCCGGGCATCCGCCTTGTACGTGCGGAGCCGGAGCCGGTGACCGCCCGCGGTCGGTTCGAGCAGGGCCTGGAGGTTGCCGTTGGTCCATTGGCGGAACGATCCGTCGGTCCGGACGACACCCCGGGCGTCGAACGTTTCCCGGAGGTCGACGACCAGCCGCTCCCATTCCTCCTCCGAGAGCCGCCGGCCCAATTCGACGGTGCGGCTCACACCCACCGGGAGACCCAGGAAGCTCCGGGTGGCCGGCGGTCCAGCCCGCTCGATCGAGCGCGCCGCCTGCGCCACCAACTCGGCCGGAAGCCCGACCTCCACGCCGATGGCCTGAAGCTCGGCCAGGGTCGTCCCCTCCGTCGGGGCAGGCGGGTGGTGGCCGGACTGCTGGGCGTCGGCCGCCCGTTCGAAGATCGCGGCGGCTTCCTCCTCGGAAAAACGGCGGTCGGTCATGCGCACCATCCTTGGTGGCGGAAGAATAGCCGGGCCCGGACGGTCATGGCGGCCACACTCGGCAATCGCCCCATGCGGCCCGCTGCGTTGGAATGTGCTCGTGGCGCAGCGAATCGGTACCGCCATTTTCGGATTCTGCGGTACCATGGGCCCGTGGAAACGACCCGTTACTACCGCGAACAGGTCCTTCGGAAGCGACCTTACCTGCAGCCCGAATGGATCGAGAGCGTGCTCGCCCACCCCGTCCACCGCGCCCGCCAGCCCGACGGCCGAGTCAGATCGTGGGGGTATATTCCGGCCTTGGGCCGCTTCCTCCGCGTCGTGGCGCTGGAGGATGGAACCGTCCACAACGCATTTCCCGATCGCGAATTTGGAGGCGAGCCATGAAGCTCTTCTACTACGCGGACACCGACTCGCTCTACATTGACCTGGCCGATCGCCCGAGCACCAGCTCACGAGAGGTCCTGCCCGGGATAGTCCTCGACTTGGACGATGACGGCGCCCTGGTCGGTATCGACATCGACCACGCCAGCCGGAAGTTCGAACTCCCCCGCTCCGAGGCCGGCAGCGTCCCGTTCGAGGCCCGGGCCCGGAAGACCGGATGACGTCGCGAGGCGGGTCGCAACCGTCAGACCAGCTGCCGAGTCACCCCGAGCGCCCGGTCAATATCCTCCGTCGTGTTGAACAGCGCGATCGAGAGCCGGACATGCCCCTCCCGCACCGACGCATCGAGCCGCGCCCGCTCCAGAACCGGCCGCACCTCGGCCGCTGACCGCCGGGTGTAGAAACAAAGGACCGACGACCGGTTCCCGGCCGGGGTAAAGAGCCGGTGACCCTGCCCCAACAGCCCCGCCTCGAGCCGCCGGGTCAATTCCTGCCCGTGCCGTTCAATCCGGTCCACCCCCACTCGCTGCAGGTAGGCCAGGCCGGCACCGAGCTGATGGACCTCGCCGAAGGGCAAGGTGGCGTAGTCGTACCGGCGCGCGTTGCGCTTGATCTGGAAACGATGGTCGGCGCTCTCCGACTCGACGCCGAAGATTCCGAACCGATCGGGATCGAGCCGATCGAAGAGGCTCCGCTTGAGGTAGAACGGCGCCACCCCGAACCCGCCCAGGAGGAACTTGTAGGTCCCGGCACAGAGGGAGTCCATGTCGTCCGCCCGGACGTCGATCGGAAACGCGCCCACGGCCTGGATCGCGTCGACATGGAGCAAGGCCCCATGGGCGTGGGCCAGGTCGGCCAGGGCCCGGACATCGTGCCGGAGGCCGTTGACCGAGGATACATAGGACACCGCGATCAGCCGGGTCCGGGCGTCCACCCGCCGGGCAAAGTCGGCGGGGGTCACGACCCCGGCTGCATCGGCGCCGTGTTGGCCATGATGTTCTCACCCTCGCTGGTGGCGAACACCAGGCCGACCTCGTCGGGCGTGGCGTTGATGAGGGTGGCGAACTGGCCCCGGACCTCGTTGGCCTTGGACAGCAATTCACCCACCGTCATCGGCCGGGTGCCCTTGGCCTCGACGAACGCGGTCCCCGCGGCTAGCACACTCCGCGGCGACGGCGTGATGTAGGCCGAGTTGAGGTAAGTGCGGCCGTTAGACAGGATCGGGAAGTCGCGGCGCACACCGAGAGGGTCGGCGACGCTGGGGAACGGGACCGGGGCCAGGGCAGCGTACCCGGTCAGGGACGTGACTGCGGCGACGAAGTCTCGACGGGGGATCGACATGACGAGTTCTCCTGAATGGGAGGGCTACCCCGGCGAAGTTATGCGGTCCAGCCAGGAAGCGCGATGGCGGACCGGCTCCGCCGGACTCGAGGGAAATGCGTTTGCTTGGTTACCAGGATCGTCGAGGCGTAGTAATATTTGAGAGGACCATGGTCACGCTAACGTTGAAGAACTTCCCAGACGGACTCTACCTTGAGCTTCGGGCCCGGGCCCGCCGGAACGGGCGGAGCCTTACCCAGCAGGCAATCCAATGCTTCGAACAGACCGTCCCCGCCAGGCCCTCGCACGCCTGACCGGCTGGGACGCGAGCTTGGTGCTCGACCGGCCGCTTCGCTGGGCCGGACTCCTCGCCACCCTGCTTGCCTGCCGCCCGGCCCCGGCCACCCACGCGCTGGCCGGCGACTGGGACGCCTACCTCGCCGTCGGCAGCGCCCCCCAGACCGGCTTCGAAGGCTGGCGCCGGATGGCCTTTGCCCATTTTGCCACCACCGCGGCCGGCACCGAAGGCGCGATCCGCCGCCGCACCGGGCAACCGATCCTCACGGTCACCGCCGTCACCCAACACGGCGACTCGCTGATCCTGACCGGCCCCGACGGCCAATCCCTTGCCGCCCGCTGGCAGGGCGACACCCTCGCCGGCACGCTGATGAAGAACGGCCACCCCGAAGGTGGCCGAGTCCGCCTTGTGCGCCGGTCGGGGCCGTATCCGGTGGAGGAGGCGATCAGCCCGTGGGCCGGGCCGGTGTCGGATTCAACGTACGCGTTCACCGAGGACACCGCCGTCTTCATGACCACCCGCGACGGCGCCCGGCTGGTGAACTACATCGCCAGCCCGGTAGGCCCCGGGCCCTTCGGCGTGGTGATGCTCCGGACGCCCTACGTGCGGCTCACTCGTTCGGCCGGACAGTTCTGGGCCTC
>JANMXA010000044.1:0-4929 GCA_031394255.1 Gemmatimonadota bacterium
TGACCTCGCCGATGGTGAAACGGACGGGCTCGGACTCGCGTTCACGGAACAGCCGGTCCTCCCAGAACGCGCCCACGCCGCCGATCTCCAGCGGCGTCCGAAAGCGCCGCCGCGATTCGTCCACGTTCATGCTCGGAAACCAGCCGGCGACGGCCTGGATCGAGGCGTCGGAGACGACCATCGGACCGTTCCGGGCCGTATCGTCCGGAAAACCTTCCGGGGCGTAGCGCACCACAACCCGGTGGCCGAAGAAATCGCTGAACCAATCCGATGCTGCCCTGACGTCGTCGGGGAATGCGAGCGTCCGCGGCGTGACCTCCCGGGTACTGCCGGGGGCCGAGAGGGTGACGGCGCTGATGTCCGGCGAGAATGCTGCGCGGATCCCGTGCACCTCGGCCGTGTTCTTCCCGTTGATGCAATGACCATCCGTCGAGTACAGCGCCCAGATCCGATCCCGCTCCAGGCCCCCGCCCGGCCCGATGCGACACTCGGAGACAGTCACCCCGTCGAGTGACTTGATGGGATGGAGCCGAATGTGAGCGAGATGGGGACGGTCGCGCATCGAGTTGCCCACCAGTCGAAAGTCGGTTTGGAGACTGAAGCCTGAGGTGGGAGCGGAGCCGGCGCAAGGCCGCGCCGCCTGTGGCTATGTTTCTCGCCGATCCCAACCGGATGCTCGATGCGCTCCCGCCCCCTGCTGACCTACTTCCTCCTCGCCTTCGCGATCACCTGGTCCATCGCCGGGATGGCCGTACTCGCTTCAGACTGGTTCACCAGGACCTTCGGGCAACTCGACGCCAGCAATCCAGCCTTCTTCGTGGCGGTGTACGCGCCAACCATGCTGTCGCTTGCCCTGACTGCCGCATTCGAAGGCCGAGCCGGCCTCCAGTCACTGCTGGCCCGGCTCGATCCGCGCCGTTGCCATCCGGTCTGGTACCTGGTGGTGATCGGCGGCTTTCTGGCCCTCACCGCAGTGACGGGCTGGGTCGGGACGCTGTTCGGCGGGCCGGCGCCGGTGCCCCATTTCAGCGGGGCGGCGAGCCTGCTGGCGGTGAGTCTTTTCAGTGACGCCGGGCCGCTGGGCGAAGAACTTGGCTGGCGCGGGTTCGCGTTGCCGCGGATGATGAAACGGTGGCAGCCACTCACGGCGGCGGTCATCCTGGGGGTGATCTGGGGGATCTGGCATCTGCCGGCGTTCTACGTTTCCACGCTGAGCCAGAGCCAGCTGTCCCTTGGGGTCTTCCTCCTCGGCGCCGTCTCCCTGTCGGTGGTGATCTGCTGGCTCTTCCTCAAGTCGAAGGGCAGCGTGCTGATCGCGATTCTGGCGCACCTGATGGCCAACCACGCCAACGATATCACCGGGGGCACCTTCAACCAGATGACCTATGGCCTGGCGGTCTTGGCGGTGGTGCTCATCGCCACCGGTCAGCTGCAGCGGGAGCCGGCGGCCGAGCACCCGTAGCTGGCGCGGGCGGCGCCCTTGGTTCGTGTCCCAGTTCGTTCGCGAACCCGATCGCCTTCAAGGCGGTTGTTCCCCTCTACTCCATTGCGATGTAGCGCCTTGGCCAATGGTTCAGTCCGCCGATCGCCGGCCCACGCGCGCCCCGTTCGATGGCGAGCCGCCGATAGACCAGCACATGGCCGAGCAGCGCCGCGACCACCATGACGCACGGCAGCCAGACCCAGGGCGCCTCGGTGATCCAGGTGTTGGCGGGCTCGTTCATGAACGCGCGAAGGGGCGTCGGGGCCGACAGCAGCGCCACGACCAGGATATTCACGAGGAAGGCGAGCGACAGAGTATTCCAGCCGAACAGGATGCTGAGGGCCGGCCGGCGGCGGGCCACGAGCACCCACCCAGCGACTGCGACCGCGCCGATTCCCGACAGGATGTCGACATTCCGGCCGGCGTAGCTCATCTGCACCGGCATGAGACCCTCGGCCCAGGCGCGATGGAGGAGGAGTTCGACCGCGATCCGGAAGCCCTGGTACCCGACCAGCACGGCAAGCGGCAGGCCCGTCGCGAGGGCCCGCCCCAGCGGCGACAGGCCCAGGCCGACCGCGAGGGCCAGGGAGGCCGCGATCAGGAAGACCATCGTGGGAGGCGGGGCAAAATGAAGCGCCCCGTTGGCGGCGAGCGCATAGGTGGCGGCCAACCAGACCACGGTGCCGAGCGTTGCAACGCCGAGGCGGCCGGGCGCGGAGACTCGGACGGCGGCAATGAAGAGCGCGGCAACGGCCAGGGCGACCAGGATGAAGAGACCGTGCAGGAGAGGTGAGCCGGTGGCGGCGGGCAGGGCGTCGGACATCATGGTGACCTCGCTTGAATTGACGACGATACTATACTATTGTAATGTAAAGTACGAAATGCTGTTTGTAATAGTTTCACCATTGGGTCCCCATGTCGCGACGCGCCTACCACCAAGCCTGCGGGATCGCCAAAGCCCTCGACCTGGTCGGCGAGCGGTGGACGTTGCTGGTGGTCCGGAATCTCCTCCTGGGGCCGCTCCGCTACTCCGACCTGATGGCCGGCCTGCCGGGCATCACCACGAACCTGCTCGCCAAGCGCCTGGGGGAGATGGTGCGGGGCGGGCTCATCGTGCGGGAGCGGGCGGCCCCGCCGGACGCCTCCCAGCGGTATCGCCTGACCGAACGGGGCGCCTCCCTCGAACCGGTCCTGCACGCGCTCGGCGCCTGGGGCTGGCAGCAGCTCGCTCGGCCCGACTCGAAGGACCTTCGCAACATCGCGTGGTTGATGGTGGCGCTCAGGCGGTGGTACCGGGGCGGGCAAACCTTGCGGGCCGAGTTGGTCGCCGACGACGTGCCCTACCGCCTGGTCCTCTCGCCCGACCGGGCGGAGATCAGGCGCGGATCGCTCGAGGACCCCGACGTCCGGGCCCGGATGACGGCGGATGTGGCACGCCGTCTCTTCCTCGGCCAGTTGTCGCCGGCGGCCGTGGCCCGCGAGGTGACCGTGGAGGGGAGCCGGCGTGATTTCGAGAAGCTGGTCCGGTCGTTCACTCCACCGAAGTAGCCGATTTCGGTAGGTCTGATAGTGCCCCGCGAACGAGAAGCCGTCGCGCCCGCTGATGTTGGCCGAATTCCTGTCGAGGGACCAGGAGCCCGTCCGACGCTCTCCGGTCAGCTCCAACGGGTGCCGGCGGCTGAGCACCCGTAGCGGGCCCCAAGGTCAGGGCTCGCGGGTCGCGACGATGTCGATCGTGAACCGCACGCGGTCGGCCACGGCGACCGTGCCGCCCGGACCGCCCCGGTACGGCGTAATGCCGAAGTCGCTCTGCTTAACCGAAAACGCGGCCGTGGCCCGGAGGGTGTCCGGTCCCACCACAGCGCCCACGTCGATCGGAATCTCCCGGGTCCGGCCGGCCAGGGTCAGCACCGCGAGGAGATGAAATCCTTCGGCGGTCGGGGTGACGGAGCGCGAGGTCAGGGTGATTTCGGGGTGCTGCTCGGTTCGCAGCACCTCTTTCCGCATCGTAGCGGTGACTTTGCGGATCTCGGCGGTGTCGTCGGGGGTGAGGACTTCGAGCGAGCGGGTCGCGATCCGGATCTCGACTCGGGACGCGGCCGGATTCCCGGCGTTGTACACCACGACGCCGCTGAACTCCCGGGCCTGGATCTTGTGGTTGTGCCCCACGAAGCCGAGCACGCCGGCCTTGCCCGTGTTCACGATCAACCGGCTGACCGGGAGAATCCGGTAGACCGTCGAATCCGCCCGGGTCGGCGCGGGATCGGACCGACGGGGCCGGTGAGAGGCGCTGGTGGCCTGAGCGATCATGGTCGTCGCGCAGAGGAGGGCAAAGGTCTGGCCGAGGGTGCGTTGGAACTGGTCGCGAAGGTTCACGGGTGCCGATCTCGAAGTGAGGGGGCTGCGAGTCAAAGCTATGTCCGGCCTCTGCCCTGTCCTAGGCTATCCCGCGCCCGAGCTAGACCGTTCGATGGATAGAGCAGATTCGACGCCGTGGTCTGAACCGTCGGGCTGCCGGGTCCGTCGCGGCCGGTTATTTTCGAGCCGCGCCTTCCGGTGTCTCGGGACGCTCACTGACAACGACCAACGCGGAACCCCCATGCGTATCTCCGGCCTTCTCGGTCTTTCGCTCATCGCCCTCGGCTGCTCGTCCGTCGGGGCGCCCCCCCATGCCGGGGAGTCGCTCTCGGCGGCCCACACCACCGCCATGCGTGACAGCGTCCGGGCCTTCCTCGCCGCCTTCGCCGCCGACGTCAGCGCGCCACAGATCGGGAAGAAGGCCCGCGACGCGGTGGCCCCTTTCTATGCCCCGGATATCGTGGTGTCGGCGGACCTGGCACCTGACGAGCCGATCCTCATCCACACGATCGACTCATTGATTCCGGCGGATGAGGTGGTGGCCGCCCCCGCCGGGATCAGGTCGACTCGGTTCGAATGGGGGACGATGTTGATCACGCCGCTGGCCCCGGGGGTCGCGATGTTTACCGCGAAGTACTGGGAGCACCTCACCGATACCACCGGCACAACGACCGACCTGCCCGGGCTGCAGCAAGGGGTGGTTCGCAATGGAACCGCCGGGTGGCGGTTCCTGTCGATCCAGTCATCGCACCCGATGGCGATGCACCAACGGCAGGCGGCGCTGATGGCGAGGATCGCACCGGCGAAATGACCGTCAGGGCACCGGCTTGGCGGTCATGGTGGTTCCCTCGATCATGATCACCAGCTGACGGCTGCCCGGCGCCGGGTCCCGACGGATGGAGGCATCATGCATCGACTTGATCCGGAATTCGCCGCTCGGCTGCAGGAACAGGCGTTCGGCGGGGGAGCCGTTCAAGGACAGCTCGAGTCCCTTGGGGCCGTCGGTCACCACCAGCGGCGCCCCGTTGATCTCGTACCGGCCGACCAGCCCCGCCCGGATCGCCGCCGGGACCGGAAGGTCCGCCAGC
>JANMXA010000045.1:0-2438 GCA_031394255.1 Gemmatimonadota bacterium
GTCGGGGCGGATCGAGTAGAGCGTGGTCTCACCGCCGCCCGTCGGGCCGTACTGAGCGTGGGGGTAGTAGATCCGGCCGTCGGCCAACCAGGTGGGCCGGACGATCTGGGAGCGGATGGCGTTGAACGCGGCGCCGCCCGAGCCGTCGGGCGTCAGGGTGACCTTGACCACGTGAGTGGCCGCGCCACCCGTGGCGGGAATCCGGACCAGGTCGAACCACTGGTCCCACAGCAGGCCTCGGCCGTGGCCGGTCTCGCCGGCGCCCCGGGCCACGACGATTTCGCTGCCGTCGGGACTCCACGCCGGGTGAATGTATTCGCCGGCTGCGCGCGTCAACTGCTCAGGCGCGCCGCCGGTGGCCCGCACCTTCCAGAGCTGGCCGCCCGTCGCGTCGTCCCAGCTGGTGAACGCAATCCACTGTCCGTCCGGCGACCAGGCCGGCGCGTGCTCGAACGGCTCGAAGCCCTCGGGGGTGAGGCGCTTCGGCGTGCCGCCTGGCAGTGCCATCGTCCAGAGCCTGCCTAACGTCTGGAAGACCAGCGTCCGGCCGTCCGGCGAGGCGGTCTGCCACCGGGCGAACTTGACGTTGAACGGGCTGTCGGTCAGGCGGCCCTGGGTGTTGGCCTGCTCGGAGATGGTCCGGTGGACCTTGGCGGTGAAGGGGATCGGGGTGACGGCGCCGGTCGCGACATCGGTGCGGACCAGCTTCCCGCCCTGGGCGATGGTGATGGTCTTGCCGTCCCGCGACCAGGTGTAGCCCGGCAGGGGGCGGCTCACCTTGAAGGTCTCCACCATGTCGAGTTCGATCGGATCGATCAGGAGGCGCTCCTGGCCGTTCTCGAGATTGCGGAGCCAGAGCGCGGTGCGGGGGCCGAACTTGTGGCCTTTCCACGAGATGGTGCCGTCGGGGATCCGACGGGCGAAGGCGAGCCACTTCCCGTCCGGAGAGACCTCGGGCGCCGCCATACCGCCGCTCGATGACTGCACCTGCTGGTTCTGCTCGCCGGCCGAGATCGCGGCGATCTCGCCGCTCCGGAGATCGATCCGCCGGATCTGCGCTGCGCCGCCGAGGAAGTCGGCGCGCCCGGGGTACTCACCCATCCCGGCGCCGGTGAAGACCTGGAAGTAGAGGAAGCGTCCGTCGGCGGAGGGAGCGGGCCATCCTGCGCCCGACTGGGCCTTGGCCGAGACGATCTCGACGCCGGCGCCGCCGTCCTTGTGATACATCCAGAGGCCGCCCGGTCCGCTCCGCGAGCCGGGGCGGTGGATGTAGAGGTACTGCCCGTCCGGCGACCAGGCCGGCTGGGCCGCCTCCGCCACCACATCTGTATAGACCGCGCGCGGATTCGAGCCGTCGGCGTTCATGACCCAGAGATTGTTCTGTCCCTTCCGGTCGCTGATGAACGCGATCAGCGAGCCGTCAGGGGAGACACGCGGGTGGTAGTTGACCGCGACGCCGCTGCCCTGAGTCAGGACGGTTGCTTCCCCGCCTTTAGCCGGCATCCGGTAGATGTGGCCGAGCAGGTCGAAGACCACCCAGGCGCCGTCGGGACTCACGTCGACGGACATCCAGGTGCCTTCGGAGGTCGTGAAGTCGATGTCGCGGGTCTTCCCGCGGGCCAGGGTCACATCCCACGTTTTGTCGACCGGCTTGTCCTGGGCGGGGGCCACCGCGGTGAGTCCGAGCAGGAGCAACGACGGCGTGATGAGACGATGCAACATGGGTCAGGCTCCGCGAGGTTGACGATCGCCAAGATACCACCGAACCGGATTTGGACGGCAGGGGGTCTGCCGTGTCGGCGCCACGAAGTACGCTCACAACAGCGATCCCAGGAACGACGCCAGCTGCTCCACGACCTTTTCGCGCCATGGTCGCGCCCGCCATTCGGCAAGGGTGATCCGGCGTGATTGCGTCAGATCCCGGCGGAACACCTCCACCTGCTGGCGGGCGAAGTCGGCGTCATAGACGTTCAGGTTGGTCTCGTCATTGAGCCGAAAGGGGCGCGGGTCCCAGTTGGTCGAGCCCACGGACACCAGCAGCTCATCCACGATGAATACCTTGCAGTGGTACATCGTCGGCTGGTATTCGAACACCTCGGCGCCCGCGGCCAGGATCGCGCCCCAGCGCGAGCGGGAGGCTCCCCGCACAACCATCCGGTCGATGTACTTCCTGGCACGATGATCTGGATCGTGACCCCTCGCTCGAGGGCCTTCGTCAGCGCGGCCACGGTAAGATGGTCCGGCACGAAGTAGGCACTCGACAGGTGGATCGACCGTTCGGCGGCGGTGATGGCCAGCAGGTACATCAGTTCCATGCTCTCGCTGTCGCCGGAGGGCGAACTGCTGAAGACCTGGGCGGCCAGCGGGCCGATGGGAGCCAGCGGCGGGAATGTCAGTTCTCGCCCGATAGTATACCAGCCGTTTTCACCATAAGGGAC
>JANMXA010000046.1:0-72359 GCA_031394255.1 Gemmatimonadota bacterium
GGTAGCGGTGATCCGGGTCGGGAGATCGAGGGGCCAATGGCCATCGTCATCCTTGGTGGTCTGGTCACATCCACCGCGCTGACCCTGCTGGTGCTCCCCACCTTCGCGCTGGCGTTCGGGAGATTCGGGAAGCAGCAGGAAACAGGGTCGCCCTCCAAGCCGTGAAGTCGCTGCCGACGGTCCGATGTCCATCGATGAACGATGCAGCCGTGCTCAGGGATCACTCTCTTCTTCCCTGACAAGCGCCGGGCGCCGACACCTTATCCGCACTCCTCCCCTCTCCGCTCGGCGACCAAGGAAGTTGCTCTGAACGAGTCGTCCAATGATGGCGATCGTCACCTGTCTCGCAGCATTCGCGGCGTCCGCTCTCACCTGCCTCCGGGTTCGGCCTCGGCACGCTCCTCCCGCCGGCATTCGCGTTGTTCCACCCGATCGAGGTCGCGGTTGCATCTACGATGGTGGTCCATCTGCTGAACGGCCGTTTCAAGCTGGTGCTGGTCGGGTGTCATGCCGACGATCGCATCGTCGTCCGCGTCCGCGAGTGTCGCTGACCAGCTGACTGTTAATCAGCGGGTCACAGGTTCGAGTCCTGTCTCGGGAGCTCCGGCGCTGCAAGGCTAACCCCGTGCAGCGCTTTGTTTTGCCCCTATCGGCGGTTGTACCGGTGCGTACTCGCCTGTACCCCCCAGTTACCCCCCGTATCGGCGGGTGAGGATAACAAAAGGGTAACTTGGCGGGGGGCGCATTCCGCAGCGTTCTTGGGCCTGGGCCGTCCTTCTAGATCGATTTCCTCGTCTTGGACGCGGTCGCGGACGATCTTGAGGAAGGAACAGATTTCACGGAACGGTGGTACCGAAGCGCCACTTGCGGTCACTGAGAGCGCCCACGACCTTTCGCGCCGGATGTTCCTTGTTTGCACCCCACGCACCCTGACGACCCACGGCTCAGCACGCCCGGCGCGACGCCAGGGTCCGGTCGTGGTCGGAGAGCATTGCATGGCAGTGGCCCACTCCACCAAGTACCATCGGCTGGTCGACATCCTCCGGGAGATGGAGAGCGTGGTCGTGGCCTTCTCCGGCGGGGTCGATTCGACCTTCCTCGCGCGCGCCGCGCAGGAGGCCCTTCCGGATCGCACGGTCCTGGTGACCGCGGATTCCGAGACTTACCCCGTCGCCGAGCTCGCCGAAGCCCGGCGGCTCGCGGCACTCCTGGGGCTCCCCCACATCGTGGTCCAGACCCGCGAACTCGACAACCCGAAGTACGCGCTCAACTCGCCGAGCCGCTGCTATTTCTGCAAGGAGGAGCTGTTCACCAAGCTCGGCCCCATCGCGCGCGAACAGGGTGACGCGATCATGGTCTACGGTGCGAACATGGACGACCTCGGCGATCACCGGCCGGGGATGGAGGCGGCGAAGGCCGCTGGTGTCCGCGCCCCGATGATCGAGGCCGAGCTCTGGAAGGAGGAGATCCGGTCCCTGTCGCGGGAGTTCGCCCTCCCCACATGGGACAAGCCCTCCTTCGCCTGCCTCTCCTCACGGTTCCAGTACGGCGAGACCATCACTCCGGAGAATCTCCGTCGCATCGACGCCGCCGAGTCGTTCGTCCGCGACCTGGGCTTCCGGCAGTTCCGGGTCCGGCACCACGACAAGCTCGCGCGACTGGAGCTCCCCCCTGAGGAGATCCCCCGCCTCTTCGACGGGGACCGCCACCAAGCGGTCGTCAGGCGTTTCCGGGAGCTCGGCTACCTCTATGTAACCCTCGATCTCCAGGGGTTCAGAAGCGGAAGTGCCAACGAGGCCCTGACGTGGATCGCGAGAAAATAGCAGCCCTGCTGCAGGCCGTCGCCGAAGGAAGCCTCCTCCCCTCCGACGCCCTGATCCGCCTCCGCGATCAGCCGATCGAAGACCTTGGGTTCGCCCGGGTCGATCTTCATCGCGCCCTGCGGCACGGTGTCCCCGAGGCGGTCTTCTGCCAAGGAAAGACGCCGGAGCAAGTGGTCGCCATCGTCCGCCGGCTCGCGGAGTCGCACGAGAACGTGCTCGCCACCCGCGCGAGCCCTGAGGTGATCGCGGCCCTGCGGGGGAGCGGACTCGAGTGCCAAGTCCACGAGGCCGCGCGGTTGGTGGTGATCCGGCCGCGGAAGGCCGATGGCGTCGGCCTCATCGTCATCGTGAGCGCCGGCACGTCGGATCTCCCCGTGGCCGAAGAGGCCGCGGTGACCGCCGAAGCGATGGGGAATCGTGTTGAGCGGCTTCATGACTGCGGCGTCGCGGGATTGCACCGGCTCCTCCCGCATGTCCCCCGGCTCAACGAAGCCAATGCGATCATCGCCGTCGCCGGGATGGAGGGCGCCCTGCCGAGCGTGATCGGCGGACTCGTGGATCGGCCGGTCATCGCGGTCCCGACCAGCGTGGGCTATGGCGCCTCCTTCGGCGGCGTGGCCGCGCTGCTCGCCATGCTCAACTCCTGCGCCCCAGGGGTCTCGGTGGTGAATATCGACAACGGCTATGGGGCTGCCGCGCAGGCCAACCAGATCAACCGCCTCGCCGCCCGGCCTCGCTAGATGCGCATCGCCTATTTCGATTGCCCCAGCGGGGCCGCGGGGGACATGATCCTCGGCGCACTAGTGGACGCCGGGGTCCCGTTCGACGAGCTCAAGGATGGCCTCGCCAAGCTCCATCTTCCGGGCTGGTCGCTGGAGCGCCGCGAAGTGATGAAGGGGGCCTTTCGCGCCACCAAGGTCGACGTCCATGTGCATGATCACGACCACGCCGTCGGCGCCGACCACGCGCACGACCATCATCACGGCCATCATCAGCATCCAGACCGCCACCTGCACGATATCCTGGCGCTCTTCGACGCCAGCGATCTCCCGGGGCCGGTCAAGCAGAATGCGAAGCGGATCTTCACCCGGCTCGGCGAAGCCGAAGCGCGCGTTCACGGGACGTCGGTCGACCACGTCCACTTCCATGATGTCGGCGCGGTCGATGCGATCGTCGATGTGACCGGTGCCTGCCTCGGCGTCCACCTGTTGGGGATCGAGGAGATCCACTGTTCCGCACTCCCGATCGGCGGCGGATTCGTGACAGGGGCCCACGGCAAGATGCCGATCCCTGGCCCGGCGACGGTGGAACTCCTGCGGGGATTCCCGATCGTCGACACCAAGGTCGCGCGCGAACTCGTGACGCCGACCGGGGTCGCGATCCTGACGACGCTTGCGGCGGGAACTGGGTCCATGCCGAGGATGACGCTCACCGCGACCGGGTACGGCGCGGGCACTGCAGAGCTGGAGACGCCGAACCTGATCCGCGTCTTCGTGGGAGAGTCCTCCGCCACGGGTGGACGAGAGACGGTGATGCAGCTCGAGACCACGGTGGACGACATGTCGCCCCAACTCTGGGAGGCCGTCATGGAGCAGCTCTTCACCACAGGCGCGCTCGACGTCTACCTGACCTCCGTGATGATGAAGAAGGGTCGCCCCGGCACCGTGCTCACCGCCCTGTGCGCCGCCGACCGCGTTGATGCGCTCTCCCGAGTCCTCTTCGAGGAGTCGCCGACCATTGGCGTCCGCTGGACCTCATACCAGCGCGCGCTCCTCGATCGCGAGGCCGTGACCCTGACCACCGTGCACGGCGCGATCCCCTTCAAGGTCTCACGTCTTGCCGGTCGGGTCGTGACGGTGACGCCCGAGTTCGACGAGGTGCGGCGCATCGCCAATGCCAAGGGGCTCCCGGTGCGCGAAGTAATGGACCAGGCCCGGGCAGACGGGCGCAAGCTGTTCGGAGAAGGGTGAGCGGTTTCTGCCTCGTCCCCCCACCCGGCATGGGGCGCTCCTTGAGGGCGAGGAACACCAGGGGGTAACTCTGGGGGGACTCCCCAATAAGCCTTGCCGATGGGTTGATGTCGCGCAGCGCGTTAGGGAGGAAAGAGAACTTCCGAATCGCGGAGTGATAGTCAGCGGGCCACAGGTTCGAGTCCTGTCCCGAGAACTCAGGCGTTGCGAGGCTAACCCCTTGCGGCGCTTTGTTGTGCCCATTTCGGCAGCTGAGTCGTTGGGTCCTGGGCGTACCCCCCGGTTGCCCCCGGATCGGTGGGTAAGGGCAATCAAAGGGTAACTCGGGGGCGGTCCGCAGCTGCCTTTCACGAATGCGCTCGGGCGTTGCGTGAACGATCGGCGTGTGCGGTATTACACGGGGGCCGGTCGGCTCGCAATATAATGTCCGTGAGCCCACCTACCACCATATCAACAACAATGATGACTACCAACGCAGCGCCAACGAACGTCAATGGTCGCGCCCTGGCCTACCTGCGCATCAGCGTCGGAGTCTTCTTCCTCATCTTTGGCGAGTACAAGGTCTTCGGCACCCAGTTCACATTGGGCGGCGGCTTTCAGGGTTGGATCAACCGCTTCTTGGTGGACGGGGCATATCCGTTCATGGTCCCCGTGCTTCGGGGCTTCGTGCTACCACACGGCACCGCTATCGCTTTCCTCGTCGCGTACGGAGAGTTGGCGATCGGACTCGCTCTGCTGTGTGGGCTGCTGGTGCGTCCAGCCAGTATCTGTGGTGCGATGTACATGCTTGCGCTCCTCTTTTCCTCAAACTATCCGGGCCCGCAGGCAGCATTCTGGCAATACTTCGGGGCGTCGCTAAGCCATTCGGTGTTTGCGCTCTGTTTCGGTGCATTCATTGTGGGCCGGTCTGACGAGGTCCTCTCAATTCGACCGTTGCTGCGACAGTGGACGAGCGCGATCGGCCGAACACGCGCTTGAAGCTGACGGCGCGGTAGCATGTGGGAGTAACCCTTGCTATAGCTCGCCGCCGCTGAGGCGCCAGCCGTGAGGTTCCGTCCGGAAGCCTCCCGTCTAGCCGGACCATCTGATTCAGGCATCGGCATCCTGGCCAGACAGTCCACGAGGAAGTCTCAACTCACCGAGTCGCAGATATTCGCAGTATTGATGGAGGGTGCTTGGCGGAGCCGGTCCCCTAGGGTGCCCCTGGGCCTCGCCAGTGTTTCTCAGTGCCTTCGGATGTCGGAGAGTACCTCTGTGTACCTGCCTGTTAATCAGCGGGTCACAGGTTCGAGTCCTGTCTCGGGAGTGTAGGCAAAGGGCCCCTCGCCACCTGGCAAGGGGCCCTTCTGTTCTAACCGGTCGGGCGGGCTCAGCCCAAGGCCGCGATGGCGTCCTTAAGCTCCTGATTCGAAAACGGCTTGGCGAGCACCCCGGCGGCGCCGAACTTCCGGGCAACGCTCAGATACTCGTTGGCATTGACCCGTCCGCCCCCCGAAATGGCCAGGATCCGGATCGTCGGGTCGGCTTTTCGGAGCTCCTGGATCAGTTCGAGGCCGTCGGTGTCGGGCATGATGAGATCGGTGACGACGAGTTCCGGCTTGGTCGACCCGAAGAGGCGCAAGGCATCGCTGCCGCTTCCCGTGCTGGTAACGGCGTGCCCGGCCCGCTCCAGCATCTGATGGATCGTCCCTCGGCTCAGGTCATCGTCATCGACCAGCAGAATCCGCATTGCAACTCCCAAGGACCAGCGGCTCAATGCCCACTCTCCCAAGATACCTACAGGGATCGGCTGGTCCAGCCGAGGGCTTGAGCTTCCAGCGTTTCCGCCGATAGTTGCCCGGTATGGTAACCAGCCAAGTACGCTTCGAGGTCCTGTCCCGCTGCATGCCGCTGTCCGGGGTTCGGGAGCCACTCGACCGGGTCACGGTCGAGGAACTGGATCAAGTGGTCTATGTCACGCTGATCGACGCCAACGGGCAGGGGCGTCCGGCGGCCGACGCCGTGGACCGGGCCCACGGGGTGGTGAACCGAACACTCCGGACCGGCGTGGCAGAGACGTTCGTGCAGGTCCATCGGGCGCTCGAAGGCCGCTCGGGGGTATCGCTCGGGATTCTCCGGATCCAGCGGGCGCCCCGGCAAGTGGAATTCTTCGGGTTGGGCCGAGTCTACGGCGTGGTGGCGGGACGGGAGGATGAGACCCTGGTGAGCGAGCCCGGCACGCTTGGCCTCGGGCTGCCCAAGGTGCCCTCGCCGATCACTCTGTCCTACCAGCCGGGAGATCTCGTGGCACTCGCTTCGGACGGTTTGATCGATACCTGGGAACTGGCCGCCCTCTGGCGGAACCGCGATGCCGAACTGGTCGCGCTGGTCAATCAGGCTGCCGGACCTCAGGGGCGGCTTCCCGAGGACGGGTCGATCGTGCTGGTCCGGCTGGCCTGATCACTCCCTGGGAAGATCGAGGGCCCGCCAGAGGTACCAGCAGGCAAGTGAGCGATAGGGGCGCCAGCGAACGGCCCGAGTGGTCATGGTTCGGGGCGCCGGAAGTCGTTTCATCCCGAAGGTCAGCGCGAATCCCTTTCTGATGCCGAGGTCGCCCAGGGGCAGGATGTCGGGGTGGCCCAGATAGAAGATCAACAGCATTTCGACCGTCCATTGACCAACCCCGCGGACCTGGGTCAGCCGCTCGACGATCTGTTCGGGATCGAGCCGGGGGAGTTCGCGGCGCGAGGGAACGGTGCCGCGTTTGGCGTGATGCCCCAAGTCGATGATGGCCTTGGCTTTGGCCTCGGACAACCCCGCTGCACGGAGGACCGGGACCGGCGTCTCGATGACCGCCGCAGGTGACGGTGGCCGCTTGCCGCTATAGATCGCCCGAAACCGGCCGAAAATAGTAGCAGCGGCCATCCCGGACAGTTGCTGGTAGATGATCGCCCGTTGGAGGTAGTGGAACGGACTGATCGGGCCCGGCGGTTCGAGGCGAGGGGGGCCGGCCCGCTCAATCAGTCGGCCGAGGACGGGGTCGGCCTGGGCGAGATGGGAGGTGGCCGCGGTCCAGCTCACGCGGGGACCGGCGTCATCGCGCCAGAACAGCGGGGTCGGGGCGGTGCCGGGCAGTGTCATGCTGGAACCTAAGCGTCGGCGAGAGGAAACGGGCGAGTGGCCGTCAAGGTATTGATCGTCGACGATGATCCGGTCGTCCGCAAGCTCCTGAGCCGGTTGCTCGAGAAGCGGTTCGGCGCCGAGGTTCGCGAGGCCGCGGACGGTTACGCCGGGTTCATGGCAGCCGAGGCGGATCCGCCGGATTTCATGCTGCTCGATGTGTCGATGCCGATCGTGGACGGGCCGGAGTTGCTCGAGAAGCTGCGAGCGGAGGAGCGGTTCGCCCGATTGCCGGTGATGACCATTTCTGCGGCGGGGGAACGGGAGATCGTGATGCGGATGATCGGCCTGGGTGTGATCGACTATCTCCGCAAACCACTGAATCTTGGCGCGGTACAGAAGCGGCTGGAGCGCGTCTTCGCGGCCGCGGGCCTGACGATACCGGAGACGATGCGATGAAAGTTCTGGTCGTGGAGGATGATGGCACGACTCGGCGGATCCTGAGCCGGCTGCTGAGCAGTTCGTTCGGGGCCGAGGTGGCCGAGGCCTCGAATGGCGTGGAAGCGCTGGTGTATCTCGAGGGAGATACGCCCGATTTGATCGTCACCGACGTGAACATGCCGCTGCTGGATGGGTTCGGTCTGCTCCGGGCCGTCCGGGCGTCTCCGGCCCACGCCGGCATTCCGGTGGTCGCCGTGTCGACCACCAACGAACGAGCCGATGTGGTACGCCTGATCGAGCTCGGCATTGCCGAATACCTGCTCAAACCGCTCGACATGACGGCCGCGTCCAAACGTCTCGCCCGGGTCATCGCCGACATCCGGTCGACAGTGAAGGCGCCACGCCGGCGCGACGGTACCGACCGCGGACGGCCCAAGCTCCTGCTGGTTGAGCCTGATCCAGACTTTCGCGCGCTGTTCAAGGGGATGCTCGGCGGCGCGTACGAGGTCATCGACGCGTCCTCGGGTCCCACGGCGCTCGCGCTGGCGGCCGAGCAGGCGCCCGCCGTGGTCTGTCTCAGCGAGGGGCTCGGGCTGCTGAATGAGCGGCTGCTGGCCGGTCATCTTCGCCAGCTTGCGACTCCTCCGGAGGCCGTGTATCTCTTGCACGCCGCTGACCGGCCCGAGGACGTTGACGGCTTCGACGGGCTGGTCCGCAAGTCGTTTGCGCCTGAGGTTCTGGCCGAGCGCTGGGCCGCGGTGGCGGCCGGCAGCGACTTGAACACCGCGATCGAGGAAGCGATCACCGCACTCGGCAACGAGGTGGTGGCGGCCACGATGCAGACCTTCGGGGTGATGACGCAGCAGGACGTTGATCGGCTTCCGGAGGACGATGCCGCGGTATCCACTGAGGTCGGCATGGCGGTCCGGTTCGTGGTGGCCGACAGTCAACTGGAACTGACGGTGGCGATCCACGGGCCCAAGGCGGACGGCGAAAAACTGGCGGGGGCGATTCTCGGTGAGACGACGGCGTGGGAGGACGGGGGAAATGACGCATTCGGCTCGCTGGTGGAAACGCTGGCCGGACGGATCCGCTCATCCTTTGACGCCCGCTCGATCAGGCTCACCCAGGAGCCGGTCGTCGCCATGTCCCCCGACGGGGTGGGCCCCGCGGGCTTCCACGCCGGGTTCAGGACACCGGCCGGGGAACGATTCGGCGTCGTGGTGTCCCTCCCCCGGAAAGTGGTCTGATCGAGCCAGCGGGGCTGGATGACCGGGCGCGATGTCGCGGTCACCCTGGCCGGCGGCGGCAACCGGGCCTTCTTCCAGTTGGGCCTCCTCAATCAATGGTGGGACGCGCTGGGGCCGCGGGTGGGCGTGATGGCGACTTGCAGTGCCGGTGCCTGCGTGGCGGTGATCTTCTTCGGCGGCCGGCAGCGCGAGACGCTCGATTTCTGGCTCAAGCGCCGAGCCCATGTGCGGCGGAACATCGACTGGTCGCGCCTGCTATTCGGTGAGCGACCAACTCCCCATTTCCCGGTCTATCGCGACACCATCGGTTTCGCGCTCGCGGACGGGGGCTTCGATCGCTTGCGGTCTCAGCCCTTTCCCATCATGGCCCTCGCCGCCGCGCCACCGCACGCCCTGCCGATCCCGCTGGCGGTGCCGCTGGGCCTCGGGGCTTACTCGCTGGAGCGCTGGCGCCATCCCGGCCGGCTTCATCCCGGTTCGGGGCGCCGGCTCGGGTTCGAGCCGGTGGCCAAGGATCTCAGGAGCTGTGAAAGCATCGACGAGTTGTCGGCGTGGGTGTTAGGCTCGTCGGCCACGCCGCCGTTTACGCCGGTCGGGCTCGTCGACGGGCGCCGGGTGCTGGACGGCGGGCTGGTGGACAACGCGCCCGCCTTCCTCGCCGACAAGGCGGGGGTCTGGCGCCGGCACCTGGTGGTGCTGACCCGCCAGTACCCGGATCACGTCATGGGACATCACGCCGGCCGTTGGTACCTGTGCCCGAGCGTCGTTCCTCCGGCCGACCGCTGGGACTACACCAAACCCGACCGGGTGATGGAGACCATCGACCTCGGCGCCGCCGACGCCACTCGGCGGCACCACGAATTTGATCGCTGGCTTTCAGGGGGTGACCGATGAATCTGGACGAATTCCGCCAGGCGGCGCACGTGACGGCCGACTGGATGGCCGACTACCTCCGCGATCTTGGCGAGCGGCGAGTGGTCTCGTCGGTTGCTCCGGGAGAGGTCCGTCGCCGATTGCCAGTGTCACCACCGCAAGATGGCGTGCCGTTCGATCGGATCCGGACCGACCTGGACCAGATCATTCTCCCGGGAATGACGCATTGGGGCCATCCGGGGTTCTTCGGATATTTCCCGGCCAATCACAGTCCCCCGTCGATCCTGGCGGAGATGTTCGTCGCGGCAATGGGCGCCCAGTGCATGTCCTGGCAGACCTCGCCGGCCGCGACGGAACTGGAACAGGTGGTGATGGAATGGCTCCGGCAGATGCTCGGTCTGCCGGAGGGGTTTACTGGCGTCATTCAGGATTATGCCTCGACCGCAACACTGGTGGCGCTGATCACGGCGCGGGACCAGCTCGCGGCGCCGGTCGACCGGGCGACGGTCTATGTGTCGCCGGAGTCGCACTCGTCGGTGGCCAAGGGGGCGCGGCTGGCGGGGTTCCGTCCCGACTTGATCCGGGCAGTGCCGATCGATGATCGGTACGCGATGCGGGCGGACGCGCTCCGGGAGATGATTGCGGCGGACCGGGCCCAGGGGCTGGTGCCCGCGGCGATCGTGGCCACGCTGGGAACGACCTCGTCGACCGCCTTCGATCCGCTCGCCGCCATCGGCCCGATCGCCCGCGAGGCGGGGGCCTGGCTGCATGTGGACGCGGCCTTCGCCGGTTCCGCGGCGATCGTCCCCGAGTTCAAGTGGATTCTGGAAGGCATCGACCAGGCGGACAGTCTCGTCTTCAATCCGCACAAATGGCTGTTCGTCAACCACGACTGTTCGGTGTACTTCGTGCGGGATCCGGGCCGGCTGATCCGGTCGTTCGGCGCGTCCGCCGAATACCTCAAGACGCAGTACGACAGTTCGGTCGTGAACTATCGGGATTGGGGCGTGCCGCTCGGCCGGCGCTTCCGGGCGCTCAAGCTCTGGTTCGTGATCCGGAGTTACGGGGTGGCGGGGCTCCAGGCGCTGATCCGGGAACACGTGCGGCTTGGGCACCTGTTTGCCGGCTGGATCGACGCCGATCCGGATTTCGTGCTGGCCGCACCGGCGCCGGTAGGGCTGGTGTGTTTTCGGTGGGCGCCCCGCGCCGGTGGCCGGTCGGGTGAGGAGCTGGACCATGCCAACCGGTTGCTGCTGGAGCGGATCAACGCGCCCGGCGACCTGTTTCTTACCCACACCGCTCTGAGCGGACGCTTCGTGATCCGGCTGGCTCTCGGCCACGAGTCCACGACGGAGGCCGTGGTCCGGCACGTCTGGGCCCGGATCTGCGACGCCGCGCGGGATCCTGCCTAACGCTTCTTCGCCTGGGCCGCCACGGAGGCGGCCAGAATCACGGCCCCGCCCAGCCACTGCCCGGGCGTGAACCGTTCCCCGAAGGCCAGGATGCTCACCCCAGCGGCGACGACCGGTTCGAGCGCGAAGATCAACGCGGCCTCCGTCGCCCTGACGAGGCGCTGCCCCATCAACTGGCCGCCGAATGACGCCACCGAGGCCAGCGCCAGGAACGGCGTGAGGGTCAACGTCGTGAGGTTGAGTTCGATTCGGGGATGTTCGAACGCTACCGTGGCAAGGGCCGCCAACCCAGCGATCGCGACGAGTTGCACGGCCAGGAGCCGCATTGGGTCATGGCGCGGCCCAATGTGGCTGGCGAGCACGACATAGAAGGCGGCGAGGGTACCGCTACCCAGGGTCGCGAGATCCCCGATCCCGAACCCGGCCGCTCCACCGGCGGGACGAGTGAGCCACCAGGCACCGAGCATCGCGGCGGTGACGGCGACCATGTCCCGTGCGGTCGGCGCCCGGCGGTGGGCGGCCAGTACCAGGATCGGGACGAGCGGGGTCTGGACACCGAACAGAAAGGCCGATCGGCCGGGGTCAATCCGGGCCAGCCCGATGTAGAAAAGGGCCAGTTGGGCCGCGAAGAGCGAGCCGAGGGACAGCCCCACGACCCAGTCGTTCCGGGTGGTCGATCGGTAGACCCGGGAGAGGAGCAGGGCCGCGCAGCCGAACCGGAGGGACATGAACAGCAGCGGCGTGGTGTACGCCAGGGCCATCTTGTTGAGGACGAACGAGGCGCCCCAGATGAAGGTGCACCCCAAAAGGATCCACACCGCACGACGATGGGTCACGGGCCGCCGGCCAGCAGCGGCTTGAGGAACCGGCCGGTGTGGGATCCCGGCGTAGCCGCGATCAGTTCGGGCGATCCCTGCGCCACGAGGCGGCCGCCGCCGTCGCCCGCTTCGGGGCCCAGGTCGATGACCCAGTCCGCCCGCTTGATCACATCCAGATGATGCTCGATGACGACGACGGTGTGGCCGGCGTCCACCAGGCGGTCGATGACGGTCATGAGCTGCCGAACATCGTCGAGGTGGAGGCCGGTGGTCGGCTCGTCGAGGAGGTAGAGCTTGCGGCCGGACCGCTTGCCGGCCTGAATCAGTTCGCGGGCGATCTTGAGCCGTTGGGCTTCGCCGCCGGACAACGTTGTCGCGGGCTGGCCCAGCCGCAGGTATCCGAGGCCGACCTGCTGGAGGTGCCACAGGGCCGCGCCCAGCTTCGGTTGGTGGCGGAAGCGAACCATGGCGTCATCGACGGTCCATTGAAGGACGTCGTGAATCGACTGGCCCCGAATCCGTACGTCGAGGACTTCGCGCTTGAACCGGGTCCCGTTGCAGGCCTCACACGGCACGAAGACGTCGGCGAGGAACACCATTTCCACCTGGACCTGGCCCGCGCCATCACACTGCTCGCAACGGCCGCCGCCGGTGTTGAAGGAGAAGGTGGCCGGTGTGTATCGGCGGGACCGGGCGAGCGGTTGCTCGGAGTAGAGTTCCCGGATCTCGTCGAAGCCTTTGACGTAGGTGATGGGATTGGAACGAGGCGAGCGTCCGATCGGTGACTGGTCGATCAGCACGACATCCTCGAGCCATTCATGGCCGGTCATGGCATCGACGGAGCCGATGACTTCTCCAAGGTGAGCCTTGATGGAGACGTCACCCCGGAGGCGGGCTTCGAGTTGCCGGTAGATGACGTCGTGGACGAGCGTGCTCTTGCCCGATCCGGAGACGCCGGTCACCGCCACCAGGGTGCCGAGGGGCAGCTGGACGTCGATGCTCTGGAGATTGTGGAGCCGGGCACCCTCGAGTTTGAGCCATCGGGGCCCGGTCGGCCGCCGGGCGCTGGGTACACCGATCCGCTTTTCGCCCCGCAGGTACTGGCCGGTCAGGGTGTCCTTGGCGGCGTTGACCGGCCCGGCGTGGACCAGGAAGCCGCCTCGTTCTCCCGAACCGGGCCCGAGTTCGATCATGTAGTCGGCCCGCTCGATGGCGGCGAGGTCGTGTTCGACGACGATCACCGTGTTCCCGGCGTCGCGCAGGCGGCAGAGCAGACCCAGGAGCCGATCGGTGTCTCGGGGGTGCAGGCCGATCGACGGCTCGTCGAGGACGTAGAGCGAATCCACCAGCTTGGCGCCGAGCGCGTTGGCGAGGGCGATGCGCTGGGCTTCGCCGCCGGACAGGGTGCGGGTCTGGCGTTCGAGTGTGAGGTACCCCAGGCCGACATCGATCAGAAAGCTGACCCGGGCGGCGAGTTCGGTCGAGACGTCGCCGGCGATCAGCCGGGCGGTGGGCCCGAGGTCGATCCCCGCCAGCCACAGCTTGAGGTCCGCGAGCGAGAGGGCGGCGACATCGGCGATGGTTCGCCCGCCGATCCGGACCGCGAGGGCGTGCTCGTTCAGCCGGGCTCCCTGGCAGGCCGGGCAGGTTTTGGCGAGTTGGTACTGGCGGAGGAAGACCCGGATGTACTGCTTGTAGCGTTTCTCTTCCAGCGCCTTCAGGAATGGAAAGATGCCGGTGAAACGGCCGGTCTTGCCGTGGAGGAGTTCGCGTTTGACCGTCGCTCTCTGGCTCGACCATGGGGCGGCGGGGTCGGCGCCGAGTTTCCGGGCGGTGTCCACCAGGAGGCGGCGCCGGCTTTCGTAGCGCGGTTTGGTCCAGGGATCGATGGCGCCGTCGGCCAGCGACCGGGACGGGTCGGGGACGATCAACGATTCGTCGTACTCGAGGACGGCCCCGAATCCTTTGCAGCCGCCGCAGGCGCCGCGAGGATTGTTGAAGGAGAAGAGCGCCGGTGATAGCGGCAGCGCCGGCGTGTCGCAGGTGCTACAGGCCGGCTGCTCGGTGAACCGAAGGCGGGCGTCGGCACTGAGCACGATCGCGATGCCCTCGCCCTCCTGGAAGGCCTGGCCGATCGCTTCTTCGAGCCGGGCTCCCGCCTTGGCGGGGTCCGCCAAGCGGTCGATGACGACGAGCAATTCGGTCGCCTGTCCGAGATCGGCGCCGTCGGCCAGCTCGTCAAGATGGACGGGCCCGCCATCGACCAGCAAGCGAAGGAACCCGAGGGCCTGGAGATTCTCGACGATGGTCTGATGCGACAGCCGAGCCGACGGGGGGAGGGGGAACGCGACCTGGATCGGGCCGGTGGCTTCGGCCCTGACCCGATCGCCGGCGGTGGTCGTCGTGTCGCGAACGACCCGGGCCCCGCATTTCCGGCAGAACTGGAGGCCGACCCTGGCCCAAAGGAGGCGGAGGTAGTCGTAGACCTCGGTCGCGGTCCCGACGGTGGAGCGGCTCGACACCGCCGGGTTCTGCTGCTCGATGGCCACGGCCGGGGCAATTCCGGTGATCGTGTCGACGAGCGGCTTGGGCATCCGTTCGAGGAACTGCTTGGCGTAGGTCGAGAGCGATTCGATGTAGCGCCGCTGGCCTTCGGCATAGATGGTGTCGAAGGCGAGCGAACTCTTGCCCGACCCGGATGGGCCGGTCACGACGACGAGCCGCCGGTGGGGCAGCTCGACCGTGATGCCCTTCAGATTGTGCTGGCGGGCGTTGACGATGCGAAGCATGGAGTCCGACACAACCGGGGAAAATAACCTTGCGGGGGGTTAACTTCCGACCGGAACCATGGCCAAACTCCTCACGCCCAAGGTACTGCTCCGGGGACTCGAGCTATTCATGCTCGCCTCGGTGGCGAGTTTTGGCGGCGTGCTGATCTACAGCAAGAGCTCCACCGCCTTTCTCCAGGCCATCCCCTCGATCAAATGGGGCTGGATCGTCGTCAGCATCGGCCTGGCGTCGCTGGACTGGGTCGGCGGTGGCCTTCGGAACTACATCCTCGCCCTTAACGTGATGGAGCGGCCGCCGCTCAAGGGCATGTTCATGGCCGGCGGGATGAGCGCCTGGGCGGCCTATCTCACCCCCGTGCAGTCCGGGGCGGCGCCCATGATGGTCTATACGATGAAGCGCCATGGCGTCCCGGTGCCGGTCGGCCTCACCGTGACATTCATGAGCTTCATCGCGACGGTCGCGTTCTTCGCGATCGCCGGCCCGATCGCCATCGTGGCCGGGGCCGGCCATTCCCTTGGCACTCACGGGGTGGCGCTGGGGATTTCCCTGTACGACCTGTTCATCGGCAGCCTGTCGATCTTCTGTGTTCTTGGCGTCCTGTTTCTGATCGTGATCCTGTTCCCCGGGTTCGTCCGGGATCTGGTGCACCGGCTGGCGCTGTCACTCGGCCGCCGGAGCAAGCGAATCGGGGCTCGCATCGAGTCGCTGGAGCGGGGGATCGACCAGACCCATGCGGCGGTCGCCAGATTCAATTCGCCGAAGGGTTGGCTGGCCCTGTTCCTGGCGACGGTGTTGTCGGGGCCGTCCCATGCCAACAAGCTCCTGGCCGGCTATGTCGCGCTCCGGGCGATCGGGATCGAGGCCCAGTTCTTCGATGTCCTCCTGCTCAACACCTTCATCACCTTCGTCCTGTATTTCTTCGCGCCGACCCCCGGGGGGGCGGGGATCGGCGAGCTGCTGTCGACGGCGGTGATGTCGATCTACGTGCCTCAGGCGATTTCTCCGCTGTACATCCTGCTGTGGCGCCTGATGATCAGCTGGTATACGGTCGCCTTCGGCTCATTCGTCTTCTGGCGCTGGGTCCGGTCCGGTCTCAAGGGGATCGACGATGATCCGATCGCGACGTGAGTCAGCTGGATTCCGATGACATTCCCGCCGGCCTGATCGACGGGCGGCTGCTGCGGCGGCTCCTGGGGTACCTCAAGCCCTACCGGCGCTCCGTCGCCCTGGCAATCGGTCTCCTCTCCATTCACGCGGCTCTCGCGATCATCGGCCCCGCGATGACCCAGCGCGCCCTCGACCACGCCGTGCCTGCCCGGGATTTTGGGCTCCTTGGCCGGTACGCCGCCATCTACGTCGCGGCGCTGCTCGGCACGCTGGCTGTGGACTATGCCCAGGTCATCCTCACGACGCGGATCGGCCAGCGGGCGATGTACGACCTTCGGATGGCCATCTTCGATCATTTGAACCGGCTGCCGATCGGCTATTTCGACCGGAACCCGGTCGGCCGGTTGATGACCAGAGTCACCTCGGATGTGGAAACGCTGAACGACCTGTTCAGTTCCGGGGTCGTGAACGTGTTCGGCGACTTGTTCACGCTGGTGGCGATCGCCGCGATGATGCTGGCGACGGACTGGCGCCTGGCCTTGGTGTCGTTTCTGGTCATGCCGGTGATGTGGCTGGTGGTGTCCGTGTTCCGGCGCCACATCCGCGAGGCGTTCCGGGATATCCGGACCCGGGTGGCGCGGCTCAACAGCTTCATGCAGGAACATCTGGCTGGAGTCCAGGTCATCCAGCTGTTCTCCCGGCAACGCGATGCCGCCGCCGAGTTCGACGCCGTCAACGCGGCCCATCTGGAGGCCCATCAGCGATCGATCACGATCTACGCGGTGTTCTTTCCGATGTTCGAGTTGGTCACGGCCGTCGCCCTTGCCCTGCTGCTGGCCAATGGGGGTGTCCGGATCGCTGCCGGAACCGCGACGGTCGGGGTCCTCGCGGCGTTCATCCAGTTGACCCGGCGATTCTTTCAACCGCTCCAGGATCTGTCGGAAAAAGTCAACCTGCTCCAGAACGCCATGGCAAGTTCGGAACGGATCTTCCGGCTGCTCGATACGCCGGTCGGCATGCCCGCGGCCGACCATCCGGTCGCGTTGCCGACCCCGCTGCGGGGCGAGATCGCGTTCGATCACGTGTGGTTTCGGTACGACGACCAGGGTCCGTGGGTTCTCGAAGATGTGAGTTTCACGGCCCCCGCCGGGGAGACGACCGCGGTGGTCGGTCACACCGGGGCCGGGAAAACGACCGTGGTGAGCCTGTTGCTCCGGTACTACGATGTCACGCGCGGGCGGATCACGCTGGATGGCGTCGATATCCGCGAGTTGGACGTGGCGACCCTGCGCCGCCAGTTCGGGTTTGTTCAGCAGGACCTCTTCCTGTTCACCGGCGATATCCTGCGGAACCTGGCACTCGATCCGGGGGTGGGCGAAACCCAGGTCGAGGCGGCCATGGCCCGCGTCGGGGTCGACGGGCTGGTCGGGCGGCTGCCTGGCGGGCTCCGGCACGTCCTGGCGGAACGAGGCCGGAACCTGTCGGTCGGCGAGCGGCAACTGCTCAGCTTTGCCCGGGCCCTGGCACGCGATCCGAGAATCCTGCTGCTCGACGAAGCGACCAGTTCGGTCGATTCCGAGTCGGAGGCCCGGATTCAGCGCGGGATTGCCGAGCTGATGAAGGACCGGACCTCGGTGGTGGTCGCCCACCGGCTCAGCACGATTCAGAGTGCCCGGCAGATCCTCGTAATGCACCACGGGCGGGTGGTGGAGCGGGGGTGTCATGACGATCTCGTCAAGGGGGACGGCATCTACCGGCGGCTCTACCGGCTCCAGGTTGGCGGGGCCTGAATTCTTGCTAACCCGCCGAGGTCGCCCTACGTTTGTGGCCCACGCTGCAGGGTCGAGAACCACTCGAACGGCGGACGGGCGTCAGGGTGGCGGCAAGGGGCGGGCAAAGGTCCGCCCTTTGGGCCGCCCATTGGGGGAATCGCGATCGATCGCATGAAATGCTCGTGAACGACCAAGCCAAAATCCAGCCTGCCACCGCGCAGCGAACTTCCCTCGTTCCGGCCGACCCGATCGAGGGCGCCGGTCGTCTGGTCAGTTTGGCCGACGGACGGGAGCACCGGATCGTGGTGGTGCCGTTCGTGCTGGGACGGGACGTCAGCGCCCAGGTGGTGCTTGGTTCGCCCGACGCGTCGCGGAGGCATGCCGAGGTCGTCACGCGGCCGGACGGCGATGTGCTGATCGACTGGTCCGCCAACGGGACCTTCGTCAACGGGGTCCGGATCGAAGGCCGTCAGCCCCTCAAGCCCCTGGATGTCATCCGGATCGGGTCGGAAGAGTTCCGGTATTACCCCGGGACCGACCTGGCGCCCAGTCCCGCCCACCGACTCAACAACACCCTCGCGGGCTTCCCGTCACTCGGCCTGGCGGTGTCGCCGATCCCCGTGGTCCGGTCGCTGGCAACCATCCGGGTGAAACGGGGACCGGCGAAGGGCGCTCGGTTCGCCATTCGTGCGCCGATTGCCACGTTCGGGAGGGCCGAGGCGAACGACGTTCGGATCGACGACCCGAGCATCAGCGCGTCTCACGCCCGGCTGATGTTGATGGAGGGCGTCTGGACGCTGCAGGATCTCGGGTCCACCAACGGCACGGTGGTCGATGGCATCCGCATGACCGAGGACGTCGCCCTCTCGCCCGGCGCCACCATCGAACTCGGCGTCGTGGCTCTGTCGTTCGAACCGCATGACGAACCGACACCCGCAGCCAGCCGGCCGCTACGGATGCCGGCCGAATCGCCGCGGGCCCCCTCGGCACCGATCATTCTCGAAACGGGGCGGGAAACCGCGCCCCGGTTCCGCCTCCTCCTACCGCTGGCGATTCTGGTTCTGCTTGCAGGCCTCGCCGCCCTGATCTTCCTGGTGTAGCCGATGCTGATTTCGTGTGCCGGAGACACCCACGTCGGGGTCGTGCGCAGTGGCAACGAGGATAGCTTCCTCCTCGATTTCCGCCGCGGTGTCTTCATCGTCGCCGACGGGATGGGGGGCCATGCGGCCGGTGAGGTCGCGAGCGAGATGGCGGTCGAGATCATTGCGCGGGAGGTCGGAACCCTGAAGGGCCTGACCGACGCCGAGACCTTCGACCGGCTCCGGGCATCGATCCGCACGGCCAATCAGGCGATCTACGAGCGGACGCTGGCCGAAGTCGACAAGCGCGGCATGGGCACCACCACGACCGTGCTGGCCCTGACTTCCAATCGGTACCTGATCGGCCAGGTGGGCGACAGCCGGGCCTATCTGCTTCGGGGCGGGACCCTGGTCCAGGTGACCAAGGACCACAGTTACGTGCAGGAGCAGGTGGATGCCGGATTGCTGACCCAGGAACAGGCCAGAACCCATCCCTACAGCAACGTGATTACCCGTTGCGTCGGCGCCAACGAGGACGTCGTGCCGGACGTCTACTTCGGCAATCTCGAACGAGGCGATGTCCTGTTGATCGCTTCGGACGGGCTGACCGGGATGCTCGAAGACGATCAACTCGGGCGGATCCTGACGGCCGACGGGACACCCGAGGTTTCGATCAGCCGGATGATCGCCGAGGCCAATCGGCGGGGCGGGCTCGACAACATCACGGCCATCATCGTCCGGGTGGACGAGATCGACCCGGCCTGATCCGGGCCTACCGGATCCCCAACAGCGGGTTCCCGCCTTCAATCCGCGCTCTCAGATCGTCCCCCGAGAGCGTCATCAACTCGACGACCCCTGCCAGTGAACGAGATGTCGGCCGCGCCGTGAAGACCCGGAGCCTTCGGGCGCTCCGATAGAGCTCGGCCCCGATCCGCGGCAGGCCCAGGTGTCCGGACCGGCCCTCCTCCGTCAGCCGCTCGACTCGGCCATCGCGGGTGGAGAGGGCGATGTCGACGGCCAGCATGGTCGGGCGGGAGGGGAAGTCGAGCAGCAATTCCGAGTGGCCGAGGCCCGCCTCGGCGGCCAGCGCGTCCTCGACCTGTTCCAACAGCGCCGGATTCTCCTCCATCCAATCGCCCGTTCCCGTGACCTCGCTCGCGGGGAGATCGAGCGCCCGTTTGTAGAGCCTGCGCTCGTGGACCGCACGGCTCAACCCGGTCCCATCCAGGGCGAGCAGGCGCTCGACCAGGGCGCCGTCGGTGGCCTCGGCGATCTCCTCCCTGGGCAGGCGACCGGAACCGGCCACGGAGCGGACCGCCCGTTTGAACATGCAGGTCGCCGACCGGACGGCGTGGTGCCAGTACACGTTCCGGTACATCTGATACTTGGCGAAGAGCAGGCTCTCGAGCGAGCTCACGCCCTTCTCGAGGATCCCCATTTCCGCCGGGCCGGTCTCCGGGCGCACCAGGGTCAATGCCGAGAGCAGCCGGTCCACGTCCAGGGCGCCATAGGGGACCCCGCAGGCGCGTGCATCGCGGCTCAGGTAGTCGATCTTGTCGAGGTCCAGGGTTCCGGAAATCAGCCCCTGCAGCGGGTTCTTGCTCCGGCCTTGAATCAGCTCGCCGATCGCCGCGATCAGCTCGTTCCCGCCGAGCCCGCGAAGAACCTCCCCAAGCAGGCCCTGGGACAGCCGGGCGACCCCGAGGCCTTCGTGGTGCGGAAACCCGGCCTCCTCCAGTCCGTGGGAGAACGGATAGTGCCCGATGTCGTGAAGCAGCGCGGCGAAACGAACCGCTTGCTGGTCCAGGTCCGTTATCGGCCGCAGTTCTCCGCGCTGGCCCAGAATGGCCAGAGCCCGGCCGGTGAGGTGGTAGGCGCCGAGGGCGTGCTCAAACCTGGTATTGGTCGCCCCGGGGTACACCAGGAAAGCGTGGCCAAGCTGGCGGACGTAGCGGAGCCGCTGCATCGGGGGAGTGTCGATGACGGCCATGCCGGCCTGGTCAACTTGAATGTTGTCCCAGAGCGGGTCGCGGATGATGTCAAACGTCGATGGCATGGTGGGGAGCAGGGTTGGGGACCGGACCGATGTCCGGCCCCCAACGATGCGGGCTCAGGCGGGTCCGGCGTTGATGACGGCCGCCGGGACCTCCGAAGCGAAGGATTTGAAGTTCTCGCGGAACATGCCCGCCAGCTTCGAGGCCTGGGCGTCGTAGGCCTTGGGATCTTTCCAGGTGCCGCGCGGGTCGAGGACCTCGTTCGGAACGCCGGCGACACTGGTCGGCACCTCGAAGCCGAACACCGGATCCTTCCGGAACGTTGCCTTGTCCAGTGCGCCCGACAGGGCCGCAGTGACCATGGCCCTGGTCTGGCTCAGCCTCATCCGCGAGCCGGTTCCGTAGGCGCCGCCGGTCCAGCCGGTGTTCACAAGCCAGACCTTGGCGTCGTACTTCGCGATCCGCTCGCCGAGCATCTTGGCGTAGACCCCGGGATGGAGCGGCAGGAACGGAGCCCCGAAACAGGCCGAGAACGTCGCCGAGGGCTCGGTGACGCCGCGCTCAGTACCCGCCACCTTGGCCGTGTATCCGGAGAGGAAATGGTACATCGCCTGCTCAGGCGTGAGCCGGGCGATCGGCGGCATCACGCCGAAGGCGTCGGCCGTGAGGAAGATGATGTTCTTCGGGTGGCCGCCAAGACCGCTCGCCTCGAAATTCGGGATGTAGTGGATCGGATAGCTGGACCGGGTGTTCTCGGTGATCGTGTCCGCGTTGAAGTCGACCGTGCGGGTCCCATCTTCGAGCACCACGTTTTCCAGGACGGTGCCGAAGGTATGGCTCGCGTTCCAGATTTCGGGCTCGCCCTCGCGGGACAACCGGATGGCCTTCGCGTAGCAGCCGCCCTCGAAATTGAACACACCCTTGCCGCTCCAGCCGTGCTCGTCGTCGCCGATCAGCTTGCGGGTCGGATCCGCCGACAGGGTCGTCTTGCCGGTTCCGGAAAGCCCGAAGAAGATGGCGGTATCGCCGGCGGCACCGATGTTGGCCGAGCAGTGCATCGCCAGGACGCCCTGAAGAGGCAACAGGTAATTCAGGACCGTGAAGATCGACTTCTTCATTTCACCGGCGTACCGGGTGCCGCCGATCAGGATGGTCCGTTCGGCGAAGTTGAGCACGATGAATGTGCTGGTGCGGGTCCCGTGAATGGCCGGGTCGGCCTGGAATTCGGGGGCGTGATAAACCAGGAACGACGGTGAGAATCCGCCGAGGTCGGCCGGCTCGGGCCGAATGAACATGTTCCGGACGAACATCGCCTGCCAGGCGTTCGGCGTGATGAAACGGACCGGAAGCCGGTGCTCGAGCGCCGCCCCGCCGAACAGGTCCTGGACGAAGACCTCGGACTGGGCGCTGAGATGCTGCTGCACATCGGAGAGCAGGCGAGCGAACTGGTCGGTCCCCATCTTTTCGTTCTTGTCCCACCAGATCACGTCGGCGGAGGACGATTCGTGCACCACGAACTTGTCCTTGGGTGACCGGCCGGTATGCGGTGTGGTAATCACCGCGAGCGCGCCATGGTCCGTCAGTTTGCCTTCGCCACGGCGGGCGGCGTGCTCGTACAACGCCGGCGTCCCGAGATTGGCCCAGACGGTTTTGGTGGTCACGTGGTGGGCGTCAAGATTCAGCGGTTTGCTCATAATCCTGGGGTGAGAGGGCCATGCCACCGAGGGGCCGGCTCGTGGGACTGACGTTGTTTCACGGTGAAACGCGAGCTGGAAATCCAAGTCGGTAAATGTCGGAGGATCGGGCCTCTCGGACAAGCGGTAACCCGGAGGCGAGCCGGCGACCCGGGAATCGACTACGTCGTGGCCGGGGCGCGACACCAATCCGGCATCGGGTCGATCCACTCCGACTTGTAGGTGCTCAAGTCGTTTTGATGTGGTGCTTTACGCCCTGCAACCTCGCTTGGGCCGACGGGGTATGCTTCGTGCGAAACTGACGGGCGTGCATACCCGCGTCCTGCTCCTGGGAGACCCCGAATCTCGGCCTGATGGGCTTGAACGGAGCCTCATCCGGTCCGGCTTCGCCCTGAGCGAAGCGGTCTCGCTCCCTGCTGCGCCTGGCGACGCCGGCTCGCCCGATCTCGCCATTCTGTGCGTCACCCGCCGCGAGGCCGGAATCGACGATCAGTTGCTGCCAATCACGTCCGAAGCGTGGCGCAACGTCCCGACGATCGTCCTGCTGCCAAACGGCGCGGCCGACCTGGCCGGACGGGCCCTCGCGGCTGGTGCGGTCGACGCGATGGTCGCCCCGGTCCATCTTCCGGAACTCGTGGCTCGGGTGGTGGCCCGGCTCCGCGGCGTGCGCGACGGGTTCCGGGCGGCTTCGTCCAATAACGGGCAGGCCCAGTTGTTCTCGGTGTTCCACGAGGTGGCCCTCGCCGCCCGCCCCGAGGAGATGCTGCAGATTCTCGTCCGCAGTATCGCCAAATCGCTTGGCGTGGCCCACTGCGCCTGCATCTTTACCGTCGATCATCGGCGCGGGCGGCTGGTGGCGGTCGCGGAGCGGAGCGAGGTCCGCAACCTCGAAGTCGACCTGGCCGAGTATCCCGAAGTGCGCCACGCGGCGGCCACCGAGCGGACGGCGTTCATTCCCGACGGGATGCAGCACCCGCTCTTCGCCGGGTCCGTGGTGCTTCCCGGTCTGGCCCCTTTTCAGCCGGCGAGCGCGGTGGCGGTTCCCATCACCTTCCAGGGGAAGGGGCTTGGGTTTCTGGTCCTCCGAACCGCCATGCCGGCGCCGAGTCTTACCACCGACGATCTGGTCTTCGTCGAAACGCTAGTCGCCGCCACGTCCCGTCTGCTCGAGCACGAGGATCGGCGAGCCAATCTCTATCGCCGTCAGGCCAGCGCCGGGGTGATCGATCCGCTGACCGGCTGTGGCGGGCTCGACGCGCTGGACCGGCGGGTCCGCGAGGAGATTCAGCGCTCGAACCGCTATGGGCGGCGGTTCACCCTGATGCTGCTCGACATCGATGGCCTTCGATTCGTGAACCAGCGCGCCGGTGTCGGCGCCGGGGATCAGGTCCTGAGCGAATTGGGGTCCCTGCTCCAGCGAGAACTGCGGGCCCCCGATTTCGTGGCGCGCTACGGGGGCGACGAATTCGCCATCATCATGCCGGAAACCGATATGGAGGCCGCCAGGGACGGACTGGTCCGCATTCGCCAGGCCATCGCAGGCCATCCGTTCGGCGAGGGACTGACCGGCAGCTTGAGTGTGTCGGCAGGCTGGGTGACTTATCCCAACGCCGGGGTCCTTGCCCCGGAGGATCTGTTCGCCCGAGTCGAGGTGTCGGTTCAGGAAGCGAAACGCGAAGTGGCCGGCGTCGCGGCCTGACGCCGGCTAGTTCCGCCGGCGGAGCCAGTCGGTCGGATCCAGGGCGATCTGGTTGTCCCCCCGAATTTCGAAGTACAGGTGAGATCCGTCGGGCGTGTTCTCGCCTCCGACGGCTCCGATCGCCTGCCCCTTGGCGATCTCGTCACCGACTTTCACGGCGGCGGCGGAGAGCTGCATGTACAGCGAGAAGTAGCCGCTGGCATGCTCGAGGATGATCGAGAGCCCGTAGGTTCCCAGCCGCTGAACCAGCACCACCTTGCCGGCCGAGACGGCGGTGACGGTCGTTCCCGCCTGCGCGGCGATCGAGATGCCGTGCCGGCTGATTCTGGCGCCGCTGGCGAGGGTGTCCGGGCCGAAGACATGGATGATGCGGCCCTGGACGGGCCAGTCGAGTTTGCCGAGCTCGGCGGTTGAAGCACCTCTCGAGCGGCCGCCGGAACCGCCGCCGGCATTGGGGGCGGCGGCCCGCGGCGCCGTCCGTCGGTTTCGCTCGATGGTGGCGAGTACGTCGATCAGGTTTTCTTCGTCCTTGGCGAGGACCGACAGTCGCTTGGCGGTCGTCTGGGTGTTGAGGCGAAGTCGGCGGAGCTGGGCCTGTCGGTCTTCGGCCAGCGTCCGGTAGCTGCTCAACTCGGCCTCGCGGTCGGCTCGGCGGCGGTCGAGCTGTTCCTGCACAAGGACGAGTTCGCCCCGCTGCGCCTTGATCCGGTTCGCCAGTCTCTCGACGTCAGTGACCAACGCGCGGTCCTGCCGGCTCGTCAGGAAGAGATACTTGTAACGGGATAGCAGGTCGGCGAACGAGTCCGCCGCCAGCAGGACCTGGAACGTATAGAGCGACCCCCGTTTGTAGATGTCGACCAGCCGCCGCTCGAGCACGGCCCGGCGATCGGCCAGGTTGTCCTCGGCGAGGGCCAATTGCACGGAGCTGTTGTCGACCTGGCTGCCAAGGCCGCCGATCTGGCGCTCGAGTTCGTTGACGATCCGGTTCGTCGCGTCGCGCTGACGCTCGAGGTTGTCGAGTTCACGACCGGCGTCCCGCACCTGACCCTGGATCTTTTCCTGCTCGCCGCGCAGCCGTTCCCGTTCGGCCCGGATCTGTTCGAGCCGCTGGCGGCTCTTTTCCAGGTCGTTCGGCTGCTGGGCCACGAGGTTGGTGGCGACCAGGCCGAGCGCCGCGGCGAGGCACAGAACGGTCCGGCGGATCGACATCCGGCTAGACGCTCCGCAACTGGCGATCGACCGAAACCAGACTGCCACCGAGACCGATGCCGATGGCGAACAGCATCATCACGGTCATCTGCAGCGTGCCGAAGAAGACCAGGGTGGCTCCGGTGTCGCCGGTGGTCTGCCGGAAGACGTAAAAGGTGACCCAGCACATCACGATCGCCAGGACCCCGCCCAGAATCCCCTTGATGGCCCCTTCGATCAGGAACGGACCGCGAATGTAGTTGTTGGTGGCCCCCACCAGGCGCATGATCGAGATTTCCTTGGCCCGTTGGAGCACCGTGATCCGGATGGTGACGCCGATGATGACGATGGCCACCGCCGCGAAAGCCAGGCCGATCACCAGACCCACGACCGCCGCCATGGTGCGGAGCTTGTCGAGCCGCTCGACCCAATCCCGGCCGTACCGGACGTCCTCGATGAACGGGAACCCGCGCAGCCGTTCCGCGACCGCCTGGGCCTGCTTCGCGTTGCGGAACTGCGGCTTGAGGCGAATCTCGAACGAGGCGGGGAGCGGATTGACCTCGAGGTCGCGATAGGCCTCGCGAAACTCGACCAGCTCGCGGCGGGCCCGGGCCAGGGCCTGTTCCTCGGTCACGAACCGGAGTTCCAGGACTTCGGGGAAGGCGGTGATGTCCTGGGTGGCCTGGCTGATCGCTTCGGTCGGTGTCCCCCGAAGGACAAAAGCCACGACCTCGACCCGTTCGGCCAGGACGTCGAGGGCTCGCCGGAAGTTGAGCGCCACCAGGAAGAACAGGCCGATGGTGAAGAGCGAGAATCCGATCGATGCAATCGACAGGCTCGACAGCAGGGGCGTCCGTTGAAAGACAAGGAGGGCCTCCCGCAACGGTGTCCGGTGTCTCATGGGGCCGCCTCGGCGTCATCGACGCCACTGTCATAGACGATCCGTCCGCCCTTGAGTTCGATCGTCCGGTAGCCGGTGTCGCGGACCAGTTCCATGTTGTGGGTCGCCATGACCACTACGGTTCCCCCCGCGTTGATCTCGCGTAGCAACTGGAAGATGCCCCGGGTGGCCCGCTCGTCGAGGTTGCCCGTCGGTTCGTCGGCAATCAGGATGTGGGGGTCGTTGACCAGCGCCCGGGCGATGGCGACGCGCTGCTGTTCTCCGCCCGACAGTTCCTTGGGGTAGCCGCGGGCCTTCGACGCCAGCCCTACCTGGGTGAGCGCCCGCATGACCCGGTTGGGAATCGATTCGTGGCGTGCGCCGGTCACCTCCAGCGCAAAGGCGACGTTTTCCTCGACCGTCCGGTATTCCAGCAGCCGAAAATCCTGGAACACGACTCCGAGACGGCGCCGGAGCCGGGGGATCTCTCGCGCGGTGAGCTTGCTGATCTGGTAGCCGGAGACCTTCACTTCGCCCTCGGTGGGCTTCTGGTCGGCGATGATCATCGACAGAATCGATGATTTGCCCGCTCCGGAATGGCCCGTCAGGAAGACGAACTGGCCGCGGGGAATGTGAAACGACGCGTCCTTGAGGCCAGAGACGCCGTTTCCGTACGTGAGGCTGACGTGGTTGAATCGGATCATAGGCCGTCGAGGGCGTGGCGGAGATCGTCGATCAGGTCGTCGATGTCCTCGATGCCGCACGAGAGCCGGACCAGGCCATCGGCGATGCCGATGGCCTTCCGCTGCTCGGGTGTGAGCGACGCGTGGGACGTGAGGCGGGGTTCCGAAATCAGACTCTCGACGCCGGCGAGACTCGGGGCGTGCGTCACGATCCGCAACCGTCGGAGGAATCGCTCCGCTCCTTCGGACCCACCTTGGATCTCGAGGCCCACCATGCCCCCGAATCCGCTGAGGATGCGCGCCGCGATGGCGTGATCCGGATGAGCGGTGAGCCCGGGATAGTGGACCGCGACGACCTTGGGGTGATTCGCGGCAAATTGAGCCACCGCCAAGCCGGTCGCGTTCTGACGGTCGACCCGGAGCGCCAGCGTCTTCATGCCGCGATCCAGGAGCCAGGCCGAGTGAGAATCGAGTGCCGGCCCCCACACGCGGGACAACCGGATCACCTCATCGACCAGCGACTGGGTCCCCGCCACGGCTCCGCCGGTCACGTCCGAATGGCCATTCAGGTACTTGGTGGCGCTGGTGATCACCACGTCCGCACCGGTTTCGATCGGCCGGTAGTTGATCGGGCTGGCGAATGTGCTGTCCACCAGCAGGGCCAATCCGAATTCCTTGGTGATGGCGGTGACCGGGTTCGGGTCGACCACCCGCATCAACGGGTTCGTGGGCGACTCGAAGAACACCGCCCGCGTGTTCTTCTTCACGGCTCGTCGCCAGGCCCGGGGCTGGACCGGGTTCACATAGGTGATCGCGATGCCGAAGCGGTCGAATTCTTCGTCGAAGAGGCGCCGGGTGCCCCCGTAGATCCACTCGCTCGCGATCAGGTGATCGCCGGGACGGAGCACGGCCAGGTGTGCCATGGCCGTCGCGGCCATGCCGCTCGAGAGGAAAATGGCGGCTTCCGCGCCCTCGAGCAGGGCGTATTTTCTTGCCAGCGCCACCTGGTTCGGCGTGTTGCCGTACCGCTCGTACATCACTTCACGATCCGATCCGATCGCATTCACGTAGGTCGTGCTCTGATAGATCGGCTGCACCACCGGTTGATCCGGGTGCCGGCGGGCCGGCGGCCCGTGAACGGCGGTGGTCGAACGTCCGTGGCTGGGCTTGGTCATAGGATGGGCAGGGGGCAGTAGGTGCCGGATGCGGCCTGCACCAATCGGCGCAGGGCCAGGGATTGGAGGGCGTCGGCGGCCCGTTCGATCGTCCATCCGAGGGCGTCAGCCAGCCGGCCCGAGTCGCCGGCTCCGAGGCGCTGGACGGCATCGAACGCGGCCAGCAGGTCCGGGGTTCGCCAGCCGAGGATGCCAGGGGGGGCGCCGTCGTCAGGCACCGCGATCACCGTGAGGCGGTGGGTTTCGAGGACGTGATCGATCGCTTCCCGATGGGTGTCGGAGACGTTCACGAGCACGACATATCTGGGGCGGTCGTCGGCGGCGTTGAGCAGCAGTTTGGCCACGATCTCATCGGCACAGCTGTAATCCAGCAGGCCGATCGAGCCGAAATCCAGCTGAGTGGTCGGATGCGGGTTGGTGCCGATCCTGGCTTCGATCAGCTGCCGGAGGGAAATGCCGGTGGGCCTGGTGACCAGGTGGTTGTACCCCGAAGTGACCGTTTCCCGGAGCAGCGGGCGGAGATCGATCCGTTCTCTCATCGCGCGGGAGCCTCCTGCGCCGGAATGGTGATCTGCACCTGGGAACCCGGGAAGAACGGCAGGTGCTCGGCCAGCGGAACGTCATCATCCCATTCGGGCAGGACGGACAGTCTGGCCGTACCGCTCCGGATCGCGATCTTGCCCTGCCACCGCAGCAGGTACCGTTTGATCCCGGCCAGTCCCTGCCCGCGGCCCGGGTCGCGGAACCGGCTGACCCCGTGCAACAGCGCCGACTCCAGGGCCGCGCCGTCGCCCCAGCGCTCGCCGACCTTCTTTGCTTCCGAGGCTTCGAGCGAACGGCGAAAGCCGACCCCCGCGTCGCTCACGGCGATGACCGCCACCTTCCGGCCCAGTCTCCGCTGCCACATGTAGGTCTGCACCGCCACCCAGCCGCCGGTACCGGCATGCTCGACGATATTCTGGCAGGCTTCCGAGAGCGCCATGGCGAATCCCATGACGGCCTTGGCCTCGAGCTTGAGCTCCGAGGTCAGGATCCTGGTGGCGCCTTCCTGGACCCGACCCACCACTTCGTGCACATCCTCTGCCGCCCGCACCGCCGTCACCGGTACCAGCGTGCTGCCGGGCGCGTCGCCGCTCCGCTTGGGAATCTTGCCCGCGAGCTCGAAATAGTCGACGGCGTGGTGAAAGAAGCCCGTTCGGGCCCAGTAACTCCTGGTGTCGTCGCTGTCCGGTACCGCGAGGCGCGGCTTGGGCAGCTTGAGTTCGGCGATCGCCTGTCCGAGCGTCAGCATCGCCGCGAGGCCGTAGGGCGATGCCCAGGTCGTGCCCCGGGCGTCGATCAACAGCCGTTCCGCCGGGGGCCAGGGCCCGAGGGCAAGGGCGAACTGATCGAGAGTTCGATCGTCGAAGTGGGCCGGAACGGGTGCGACGTGAATCATGGTGTGACCAGAGTGCCCTTCAGATGTTGGGCCAGGCCTCCGGCACCCCGGAACCGGGCATTGCGACTCGCCATTCGGTTGCCGAAGCGGGCGGCCGTATCGATCGCGTCGCCCCGGAGGATGGCCGAAAAGGTCGCCGCCCCGAACACATCGCCGCAACCGGTCGGGTCAGGATCGTCGACCGGCTCGGTCGCAATCAGCTCCGTCCGGGTCATCGCGCCGTCCCCGGCAACATAGACGACGCCGCGAGGGCCGAGGGTGACCAGGACGCCCTTCGCCCCCTGGCCCAGGATCGCGGTCGCGAGGCTCAACGGATCGGTCGACAGCTCGGCCATCTCGTCCTCGTTGACCTGGATGTAGTCGAAACACCGGTACCAGTTCGGGGCGTCGACCAGCGGCGCCAGGGTCCGGATCCCGTCCCGGCCCATGCCGAGGAGCAGGCTGTGCAGGTCGGCGTAGATCGGCCCCCGGAATCCGTCGCGGAGCGCCGATGCGGTGCCGAGGCACATCTCGAAGCCCGAGATGAAATTGACGTACAGGGCGTCGAGGTCGCGCACCAGGGGCCCAAGTTCGGCCCAGTTCCAGCCCGGGACGCCGCCCGCCATCCGCTCGCAGCGGCGTTGCTGGGACTGATAGCGGAGGACAACCCGGTTGTTCGGCGTGGGCACCTCGATGAAACGGGCCGCCGGATGGCGGTGGCTCAGCGTGGCGAGAAACCGGTCGGCCTCGCGAATCAGGTCGCTGCCCACCTTGATCAGGGGCACGATTTCCCAGTCGTCGCCTAACGATGCCTCGAAGCCCGAGAGAGCGTACGCGATCCCGCCCCATTCCTCGACCGGCCCGCGCGCCGGATCGCGGCCGTGGATCTGGTCCCAGACCAGCGACCCGACGACGCCGATCCTACGCGTGGGCATCCAGGAATACCTTGGCCGCCCCAACCACCCCCGCGGTGCCGGGGAGGGCACCCGGCACGATCCGGCACGCCTGAACCGCCGGGCGGAAGGCCCGCCGGTTCACCTCGCGACGGAGCGGTGTGAACAGCCGGTCCCCGGCCTGAGTGACGCCGCCGCAGATAACCACGACCTCAGGGTTCAGGATGTTGATCAGGTTGGCCACCCCGACGCCGAGGTACTTGGCGGTGTCCTGAACCACTTCGAGCGCCAGTGGGTCGCCCGCCGCCGCGGCCTCATAGACGGTCTGGGCGGTGATGGCCGCCAGGTCGCCGCGCACGGCCTGCTGGATTGACGAATCCGCCCCGGCTTCGAGCGCTTCGATGGTTCGCCGGGCGATCGCGGGTCCCGAGGCATACGCCTCGAGGCATCCGTCGTTGCCGCAGCCGCAGCGGCGCCCGTTGGTTTCGATGGTGATGTGGCCGATTTCCGCCGCGACGTCGGACGCTCCGTGCAGGAGTTTGCCGTCCACTACGATCCCCCCGCCGATGCCCGTGCCAAGGGTGAAGGTCACGGCATGACGGGCGCCCTGGGCCGCCCCGACCCACCACTCGCCGGCCATGGCGCAATTGGCGTCGTTGTCGAGGGAGGCCGGCAAGGCCAGGCGCTCGCCGATGCGGTCGCGGACCGGCATGTTGACCCAGCCGAGGTTCGGCGTCAGGAGGACGATCCCGGCGGTTCGGTCGAGCGGTCCAGGCGATCCGATGCCAACACCAGTGATGTCGGCCTCGGCGTCCCCCTTCCGCGTCTCCGCCATGGTGGCCTCGGCCATCGTGATGATCCGGTCGATGACATGGTCGGCGCCGTGGACCGCGCCGGTCGGTTCGCTCCGGAGCCCGAGCACCCGCGTGCCATCCTCGGTGACCGCTCCGACGACCAGATTGGTACCGCCGATGTCTACTCCCAGTACGTATCGCATCGTGTCATCCGATCAGTGCCTGGATCGTGTCCCGGACGGTCGTCGCTGGAATCTCGCGCATGCACCGGTGATGACCAAGCGGACACCGGGCCGGCCCGTGCGGCGAGCAGGGCCGGCATTTGAGGTCGGTTCGCTCGACGATGGCCGCCCGGCTCGCTCTCGGGCCGAAACCGAAGCGGGGTACGGTCGGCCCGAACAGGGCAACCGTCGGCGTATTCGTGGCGCTCGCCAGATGGAGCGGCGCCGAATCGTTGGTCACGAGCACGCGGGCTCGTTCGAGCAGGGCCGCGGAAACCCTGATCGGGATCGTCCCGGATGCATCGAACACCCGTTCCGGCGCGGCGTCCACCAGGGCTGCGGTGGCGGCCCGGTCGTCCGGTCCCCCGACGACGACCACGTGCCCGGGGACGAGCCGGACCAACTCGGCGAAGCCGCCCCACCGTTTGGTTCCCCAGATCGAGCCAGGGGCCATGGCCACGAATCCGTCACCGATCCCCCGGCTGGCGAGCCAGGCGTAGGCCTGGGCCCGGTCGTCTTCGGTGATCGCGAGGTGAATTCGGGCCCGCCCGCCCAGGTCAGCCAGGGCGAGCAGGCGGTCGGCCTCGTGAAGATCTTCCCGTCGTTCGACGCGGCGGGTGTAAAGCCACCGGCCCTCGGCCCCGGCAAAACCAATCCGTTCAGGAATGTGGGCGGCCCAGACAATTGCGGCAGACCGCAGGGACCGGTGAGCAAGGTACGCCCGGGCATACCCCCGGGCGGCGAGGTGCTGAGCCAGTCGCCATGCGGGGCCGAGACCCCGGTCGCGGCGGTGTTTGTCGTAGCTCAAGACGCTCCGAACCGACGGCAGGGAGTCGACCAGCGGAATGGCTGCCGGCGTGACGACGACATCCACCGGCCCAAATCGCTCCGCCAGGACGTCGAGCAGCCCGGTCGTCAGCACGACGTCGCCGAGGAACGCGGTCTGGACAACCAGCGTGCCGCCTGCTGCGACTCCCTCGCCCGGGTTCCCCGTCACGGTGCTGGCCGTCCGCTAGTCGCTGTCGACCTGAAGCACCGCAAGGAAGGCTTCCTGCGGGATTTCGACCTGCCCGATCTGCTTCATCCGCTTCTTGCCCTCCTTCTGCTTCTCGAGGAGCTTGCGTTTCCGGGTGATGTCGCCGCCGTAGCATTTGGCGAGGACGTCTTTCCGCATCGCCGAAATGGTTTCGCGCGCGATGATCTTCTGTCCGATGGCGGCCTGCAACGCGACCTGGAACAACTGGCGGGGGATCAGCTCCTTGAGCTTCTCCGCCACCTTGCGGCCCCAATCGTAGGCCTTGGCCTCGTGGATGATGACGCTGAAGGCGTCGATCTGTTCGCCGTTGATGAGCAGGTCGAGCTTCACCAGGTCGCTCTCCCGGTAGTCCGACATCTCGTAGTCGAGGGAGGCGTACCCCCGCGACAGCGACTTGAGGCGGTCGTAGAAGTCGAGGACAATCTCGCCGAGCGGGAATTCAAAACTGAATTCCACCCGCGTCGGGTCGATGAAGTGCATGCCGTGATAGATGCCGCGACGGTCGGTCCCGAGTTTCATGATCGGGCCGATGTAGTCCGTGGGCGAGACAATCCGGGCCTTGACGTAAGGCTCTTCGATCCGGGCCCGAAGTCCGTCCTCGGGCAGGGTCGAGGGGTTTGCCACCACAACCATCTCGCCGCTGGTGAGATAGACGTGGTATTCGACCGTGGGAACCGTGGTGATCAGATCGAGATTGAATTCGCGCTCGAGCCGCTCCTGCACGATCTCCATGTGCAGGAGGCCGAGGAATCCGCACCGAAAACCGAATCCGAGCGCCAGCGACGACTCGGGCTCGTAGCGAAGACTCGCGTCGTTGACCTGCAGGCGTTCGAGCGCGTCCCGCAGGTCCTCGTACTGATCCGTGCTGGTTGGGTAGACGCCGGCGAACACCATCGATTTGACGTCGCGATACCCCGCCAGCAGGTCGGTCGCCGGGTTGCCGGAGTCCAGGATGGTGTCGCCGACCCGGGCGTCCCGGACCCCGCGCACGCTGGCGACCACGTATCCTACTTCGCCGGCCTCGAGCTGGTCGGCGCGGTGCTGCCCCATGGCGGGAAAGCCAACCTCGACGACTTCGTACTTGTCCGCCGGGTGGGAACCGAAGTGCACCATCATGCCCTTGCGGATCGTCCCGTCCACCACCCGGACCGTCGGGACGGCCCCGCGGTACCGGTCGTAGTACGAATCGAATACCAGCGCCCGAAACGGTCCATCCGGGTTGCCCCTGGGCACGGGGAGGCGAGCGATGATGGCCTCAAGCAGCTCGGGGACGCCGGTCCCTTCCTTGGCAGAAACGGCGAGGATCTGGTCCCGGGTCACGCCGAGAAGCTCCATCAGTTCGGCGGCCCGTTTCTCGGGCTCGGCCCCGGGAAGGTCGATCTTGTTGAGCACCGGGATGACTTCGAGGCCCGCCTCGAGTGCGAGAAACAGGTTCGACAGGGTCTGGGCCTGCACGCCCTGCGAGGCGTCGACCACGAGGATCGCGCCCTCGCACGCCGCCAGTGACCGCGACACCTCATAGGTGAAGTCGACGTGGCCCGGCGTGTCGATCAGGTTGAGTTCATAGTCCTGGCCGTCCCGTGCCCGATAGGACATCCGGCAGGCGTTGAGCTTGATCGTGATGCCTCGTTCCCGCTCGAGGTCCATGTTGTCGAGGACTTGCTCCTTCATCTGCCGCTTGGCCAGCGTCCCGGTGGCCTCGATCAGCCGATCGGCCAGAGTCGATTTGCCGTGGTCGATGTGGGCCACGATGCAGAAATTGCGGATGCGAGACTGCTTCATGGCGACGAATATAGTCGAGTCACCCGGTATTCCTTCCTCGCCGCTACGGGGGACTCGATTAGCTTTGCGCGATGGCTGTCGGCCGCTCCCGCTTCTCCAAACACGATCTCGGCATGCTGGTGGTCTCCCTCATCTGGGGGGCCAATTTCAGCGCCAACAAGTATGCGCTTGGTGTCATGCCCCCGTCGGTGTTCGCGGCGGTCCGGTTTGCGGCCGCCAGCGTCATGATGCTCGTCATTGTACGAGTCGTGAACCCGGGCCGGCCGATTCCCGCCCGGGAAAGCTGGCTGCTCATCGGCCTGGGCGTGATCGGCAATACCTGCTACCAGATCGCGTTCATGACCGGTCTGGTGACCACGACCGCCATCAATGCGTCGCTGATCCTGGCCGCGCTGCCGACGCTAGTGGCGGTCCTCGGGACCGTGCTGGGCGTCGAGCGATCGGGGCCGCGGGTGTGGTGGGGCATCGTCGTGGCCACGATTGGTGTCGGCGTCGTGATCGCCGTCAAGGGAATTCACTTTACCGTCGCGAGCCTTCGGGGCGACCTCCTCATCATGGTTGCCTGTGCCTGCTGGGCGATCTTTACCGTTGGCGTGCGCCAGGTCGGGCGGGGACGGGACCCGCTTCGAGTGACGGCGCTCACGGTCATTGGCGGGACCCCGGGGCTGCTGGTGGTGGCGGCCCACGACCTCCGGGCGATGGCCTGGGGTTCACTGTCGGGGGCAGCCTGGTTCGCGGTGACGTTTTCTACGGTATTCTCGATCACGGTCGCCTACCTGATCTGGAGCTACGCGGTGCAGGGGATCGGCAGCAGCCGCACCGCGATCTACAATTGCGTCACGCCAATCTTTGCGGCGGCGACGGCGGCCCTGGTGCTGGGTGAACGGGTCGTGCCGGCCCAGGGCATTGGCGCGGCGCTGGTCTTTGTCGGCGTGTTTCTGAGTCAGAGCGGCCGAGCGGCCCAGTGAAGTCGGGATCGCGGCGGTTCGGCTGGCACGACTTCAACCTGGTAATCGTCTCGCTCATCTGGGGCGGCAACTACAGCACCACCAAACTGGCGCTCGCCCACATCGATCCGCTGGTGATGGGGGCGCTGCGGTTCTCGCTCAGCACGACGCTGCTCTGGGTCCTGGTCGGCGTCCTTCGCCAATACGGCCCGATTCCCCGCGCGACTGTCTGGCGTCTGCTCGGCTGGGGGGTCGTCGGCCACACGCTGAACCAGTTCGCCTTCCTTTCCGGCCTCAAACTCACCACGGCAACCAACAGCGCCTTGATCTTCGGGAACCTGCCGGTGGTCGTGGCGCTGCTTGGTCTGATGCTCGGGCACGAACGGCCCAAACCGCGGGTCTGGCTCGGGATCGGCCTGGGGACGATTGGCGTGATGGTGGTCGTCGGAGCGAAGGGACTGCACTTCGGCACCGAGACGCTTCGGGGGGACGGATTGAGCGTCCTGGCTCTGCTGTTCTGGGCCCTGTTCACCGTTGGCGTGCGCCGGGCCTCGCTCGGTCTCAATTCGGCCCAGGTCGCGGCGATCACCCACCTGGGAGGGACGCCGGGGTTTCTGCTGGCGGCCGCACCGCGTCTGGTCCATCTCGACCCCACGACGATTCACCCGGCGGTCTGGTTCGGGCTGTTCTACTCGTCGGTCTTTTCGTCGGTCTTTGCGTCGGTGCTCTGGACCCGGAGTCTCAAGGCGCTGGGCGGGAGCCGAACGGCGCTCTACAACTGCATCACGCCGCTGTTCGCGGGGCTCACGGCCTGGGCCCTGTTAGGCGAACGCCCGGTCCCCGTGCAGGGACTGGGCGCGATCCTGGTGATCGTCGGCGTTCTCGTCAGCCGGGCCCCGGCGGAAGAGGTCGAAGGCTAGGTCCCGCCGGCCGCCCGGACTTCCTCCAGCCGGGCGACCGCCCGGCGGAGGTGGGGGATCACGATCGATCCCCCGACGACCAGCCCGATCGAAAACACCTCATGCATCTCGGCGTCGGTCACCCCTTCTTCGGCGCAACGGACGACGTGGTAGGTGATGCAGTCGTCGCAGCGGAGAACCAGCGATGCGACCAGGCCGAGCATCTCCTTGGTCTTCACACCGAGCACGCCGCCTTCGTAGGCCCGGGTGTCCAAGTTGAAGAAACGGTTGGTCGTCAGATTGCCGGCCGCGAAGATCTTCTCGTTCATCGCGGCCCGAAAGGTGTTGAACTCGTCGAGGGTCTCGTGGCTGTGGGCCATGTCAGGGCACCTGGTTTTCCTTCGAGACGATCTTCTTGTAGCTCTCCGGGTTCCAGCTGGGCCGGCCGGCGGCGTTCGCCACTTCCTGCCCGAGGTAGAAGACGAGCCGGAGAATCCGGGCTTCCTTTTCGGCGTCGATCTTGTCGGGCGAATCGGTCACCGCGTGGTAGTCCGCGTGGAGCCCGCTGGTGAAGAACAGGACCGGGATGCCCTTCCGGGCGAAGTTGTAGTGATCGGAGCGGAAGTAGAGGTTCTCCTGGGGCCACAAGTCGTCCACGATCCTGATGCCGAGGTCCGGATGCTCGACGGTCACCCGGTTGGCCGTGGCGCCGAGGTCGGAGTGCTCCTTCCCGATCGCGACGACGGTGTCTTTCCAGTTGCGACCGATCATGTCCATGTTGAGATCGGCCACCACCGACCGCGTTTCCACCGGCATATGGCCGGCAAAATAGGCGCTGCCCCAGAGTCCCTTCTCCTCGCCGCTCACGGTGACGAAGATGACCGACCGCTTGGGCCGGGCGAGCATGAACGCTTCGGCCAGCCCGACCACGCCCACCGTGCCGGATCCGTCATCGTCGGCGCCGTTGCAGATGCGGTCGGCCGGGGTCGAGCCGCTGCAGGCCCCGCCGACATGGTCCATGTGGGCGGATACCACCAGGTACTCGTTCTTGAGGACCGGATCGGTACCCTCGAGGATTCCGACAGTGTTCGGAGCCATCACGGATTTGCCCTCACCCATTTTCCCGATCGCATCGACTCGCCAGCCGGGGAGCGCGGTGACGGTGGTCGTTGCCGCACCCCGCGCCGTCGCGATCGCGGCGGCGAGTTCCGGCATGCCGTCGGCAAGCCGCCGCTCGGCGGTGAGGCCGAAGAATCGGCCGCCGCTTCCGTTCGAGGCCCGCGGTGGACCGAGACGGACCTGGGGCCCCCGCGGCATGCCAAGGCCCATCATGCCGGCCATGGAGTCGCTGTTGACGGGCAGCAAGACCCCGCGGGCCCCGCGGCCAACCACCGCGACAGCGGCAGCCTGGAGGCCCGGGGCCATTCCATGGCTCCAGTCGAAAACCAGCAACGCGATTTTATCGCGGATCAGGTCGGTGGCCAGCTTGGCGGTGTCGAGCGAGGCGCCGGCGGCGATCACGACCAGATCGCTGGTCGAGAGGGCTCGCGGTGCCGTTCCCTGGATCATCACATCGGCGCCGAGCTGCAGCTTGAGCAGCTTGCCGGCGGGTGATGTGAACTGAAAGAATGACGAGTCGGGGTCGGGGGAGGTCAGGTTCACTTCATACCGCTGGATGTAGGCGCCCAGGTCCCCGGCGGGTTTGAGTCCGATCCGCTTGAATTCGCCCGCCACCCAGGCGGCCGTCTTGTCGAGACCGTCGCTCGGTGTGTCCCGGCCACCCATTGAGTCGTGGGCGATGATCTCGATCCGCCGACGGACATCGGCCTCGGTGATGGTGCCCACTGCCTTCTTGATGGCCGCGGTCTGTGCCGATGCCGTGACCGGTGCCAACAATGCCAGTACCGCCAACCGCTGACGTATCACCGATGCCTCCTCAAAACGAGTGACCCCCGCCGGAAGTGCCGACGGGGGCGATTGCCTATGGCCTGCGATTGAAAGCTAACGACCAGGGGGCGGCGCGGGAGCCGGTGACGGCGGCGGTCGGCGGCGTTTGAGCTGGGGCTCGGGTGGTGGTTTGGGTTTGGGGCGGGGCGGCCCCTGCTGCTGGATTGCGGTTGAGGCCGCCAACGCTACCGGCAATGCCTTGGGGGAGAAAGCACCACCGAGTAGCGTGACGAACCCCACTGCTGTAACGACCTGCCCCATTTTCACGGCCTGGTTCCATCCTCTCGGGACAGAGACTTAGCAGGGCCCATGCCATCAACGGCCCATTCGGTAACTCATTCCCTCCGAGACGGATAGCCACGCCGAGCTCGGGATCGGTTCCCCACCTGCGTCCCCGTTGGGGGACAGGGGTGACCTCGCGTTGACTTTTGAGCCTCCGGCCCCGTACGTTCGGCCCCTTATGGTATCGGCCCGTCCCCGGGAACGTCTTGACCTGCTCGATCCGGCCGAAGTGGCCCGGTTGGGCGGGATTGAAGTGTTGACCTCCGGAGTCGTCGAGGGTTTTCTCACCGGATTGCACCGGTCCCCCCGACGGGGGTTCTCGGTCGAATTCGCCGAGCACCGGGCCTATCAGCCCGGCGACGAGTTGCGGTACGTCGACTGGAAGATCCTCGCTCGGAACGACCGGCTGTACGTCAAGCAATTCGAGGAAGAAACCAACCTTCGGGCCATGGTGGTCCTCGATGCCAGCAAGTCGATGGGCTGGTCGGGTGCGCCCGGCGCCCGCCTGAGCAAGCTCGAATACGCCAAGCGCCTGGTTGCGGCCATGACGCTGGTTCTGCTCCGGCAGCGGGATGCCACGGGGCTGATCACGTTCGATGACGTTGTGCGGTCAGTGACTCCCCCCCGGGCGCGGATGGGCCACTGGCACCAGTTGCTGTCGGTGATTCACGGGACGGAACCGGGGACCCAGACCGCGGCTGAACCGGCCCTGCGGCGGGTGATGGACCAACTGCGCCGACGGGGCCTGGTCGTGTTCGTGTCCGACCTGCTGCTCGACCGTGAGCTGGCGATCAAGGCGCTTCGGTTTCTGCGCCATCGTGGGCACCAAGTCCTGGTGCTGCACATCATGGACCCGGCGGAGCTTGCCCTGGAGGGGCCAGCCGAAGCGCGTTTTGAGGATCCCGAGACCGGCCAGCACGTCACGTTGCGCCCGGCCGATTGGGCCGGCCTCTATGCCCAGACCGTCGAGAATGCCATCCTCGACTGGCGGATGGCTTGCCGCCGCCACGGGATGGCCTACGAGCGAGTGACCACCGATACGCCGTTCGGCCTTGCCCTCCGGCAGGCGCTGGTTCGTTCGACCCACGTGGCGTGAGATGACTTTCGCTCTTCCGTGGGCCCTGACCGGCCTCGCCTTGGCGGCGGTGCCGATCATCCTGCACCTGATTGCCCGCCGTGAACCGCCGACCATTCTGTTTCCGTCGACCCGGTACCTCGCGGACGCCACCCGTCTCCATCAGCGCCGGCTTCAACTCCAGAACCTGGTGCTGCTGATCGTCAGGACGTTGCTCATGGCCGCCGTGATGCTGGCGGCCGCGGGACCCCGGTGGCAACGCGCCTCGTTGGGAACCCATTCCCCGACAGCGGCGGTCCTGATCCTGGACAATTCTCTCTCGAGCGGCGCGATCCGGGCCGGTGTCCCGGTGCTGACCGGGATCAAGCGCGCCGGCCGTGCGGTGCTCGGTCGGGCGACGGCGGAGGATCGCCTGTGGTTAGTAACGGCGGACGGGATTCCGCGACCGGGGACGCCTGGGGCGCTCGCGGCCAAGGTGGATTCGCTCACCGTCACGCCGGCCCGGGTCGACCTGGGCGAGCTGGTTGCGACCGCGGCGGCGCTGCTCCGATCGGCCGATCGCCCGGGGGAAGTCGTGGTCATTTCCGATTTCCAGCGATCGGCCATAAGCGGTGGCCGTCAGGATGAGCCCATCACCGTGTTGCGGGTTGCCGGCGAACCCTCCCCGAACGCAGGACTTGCCGCCCTCCTGGTGGGAAGCCAGCCCTGGGGAACGGACGGCGGCAGTGCGGCCGTTCGGGTTGGGGGGACGGGCGAGCGGGCGCGACCGGTATCGATCGTGGCCGAGGGGCGACCGGCCCGGCAGCTGCTCGTCCCGGTGGGTGGGACGGCGATCCAGCGACTCACCGGTCTGGTCCCGGGTTGGCGGACGGTGACGGCTGAGCTCGATCCTGACGAACTGCGTCTGGATGACCGGCGCACCGTCGCGGTTCGGGTGGCGCCGCCGGCCCGGGTGACGGCCGCGGATGCCGGCACCTTCGCCGCGACGGCGCTTCAGGTCCTGGCGCAGAATGGCCGGGTTGAGGCCGGCGGCGACGTGACGCTGGGCACGTTAGGCGGGCTGGCGTCCATCGTGCTGCCGCCGGCGGATCCGGCCCGCCTCGGGGCGCTCAACCGGGCTCTTGCGGCTCGAGGGGTGGCGTGGCGCTATGGCGATCCGGCGATCACGGCGACTGCCACCGACAGCGGTCCCTGGCTCGGCCGGGAGCGCACCCTGCGCCGATACAGGCTGGTGCACCAGGGGGGAGCGGCGACGGACGTCCTCGTGACGGCGGGCGGCGAGCCCTGGGTGGTTCGAAGCGGTCGGACCGTGCTGGTGGGGAGCCGCCTCGAGCCGGAGTGGACCAGTCTGCCGCTGAGCGCCGGTTTCCTGCCGTTTCTCGACGCCCTCCTCAATCGCGCGGCCCGGGGTGAATTGATCCAGCTCGAGGCTGCGCCGGGCGACCGGATCCTGGTGCCGGACCGGGTCACCGCCGTCGTGGCCGGAGACCGTCGCTGGCCGATCGAAGGCGGCTCCCCGTTTCGGCCGGCGACTCTCGGCCCGCACTTCCTTCTGGCGGACCGGGATACGGTGGGATCGATTTCGGTCAATCCTGATGCCCGTGAGTCGGAGTTGACGCCCGCCACGGCAACGGAGATCGTCGCCTTGTGGCCGAACGCTCGCGTGTCCGACCTCGACCGCGCGGCCCAGGCGGCCTTCCAGGCTGGAACGACCAGCGATTTGCGAGGTCCGCTCCTCGTCCTGGCGCTCATCCTGGCCCTGATTGAAACCGTGCTGGCCGCCGGGCGGCGGTTCAAGGCCCGATGATTCGCCCGGTCCTCGACGCGTTCGGGCGGACTCGGTTCGCGGCCGACCTCCGTGACGCCCTGCCCGCGGCGGGCCGAACCATTCGGGTTGGCGGACTTCCGGGGTCCAGTCCTGCGGTGGTGGCGGCATGGCTGGCCGAGGAACAGGCCAACCGGCTGGTCGCGGTGGTGGCCACGACGCCCGCCGAAGCGGAGCGGTGGCTGGCCGACCTCGCGCAGCTTACCGATCAGCCGGTGTCGCTCTATCCCCAGAGAGAGGCTCTGGGGGAAGAAGAGCGTCACGTCGAGATCGCCGGCGAGCGCACCGAAACGATCGAGGCACTCCTGGCCGGGCGGCTTCGGATCGTGATCACGACCGCCCGGGCCAGCGCCGAACGAACGGCCGTGGCGACCGCATTGGCGGAGTTCCGGCTCGAATTGACCCGGAGCGCGGCCGTGCCCTTGTCGGAGGTCACCACCCGGCTCGAGCACATGGGCTATCAGCGAGTGCCCACCGTCACGGAGGTGGCGCAGTTCAGCGTGCGGGGCGGCATCATCGATCTCTACGGGTTCGGCATGGCGGCGCCGACCCGGTGCGAATGGTGGGGCGACGTGATCGAAAGCCTCCGGGGGTTCGATCTCACCAGTCAGCGGAGCCTGGGGGAGATCGACCGGGTTTCCGTGCTCCCGGTCCGGACGGTAACGGCGGCGGACCGCACCGGGCCCGTGGCCCGGGTCTCGCTCCTTGATCTGCTCCCCTCCGGCACATTGATGATGGTGGACTCCTCGACGGCGAACATCGAGGAGGTCACCCGTGCCTGGCGCGAAGCCGAGCATCATCTCGACGTGGCCCGTCGGCTCGGGGAGGAGGTCCCTCGGCGGGAGGACCTGTTCATCGAGCCGGAGGTGTGGCGCGCGGGGATGGAGCGTTTCGGCACATTGGCCTTGCGGGAGGAACCGGTCGAACTCCAGGCCGGATTCATGCCGCCGGAGAAGATCGACCGGGACATCAAGCGGCTCCGCACCCTGCTGGATGGCGGTTTGCCGACCTTGATCCTCTGTGACAACGAGGGCCAGCTCGAGCGGCTGACCGAGTTGCTTGATGAGCAGGGCCGACCAGGGGGCGCCGCGCTGGCGGTTGGGGCGCTGGACGGCGGATTCGTGATGCCGTCGCTCCGGGTGATGACGGACCATGAGGTCTTCCGCCGGGCCCGGCGGCTCCGTCGTCCCCGTCGCTACCGCCAGGCGGCACCGACCGTCGTGGCCGGCACGCTCAGCAACTGCGATTACGTCGTCCATCTCGAACATGGTATCGGGATCTACCGGGGGATCGCGACGATCGAAGTGGAGGGCGGCCTCATCGAGGTCGCGGTGGTCGAGTACGAGGGCGGCGACCGGCTCCACGTGCCTCTCTACCGTCTCGATCAGATCGAGCGCTACCGATCTGCCACCGACGACGGCGACGAGCCGCCCCCGCGGATTCACAAGCTCGGCAGCACCTCGTGGAAGAAACTGAGGGAGCGAACCCGCGAGGCGATTCAGCTGATGGCCGCCGAGTTGCTTGATCTCTATGCCCGCCGCCAGGTCAGCGCCGGGTTCGCCTTCCCACCTGATGCGAAGTGGCAGCGCGAACTCGAGTCGAGTTTTCTGTATGAAGACACGCCGGACCAGCGCAAGGCTACCGAAGATGTGAAGCGGGACATGGAGCGGCCGGTGCCGATGGACCGGCTGCTGGTCGGCGACGTGGGTTATGGGAAGACGGAGATCGCGGTTCGGGCGGCCTTCAAGGCGGTGCAGGGGGGGAAACAGGTGGCCGTACTGGTCCCAACGACGGTACTGGCCGAACAGCATGGCCGGACGTTCGCCGAGCGGCTGGCGGATTTTCCGGTGAAGGTGGAGGTTCTTTCGCGATTCCGGACCGGCAAGGAACAGAAGACGGCGCTCGAGCTCCTGGCGGCGGGAACCATCGACATCGTGATCGGTACGCACCGGCTGCTGTCGAAGGACGTCGTATTCAAGGAACTGGGCCTGGTCGTCATCGACGAGGAACACCGGTTCGGGGTCAAGCACAAGGAGCAACTCCGTGCGCTCAAGCTCGCGGTCGACGTCCTCTCGTTGACCGCGACGCCGATTCCGCGGACCCTGCACATGTCACTGGCGGGCATTCGGGACATGAGCGTGATCGAAACGGCCCCCCGGGACCGGTCCCCTATCCTCACGTTCGTCGAACCCTGGGATGACGGGCTCCTCGAGGAGGCCTTCGCCCGGGAGCTCGACCGGGGCGGGCAGGTCTTCCTGGTCCACAACCGGATCGAGACGATCGAGACCATCGCTGCCCGGGTCCGGGCTCTGGCACCGCGGGCGCGCGTGGCCGTAGGACACGGTCAGATGACGGCGGATGGCCTCGAGAAGGTCATGCAGCGGTTCGTTGCGGCCGAGGTGGACATTCTGGTGGCCACGATGATCGTGGAATCCGGGCTCGACGTTCCGAATGCCAATACGATGGTGGTGCATGACGCCCACCGCCTCGGCCTCGCCCAACTGTACCAGCTCCGGGGCCGTGTTGGGCGGAGCCATCGGCGGGCCTACTGTTACCTGCTGACCCCGGATCTGATCGACGGCGACGCCGAGGAGCGCCTCCGGGTGCTCGAACATCACACCGAGCTCGGTGCCGGCTATCGAATCGCGCTCAAGGATCTGGAAATCCGCGGTGCCGGCAATCTGCTCGGCAGCGAACAGTCGGGCCACGCCCACGCGGTCGGCTTCGACCTGTATCTCCGCTGGCTCGAGGAAACGGTCAAGTCGCTGCGGAGCGGCAAGGGGCTGATCGAGACGCCGGCCCCGCCGGACGTGGTATTCGACCGGCCGGCCCACCTCCCGGATGACTACATCGCGGACGACGACACCAAGCTCGATATCTACCGGCGACTGGCGCGAGCCCCCGGCCCTGGCGAAATTGATGAGCTGCGCCAGGAGCTTCGGGAAAGGTTCGGTCCGCTGCCTCAGGTGGCCGAGCATCTGCTTGACCTGACCCGGCTTCGCACGATCGGGGCCGAGCTCGGGATTCAGCATATCCTGGTTCGGGGCGACGAGGCCCGGGTGAGCTTCCGGGCCGGCACGGCGCCGCGGATGTCCCGGCTGACGGCAGCGCTCGATCGGGTGCAGCTCTCGGCGGACGTCCGCCGAACGGTACCGCTCTCGCTCCGGCTGGTCCGGCTCGGGGGCGAAGATATCATCCCGGCGCTGGTGCGGGCGCTGGCGCAGGTGAACAGCAAGGCTACATAGCGCGACGATAGGCGCATCCAGGTCATCATTGAATTCGATTGGAGCAGACATGAAGCGGTGGGTTTTGGCGGTGTTGACCGGGGGCGCGCTGCTCTCCGGGTGTGAACGGTTTGCGGCCCGGTCCGATGTCGCGGCCATGGTCGGCGATCATCAGCTGTCCGCCGAGCGGGTGGCGGGGATCATGGGGAAGTCGGGCGGCGGCCCGACGGTGCAGGCGGCGGAGTTCATCTCCAACCTGTGGCTCGACTACTCGTTGTTCGCCCGGGCGCTGGCCGAAGGCAAGATCAAGACCGACTCAGCCACGGTCGAGCAGGTCCTGTGGCCGACGCTCGCGACGGCGCGGGTCCGGATGTGGCGGGATTCGGTTCAGGCGAAGCGCGCCAAGCTCGGTCCCAACGCGGCCGACAGTGCGTATGCCAAGGGTGACGAACGGATCTTCCAGCACATCATCGTGATTCCGGCCGGCCCGACCGCGGCCGATACCGCGAAGGCCAAGCAGCAGATCGACGCGGTGCTGGTCCGGGTCAAAGGGAAGGCCGTGTTCGGCGATGTGGCCAAGGAAGTCAGCGCCGACGGCAGCAAGAACGATCAGGGCTTCCTTCCGTTCGGGCCGAAGGGGCAGTTCGTCAAGGAGTTCGAGGACGTGGCCTGGGCGCTCAACCCTGGTGACATCAGCGCGGTGGTGAAGAGCCAGTTCGGCTTTCACATCATCCGCCGGCCGCCGTTGGCCGAGGCCAAGGCGCGGGTGGAACAGGTGCTGGTCCAGAAGACGTCGGGCAAGATCGATTCGGCCTACGTGGCCGAGTTGTCTGCGGCGGCCAATCTCAAGGTGGCTTCCGGTGCGGCGGCCGCGATGAAGACCGCCATTGCCTATCCCGAGGGCGCCCGGGGATCGAAGCAGACGCTGGTGAGTCTCAAGACGGGTGACGTGACGCTGGGCGACTTCGTGCGATGGACCGCAATGTTCCCGCTTCAGGCGAAGATGCAGATCCGGAACGCGACCGACAGCCTGTTGGGTGAGTTCGCCAAGGATCTGGCCTACCGGACGTTGATGCTCCGGGCCGCCGATTCGGCCGGGATGAAGCTGGCCGGTCCGATGCGGCAGTTCGCCCAGATGCGTTACCAGCAGACGGTGGACCAGCTTCGGACCGGACTCGGTCTGGCGGTCCCGGAGCTCGGTGACAGCTCGAAGTTGACGCCGGCCCAGAAGACCAAGGTGGCCGACGACAAAGTGGAAGCGTTCTTCGGTCTTCTCCTCGAGGGCAAGGCGCAGATGCAGGTCGTCATGCCCGAACTGGCCGATCACCTGCGGACGCTTGAGGGTGGCAAGGTCAACCAGGCCGGGGTTGCCCGGGCGGTTGAACTCGCGACCGCGCAGTTCCGGAAAGACTCGGCCACTGCGGCGGCGAAGGGTCCGCAGCCGTCGCCGGGTGCAGTACAGCAGGCGCCGGGTGGTCCGCCGATCGGCGGGGACAAGCCGGCCGTGGAGCCCAAGAAGCCGTAAGGAGTTTCTGTGACGCCAATTCGATCGCTGGTCACGGCGGCCGCTGCCCTCTGGGTGGCGACCGCCGTGGCACCCCGGGCCGCCGCTCAGGCGGTGGACACGACCAATACGATCGACCGGGTGGTCGCGGTGGTCGGGAACAAGACCATTCTTGCTTCCCAGGTGGCGGAACGGCTGTTCGTCGAGCTGAATGGCCGGGAGGTGCCGAAGGACCCCAAGGCGCTTGGCCAGCTTCGCAAGTCGATTCTCGAGTCGCTGGTCAGCGAAGAGCTGGTGGTACAGGAGGCTTCGCGGGACACGCTCATCAAGGTGACCGATGAGGAAGTGACCCAGTCGGTGGACGAGTTGTACAAAAACGTTCGGGGGCGGTATACCAGCGAGTCGCTGTTCCGCACCGAGTTGCAACGGACGGGTTTTCAAACGATCGAGGAATGGCGGAGTTTTTCGGCGGATCAGCAGCGGCGGAAGTTTCAGTCCGATCGCTACTGGGCCCGGCTCAACCAGCAGCAGAAGGTCAAGGACATTCCGCCGACGGACGCCGAGGTCCGGGAATATTTCGACCAGAACAAGACCTCGTTCCCGGCCCGATCGGAAGGGGTGTCGTTCAAGCAGGTCATCATGGCACCGAAGCCGACCGACACGGCCAAGGCGATTGCCAGGGCATTGGCCGATTCGATTCTGGTGGAGTTGCGGAAGGGCGGGGACTTTGCCACGGCGGCGCGGCGGTTCTCGATGGATCCGGCGACCAAAGAGCAGGGTGGAGCACTCAACTGGATCCGCCGGGGCCAGGGCTGGGATCCCAAGTTCGAAGACGCCGCATTCTCGCTCCGGCCGGGGCAAATTTCCGATCCGGTGGAGTCGTCGTTCGGATATCACCTGATCCAGGTCGAGCGGGTGCAGCCGGCGGAGGTTCAGGTTCGGCACATCCTGATCATGCCGGCCATCGATTCGACCGACGCGGACCGGACCCGGAAGCTCGCGGAAGCGGCCTACATCGCGATCAAGTCCGGTGCCCCGTTCGACAGTCTGCAACGTCTGTATCACGACAAGGCGGAGGAGCGGGAGGTCGAACAGTTTCCGCTTGATCGTCTGGTCCAATCCGCTCCGGCCTATGGTACCGCTTTGCGGGATGCCAAGCAGGGCGATCTCATTCCTCTCTTCAAGCTCGACGCCCCGGATCCCTACCGGGCCAAGTGGGCGATCGTCTCCCTGACCAGCCGGATTCCGGCCGGCGAGGTCCGGTTCGAGGACGTCCGGGACCGGATCCGGACCAGTCTCGCGAGCGTGTTGAGCCGGAAGAAGCATCTCGACCGGCTTCGTTCGGCGACCTTCGTTGAGGTGCGCGAGATTTGACGGCCCGGCGGCCGCGACTGGCGATCACGTTAGGCGATCCTCGGGGCATCGGACCGGAGATCGTCGCGAAGGCCCTTCTGGCGCCACTCGGCGCCGATCTCACGTTCATCGGCGCTGACGATCAGGTCGCTGACCTGCCGGGGGCCAAGGTGTCGTTGGGCCCGTGGCGGCAGGGGGCCGGGGCCCGTCCCGAGGACCGGCCGCGGGTGGCCCGAGCCGGGCAGCTGGCGGGGCATGCGGTGCAGCGGGCGGTGGCACTGGCCCTGGCCGGGGAGGTGGACGGCATCGTCACGGCGCCGGTCGAGAAGCACGCCCTGCACGTGGCCGGTTTCCGGTTTCCGGGTCACACGGAATGGCTGGCCCATCTGGCGGGCGACGTCGATGTCGCCATGATGCTGGCGGCTGGTACGCTCCGGGTGGTGCTGGTCACGACTCACGTGGCGCTCCGCGACGTACCGGCGCTGCTCACGACGGATCGGATCGTCCGGACCGGGCGAGTGGTCGAGCGAGGGCTCAGGGAGTGGTTTGGGATCGCCTCGCCCCGGCTGGCCCTTTGCGCCCTGAATCCCCACGCCGGAGAGCAGGGCTTGTTCGGCGACGAAGAGGCCCGGGTCCTTCTCCCCGCCGCCAAAGCCCTTGGGGCCACCGGACCCCTTCCAGCCGACACCGTCTTCGTCCGGGCGATGCGAGGAGAGTTCGACGCGGTGCTGGCCCCGTATCATGACGTTGGGATGACGGCCATCAAGGTGGCCGCGTTCGGGCAGGGGGTGAACGTGACCCTCGGCCTGCCGTTTCCTCGTACGAGCCCCGACCACGGCACCGCGTTCGATATTGCCGGCCAGGGGGTCGCCGACGCGGGAAGCATGCGGGAGGCGCTCGAACTGGCTGTCCGGCTGGCGGCCGGGCGGTTGTAGCGTCTAGTCCGGATTCTTGCGGGCCACCGCCTCGGCTCGAACCGTCTTCACCCTCCGCCCTTCCATCGCCACGATTTCGAAATTGAATCCGCCGGCCGCAATCCGGTCACCGGGGCGGGGGAGCCGCCCGAGGTGGCCGAAAAGGTACCCGCCGATCGTGGTATAGTCCCGGTCTTCCAGCGCGCCATCGTGGTTGGCATTGAACTCGGCGATGGTCGTGGCGCCGTCGATCATGGGCGCTCCTTCGCCGGTTATGGCCGGCCGTTCAACGGCGTCGTGCTCATCGAAGATCGGTCCGACGATTTCCTCCAGCAGGTCTTCCATCGTGACCAGGCCGGCGGTGCCGCCGTACTCGTCGAGGACGATCGCCATGTGGGTCTTGAGCCGCTTCATGTCGGCGAGCACGTCTTCGACTTCCCTGGTGCCCGGCACCAGGTGCGGCGGCCTGACGATAGTGCGGATCAGGGAACCCGGCTCGCTCCGCAGCGTCCGGAGGATGTCCTTGGCGTGGACAATGCCGACGATGTCGTCGAGGGAATCGAGGTGGACGGGATACCGGGAGCGACCGGCCTGGGCGACGATGTCGGCCGCCTGGTCGATGGTCAGACCGGCCTCGAGGGCGACGATCTCGGTCCGCGGCGTCATCACGTCGAGGGCGGTCTTTTCGGTGAATTCGAAGACGCCCTCGAGCAGGCGGGCGTCCTGGGTCTCGAGCTGCCCGCCCTCCTGGCTCTGCTCGACCAGCATCCGGATCTCTTCAGGGGAGTGAAGGCGTTCATGCGAGGACGGCGGTTTGATCCGCATCAGCCTGAGCAGCAGGTTGGCGGTCCAGTTGAGGAAGCGGATCGGGGGCGCCATCACCCAGGCAAACGCCACCAGCGGCGGGGCCAGCCAGCTGGCGAGAATCTCGGGATACAGCAGGGCCAGCGCCTTGGGAACCAACTCGCCCAGGATGAGGAGGGTGTAGGCGATCACGGCAAAGGCGATGACGGACGCCAGGGCGTGGGTCTCGACGGGGCCAATCCGGGCCGGCAGGGTCTTGAACATCCTGAGGATCAGCTCGGCCAGGGCCGGTTCGCCGATCCGGCCCAGCCCCAGGGAACAGATCGTGATCCCCAACTGGGTGGCCGAGATGTAGCGGGCGAGCGATTGTAACACACGCTCGGCTACCATAGCTTTGCGGTCGCCCGCTTTGGCCATTTCGCCGAGCCGGGTCCGGCGGGCCCCGACCAGGGCGAACTCCGCCGAGACGAAGAAGGCATTGGCCAACACGAGACCCAGGACGGCCAGCAGGCCGCCCACGATCGACGCCAGAGGAGTGTGCTCCATATCGGGGAACGTTAGTACCGCCGGAGCGGCCGAGCGAGAGGCCATCTCGAAGACCCTGATCGTCGTCCTGGTGATGACGGCGCTGTTCATGGTCGTCGAGGCGGTGGCCGGGTATATCAGCGGGTCCCTGGCCCTGCTGGCGGATGCCGGGCACATGCTGATCGATGTCGGGGCGCTGGGGCTCACGGCGTTCACGGCCTGGCTGGCCCGGAAGCCGGCTTCGCCGACCAAGACGTACGGCTACCTCAGGATGGAGATCTTCGCCGCGGTCGTGAACGGGGCGGCGCTGATCGGGATTGCGGTGGCGGTGGTGCGCGAGGCGATCGGGCGGCTGAATTCGCCGCCGGCCATCCGGGTCGACATCTTCCTGATGGCCGCGGTTGCCGGCCTGCTGATCAACATCGTGAGCCTCCGAAAGCTGCACGGTCACCGGCATGGCGGGCTCAACGTCCGGGGGGCCTACCTTCACGTCCTCGGCGACCTGCTGGGATCGGTCGGGGCGGTACTCGCGGCCCTCATCGTCCGCTACACCGGCTGGAATCTGGCCGACCCGATCATGTCGATCCTTCTGTCGGTTCTGATCCTGGGCGGCGCCTGGCAGCTCCTCAAGGAGAGCACCGCGATCCTGCTGGAGGCGGCTCCGCCCCATGTTCCACTCGATGAGGTGCGGCGGAAGCTCCTGGCGGTGGACGGGGTCCGGGACGTTCACGATCTCCATGTCTGGACGGTGACCAGCGGGGTGGTGGCGATGAGCGGGCACGCCGTCATCCCGGAATTGGGACGGCACCCGGCCGCCCTCAAGGCCATGCTCCACGAATTGGAGCATCTCGGGATCCAGCATTCGACCCTCCAGCTCGAGGTCGAGGACCATTGCGAGGGGCTCGATTGCCTCCGCCGTGACGCGGCCGCCGGAGATCACGCGCACCACCACCCTCAACACGTCCACGAGCACTGAGTTTCCCCGTCCCGGGCCCCCCGGGGCGGGCTGTCTTGCGCCCCCCACCCGTCCCCCCTATATATGCCCCCTTCAAGGGGGTAGTAGCTGTGAAGATTCGTATCATAGAGATCATTGCCCACGTCGACCACGGGAAGACCACGCTGGTGGATCAGATGCTCCGGCAGGCCGGCGCATTTCGTGAGAACCAGCACGTGGAAGAGCGGGTGATGGATTCGAACCCGCTCGAGCGGGAGCGCGGGATTACGATTCTCGCCAAGAACACCTCCGTGCATTGGCATGGGACCAAGATCAACATCGTGGACACCCCCGGGCACGCTGATTTCGGCGGTGAAGTCGAGCGGATCCTGCGGATGGTGGACGGGGTTCTGATCCTGGTGGACGCGGCTGAAGGGCCGATGCCGCAGACCCGCTTCGTGACCCGGAAGGCCCTTGCCCTTGGGCTCCGGCCGATCGTGGCGATCAACAAGGTTGACCGGTCCGACGCCGAGCCGTACCGGGTTCATGACGAGGTGCTTGGCCTCTTCATCGATCTCGAAGCGACCCACGACCAACTCGAAGCGCCGTTCCTCTACACCTCGAGCCGTCATGGTACGTCGACGACCGTTCTCGAGACGCCCGGCGTCAATCTGGAGCCGCTGTTCGAGGCGATCGTCCGGCACGTCCCGGCCCCGACCGGTGACCCGGACGGGAAGTTCCAGATGTTGATCTCGACCCTCGATCATTCGCCCTTCCTCGGTCGGCTCGGCATTGGCCGGGTGGAACGGGGGGTGGTCCGAGTCGGCGACCCGGTGGCCCTGCTCCCCCTTGGCGAGCCCGGGCTCGTGTCGGAGGAGATCATCGAGCGGGCCCGGGTCACGAAACTGTTCGTGTTCGAGGGACTGACCCGACTCGAGGTTACCTCGGCCTCGGCCGGGGACATCGTGGTGGTGTCCGGATTCGACGGGATCGAAATCGGGAAGACGCTCACCGATCCCACGCTGCCGGAGCGCCTCGAGGGCATTGCCGTCGAAGAGCCGACCATTTCGGTGGATTTTGCGCTTAACAACTCGCCGTTCTCGGGGCGGGAAGGCAAGTACGTTACCAGCCGCCAGGTCCGGGACCGGCTCTTCAAGGAACTGGAGCGGAACGTGGCGCTCCGGGTCGAGGAGACCGATTCGCCGGACACCCTGGCGGTCAGCGGCCGAGGTGAGCTCCATCTTGGGATTCTGATGGAGACCATGCGGCGCGAGGGGTACGAGTTCCAGGTGTCCCGGCCCCGGGTGATCACGCGGGAAGGCCCGAACGGGGAGCGGTACGAGCCCTACGAGGAGCTGCTGGTCGACGTGCCCGAGGCCTACATGGGAGCGGTGATGGAAAAACTCGGCCCTCGCCGGGCCGAGTTGACCGAAATGAGGAACCCTGGCCAGGGTACGGTCCGTATGGTGTTCCGGATCCCGGCCCGAGGCCTGTTTGGTTATCGCTCTGAGTTCCTGACCGATACCCGGGGGACGGGGGTGCTGCACCACCGGTTCCTCGACTACGGGTCCTGGGCCGGGCCGCTCGCCGGCCGGAAGCGCGGGGTGCTGGTCGCGGACCGGGAAGGGTCGGCCGTGGGATTTGCGCTGGCCAATCTGCAGGAGCGGGCCCAGCTGTTCGTGCGGCCGACCGACGATGTCTATGAGGGCATGGTGGTGGGCGAAAACTCCCGTCCGGAGGACATGGACGTGAACGTGGCCAAGGAGAAGAAGCTCACCAACATGCGGACCACGGCGACGGACGATAACATCATGCTCGAGCCGCCGCGGGAGATCTCGCTGGAGTACGCGCTCGAGTACATCGAGGACGACGAGCTGATCGAGGTGACACCGGAGACGATCCGGCTCCGAAAGCGCGTCCTGTCGCAGACCGAACGAAGAAAAGCCGCCCGGGCAGCCGCCCGGGTCGCCGGCGCCTGAAGCGGCGCCAAACACCCCAGTCTCGCGAAAGGTGGGAGTCCCGATGTCGGCCTTGGTGGCGTCGTACGAGGACGTGAAGATGCGTCGGCGATTCGATGAAGATGAGGACGAGTTCGACAGCGACTCTTTTCAGTTCGATGATGATGACGATGAGGAGTCGGATGACGAGGACGAGGACGAGGAACTCGATGGCGACCTTGACGAGGATGAGGATCTCAAGGACGGGTTCGAAATCGTCGACGAGGACGAGGAGTAGCCGAGGGTCGGGTGCGCTGTCTGGCCGGGCCCCGAGGGTTGCCCCGGGGCCCGTTGGCGACTATCGTAGGCGGCCTTCCCGGAACCATCCGTTCGTGGGTTAAGGGCCTGTAGCTCAGTTGGTTAGAGCGCACGCCTGATAAGCGTGAGGTCGGAAGTTCAACTCTTCCCAGGCCCATTACTGGACCAAGAAAACCCCGCCTTGACCGTGATGGTCAGACGGGGTCTTTGTCGTCCAGGGGCCCAGCTTCGGTCAGTGAATGCCGCCGCGGAATCCCGGGGTGAGGCTATGAATGGCGATCGGCGAACTGTGGGGATGACGGATATCACAGTCATCATCGGTTCCGCCAACGCCTCCGCGGATGATGACGCCGCCCCGCCTGCCGCCGGTTGACCATCCCCCACCCATGCCGCCCCGCTGAAGCCCGATGCCGCCGATGTCGGGCATCGCCGCCGGGGCCGGTCCCGCGACGAGAATCTCGATCGGTTCCGCCGCTTCCTTGAAGTCGTGGGTCGGTTCGATCAGGGCGGCCGAGGTCGAAGCCAGGGCCAGCTTCGGCGCCGGGGCCTCAAGCGCGGCCGCTGCAGCAGGGGCCGCGCGCCGGGCGTTGGCGGAGGGCCTTCGGGGCTTGGGCAGGCGGCCGATTTCGATTTCAGACACAACCCCGGTGTCGCGGGTCGCTGTCGTGCCGAGATGAAGGTCCCGGGACGCGGGCTGGGTCTGCTGGGGGGCTGAGCAGGCTGCAAGACCAACGGCGGCCAATACCAGGGTACGGATTCGCACGGGGCTTCTCCTACCGCGAGGGGGACTCGGATGGAATGTACGACCGCCCTTCACCGATAGCGAGCAGGGGTCGGTCCGGGCCTGCTAGGTTACCGGGGTGGAACGATCTTGCCTCTTCGACACGGCCGCCGTCATCTCACCCGGACAGGTCCACCGTATGAGCCGTCAGAGCCTGCTGGTCCTCATTCTCCTGGCCGCCTGCAATCGAGTTCCCCAACCCGGTTCCGGGTCCGACGCGGCGCTGGCGGACACCCTCAAGGCCCGGATCGTCCAGGCCTACGACTTCACCCGGCCCGGGGTGGTGGAGCGGATGGAGGGCCTCTATCCCGATTCGGGGCGGGTGGTGTCGGCGAGCGGGGGGCTGATCATCTCGTCGGTCGACTCGCTCCACGCCGGCATTCAGGCCTTCTGGGACAACGTCGGGAAGAACATGAAGGACCCGGTCTGGCAGTGGGGCGACGTGTATGTGGAGCGCCTGGGAGCTGACGCGGCCGTGATGACCGCGAGTTGGTCGATTCCGCACATCGCGCCAACGGGGCACCCACACACCATTCGAGGCGCATGGACGGCGGTTTTCCGGCGCGTCTCAGGGCGCTGGATGATTGTGATGGAGCACCTCTCGACCCCGCCCTCGGGCGGGTAACGTGGGCGGAAACCGCGGGGGGTGCGATGCCGTACGGACCCGCCTCATATGATCAACACCGTTGCTTTCGGGGCGAACGTCCGGGTCGGGGTCGACGCCCTCCGCATTCACCCACTTCGCACCATCCTCTCCGTGCTCGGCATCGTGATCGGGTCCGCCTCACTCGTGGCTACCATGGCGGTGAGCGACGGGATGATGGGATTTGCCCGGGGGCAGATCGAGGCCGAAACGTCGGTCCAGGTGATCGGGATTTCATCGAAGACGTCGGACTACCGGGACGGCCAGTGGGTCGCGATCACCGATTATCCGGTGTTCACGATGGCCGACGTGGCCGACGCTCGCCGGGCGATCGAGGGCGTGGGGTCCGCCACAATGGTGCTTTCGGGGAGCGCCCCAACCCGGTATCGCGGGTCCCAGCACCAGACGTCGATCAGTCTGGGTACGGCGGATCTCCCCGACTTCGTGAAGGTCGATCTTGGCGCGGGCCGGTTTTTCAGTTCGGCCGAGGCGGCCCATAACGCTCCGGTCGTGGTGCTCAACTATGCGCTGGCCCGGGAGTTGTCCCCCGGTCGCGATCCGTTCGGGATGGTCGGCGAGGACGTCGTGGTGCGCGGCCGGGTCCGCCGGGTCGTGGGAGTGCAGGCACGGAACGAATTCGACGAGCCGGACAATCCGGATTTTTCGATGTTCGCCCCGATCCGGGCCGCCACGGCGCTTCTTGATCCACCCAGGTCCGGGAAGTTCACGCCGACGTTGCAGCTCAAGGCGCCGACCGTGGAGTCGGTTCAGGCGCTCCGGGCCGCGGCGACGGACTGGCTGGCCCGCCGCTACGTGCGGTGGCCGGATCGGGTCAGGGTCGTGGTGGGGGCCGAGCGCCTGGCCAAGGTGAACCAGGCGTTCCTGCTGGCCAAGCTGTTCCTGGGCGCTCTGGTTGGGATCTCGCTGGTGGTGGGTGGGGTTGGGATCATGAACGTGCTGCTCGCATCGGTGACGGAACGGACCCGGGAGATCGGCATCCGCAAGGCCGTTGGTGCCCGGGGGGCCGACATCCGAACCCAGTTCCTCGCGGAGTCGGTGTCGATTGCGGTGGCTGGTACCGGGGTGGGGTTGATGCTCGGGCTGCTCCTCGCGGTGGCGATCACGGCGGGGTTCCGGTTATTCGTCGGGGCGCCGGTGTATCCGGTCCTGTCGCTCAGCACTCTGGTGCTGGCGATCGTCTCGTCATCGTTCGTCGGTCTCGTGTTCGGGACCTATCCGGCGCGACGGGCGGCGGAATTGCCGGTGATCGCGGCGATTGCGCACGAGTAGGGCGCGACGGCGGGTTTCAGTCCTGTTTCGGTGCGGTAACGGAGTCGGCCAGGGGCTTGGCGCCAGGTGAACGGTCTCGGCACCTTGTGGCATGCGCGCTCCGCTCGGCAGCCTGCTTCTGGTTACAACGATAGCCTTCGGCTGCTTCGGCCCGGCAGGTGACGTTTGCCCGCCGGACGGATCCGCGGCCGTGGGGCGAACGGACGATGGCGACCTGCAGGTGCCGTCCGGGGCAGCACGGGCTGCTCGCCGTGAGTCGAGGGAGTCAGTCACTGCGTTTCACCGACTCGGCGGCGGCCCGGCCCTCAGGATCTCATACCGTCTGGCAGGCGAAGCCACTCCGATCCCGAGCGTCAGGATCACGGCGATCCAGTGTCTCTCGGCCGCGGATCCGCCGATTCTGGAGCCGGACGGAGTGACCGATGGAAACGGCGCTCTGACGTTCCCGTGTCCACCGTCGCATCCGAGAGTGAGCGGGCGAGCCGAGCTTGCGAGCGCCTTCGTCTCGATCATCGATGGGTCGGGCCACCCGGCGTCGCTCGCCTTCGATCTCCCCGCTGCCGACGGCGATCTCGAGTTCAGTGTTGCGGCGGGCCGGGCGTACAACGCGATCAACTACGGGGGGCCGATCGCGGCCCTCCGATTCGGGGTGACCCGCAGCCCGGTGGGCGTTCAGCTGGACGCGCCGGGTCTCCCGGCGCTTGGGGCCCGGTACGCGCCGGACCATGACCGGATCGAGGCGACGAGCGCCGCCATCGATTCCTATCCATTCGAGGAGGCGTTCTTCAAGGTCCTCCACGAGTACGGACACGCCTTCCACTATGTCGCCATCGAACCGTGGGGGAGCTACACTTGCCGGAACGGGACCCACGCTTTCGAAACCGAGAACTCGCTGTCGTGTGCCTTCGTTGAGGGTTTCGCCCACTTCTTCGCCGCCTGGATCGGCGGGAGCCGGCTCGACTCGGACGAGGCGCTGCCGAACGCGGCGTCGGATCGGGTGCTCGAGGAGAACCTCTATCGCGGGCGCCTGTCGGACGGGGCCAGGACTCCCGGCGTGGTGGCGGCGTTGTTGTACGATCTGGCCGATGGGGCTGATTCTCCCGATGGGCCGGGGAATACCGCGAATGGCGATGACGACCCGATCTCGGTGGGCGGCGCTGATCTGGTGAGTGTGATCCGGGGGTGCCGGCTAGTGCCGCCCTCGGGCTGCCCGGTGGTCGACCGTCTCGATGGTGCGGATCAATTGATCGCGTGTGCCGAGGGCGATCCGGCCGCGAGCGCGGCGGGGCGGCGCTGGCGGAGCTACCAGGCGGTGGAGTCTTCGAGTGCGCCGATCGGCGGCGATCGTGCGGCCCTTCGCTCTCTCTGGCTTCGCGACCTCTACGGGGAGAATTGAAAGTGGGACCCGACCCCGGTCAGTCGTTGAGCTGCCGGGCCAGCTGCCGGAGCTGTTCGGCCTGGCGGGTCGCCCGACGGCCAAACCATACCGTCCAGCCAAAGACCGCCGCGGTGACGCCGGTTGGCGGGATCCACCACCAGGTGGTGCCGGCCGGTTCGGCCCGCGGGCTGACCAGAACCCAGGCAAGGACGGCCCCGCATTCGCCAACGACCAGCCAGAACCCGAAGCGTGCCGCGTACGCCTCCCGTTCGCATCGTGCCAGCGCCAGGGCCAGGTAACCTGCGACCGCCTGGGACAGCGGGCGCCAGATTCCGCGACGATTCCAGAGCGTGAAGGTCCAGACCACTGCGGAGTGAAGCGCGGCCGCAGCGCCCCAGACCAGGGCGGCGGTGGTGCGCTCAGCCAGGACGATCCAGAGGACCCCGATCGCGACCAGCAGCGTGACGAGGCATTCCATGGCTACCGTGAATCGGAGGCGATGGGTGTGGCGTTCGACGATCAGGCGAATCCCGGCTTCCGGCGACGACACCGTTCCCGCCTGCCTCCAGGCCGTTCCCCAGTCCTGCCAATCCCGTTCGACGGTGGCGTTCATTCCGATCCTCCAGTGCCCAGCAAGTGCCGGAGCCGTTGCCGGGCTCGTGTCAGCCTAACGGCCACGTTGTTTTCAGTGACGCCGAGGACCTCGGCGATTTCGGCATGGGTGAGATCTTCGAGGGCGAGCGTAATGACCTGGCGCTGTCCCTCCGGCAGCGACCGGATGGCTTCCATCAGGCGATCGCGGAGCAGCGCTCGCCCGGCCACGGCGTCGGGCCCGGGGCGCTGATCGGGCAGGGCGTCCTCGATCGGCTCGTAATGGCGGTGGCGGGTCCGAAAGGTGATGCCGCGGTTGTGGCCGATGCGGAAGGCGAAGGTGCGTTCGCTGCTTTCGCCCCGGAAGGTGGGCAGTGCGCGCCAGAGGCCAAAGCAGATGTCCTGGAACAGGTCGTCAGCGTCGGCCTGGGCCCGGGCATAGGTCAGCGCCAAGCGGCGGAGGGCCGGGCCGTGGTCCCGGACGATCCGGTCGAATCGACCGTTGGCCTCCTCGTTCATGCTCTGGGTTGTCCCCGCAAAGGTCGGGATCCTTACGGGGACGAGGGGTGGTTCGAGTCAGAGACTCGGCGTTACGGCTTCTTCGAGGCCGAATCCGCGGCGGCGGCCTTCACCGGCGCCGTCCAGAATCCGGGAGCTCCTTTGGCATCTGCTGCCGCCTCGCGTCCAAACAGCGCGGCGTTGAACACGATCCGGAAGGTGCCCCAGGTCTGGCCCCGCCACTGCGGCCTGAATCCCAGCAACACCACGTGGCCTCGGCCGTGCTTCACGTCGACCGCCGCGGCATATCCGCGCAGCTTTTCGGCGCCAAGAAGGTAACCGGACGCGAGCGGCGTTCCTTCGCTCTGGTACCGGGCGAGCACGGCGCCTTTGAATCCCGTGTCCGGCGCAAAGACCGGGCTGTCATCGAAGAAGATTCTGCCGCGCGCCGGCATTCCGGCCATGACCGGGTGCGTCGTGTCGGTGGTGACTTCGAGAATCGACCCGCTGGCGAAGAAATCCTTCCGGTCGGCCTTGGCCACCAGGTTCTTGACCGGGAGGTGGAACTGTTCGATGGCAAAGTCACTGCTCCGGTTGAAACACACGACCGTGCCGCCTTGCTGAACGAATTGATCCAGCTCGCGAGCTCCCTCGATGCCGATTCCGCCCTCGTACCGAGGCGGAACGGCTCCCTTGGGATAGCCCTCCATGAGACCCTGCGGTTCGTCGGACGCAATGATGATGACGTCGAACCGGCGGCCGAGGTTGCCGGCGCGGAGGTCCGCGTTGGTGAGGGTGGTGTAGCGGAAACGGTACTGATCGAGGAGCCAGGCGGTCCAGCCGGCATCCATGCTGGCGCGCCACGACTGGTACAGGGCGACCCGCGTGGCCACGGCGGCGCCGCTGGAGGGGGCGCGCGTGACGGTGAGCCCCAACTCCGTTGCCCATCGGGCGGCGGGGTCGGCTCCGGCTGACGACACCAGGTACGTCCCGCCCGACACGCGGACCGTCGCGCCGGCGGCCGTCGCCTCGTTCATGGCGCGAAACGCGTTCAACTCCCGGGGATCGAGGGCGAGGGCCGGACCCGACCCGCCGGTGTGGCCGGCCGGCGTCGGAATCCCGGCGGCGATTTCGCTGGTGCGGAAGTCAGCATCGCCGGCGGTGGCCCAGTCGGCCGCCGGGCCCTTGACGGCACCGAGCGCCGCGCGGAATTCGGGGCTCAACGGGGAGCGGACTTCGACGGCATGGACGTCCATCATGTAGGGCAACGTCCAGCCGGCCGCGTCATAGGGCTGCTCAGGCGGCCCGCCGGGATATTCACGGAGGTCCGGGTAGGTCTGCGGAGTCATCAGCTGGCGAACGAGGGGCGCAAACTCCTGGTCCATCGGGATGACCCAGGTTCCCTGCGGGTAACGCACGCCGTCCAGGACCGCGTCCCGGGTCAGGCGGTTGATCCGGACCCCGTTGAAGGCCAGACGCCGGAGCAACTCCACGGCCGCCATCGGGTCGCGCTGGTCGGGTGCAACCGTGTAAGCGTAGGGAGGCTCTTTCCGGTAGCGCGCAATTGCAGCCTGTCCGGAGTGGACCCGGTTCAGGAGAATCTGCTGCCGGAACTTGGCGGCGTAGTCGAGCGTGGCGATCGACGCCGTTTCCATGTAGCCCACCGCATCCTTGAGCCGCCACCAGCCGCCGGGCCACGGGCTCGAATAGAGGGACTGGTTCCGGAAATCGCGCATCGAGGCGGGGAAATCCTGGAGGGTGTAGAAATAGGGCGTCGCGTACCGGTAGAGCGCGGTCTCGGTCCAGTAGGCGTTGATGTGCTGCATCATCGGGAGGTAGTCGATGTAGCCCGGATACCAGGCGTCGAAGCCGTCTCCCATGTGGGTGGCCCCAACCTGGCCGTTGGTCTCGAGGGCCTGGGCGATCAGCATCCCGATCGCGTTGACCTGACGGGCCATGAGGGGCGGGGTTTCCGTCGCGACGGGTTCGGCGAACGGCGGGAGCCAGATCCGGGTGGGAAAGGGCGACGACTGATGGTGGACGTAAATGATCTGCGGCTCCCAGGCCCGCCAGGTCCGGGCCACGACCCGCGATTCGGGGACGTTCAGCATGTAGGCGTCGCGGTTGTTGTCGTGGCCGACGTACTTCTGGTAGAGCTCATGCATCGGCGCCGCTTCGTACGGCGTGCCGACGGTTTCCCGATACCAGTTGACCACGATGCTCTGGCCATCCGGGTTCAACGACGGCCAGAGCATGAGGACGACGTTGTCGAGGATGGCGTCGATGGTCGGATCGCCCTTGGCGGTGAGGAGGTCGTAGGCGAGCTGGATGGTGTGCTGGGCGCCGGCCACCTCGGAGGCATGGAGCCCGCCGCTGATGTCGACGAAGGCGCGGCCCTCGGCGGCGAGCTTTCGGGCCTCGTCGTCGGCCAGCCCTTCCGGATGGGCGAGGCGCTGGGCGATGTCACGGTACCGGTCGAGTCGGGCGAGGTTGGCGGGTGAGGAAATCAGGGCGAGGTACCAGCGCCGTCCTTCCGAGGTCTTGCCGACCTCGACGAGTTTGATCCGGTCGGAGCTGGCGGCGAGGGCCTGGAAGTACCGGATCGATTCCTCGTAAGTGGCCATCTTGTAGTCGGCACCGACGGGGAAGCCGAGGACCGACTCGGGGGTCGGAACGGTGCGCTGCGCCGTCGCTAGCCCGGGGCGCACTGCACTCAAGGCGAGACCCGAGAGGATGACGAGAAGGCCGGAACGACGAGCGGGCATCGGAACCTCGGGTCGAGGGGATGGAGATGGTCGATGGTAGCGTTGGCCTCGGCGGAGCGGAAGGGTGTGGTTTGCCGCGAGCCGAGGCTTGGTCTTACCTTAGATCGTCCCATCAACGAGTCGCCCCAATGATCGATCGTGCGCACATCGGCCGGACCTGGCCCAGCTGGGAGGTCCTGGTGGAACAGGGCCGGCTCCGGCTCTTTGCCAAGGCCGTTGGCGAGACCCGGCCCGAATACACCAGCGTGGCCGCGGCCCGGGCGGCCGGCTATCGCTCGATCCTGGCCCCGGTCACCTTTGCGTATTGCCTCGGCGCCGATGACCCGTCGGGCCTGGCCTACATGGAGGAGGTCGGCATCCCGATTTCCCGGCTGCTGCACGGCGAGGAACAGATCGTGAACCACGAGCCGATCTGCGCCGGGGACCGGCTCCGGGTGACGCGGCGGATCAAGGACATCTACTCCAAGAAGAGCGGCGCCCTCGATTTCGTAGTTTGGGAACTTGCCGTCGATGACGCGGTGGACGGGCATCCGGTGGCGCGAACCGAGACGATCCTGGTGGTGCGCAATGGCTGACCGGTTTGTTGTGGGCGCGGAATTGCCCGCGCTTACCCTGCCACCGCTCGCCCGGTCCACACTGGCTCTTTACGCCGGCGGTTCCGGCGATCACGTGCCACTGCACATCGACTCCGTCTTTGCGCAGGCGGCGGGATATCCCGACGTGTTCATGCACGGGATGCTGGGGATGGCGTATGTCGGGCGTCTGGTCACCACCTGGGTTCCGCAGCGGCGAGTCCGGGAATTCGGGGGACGCTTCGTGGCGATCACCTATCCGGGGGAAGTGCTGACGGCGCGCGGGAGCGTGACGGAAGTGGACGAGGCCGGCCGGGCGCGGGTTGCGTTGACGCTCGCGAACGGGCAGGGTGAGGCCAAATTCACCGGGTTTGCGGTCATCGAACCTGATTAGCGAGTTTCCGCGACGCACACGCCGACGGTGTCGGACGGGGCCGCGGTTCATCCAAACCATAACGAGAAAACCATGAGCAAGCTGTTAGGCAGGGTGGCACTGGTGACCGGGTCGGGGCGCGGCATCGGGCGATCGATCGCGGTGAAGCTCGCCTCCGAGGGCGCCAAGGTGGTGGTCAACGATCTCGACCAGGGCCCCGCCGATGAAACGGTGGCGGCGATCCGGACGGCAGGCGGGCAGGCGGTCGCCTGTGCCGGCAGCGTGACGGATCTGGCCTTCCCGGATCGATTCGTGAAGACCGCCCTCGATTCCTTCGGCGGGATCGACATCATCGTCAACAACGCCGGATACACCTGGGACAACGTCATCCAGAAGATGACGGACGAGCAATGGGATGCGATCCTCGACGTCCACCTCAAGGCGCCGTTCCGAATCCTCCGGGCCGCCAGCGACTTCATTCGCGAGGCGGCCAAGCGGGAAGCGGCAGACGGTCGCGAGGTGTTCCGGAAGGTCGTGAACATCTCGTCGATCTCGGGCACCGGCGGGAATGCGGGCCAGGCCAACTACTCATCGGCGAAGGCGGGCGTGATCGGGCTCACCCGGGCGCTGGCGAAGGAATGGGGCCGCTACAAAGTGACGGTCAACGCCGTGGCGTTCGGCTACATCCTGACCCGGCTGACCGAGGCGCCGGCGGACGGCGGCGCCACGATTGACGTGGGCGGGAAGCAGATCCGGGTCGGCGTCAATCCGGAGGCCCACAAGATGATGGAGAAGATGATTCCGGTCGGGCGGGCCGGCACGCCGGATGAGGCGGCCGGGGCGGTGTACATGTTCTGTATCCCGGAATCGGACTACGTAACGGGCGAAGTCCTGATCTGCGGGGGCGGCCTCCGGTCGTAGCGGAGGCTCGCCTCAGGTCCGATAGTCGGGCGACTCGCGATCGAGGATTCGTTTCAGCGCCTCGAGGTGCTTCCTCGGCTGGTCGACCGCATCGGCGTTGATGTTCATTGCCTTCACCATCTCGGTGATCACCCGGTCCGGGATCGGGCGGAGCGGCCGGCCGGTGGACATCGCCAGGACCTGGACCATGCAGGCCCGTTCGAGGAAGTACAAGTCGTTCCAGGCGGCGTGGACCGACGGACCGGTCACGATCACGCCATGGTGTCCCAGGAACAGGATGGACCGGTCGCCGAGCGCCGCGGCCATCCGGTCTCCCTCGGAGTTGTCGAGGGCCAGTCCTTCGTAATCATCGAGATACGCCACCCGGCCGAAGAACTGCAGCGCGTTCTGCGATACCATCTCGAGCCGACCGCGCTCGATGATGGTGAGGGCGGTGGCGTAGGGCATGTGGGTGTGCAGGACCGCCCTGGCCCGGGGGTTGTTCCGGTGGAGCGGCGCGTGGATGAAAAAGGCGGTGTCTTCGACGACGTTGGTGCCCTCGAGAATGTGTCGCTCGCCATCGGCGAGGACCAGCTGGCTGGCGCTGAGCTCGCGCCAGTGGAAGCCGAGCGGGTTGACGAGGAACTGATGGCCGCGGTCATCCACCGCACAACTGAAGTGGTTGTCGATGCCCTCGTTCAGGCCGAGCCGCTCGGCCCAACGCAGGGCGGCAGCGAGGTCGATCCGGTGGGCGGGGTGCGATTGGGGCATGGGCGCCATGGTCAGATCGGTTTCTCGGCCATCAGCGCGGCCGTGTTGCCCTCGGAATCGGTGAAGAAGGTCATCCAGAGTTCGTAGGTGTCGGCCCGGTGGACCACGTGAGGCAAGTCGACGAACGCGACGCCTCGGGCCGCCAGGACGTCGTGGGTGGCGACGACGTCCGGGACCCGATAGTAGAGGATCGAGCCCGGGTGGTCGAACTCGGGCTTTTCCGCTCTGGATAACATGAAGCGGACGTCGCCGCAGCGGAAGAAGGCCAGGCCGGGGAACTGGAAGAGCAGCGGGAGTCCCAGGGTGTCGCGGTAGAAGGCGGTGGCGCGGTCGAGGTCGTGGACGCGGATGGCGATCTGCCCGAGGGAGGCGTCGTGGAGGTCTGGGGCCATGGTTGCTCCTGTCTCTTTACGGGGTGGGGTTCGGGGTGTACCCTTGAGCGTCCATCTGAATGATTACTTAGCCAAGCTAACTAAATTTCGTGACCTCGCAAGCAGGACCCCGGGCCCGGCCGGCCCACGCCGCCGATGTCGCCACGCGGCTCCATTCCGCCGCGATCCACCTCCTGCGCCGGCTCCGGATCGAAGACCAAGCCAGCGGGCTGTCGGGCCCGCGGCTCTCGGCGCTTTCGGTCGTGGTCTTCGGCGGGGTGACCACTCTTGGCGATCTAGCCCGGGCCGAGCAGGTCCGGCCCCCGACGATGTCCAGGCTGGTGGCGGGCCTGATCGAGGCCGGGCTGATGGAGGCGGGCCGGAATCCCGACGACCGCCGGGTCCAGCAGATCCGGGCCACGGCCAAGGGCCGCTCGTTGCTGGAAGCCGGACGGGCCCGCCGAGTCCGGAGGCTCACCCGGGATCTCGAACGCCTGGCCGCCGTTGAGTTCGCCGCGGTGGCTGGGGCCCTGGACGTCATCGAACGGATCGCGCGAGCGAACCCCAACCATTCGACCCATGAACGATAAACGCGCCGCCTATCTCGCCGTACTGGTCGCCGCCCTCGGCTACTTCGTGGACATCTACGACCTGATCCTGTTCAGCGTGGTCCGGGTCAAGAGTCTGGTGTCGATCGGCGTCGCCCCCGAACATCTGCTGGATGCCGGGGTGACGCTGCTCAACCTGCAGATGTTCGGGATGCTGCTGGGGGGGATTCTCTGGGGCGTCCTGGGTGACCGGAAGGGCCGGCTGTCGGTCCTGTTCGGTTCGATCCTCCTCTATTCGATCGCGAACATCGCCAACGCCTTCGTCACCTCGGTCCCGCTGTACGGGGCGCTCCGGTTCGTGGCCGGCATCGGCCTCGCCGGCGAACTCGGGGCGGGGGTCACGCTGGTGTCGGAGCTGCTGCCAAGGAACAGTCGCGGCTATGGCACCACGATCGTGGCGTCGGTGGGGATCATGGGGGCGATCGCGGCGGTGGTCGTGGCGGAGACGTTCGACTGGCGGGCGGCGTACATCGTGGGCGGCGTCCTGGGTCTCGCCCTGCTGGTGATGCGGGTGAGCGTCCGGGAGAGCGGGATGTTCCAGGCGGCCAGGACGTCGTCGGCGTCGCGAGGAAACTTCCTGGCGCTGTTTTCCGAACGGAGTCGGGTGATCCGGTACCTGGCGGTGATCATGGTGGCGGTTCCGGTCTGGTATGTGATCGGGATCCTGGCCACCTTCTCGCCGGAGTTCGCCAAGGCGATGGCGCTGCCCTTTACGCCGAATGCCGGCCGGTCCATCCTCTGGTTGTATTCGGGCCTGGTGCTGGGCGGCGTGGGCAGCGGGCTGTTGAGCCAGTTGTTGCGAAGCCGGCGGAAGACGGTGGGGCTGTTCCTGGCCCTGACGGTCGTCGGGTGCGCGGCCTACTTCCTCAAGGTGGCCACCACACTGACGGGCTTCTATGCTTTATGCGTGGCGATGGGCTTCGCGATCGGCTACTGGGCGGTCTTCATCACCATCGCGGCCGAGCAGTTCGGCACCAACATCCGGGCCACGGCCACGACGACGGCGCCGAACTTTGTCCGTGGGGCGGTGGTGCCGATGACCTGGGCGTTCCAGTGGTTTCGTGACGGGGCTGGCCTCGGAGTCGTCGGGGGCGGCATCGCGGTCGGTGTCATCGTGATGGTGCTGGCGGTCATTTCCCTCGCCGGCCTCACGGAAACGTTCGGGAAAGACCTCGATTACATCGAGCCGTAGCCGGCCCAGGCCGGCGGGCAGCGAGCAAGGAGATATCATGCGGGTAGGGGGAATGGCGCTGGCGGTTCTGGCGCTCGGAGTGGCCGGTTGCATCGGCGCGAGTACGGTCGACAACAGCAAGCAGGCTTCGGCCATCGTCATGGGTCAGGTCCTCAAGCCGGATGGGGTGACGCCGATCGGGGGGCCGATCGTGGTCGCGCAGTTGCTCGGCCCGGCGGTCAACGGTGTCTCGCAGTTGCTGAGCCAGGGGAGCTACGTGGGGGACGACAACGGCCGCTTCCTGTTCCTGTTCCTGATGAACGGCGTGGACCCGCAGAACGGCACCGTCAACCTGAGTGTGACGGCGCCCATCGCGAGCGGATTTCTGTCGAAGGACACCCTGTCGATCCCCGTCCGGATCGCCAATGGGTGGTCGCCGACCGACACCACGTACGTGCAGATCAAACTTCAGGCGCGCTGAGCCGGGTTCCCGTTCGCCCGGCTGTGGCATCTGCCGGCCTCGGTCGGGATGGCGCTCGGTCTGGCGGGCGTCGTCTTCGTCGCCGGGTGGCTGGTCCGCGCGGTACGCCCGCTTCACCCGTCGGCGGCTTTGTAATTCCTCCAACCGCCGAACCACTGCAGTCCAGTGCGCCGTTGGCCCTGATCCCGGCCGGCGCCTCCCCGCGATCCGCAATGCCAACTCTCTCACCCTGAACCGTCCGGCCGCCCCAAACCACCTTTGCGGCAGGACTTCCGGCCACGGAACGCGTCAACCTTTGCACCTGCCCCTCGCCGGCCGTCCTGGCCGAGCGAAGATGAACGGGGCATGCAATCTGCCTTTCTATCCAGCCGAACCCTGAATGATCCGCGGATCGCTGCATCGGGCTGCAGGCCGCTCAAGCTGGAGAAAGGATGTCGACAATGCGCTTTCGAATCGGGTGGCGGCCGGTGGTGCTGCTGCTGCTGCCAGGCGCCGTTGGCGGCCTGTCGGCCCAGGCACCCAAGCCGGCCGCCGTGAAGCAGGCGGCGCCCAAGCCGACGACGATGGTGATTACGACGGCCGCGAAGGAACCGGCGCCGATCGCCATGCCGACGAAGGTTGTCCCGCCCAAGCGGGCGGTGAGGGCGATCCCGGCGGACGCCCCGATCTACGCCCGGCAGGGATTCTGGTTCGGTGCTGGTATGGGTGCCGGCGCCGCTACGCTTCACTGTCGTATTTGCGATGGGGCGCAGGGATCAAAGGGTACATCGGGCTATTTCCGTGCGGGCACGACGGTCAACGGCCGACTCCTGGTCGGGGCCGAGCTCAATGGCTGGGTGCGCGGTGACGAAACCGGCAACCAGCGCCTCTTCTCACTGACGGGAAACGGCTACTGGTATCCCAATCCGCTGCACGGGTACTACCTCAAGGGTGGGTTCGGGCTCTCGAGCTATCGCCAGCGGGCAACCGACAAGAACAACGCCGACGTCTCCACGGGCGTGTCGACCGGCGGGTTCACCGGGCAGGTCGGCGGCGGCTATGAAATTCGGGTGAACCCCCGGATGTCATTCGTTCCCTATCTCAACCTGGTCGGCACCGCGGCCGGTGTGCTGTACACCGAACGGAACGACGGCACTCACTTCGATCGCAACCGACTCCCGAACCGAGCCAACCTCCTGTTGATCCAGCTCGGCCTCGGGGTGACCTGGCACTGAGCGTGGGAGACACCATGATCCGGAACATGCTGTACCTGGGAACACCGGCTGCAGCGCTCGTGGTGCTGGCGGCCTGCGGCGACTCCTCCGTGGCTGGGCTCGACCCGACCGGGGCACAGGCCAGTGTAGCGTACCTGGCCTGGAAGCCCGGGCCGAAGGACACCTGTCCGATCGCCGTTCACCAGAAGTACTCGACCGTCGGCCCTGACGGGAAACTCTATCCGACCTGGCATCCCCCGGTCGATCCCGAGACGGGCTGCACCTTCGGTCACGAGCACGGGCGCGATCCGCACGGCTCGAACCTGTATGCCAAGGTCGGGGATCTGCCGCTGGGCTACGCCAACGAGCAGCTGGATACCTGGGATCCCAGCGGTCGCCGGCACGAGGATCACTTCGGGCACAAGTATGAGTGGGAGAATGACGTGCCGATGCGGGTGGCATCCGCCGGCGGCGTTCTGTCGGTCAAATGCGACATCATGTACAAGCTGCACCAGGGAACCCACTCCAAGGACGCGTTTACCAACAATCTCCACGAAGTGGTCTACCACGCCTCGTGCACCGATGGTACCGAGGTGCACATGACGATCATGGCGGCGATCGGCACGCCGGGTGAGTTCACCCGGACCTGTGACGGAGCGCATGTCCAGGTCGGTACGGCCACGCCGGCGAACTCGCCCCGTGGCGGCGGCCAGCGGGTGATTCCGGATATGACCTGCGTCCAGCGCCACATGCTGGTTCCATCCGGCTCGGTCTCCGACGACCGGGCGGCGCTGCATGAGAGCTGGCAGCAATCGCTCGCGGTCCGCACGCCCGAGGGCAAGGTCCTGGCCAGCATGAATCCGTACTTCCAGGTGTTCCAGCCGAGCCGGTTCTTTGATCCTGCCAAGGCGGATATCACCGGCCGGCCGATCGAGATGTGCTACTTCGTCGAGGCGAATGGCGACCAGGCCCGGGGTGGTGCGTGCGGCGCGGCGACCCAGAACGGGAGTCTGACCGGGATCGTCTATGACGACCCCCGCTCGCCGTTCAACGGGGTTCGCCGGGTGTTCGACATGAACTCCCTCAACGTCGAGAACGCGGACGGTCCCACGGTGTGGTACAGCGACCCGTTCGGCGGCCACGCCAAGACCAGTCCGTTTCCGGGTTCGATCCGGCAATTCATCGCCAAGATCGACAACACCGGCCTCGATCTCTCGGGGCCCGGGATCGGTTCGAACCGGAATTATGGCGGCACGGGGGTTCACGCCCCGAACTAGGGCGAACCATCGCGGTGACGGCCCCCGGGGGGGCCGCAGGAGGGGACGGGGGCCGCGCTCGCTCCCGTCCCCTTCTCACGTACCCGCCAGCCTTCGACTAGTTTACGGTACCTGTAACCAACCCGAGACCATGCGTTCCTTCATTCTTGCCTCGACTCTGGCCGTGTCGTTGGTCCCTTCGCTTGCCGGTCAGGTTCCCCGGACCGAGCGGCGGCGCTGGGTTGCCCCGACGACCAACGTGACCGACGACCCCCGGAGGATTCCAGTTCCGGCCGGGTATTTTGCCCCGACCGGCACGATCGTCCTCAAGGGCGGGCGGCTCTGGGACGGAACGGGCGCCGCGGCCCGGGCCGCCACCGTGGTCATCACCCGGAACAAGATTACCGCGATCCTGCCGATCTCGAGCACCGACTGGCCCAAGGATGCCCGGGTCATCGATGTCGCGGGCAAGACCGTGATGCCGGGCCTCATCGACCTCCATACCCACATCGACTACCGGCAGGGCGGCAACTCCGACGCCCGGGCCCGGAGCCGCGCCGACGGCGCGCTCCGCGGGGCCGAGCGGTTGCGGTATTACATCGAGAGCGGGATCACGTCGCTTCGGGATACCGGCTCGGATGGCGAGACGCCGTTCCTGCTCAAGGAATGGATTACGGAGGGCCGGCTGGTGGGCCCCCGGATCTTCGCCGCGGGGCCGGTGATCACCGGGAAAGGCGGCCACGGAGATGAGCCGGACATTGCAGGCGGCCAGTACCTGGCCGGGGTCCGCGAGGCGTCAGGGCCCGACGACTGGCGGAATGCGGTCCGGGAGAGCGTGGCCAAGGGCGCCGACTTCATCAAGGTGACGAGCCATTTCACCGACGCGGAGATTCAGGCCGCGGTGGCCGAGGCCCACGACCTGGGCCTCAAGATTACCGCGGACGCCGAGACGTTCTACATCGAGCGGGCCGTGCGGGCCGGGATCGACATGATCGAGCATCCGCTCCCGCGGACCGACGAGACGATCCGGATGATGGCCGAGAAGAAGACCGAGTCGGATCCGACGCTGATCCCGTATCAGATCATCTTCCGGTTGAGCGGCGGGTACTTCGGCTCGACCAGCCGACGGTTCACCTTCTCCGACTCCGCCAACATGGCGCTGGTGAAGAAGATGAAGGATGCCGGCGTCAAACTCGGCATCGGGACCGACCTGGTGGTGGACTGGTTCCAGTACCTGCCGTGGCCCTACCACGAGGAGATGCGGAATTTCGTCAAGCTGGGCTACACCGTGCCTGAGGTACTGGGGATTGCGACGCGGGTCAACGCCGAGCTGCTCGATATGGGGGACAAGCTCGGGACGCTCGAGGTGGGCAAGTTGGCGGATGTCCTGATCCTGAACGGTAACCCGGACGAGCGGCTTGATGACATCGCGAAGGTGGATGTCGTGATTCGGGATGGTCGGGTGCAGGTTCAGGGCGGGCAGTTGGTGTATCCGCATCATGTGACCCTGCCGCCGCCGGGAGCGACCACCCAACCCGGTGGCGATATCAAGAAGTAGGGAACGACAGGCCGACACCCCTCACGATTCATGGAGCAGGACATGACGTCACGTCGCGATTTTCTTGCCGCCTCCGCCGCCCTCGTCGGCGCGCCCGCCGTTCTCCGGGGCCGGTTCCCGGTTTTCCCGTGGAGCGCCGCCGAGTACTCGGCGCGGGCCATCGACCTGGTGAAGCGGTCGCTGGTGATCGACATGCTGAGCCCGATCACGCTGAACTTCCCGCTGATGGCCAAGTGGTCGGCCAGCCCCGAGACGTTTACCGCGGCCGATTTCGAGAAGTACCGGGCGAGCGGGATCAACATCTTTCACATCGCCGTGGGTACGGGCGGCCCGGACGCCTGGCAGAGTACCTACGACTTCGTGGCTGGGTGGGACAGCTTCCTGGCCGGGACCGATCAGTATTTCATGCGGATTGATTCGCCAGGGGACTTCGACCGGGTCAAGAATTCCGGGAAGATCGGGATTATGATCGGGGTGCAGAATTCCGAGCACTTCCGGACCCTCAAGGATGTCGATCACTTCCATGCCCTGGGCCAGCGAGTTTCCCAGCTGACCTACAACTCCCGCAACATGATCGGCAACGGCTCGACCGAGCGGCGGGACGAGGGGATCAGCGATTTCGGCGTGGCGGTCGTGGAGAAGATGAACGCGATCGGGATGGCGGTCGACGTGTCGCACTGCGGGGACAAGACGTCGCTCGACGCATTCGAGGTCTCGAAGAAGCCGGTGCTGGTCACTCACTCGAATGTCCGGGCGCTCAACCCGGGCCACCCGCGCTGCAAGCCGGACGAGGTGATCCGGGCAGTGGGGAAGGCGGGCAGCGTGATGGGGATCACCGGGGTCCGGATGTTCGTGAAGGGGAGCGAGCCCACCACGATCGAGGATGCGCTCAATCATTTCGACTACGTGGCGAAAATGATCGGGATCGAGCATGTCGGGGTGGGGAGTGACATCGACCTCGATGGGTACGACGACATGGCTCCCGAGGCCAACAAGGCGCTGCGGGCCGGGTATAAGGGGAGTTACGGGTTCCGGGAGAAGATCGATATCGAGGGGATCGACCATCCGAAGCGAATGTACGACCTCACGGAGGGCCTGATCCGCCGGAAATATTCCGACGATCAGATCGTCGGAGTGCTGGGCGGGAACTTCAAGCGAGTGCTCTCGCAGATCTGGGGCTAGCAGCGAATGCGACCGTTCGAATGGCTGATTGCCGTTGTCGTAGCGGTCATCGGGTGGCAGTGGGCGCGCGGCCGGCGGGCCGGGTTCGCGCTCGGCGTGGTCGGCCTCCTGCTGGTGGCGGCGAGCGTGGTGCTCGAAGGGCAGCGGGCCGCGATGTGGCCGGCGTATGTCGTGGTGGTCGTGGCGTTTGCGGCGGCGCTTCGCGGCGCCGCGGCGCCGGCGGCGCCGGCAGGGTTCGTCCGCGGGGCGGGGCGGGGATTCGTGGCGTTGCTGGTACTGGCGGCCGGGGTAGCATTTCCGGCGCTCTGGCCGGTGATCCGACTTCCGGTCCCGAGCGGGCCCCATCCGATCGGCACCGCCTGGCTGGTCGTGCGGGACTCGACCCGGCACGAACGATTCTCGACCAAGCCGGGAGCAATGCGGGAGTTTCCGGTCAAGATCTGGTACCCCGCCGCGGCCGGGGCCCAGGGAAAATTGGCGCCGTATGCGGAACCCGAGGAGATGACCGCGTTAGGTCTGATCCCGCCGCTGCTGGCCCGCCAGGTCCGTCTGGCCCGGACCCACGCCATGCTGGGAGTCCCCGTGGCGGAGGGCCGCTGGCCGGTGGTGATCTTTTCGCATGGCTACACGGGCTACGCGGCGCAGAACACGCCTCAGATGGAAGAACTCGCGAGCCGAGGCTACGTGGTGGCGAGCATTGCCCATTCGGGAGAGGCGGCATGGGCGCCGTTTCCGGAGGGACGGGGGATTCCGCTCGACACGTCGATCTCGAACCTGATGCAGCGGCAGATGGCGGCGGCTCGCAAGGCCGGCGGCGGCGCGGCCAAGAGCATGGACAGCCTGGCCGCCGCGCTCACCGTGGCCGACCCCGTGGCGCGGAAGGCGAACTTCCGCTCATACCTGGCCGGCACGCCGGAGCCGCTCCGGAGCCAGAGCGTGATGCAGTGGGCGCTCGACACCAAGGCACTGCTCGACGTGCTGGGGAACATGCACGCGGGGTCGCAGCCGTCGCCCTTTCAGGGGAGGCTCGACCTCCAGCACCTGGGGGTGTTCGGGATGTCGTACGGCGGGGCCACAGCCGGGGAGTTCTGCCGCCTCGATCATCGATGCCGGGCGGCGATCAACATCGATGGGGGCCAGTTCGGCGGACTGGTCGATGATTCGCTGCGGATGCCGTTGCTGATCATCGGGAGCGAACAGGCCTATTCGTTTCATGTTCCGGTGCTCGATCTGGTGCGGGCGCCGGCCTACCTGATCAAGGTCCCGGCCACGAACCATATCGGGCTGACGGACATGTCGCTCCAGGGGCCCCTCTTCGGCTGGCTCGGGGTCACCGGGCGGCTCGATCCGGCCCGGCGCGAGTCGATCATGACGGACTACGTGGTGGGATTCTTCGAGAAGTACCTGATGGGGCGTTCGCCGGAATTGTTTGAGGGGCTGGCGGCGAAGTATCCCGAGGTCACCATCACGAAGCGGAACCATCCCTGACGACGGGGGTTGGGGGGGGGGGGGCACGCCCCCCCCCACCCGACCGCGGGCCCCCACCGGGTCCCCGGGGGGAGTTTGGGTAGTGGTAGTATTGGTAGGCGGCCCGGGGGG
>JANMXA010000047.1:0-4380 GCA_031394255.1 Gemmatimonadota bacterium
GATGCCGGCCCCGTTTCGTTTTCCGGTCGGCTATCTTCTGACAGCCCTTTTCGTGGGAGGATATGGGATGCGGCACGCGGTCCTCGGTTCAGCATTGGCAATGATGGTCGGTGTCACAACGCTGGCGGCCCAGACCTCGGGCGCCAACGGGGGACAGGCCGTCAGCGGAACCTGGCAGCTCGAGAAGGGCAAAGTGAAGGCCAATGGCCCGAACGTGGTGGTGATCCGATCCGATTCGAGCGCGACTTGGGGAAAAGAGACGGTGCGCTGGAGGCTCAAGGGCGACCGGATAATGATCGCTCTCGGCGGGGAATGGGAGACCTACCAACTGAAGGTGAAGTCTGACCGGATGACGTTGTCCGGCGGCGATCTCACCGAGGCGATCACACTCAAACGGGTTGGTCCGCCCACGCCCCGGCCCGACTCCATCGCGATTCCGCCCGACCCGGATACGAATCCCTGACCTGGTATCAGGTCGCGAGGCCGGCCAGAAGGCCGGCGAAGAGTTGACACAACACCGCCCCGACCACCGTCATCGACAGGCCCCACACCATCAGCTGACGAAAGAGCCGGGCTGCCAGGGCCGGCTCTGCCACCGCGGCGACACAGAGGGCACCCAGGGTGGACAGGGGGGATACATCCACCAACGCAGACCCAACGTTGATGCTGAGGGCGACGGCGAGGGGGCTCCCGCCGCCGACTTTGGCGACCAGGCTGGCGGCCGTGGGGAGGAACGCCGGGAGTACGACGCCGGAGGTGCTGCTGTAGCTCGAAATGGCTCCCGTCACGAACGCAATCATTCCGTTCAGCGACCATGGTGTGGCGAGCCGAGCGAGCAGGCCGGTGAACAGGTCCATCCCGCCCGTCTTCTCAAGAATAGCGATCAGCACCGACATGCCGGCCACCATCAAGATCACCGCCCACGGCATCGCCTTGATGGCCGGTCCTTCCTCGCCGGCGCCGAGGGCGAGGATCAGGCCGGCCGCGGCAAAGGCCGCCAGACCCAATGGCAGCTTGAACGCCACGATGGCAACGACCCAGGCGACAATAACTGCCACTGTGATGACGTGTCGCCGGTCGAGTTGGTGCGGGGTACCGGTGGCTTCGGCGCCGGTCTGGGTGTGGGGGAGGCGGTGGCCACCGAGTCCGACATAGGCGATCATTCCGACCAGCAGATGGGCGGCGAGGTTGGCGAACCATACCAATCCACCATGACCCACGAGACCCGCTTCGGCCATCTTGGCGTTGGCGATCACCCCGACCGAACTGATGGGCGACAGGTTCCCGGCGTTGGCGCCGTTGGCCACCATCAGCGCCATCAGGAACGGTGAGATGCCGGCGCGGATCGCGACCGGCATGGCCACTGGAGCCAGAAGGGCCACAGCCGAGATCGCTCCCGGGCCAACACTGGAAACAGCTCCGGCAAGCCCGAAGAAGAAAAGAGGGAGCCAACGGGTTTGACCGCGGGCCGCCGCGAGCGCCCGCCCGGTCAGCCGGTCGAGGGTCCCATTGCTCTCGGCGAGCCCAAAGAGCAGGGACACACCGGCGAGGGTGATGAAGAGGCTCGACGGGAATCCCTGCATCACGATGTCCGGCTTCAGCCCGGCAAAGTACACGCCGACGATCCAGGCCAACGCGATCGCGAGGACTCCGATGTTCAGTCGGCTGGTGATCGAAAGAACGATTGCGATCAGCAGGGCGACCAGCGCCGCGCCGGCGCCGGTCACGCGGACCTCCGCCGTTTGAACATGGAGTAGACGGGGACGCCGAGTGCCAGCAGCATGAGTCCGGGCCACGTGTACTGAGGCCGCTGGATGGTCAGCTGTATGCAGACCCAGGCTGAGGCGACCATGTAGAGCGCTGGGACGACGGGATAGCCGGCGGTGCGGTAGGGGCGGTCGGCGGCGGGGCGGCTGCGACGAAGCGAGAACAACGCCACGGGCACCAGCACGAAGAACAGCAATGAGGCCACCGTGGTGAAGTCCACGAGCTGTGCGAAGGTGCCCGACAGGCAGAGCGCTGACACCCAGGCCGCTTGCAACGTCAGCGCCACGGCCGGCGTCCGGTGTCGGGGATGGAGGCGGCCGAACGGTTCGAAGAAGAGGCCGTCCTTCGCCATGGCATAGAACAGCCGGCCTCCGCCAAGAACGATGCCGATGTTCAGCCCGAACGATGCGATCATGATGGCGCCGGCCATCAGCTGGCCTCCGATTGGTCCCATGATCGATTCCATGACCGCGGAAGCGACCCGATCCTGGGCGGCTGCGCCGATTGCCGGCGCTGACAGCACGGCGAAGTAGGCGATGTTGAGCAGCAGAAAGAGCGTGGCGCCAATGACGGTCCCCCTTACCAGCGCTCGCGGGAGATCTCGGCGGCCGTCCTCGAGCTCCGACGCGGCGAAGCAGAGCGCGTACCAGCCATCCATGGAGAAAAAGGGTCCGACCATGGCTGCCGCGAAGGCGGCGACGAGGGCGCTGTCGATGTGTTCGGGCCAGAAATTGGGGCCGAAGTTGGCTGCCACTGTGACCGGGTTGCGGCCGATCGAGAATCCGAGGGCGATCAGCGCGACGACGGCTGCGACCTTGACCAGGGTGAACGCGGTTTGCAGGACCGCCGCGCCGCGGACGCCGCGGATGTTCACCCAGGTGATCAGGACGATCGAGCCGACGGCCACCAATCGCTGAGGGCCGATCCCGACCTCAATTGGTCCGCTCGGCAAGGCAATGGTGAAGCCGGCCCACAAATCGGGAGTGAGCGATGGGAAGAGAACGCCGGCGTATCGGGCGAACCCGGTCGCGGCCGCCGCGGTGCCACCAGTCCAGATCACCGTGAACAGGGTCCATCCATACAGGTAGCCGACGAGTGGCGAAATGCCTTCGCGGAGATAGACGTACAGCCCGCCGGCTCGCGGGAACATGCCGCCGAGTTCCGCGTACGTCGTCCCGCCGGCCACCAGTACCAGCCCGGCGATCACCCAGGTGAGCAGGGCGACCCCGGGGTAACGGACCTGGCGCACAATGTCGGCAGTGACGATGAAGACACCCGTACCGATCATCGATCCGATGACCATGGCGACCGCTTGTCGACGGGTAATGGCACGAACCAATTCCGATGGCGCGTCAGTCATGTTCCGCTTTCGAGGTCGGACGATCCGGTGCTCGGCAGGGTCGGCGTGTTTGCAATATATTCACCGAAGGCAATCATGGACGAATTCACCATCGCTATCCGACTCGGCATCGCCGGGCTTGCCGGACTCGCCGTCGGGGTTGAACGGGAGTGGTCCGGTCACGCATCGGGTCCGGCGGCCCGGTTCGCGGGAGTCCGGACTTTCCTGCTCCTCGGGGCGACTGGTGGGATCGGGGGCTGGCTGAGCGACAGCGGGGCCACGCTGGTGGCGGTGGCGTTGCTCGGCGGGGCAGGGCTGCTGATCGTCGCCGCGTACCTGGCGGCCACCAGGCGGACTCCGACCGACCTCGATGGCACAACCGAGGTGGCGGCCCTCGCGGTGGTGGCCATCGGCGTCCTGGCAGGGCGGGGGTATCTCGCTCTTGCGGGGGGGGCGGCGGCTGTCGTCCTGTTCTTCCTATCAGAGAAGGCGACGATTCGCCGTTTCCTGACCTCCGTCGAGGACCGGGAGATCCGGGCGGCCTTCCACTTTGCCGTGCTGGCGCTGGTGGTGCTGCCGGCCCTGCCCGAGGGGCCGTTCGGACCGTTTGATGCCATACGGCCGAGATTGCTCTGGAGTGTTGTTCTCCTCTTCTCGGGGCTCAACTTCATCGGCTACGTCGTGCGACGGGCGTGGGGCGACGCCCGCGGGTTCCTGATCGCCGGAATGCTGGGTGGTCTCGTGTCATCGACGGCGGTGACGTTGGTCTACGCGCGGCGCAGTCGTACGGAGCCTCACTATGCCACGGCGCTGGCCGCCGGGACCGTCGGCGCAAGTGCGGTGCTGCTGCTGCGGATTCTGGCAGTCACGGTCGCCCTCACTCCGGCCTTCGCGCCACGCGCCGGCCTTTGGCTTGGCGCGATGCTCGTGACAGCAACGGTGCTTACGCTGTTCGCCGCGACCCGTCCACAGGAGTCGGGGCGCGACCAGCCGGCCGAAAGCGGCAACCCGCTGCAGCTTGGCGTGGCGATCCAGATGGCGCTCGCTTTTCAGGCGGTGCTGCTCCTGATCGAGTATGCCAGGGCGTGGTTCGGCGAGCCGGGCGTGCTGGTCGGCGCCGGGCTCGCCGGTCTCACCGACATGGATGCCTTGACTCTCAGCATGGCCCGGCTGGCCCGTCATAGGGCGATGATGGAGACGGCGGCCGCGGCGCTGGTCGTGGGTGTGGTGGCTAACACGTTCCTCAAAACGACTCTTGCCATCGTCCTTGGTGA
>JANMXA010000048.1:0-10222 GCA_031394255.1 Gemmatimonadota bacterium
TTGAAGGTTTCGCTCGCGGCGGTGAACACGGCAATGCGATCCGGCTTGGCCTCCGCGGCCCGGGCGAGTCCGGCTTCGTTCGGGACGAGGGCCATGTACGACACCCCCGGTTTCCTTGCGATCCGGCGAAAGACCTCATCGGCGTCGGCGAGCTGGGGCACCCATTTCGGGGAGACGAAAGAACTCACCTCGATTTCATCGAAGCCGCATTCGGACAGGGCGTCGACGAAAGCGACCTTGACGTCGGTCGGGATGACTCCCTTCTCGTTCTGGAGCCCGTCTCGAGGACCGACCTCGACGATCCGGATTGGGTCCAGCGTCATGGCGACTTTCTGCGGGCGTTGCGGGCGGCTGCCTGGATCCGGGCCACGGTTCTGAGATGCTCTCCATAGGTCCGCGAGAAGACGTGGCGGCCGTCCGGCCCGGCGACGAAGTAGAGATAGGGGACGGCCGCCGGGGCCAGAACCGCCTCGATGCTCTTCAAGCTCGGCGCTCCGACAGGGCTCGGGGGCAACCCGGGATGGAGGTAGGTGTTGTACGGCGACGGAAAATGGTAGTCGCGTTCGAACAGCCTGGGCCTCCGGCTGCCGGTCTGCATCTGCAGGGCGAACTGTACCGTCGGATCCGCCTGGAGTGGCATCCGGAGCCTAACCCGATTGAGGTAGACTGCGGCGATGATGGGCCGGTCGGTGTCGACCTTGGCCTCCCCTTCAACGATCGACGCCAGGGTTACGAGGCTTCGCCGGGTCAGGCCCATCGCCTGGGCTCTCGCGTCCCAGTCGGGCTGCCACTGGCGGCGGAACAGGCCCGCCATCTCCCGGACCAGGCCCCGGGCCGTCATCAGCCGGGAGACGAAATAGGTCTCGGGGAGAAGGAAGCCTTCGAGGGTTTCCCCGTCGGCACCGAATTCCCTGACCAGAGTGGAGTCGCGTGCGGCAGCGACGAAGGAATCCGCCGGGACGCCGAGGCGTTCCTGGGCCACGGCCGCGATGTCGAGAATCGTGTAGCCCTCGGGGATCGTGATCCGGGTGGTCTTTTCGCTCCCGGCCGCGAGGGCGCGGAGGACCTCGAGTACCGGCTGGCCCCGCGTGAACTCGTAGTATCCGGCCTTGAGTCTGCGGTCGAAGCGTCCGACCCGGGCGATGAAGACAAACCACTTCGGGTTCCGGATGATGCCGTGCGCCACGAGGCTGTCGGTGATCGGGGCCAAGGTGCTTCCGACGGGGAGGAAGACTCCCTCGGCCGGGCCGGTGGGCGGGGGAGAACCGCAGCCGGCGAGGACGGCGACGAGGGCCAGGACGCCCCGCACCCAGGGGCGGCGGGGCGTTGGCTCAGCCATGGTCCTGGCCGCGAACGGCGTCGAGGTAATGCTGGAGGATCACGGCCGCCGCGAGCGCGTCGACCCGCTCCTCCTGGCCCCGGGTCGAGCCGCCCTGCTCCCGAATCGACGCCAACGCTCGCGCGGTGGACATCCGTTCGTCCCAGAGAAGCACCGGGAGGTACGTCCGGCCACCGATGTCAGAAGCCATGGCGCGGGCGGCCACGGCGGACGGGCCGTCCTCGCCCGAGGGGGCAAGGGGCAGACCGACCAGAATCCCCCGTGGAGCCAACTCGGCCACATGGGCGAGGAAGGCAGGCATGGGAAAGCGTTTGCCGGCGCGGCGGACCAGCGTGTCGAGCGGGCTGGCGATCAGCTGGGTTTCGTCGGAGACCGCGAGACCGATCCGGCGCTCACCCCAGTCGACGGCGATGATCCGGCCGGGCCGAGGCAAACGGGAGGCGGACGGATCCGCCTCCCGCTCGGGAGTGGTCACTGGACCATCGTGGCGAAGAATTCCTTGTTCGTTTTGGTCCGTTTCATCCGTTCCAGGAGGAATTCCATCGCCTCCACCGGGGGCATGTCGGCGAGGAAGTTCCGGAGCAGGTAGACCCGGTTGAGCTCGTCCTTGTCCATGAGGAGCTCTTCTTTCCGGGTGCTGGTCTTCTGAACGTCGAGGGCCGGCCAGATTCGCCGGTCGGCGAGGCGCCGGTCGAGGACCATTTCGCTGTTGCCGGTGCCCTTGAACTCTTCGAAGATCACTTCGTCCATTCGCGAGCCGGTATCGATCAGGGCGGTTGCAATGATCGTGAGGGAGCCCCCGCCGTCGATGTTGCGGGCGGCACCGAAGAACCGCTTCGGCTTCTGGAGCGCGTTGGCGTCGACACCACCGGAGAGAATCTTGCCCGAATGGGGAACGACCACGTTGTGGGCCCGGGCGAGGCGGGTGATCGAATCGAGCAGAATGACCACGTCGCGGCCATGCTCCACCAGTCGTTTCGACTTTTCAATCACCATGTCGGCGACCTGGACGTGCCGGTCGGCTGGTTCGTCGAACGTAGAGGCGATGACTTCGGCCTTCACGTTCTCCTGCATGTCGGTGACTTCTTCCGGCCGTTCGTCGATCAGCAGGACGATCAGCACGATCTCCGGATGGTTCTCGGTGATCGCGTTGGCAAGCTTCTGCATCAGGATCGTCTTGCCGGCCTTCGGCTGGGCGACGATCAGTCCGCGCTGGCCCTTGCCGATCGGGGCGAGGAGGTCGACGACGCGCATCGAGAGGTCGCCCTTTTTGCCTTCGAGCCGGATCCGCTTGTCGGGATAGCGCGGCTTCAGGTTGTCGAAGGCGATCCGGTGCTTGGTCTTCTCCGGCTCCTCGTAGTTGACCTGCTCCACCTTGAGCAGCGCCAAGTATCGTTCGCCTTCCTTCGGCGGGCGGACCTGACCGAGGATGGTGTCGCCGGTCCGAAGGTCGAAGCGCTTGATCTGGCTGGGCGAGACGTAGATGTCGTCCGGGCCGTAGAGGTAGTTCCAGTCCTGGCTGCGGAGGAAACCGTAGCCTTCGGGCAGGATCTCCAGCACTCCTTCGCCGCGGATGACCGTGTCCTTGTCGAGCAGCGACTGCTCGATCCGGAAGATCAAATCCTGCTTGCGAAGGCCCGAGTAGTTGGTGATGTTCAACTCTTGAGCGAGCTGGTGCAGGTCAGCGACTGATTTCTGCTTCAGTTCGGATATATCCACGGAGGGAACCTCGTTTCCGTCACCGGTTGGGTGTACGGGTCCTGATGTGGGAGTGCGAATTAGCTATCAAAACAGTGGTTGTCGAAAGGCTCCAAGCCAAGGAGCGGATGTGGTGCCAGGTTGCAGTTCGGGGATGACGATACGGATGGATACGACATATTAGCGGGCAGCCCCCGGGAGCGTCAAGGGTTTGGACCAATTTCCCCAGTTCTTCTCCGCCTGGCGGACGATCCGATTCGGCAGCCGCGAGGTGGTCGACGCCCTGGTTCTTCCGGACCACCGCAAGGCGTCCAAGGACCTGGCCGCCTTTCTGGGAGGCTGGCAAGGTGCCCACTACTGGGCCAACCGACGGGCGGGGCGGTTGGTGCTGGTCCGGGCGCTGGAGCGGGATGCGCCGATCGGCTGGTGGCGTCATCTCATCCTGTTCGGGCTGACTTTGCTGTGCTCGCTGGCCGCCGGGGCAGCCTTGGCGGGCGTCTACTACCCAATTGACTATCCCGGCTTTCTGATCGGTTTTGGCAAGGAGCTGTACGAGTTCTTCTCCGGCCTGATCCGCGGCGACTGGCGGACCATTCTGGTCGGCTGGGCGTTCGCCGTCCCGTCCCTCGGGATCCTGCTGGTGCATGAACTGGGGCACTACGTCGTTGGACGCCGGTATGCCATTGATGTGACGCCTCCGTACTTCATCCCGGTTCCCCCGACGGTTTCGCCGATCGGAAGTTTCGGGGCCTTCATCCGGGCCCGGAGCCCGGTCATCGATCGCCAGCAACTCGCCGACGTCGGCGCGGCAGGCCCCCTCGCCGGTTTCGTGGTGGCCGTGGTGGTCCTGATCTGGGGCTACCTCACGTCCGAACGGGTGCCGTGGGAGCCCGGCCTGACCAAGAGCTACGTCATGTTCTCCGGACAAATCCTGAGCGTGGGTGACTCGCTTCTGACCCACTACCTCCGTGAGTGGCTGATTCCCGGTTCCTCCGCAGTGCACCTCAGCCTGCCCGCCTTTGCCGGGTGGGTTGGCTGCTTTCTGACCGGATTGAACCTGCTGCCGCTGAGCCAACTCGACGGCGGCCACGTGGCCTATGGATTCCTCGGCCGCCGCCAGGGGCTGCTTGCCGGGCTGACCGTCATTGCCTTGCTGTACCTCGCCCAGTTCTCGTTCAACTGGTACATCTGGGTCGGCATGGCGTTCCTGATCGGTGGTGGCCGGCTGAGCCACCCACCAGTCGTGATCCCGGATCGCCCGGTCTCGGGGCAACGGGCCTGGGTTGGTATCGCTTGTCTGCTGGTGTTTGCGATCACATTCGTTCCCATTCCCTTTGGCCAGTGAGGCATCCATGGATGCTCCCGACCGCCTTGCCCGGATGCGGCATGATCTGGCCAACCCGCTCGCGGCGCTTCTGGCCGAGGCGCAGCTCCTGCTGATGGATGGGGAGAATCTCCCGCCCGAGGTCAGGACCGCACTCAAGGAGATCGAGCAGATGGCTGTCCGGATGCGAACGATCCTGCGGGAGCCTTAGTCGGCGAGGCGGGTGCGGCTCACCCTCCGCTCGAGGACCTGGCGGATGCCCCTGGCCAGCGAGCTGACCCGGTACGGCTTCTGGAGAAACGCGTCGGCGCCGGCCGACAGCAGGCCCTGCACCACATCGTTCATCTCATAGCCGCTCGAAATCATCACTCGCATCTCCGGACGCGCCGCCTTGAGGAACGGGAACGACTCCGCGCCGCCAGCCAGAGGCATGCCCAGATCGAGAATGGCCAGGTCGATGGTCCCGGTGTGGGTCCGGGCAATCTCGACGGCCTCGATGCCGTGACGGGCCACGAGGACGCGATAGTGGAGCCGCTCGAGAATCGCCTTGGTGACCTCGATGACGGCTTCGTCGTCGTCGACCAGCAGCAGGGTTTCGTGGCCGGTCGGAAAGGCCTCCGGCGCGGCGGTTGGACGCTCCGGCACCGATTCGATGGCGGGAAAGTAGATCGAGAAGGTGGTGCCGCGACCCATGACCGATTCGACGCCGATGTAGCCTCGGTGGTTCTTGACGATCCCGTAGGCGGCGGCAAGGCCGAGGCCCCGGCCCTGGAACTTGGTGCTGAAGAACGGCTCGAAAACCCGAGGGAGTACCGTGGGGTCGATGCCAGTCCCCGAATCGGCGACCTGGATCAGCACCGTCGGGCCGGCGGCCAGGCCTGGTTTGTTGGCGACTTCGGCGGCCGTCAGCGTGAGCCGGCGGGTCCGGACGGTCAGGCGCCCCACCCCTGGAATGGCTTCGGTCGCGTTGATGCAGAGGTTGGTAATGATCTGGCCGATTTGAACCGGGTCGGCTGCGATGGCGGGTTGATCCACGTCCAGATCGGCCTCGAGCTGAATCCGGGGTGGCATGGCATGCCGCTGGAGGTGAAGCGCCTGGCGGGCTACCTCGTTGACCGAGATGGACTGACTCTGGTACTTCCCGCCCCGGGCGTAGGCGAGGAGCTGCTGGGCCAGGGCACCGCCGCGTTTTGCCGAATCGGCGATTGAATTGAGCCGGGAGGTTGCATCCGGGAATTCAGGGTCCGTCAACAGCAGCTCGGCGTTGCCGAGAATTGAGGTCATCAGGTTGTTGAAGTCGTGGGCCACGCCGGCCGCGAGAGTCGCGGTGGCTTCCATTCTGGACGCTGCCCGCAGAATCTCTTCGGTTCTGATCCGCTCGGTGATGTCCCTGGTGATGCAGGTGACGGCGGCCGAGGTCCCCGCGTGAGTGCCCTGCGCGGTCAACTCACACCAGATCAGCGAGCCATCCTGACGGCGGAGCCGGAATGTCAGCAACGGCTCGGCCTGGTCCTCCGCGGCGGCGGCAACGGCGGCGGCGACCTTGGGCCGATCCTCTTCGTGGACGAACTCGGACAGCGACAGGCCGATCAGACTTTCGGGCGTTCGCTGGAGCAGGTTGGTCGCCGCCCGGGAGGCGAAGATGAACGTCCCGTCCGGCGCGTGCTGCGAGATGAGATCGTGGCTGCCTTCGGTAAGCCGCTGGAATCGGAGCTCCGCCGTTTCGAACTCGGCTCGAGTCCGGTGGAGAGCGGTGACGTCCTGGGTAACGACCAGGACTGAGCGCACGGCGCCATCGGTGGCCATCTCCGGCACCGCCGTCCCGGCAAACCAGCGGGTTCCGCCGCCGAGCTCCAGGCAGAGCCCGAACCGACGCGGGGTCGCGGTTGTGATGGCGTCCTGCACCGCCTCAAGCCAACTCTGGCCTGCCTGAGCGGCGAGACCAAATTCAGACGGGAGTCTGGCGAGCAGACGCTGCGGACTCGCACCCAGGACACCGTGGGCAGCGACGTTGGCGTAGATGAGCCGGGCCGTGGTATCGAAGCGGCACGCGGCGACGGGGAGCCGGTCGAGCCCGTTGGGGGCTGGTGTGGGCGGCTCGGCGGGCTGCAGGCTGGGTCGGAAGTATGCGGCGGTCAGCAGCTGGTGCTCGAGGGGCACGGACCGGAACGATACCGACAGGCGCATCGCGTGGCCGTCGCGGTGGTGGGCGACGACCGTCGTGTCTTCGCCCATGACGACATGCGGGGTCTGGATCCCCTGGGCCGGCAGATTCGGAACGAGCTCGTGCAACGGGCGGCCCACCATCTCCAGACGGCGGTAGCCGAACAGGGATTCGGCGGAATGATTGACGACGACGATCCGGTCCTGATCGTCGGAGACGATCGCGGGATCAGGAGCGTACTCCAGAAATGAGACCAGCGACTCGATGTCCGGCCGAGCCGTCATCTCGTTGACCATCCTAACGTTATGTGAATGACTCAATTTCGAACGGGACGCTGATTGGGCGGTAGAGGCCGAATGGCCCTGACCGCCCGAGACACGGTGTCGAATGCGTCACGAATTGGAGATCAGCCAGGGTCTTCCTTCAGAACTCACCACGTAGCGTTAGGGTGGGAATTGGCGGCAAGCGGAAGAGCCGCCGATAGGGTGCCTGTCCGCCCTTTGCGTAGGACGCGACAGGGCCGGTTCCGGGCCCGGCCATATCGCCGAAGGGCGCGACCGCGGTACCGAGGAGATTGATGACGGATACGCCGAGGGTAAACCGGCGGCCCGGCCGTCCGAACGCATAGGCCAGACCGGCGTCGAGGCGAAAGGTTCCGCTGGCCCCAAGGGCGTTCTCCACGCCGTAGATAGGGCTTGGGGTCCGGTCGGATGTGGAGCTCGGCGTTCCGGGAACTGCGGGTGGGGTGCCGTCGTAAAGTCTGGGCGTGAGTGGAAGGCCGGATGCCGCGTCGGCGGCGGCGAACCAGTTGAGCTTTCCGGTGCGGACCTGGCCGAACGCTCTGACCTGATGCCGCCGATCCAGGCTCCAGGGGACCCAACCCTGGCCCCAGTTCCGTTCCGACTGGGCGATCACGTAGATCAGCGAGACAGAGTAAGGGCGCTCGCGATCGCCGCGGTAGGCGATCTGGGCTTCCGCCCCCCGGGTACGGGAGCGCCCGAAGCGGAAGAACGGGAGTGGCCCGGCGTGTTGATCGGTCTCCGGTCGCAATTCACCGAGGCCGGTGCCGACCGATCGGTAGAGGGAGATCCGTGCGATCAGGGGCTCGCGACCCAGGTTCAGGTCGAGGGTGGCGTGGTCCACCCGGGCGGCGGGAATGCTGTCCCCGCTGTCGAGCCAGAAATCGAGGAAATCGAAGTCCGGCTCGGAACGCGGCTCGGCCAGGAGGTGGTAGAGACGGCCGGCTCGTCCGATCCCGGCCGCGAGTTCGACCCCGTCCGCGGCGAACCACCGGGCGTGGAGTCTCGGCTCGATACTGGTCGCCCGATTGGTGGCGTCAGCGCGCAGCGCGGCCTCCGCTGCGACCGGTCCCCAGCGTCGTGACATGGAGCCCCAGGCGGCCAGCTCCGGTCGGGTCTTCTCGACCGACGTGGCCGGGTTTGCTGTTCCCGGATTCGCCGCGTGACCGTGATCCTCGATCCGGTTGACGATGCGGCGGGCTCCCCCGGAGAGGCCCAGCGTTGCCCGCGTAGCGGCGGTCTGTCGAACCAGCTCCGCGAACCCTCCCAGGCGGGCGAAGCGGTTGCCCAGGTCGGCTGGATCGGCCCGGTGAAGACCGGGAACGTTCTCGCCCCGCTGGCGCGAGTCGGCGCCGCTCAGTCCGACGTCGATTGACGTGCGTCCCACGTCATGGACCCGCCACCGTCCGCCGACGACCAGATTGTTCCAATGGAGGTAGCTGGCGTCGGCGACGTGACCGGCGCGGTCCTCAGTGGCGAAGACCGTCAGGCGTCCCTTGGGACGTTCCGGCGGTCCGAACAGGGCCCCCGCATAGACGTCCTCGAACCGGTAGGGGATGTCGACCTTGGGGATCAGCTCGAGGCTCTTCCAGTAGAACACGCGGGCGGCGGCGAAGTAGCGGACGCCCTCGTTTCCGCCGCCGGCGAACGCCGAGAGTGCGCCGTAGCTCAGGCTGGCGCCACCCTCAGTCCGGTTTCCGGGGCCGGTGCGGCCCTGGATATCGATCAGGCCTGCGACAGAGCCGCCGGCCGCCGACGTATATGGTGCAGCCGCCACCGTGATTTCCTCCGCCGCGTCGGCCGGGAACGACGAGAAGATCCGGCCCAGATGGTAGAGGTTCAGCGTTTCGAAGCCGTCGATTCGGGTTGTGACGTCCTGGGCGTCGTAGCCGCGGAGAAGGGGCCGGGCCGAAAGGGGGCTCGAGAAGTTCACGGCCGGAATCAGGGCCAGAGCGCGGTAGACGTCTGGCTCGACGGCGGGCGGCACTGCCCGGGCCGCAGCCATCGGCATCCGCCAGCGGCCGGCTTCGGCCAGTTCCGGCGTCGTCCGGGCGGCGGTGACCATCAGGTCGGAGAGGACGGCGGGGGCCAGCTCGAGGCCGACCACAATCGGTTGCGCCGGAATCCGGTCGATCGTGGTGGTATCGGGGCGCCACCCGATGGCCCGGACCACAACGGTATCCGGAAGAGTCAGAAGTTCGAGCGAGAACCGCCCAAAACGGTCTGTGGACGCGGCGGTCCGACTCCGCAGGCTCTGGACTAGGGCCGCGTTGATCGGCGTACGGCCGATGGCGGCCGACACGGTCCCGCGGAGGACCGGCGGCTGGTGGGCGGCGGAAATGGCCGTCATCACGGCGAACACGGGCGCTATTGCCATACGATCTCCTTCCGGATTTCGATGGCCGCGCCAAGCACGCCGAAGGCCCCTGAGAAGTTGGTTTCGGCGGGTGACCGGTAGAGGTAGCCCGCGAGGTCCCGGTTCATCGCCAGGAGGCGGAGGTGGCGGCCGAATACCAGCAATTGTCCGGCGCGGGCGCTGGTAAAGGTGGCCGTCGGGATCACGAAGGCGGATTCGACCGCGAAGACCGTAGCCCCGTCGCTCCCCCATTGGAACGGTAGCGTAGCGAAGGGGCCGTTCGTGGTGGTCCCGTCCGGCGACAGGCGGAGGGTATCGCCGGCGGGTGCGGTCACGGTGAATCGAAACGGCACGGTTGTCGACGCCGCCACCGTGACGTTCCCGACGGTTCCCGACAGCCGATAGGTGTGCCCGGGAACGACGGCCAGGTTCGCCGTGAATCCGCCGGGTGCCGGGGCAGGTCGCAACAGCACGCTCCGCCCGGCTTCGTCGCGTAGGGTGAGGGCAACGCCGTTGGCTTGAGCAGCGGTGGGTTCGGCTTGGCCTGAGTCGAGCCAGCGAACCCGGACCTCGGTGGTCGGGGTGCCGGCAAGCAGCATGGCTTCGATGAGGGGCGTGCGGCCCGGGGCGGATGGGTCGACCAGGTTCCGGCACGATCCGGTGAGCAGAAGGGTCGCGACGATCATGGGGTGCGAACGGGGCATGGGCATCTCTCCGGAAGCAGCGAACGGGCGGTCAGGTCCGGGGTCGGCCGACCGTGGCAAGAAGTTCGCTGAACCGATCAACGCACCGTCAAATTATTGCCACATCATTTGTTGCGTGAATTGGCGCAAAACAACGCCAAGGCGGAATGGCAGGAGAGGGGACAAAAAAAGCCCCGCGGAACTTTTCCGCGGGGTTTCAGAATGGGCCCGGCGCGATTCGAACGCGCGACCTCTTGCTCCGGAGGCAAGCGCTCTATCCAGCTGAGCTACGAGCCCTCTCCAAGGGGCGACAAATTACCCATTTCGGGCCGGAATCGCCACCGGCCCGACCAGTTCGC
>JANMXA010000049.1:0-17910 GCA_031394255.1 Gemmatimonadota bacterium
GTGGGTGCTCCTGAGTCCCCCGCACCCCCTCTTTCTCCTCTTGCCCTGCCCATATTTGCCGCGTTTTATAAAAAAAACCAACCGCCCCGCCCCTCGGCCCCCCGCTTCCGAGACATGCCCCGCGGTGGACTCGAACCACCAACCTGCTGATTAAGAGTCAGTTGCTCTACCAATTGAGCTAGCGAGGCGCAGTAAAACAGTTCGATGACCCCAACGGGAATCGAACCCGTATTACCACTGTGAAAGAGTGGTGTCCTAACCGTTAGACGATGGGGCCGTATCCTCTTTAAAATACCGCTAACGGGATTCGAACCCGTGTTCCAGCCTTGAGAGGGCTGTGTCCTAGGCCTCTAGACGATAGCGGCGTTCCTCGCACCCCACAGGCCCGGAGGGAATCGAACCCCCAACCCCCGGTTTTGGAGACCGGTGCTCTACCAGTTGAGCTACGGACCTCTGACTTGAAGTGCGGTTCGTCGTCGACGGAAAGCCGACGGCCGCCACTTCCAGGGTGATTGACGGGGATTGAACCCGCAACCTCCGGAGCCACAGTCCGGCGCTCTAACCAATTGAGCTACAACCACCACGTGGTCGAGGGCGCAAAGCTACGCGACCGGCGGGGCATCGGTCAAGCCCTTGGCCCGCGCGAGGTTGGGCCTCGTTGAGCCCTGCTCCATCCGCCCGGATTACCCACCGGCCTGTAACTTGCCTCTGAATCGGCCTGCGACCAGGTACTAGACGGGCCCAAGAGGCTGAAAATGGGTCGGTGAGGACAGCAGACCCCGTCTTGATAGAGTATCGCAAGCTGTTGAAAGATAAAGAGTAAACACGGATTCAAGGGGACTTTCGACCCCCCAATTGCAACACCGAATGGCGTTGTGAACCACGAGAAGTCGAACACTTGGAGGACGCATATGCAGTGGCGTTCAGCCCGGGCAAGCTGGCTTGCCCTACCTGTCTTGCTGGTCATTGCCGGATGTCAGGACGACAGTCCGACCGGACCTCGGATCGCCAGCCTGGCGATCGTCTCCGGTAACGGTCAGACCGGTCCTATCGGCGGCCTGCTCCCCCAGCCTCTCGTGGTCCAGGTGAAGGACCAGAGCGGCACCCCGATTCAGGGGGCCGTCGTGACCTTCTCGGTCTCGTCCGGCGACGGAACACCGTCGGCTGCGGCCGATACCACCGGCGCCGATGGTTACGCCCAGACGACCTTCCGGCTCGGGTCGGGAATCGGCGTCCAGACAGTGGAGGCGCACCTTCCAGGGCAAAGCCCGGTGTCGTTCGCCGTCAACGCGAGTTCGGCGCCAGCGAGCAAGCTGACGCTGATCGGCGGCGACGGTCAGACCGCCAAGGTCGGGACGGCACTCGACAGTTCGCTCGTGGTCAGGGTGACCGATGCCTTCGACAACCTGAAAGCCGGCATCCCGGTTTCCTTCACCGTTTCCACGAACGGCGGCACCGTGTCGGCAACGACCGTGGTCACCGACGTCCAGGGCATCGGCAAAGTGAAATGGACCGCCGGCACTGCCGCCGGCTCGGCGTCGGTGACGGCCAGTTCGGGCTCGATCGCGCCGATCACGTTCACGGCCACGATCACGCCCGATCTGCCGGCCCGGATCAGCATCCTGAGCGGCAACAATCAGACGGGCCAGGTCGGCGCTCCTCTGAGCGACTCGGTGGTGGTCCGCGTGTTCGACCAGTACGGCAATTCGGTCAGCGGAGCAGCCGTTGACTGGGTCCCCGGCGCCGGCGGCGGCACGACATCGCCGGCAAACTCGCTCACCGGCAATACCGGCCGGACCGCGACCAAGTGGACCCTCGGCTCCAGCGGCGGCCCTAAGAGTCTCAGCGTGCAGATCGGCGGCGCCCTGGCCGTGCGAGTCGACGCCGCGGTTCCCGTCAGCTACACCGCCATCAGCACCGGCGGCCGGCACACCTGCGGCCTCGGTGTTGGCGGCGTGGTGTACTGCTGGGGCTTCAATGGCGATGCCGAACTCGGCATCGGCGACGTCGCGGCAGGCAGCGGCCCGATCTTCACCACGCCGCAGCCCACCGCCACCGTCGGCAACTGGACCTTCCGTGACATCGCGACCGGCATGGGTCACTCATGCGCAGTCGCCCTGACGGGCGAGGCGTTCTGCTGGGGCTCGAACGTCGACGGCCGGATCGGCCAGGAATCCCATACCCAGGCCCGATTCAAGGACCCGCAGCAGGTCCACACCACGTACACCTTCGTCTCGATCGTCGCCGGTCGGGCCACCACCTGCGGCATCGGCTTCAGTACCCGGCCGGTCTGCTGGGGGTCGAACCACGACGGCGAGGCGGGCGTGATGGGCGGCAACGTCATCACGACCGACAGCTCGACGATCGATTTCCCGCAGTACATCAACAACCCGGTGTACAGCCTGGGCGCCGTCTCGATCACCGAGGGCGGAGTCCATGGCTGCGCTGCCGCCGCCTCCGGCGAGACGTATTGCTGGGGCAACAACGTATATGGCCAGCTCGGCGACGGGACCAACAATCGCTCGCCGCATCCGACCCATGTCACCGGCGGCCATCTGTTCAGCGCGGTAGCGGGCGGCGGGTATCACACCTGCGCGCTCAAGGCCGACGGCACCGCCTGGTGCTGGGGCCAGAACACCGCCGGCCAACTCGGCGGGGCCGCGGCGGCCGATACAACGGCGCCAGGTCCGGTGGCGGGTGGCGTCACCTTCACCAAGCTCGCAGCCGGCAGCGATCACACCTGCGGCCTCGCGGCCGATGGGACGGCGTACTGCTGGGGCGCGAATGACAAGGGCCAGCTTGGCGACGGCACCGTGGCCAGTCACAGCGCGCCGACGGCGGTTGCGGCGGGGCTGACCTTCAAGGCGCTCAGCGCCGGCGATCAGCAGACCTGCGGCGTCACCACCGGCAACGTGGCGTATTGCTGGGGCAACAACGAGTACGGGGCGGTCGGCGATGGCACGCTCATCAACCGGCTGATCCCGACCAAAGTCCGACTCCAGCCGTAACGGATCTGGCCAAGGCGACAGGGAGGCCGGGGCTACCCGGCCTCCCGTCGTATCCCCATGAGCAACGACCCAACCAGCCCGGCCACGGCCGACGAACTCTCGAGCCTGCTCGAGGCGTTGTCCTCCCAACTCGTGGTCCTCGACGAGGAAGGCCAGATCGTTGCTGCCAACAGTGCCTGGCGACTCCGAACCGGCATCGCCGATTACTTCACGGCCTTCCAGATGGTCGCACGACCGGGTTTCGACCTGTTGGCCCGGGTCCGCCAGGGGGTCGAGCGGGTCACCAGCGGCGCACTGCCCGAGTTCGTCACCGAATTCCAGCTGCCCGGTGAAATGGAACCCACCTGGATCCTGCTCCGGGCGGCCCCGCTGGCCGCTGGGGCCCGCCGAAGAACGCTGATCGCCCACGTGGACATCACGGCCAGAAAAAGAGCTGAGCGACTATCAGGGCTGCAGCACGAAGTCCTGTCGCTCGTGGTGGCGGACACGCCGCTCCGCCAGACCCTGGAGCGACTGATCTTTGCGCTCGAGCAGGAAGCCCCCGGTTCGACCGGCTTTGCCCTGTTCCGCAATCAGGAGGGCGAGGCCATGTCGTTAGGCGCTGGCCCCGCCCTGCCCCCGCCGCTTGCCGGTCAATTCGACCAGGTGGCGCACGCCGATCTGCTCCACCTCGTGGACGGGCCGGCCGTGGCGGATCTGGCCCGCCTGCCCGGCGTCCCCTGGGTTGCCGCGGCCCAGGCCTTCGGCTTCCAGGCCGTGAGCGCAGTCCCGATCCGGTCGCGGAGTGGCTCGGGCCTCGGCGTCCTGGCCCTTCTGTACAAGGTGTCCAACGCGCCGCCGGCGAGTACCCGAGCATTGCTCGAAGTGGGGGCATCGCTGGCGTCGGCCGCGGCTGAGCGGAACCGGACTGTGCGAGCGCTCCGGGAACGGGAAAGCCGCTTCAATTCGGTTTTCACGCTTCAACCCGACGCGGTCTTCACCGTGGACCGGGCCGGCGAAATCATCGCCGCCAATCCCGCGGCCGAGCAGATGTTCGGCGAGTCGGCCGTGGATCTGGCCGGCCAGAGTGTCTCGGACCTGGTTCCGGACCGCGACCGCGACGCCTTCCGGCAGCATTTCGACCGAGCCCTGACGGGCTACCCCCAACGGTTCACGCTGGCGATCCAGCCGCGAGGGCGGGGTCGCCTCGACGCGGACACCACGCTGGTTCCGTTGGTGAGTGACGGCGGCATCGGCGGGGTCTACATCGTCGCCAAGGACATTACGGAGCAACTTGCCGCCGCGGACCGGCTGGCCCGAAGCGGACGTCAACTTCGCCAGTCGGCCAAGATGGAGGCCGTCGGCCGGCTGGCCGGCGGGATCGCGCACGACTTCAACAATCTCCTGACCGCGATCCGAGGCTACACCGACATCCTGCTCGACACCGAGGCCATTCAGGGATCGGCGCGTGAAGACCTCGGTGAGATCGCCCGGGCGGTCGCCCGGGCCTCGACCCTGACGCGTCAGCTGCTGACGTTCAGCCGGCAGCAGGTCATCCAGCTCAAACTGGTCGACTTGAACTCTGTGGTCGAAGAATGCCGCGGTATTCTGGCCCGTCTCGTCCGCGCCGATACCGAAGTCCGCCTGCAAGTCAGCGCCGACGCCACCTGGGTCCAGGCCGATCCGATTCAGGTCCATCAGGTCATCATCAATCTCGCGGTCAACGCCCACGACGCTATGCCGAATGGCGGGCGGCTGACCATCGAGACCGGCCGCCTCGAGGCTGCCCCTGGCATCGAAGCCGGCCTCGTGCCGCTCGATCCTGGGGAGTACGTGACCCTGACCGTCACTGATACGGGCCGGGGCATGGACCCGGAAACCCAGGCCCATCTGTTCGAGCCGTTCTTCACCACCAAGCCGCCCGGCCACGGTACCGGCCTCGGCCTGTCGACCGTCTATGCCATCGTGGAACAGTGCGGCGGGCGGATTGGTTTCCGGAGTGCGCCGGACCAGGGGACCATGTTCGTCGTCTACCTTCCGGCGAGCCACGCGCCGGTCGGGGGCGCGGAACCCACCGCGGAAACACCGCCGCTCCCGGCCGGCACCGAGACAATCCTGGTCGCGGAGGACGAGGAATCCGTGCGGACCATGGTCCGCAAGATCCTCGGCGCGGCCGGCTATACCGTTCTCGAGGCGCGCCACGGGGCCGACGCCCTGCTGGTGAGCCGCGAGTATCAGGGCGCGATCGACCTCCTGCTCACGGACGTCGTCATGCCCGAGCTGAACGGGCTCCGCCTGGCCGAGATCATCGGACGGGAACGGCCCGATACGGCCGTGGTCTTCATGTCGGGCTATACCCGCGACGAAGTCGACCGGAAAGGCCTTACGGAGCCCGGCGTGGCCTTCATCCCCAAGCCCTTTACCGTCAGCGAGCTCGCCACGCTGATCCGTCAGGTCCTCGACCGCCGGACCATTCCGGTCTGAAACGTCCGCCCTCGGTGTGTATGATTCGCGACGCCGGACATCTCCCGGTCCGTCGCGTTCGTCGCTAGCGTCCATCCGACCCGAGAGTATCGCCCGGCCCCATGACTGAGTTCGTCGCAGGCCTCTACGCCCAGTACCGCGAGTCGCTGATCCGGATGCTGTACCGCCGGACCGGCGACCGGGATCGGGCCGAAGAGTTGACGCAAGAGGTCTTTGCCAGGGCGGTGGCCGCCCCACCCCGGAACCCCCGGCCGTGGCTGTTCGCCGTGGCGCTGAACCTGGTCCGTGAAGAAGGCCGGAAGAGTACCCGGCAGGGGCGCCATCTGGAGCTCTATCGCAACGAACAACCGCAGTGGGTCGATGGAGCGGACGAGGCGCTGCTGCGCGACGAGCGGGTCGGCAAAGTCCGGTCGGCGCTCGCGGTACTCTCCGAGCGGGACCGCGAGGTCCTGCTGCTTCAGGCGGAGGGTATGAACTACGACGACATCGCCCAGGCGACTGGACTGGCCAAGGGGGCGATTGGAACGACCTTGGCCCGGGCGCGGCGGCGGCTGGTCGACGCCTACCGTGCCGGAGAGGGACATCAGCATGCCGCATCTTGACGAAGGGGTCCTGCATTCGCTGGTAGACGGCGAGGTCGGTACTCCCGCTATCGAGGCGCTCGAGCGCCATCTGGCCGAATGCACTGAATGTCGGAGTCGGCTCGACGAAGCCCGGCAGCTCCGCACCGAAGCGTTCGGCATGCTCGAACAACTCGATGAAGCCCCCCTCATCCTCCGCGAGACTGCGGCCCCAATGTTTCAGCGGAGCCCCGATCTGGCCGTCGCAGGCGCGCCCCTGGGCCCGCGAGCGCCCGGATCGGCTGCGTTGCCGCGGCGGCGCCCATGGCACTGGCTGGCTCCGATCGGCCTCGCGGCGGCGGCGGTTCTGGCCATTGTGATCCGGCCTCAGACCAGCGAGGCACCGACACCGGCCAAAGGGACACCCAGCCTCGCGCGCCCAGACCGGCCATTGCCTCGCTCCACCGAGGCCCCGCGGACCACCCCTCCCACCGCCGCGCCGGCTCTGGCCCAGCGGGACGCCAAGGCAGCCACGGGAACGGTGGCCGATGCCCTGATCCGGGCCGACGCCCCGGTTGCGACGACCGGGAGCGTCGCGGCAGCGGCCGAGCCCCGGGCCGCAGCCCCGCGGCCCCGCCGCACGATCGCGGAACCGGCGCTCAAGCTGGACGAGATGGTGGCCTCGAGCCCCAAGCCGGCACCGCTCACCGCCAGGAGCGAGGCACTGGGAAAAGCGGCCCGGAATCTGGCCACGCCGCTCGGGGAAGCCTCGGCCGCGGTCAGCGCCGAGATCGCCATCAAAACGTTAGGTGGATCGATCCGGCTGGTGGACGGGCTCGCGCCGGAGCGCTATGAGCTGGACGGGATCGTGGTGCGGGTGATCTATCGGACGGCCTGGGGCCCACTCGCTCTGGAGCAGTGGCGGGCCGGCAACGTGCTGGCCCACCGGCTGCTGGCCGCGCCAGGGACTCCGGACGACTCGGTAGCGGCGTGGAAGGAACGGATCCGCTGATCTGTTCCCCGGGTTACATGTTCTCGACCATCGCCTTCGCGAAGCCCAGGGTACCGACCAGGGTGGCGCCTTCCATGAGCCGGTGGAAGTCGTAGGTCACCCGCTTCTGGGCAATGGTCGCGTTGAGCGACTTGACGATCAGATCCGCCGCCTCGGTCCAGCCGAGGTACCGGAACATCATCTCGCCCGAGAGGATCACCGAACCGGGGTTCACCTTGTCCTGGTTGGCGTACTTGGGCGCGGTGCCGTGGGTTGCCTCGAAGATCGCGTGGCCGGTGACGTAGTTGATGTTGGCCCCGGGCGCGATTCCGATCCCGCCGACCTGCGCCGCCAGCGCGTCGGAGATGTAGTCGCCATTCAGATTCAGCGTCGCGATGACATCGTACTCGGCCGGGCGGGTCAGAATCTGCTGGAGGAAGGCGTCGGCGATGACGTCCTTGATCACGACTCCGTTCGGGAGCTTGCACCACGGACCATCATCGATCTCGACCGCACCGAACTCTTCCTTCGCGAGCTGGTAGCCCCAGTCACGAAAGCCGCCTTCCGTGAACTTCATGATATTGCCTTTGTGCACGAGCGTCACGCTCTTGCGGCCGTTGGCCAGGCAATACTGGATTGCTGAGCGAATCAGCCGCTTCGAGCCCTCCCCCGACACCGGCTTGATGCCAAGGGCGCTGGTCTCGGGGAACCGGATGTTCTTGACTCCCATCTCCTTGATCAGGAAATCGCGGAGTTTCCTGACCTGATCGCTCCCCGCCGCGAATTCGATCCCGGCATAGATGTCCTCGGTGTTTTCCCGGAAGATCACCATGTCGACCTGATCGGGGTGTTTGACCGGTGACGGCACGCCCTTGAACCACCGGACGGGCCGGAGGCAGGCATAGAGATCGAGCTGCTGGCGCAAGGCCACGTTGAGCGAGCGAATGCCGCCGCCGACCGGGGTCGTGAGCGGGCCCTTGATCGCCACCAGGTCCTGCTTGATCACGGCCAGCGTCTCGTCCGGGAGCCAGCTGTCGACGGCGTTCTTGGCCTTCTCGCCGGCCAGGACTTCTTTCCAGACGATCGACCGCTTGCCGCCATACGCCTTGGCGACCGCCTGGTCGAACACGAGCTGGGAGGCCTTCCAGATGTCAGGGCCGGTCCCATCACCTTCGATGAACGGAATGATCGGGTGGTCGGGAACCACGAGCTTGCCGCCCACCATCGTGATCGCGGTACCGGTCATTGCCGTTTTGCCTCGATATTGAGCGTGATCTCGACCTCGTCGCCGAGCATCCTGCTGCCCTCGACGAGCATGTTCCACTTCACTCCGTAATCCAGCCGATTGATCTTCGTCCCGGCCGTGAAACCGATCCGTTGCTTGCCGGCCTCGGCCGGCCCGGCAGTCCCGCCAAACTCTCCCTTGAGCACGAGCGATTTCGTCACCCCTCGAAGGGTGAAGTCACCGGTGACCTTGATGTCGGTGCCGGTCACCTCGACCCTGGTGCTCTTGAAGGTGATGGTCGGGAAACTGTCGACGGCGAAGAAATTGGCGGACCGAAGGTCGTTGTCACGCCGTTCGTTTCCCGTGTTGATGCTGGTACTCTGAATCGTGACCTCGACCGTTCCCCCTTCCAGCCTGGCCGGATCCGCCGTGATCGTGCCGGCCCACTGGGTGAAGGTCCCGGGCACTTTCGTCACGAAGTGCCGGATTCGAAACAGGATCTCGGAATGGACGGGATCAATGGCCCACTTCACCGGCTCAGCCGGTGGCGTGGCCCCGATGGCCATGGCTGCAATCACAGACAGAAGCACGGGCGTTTCCCCTGGTGACGATGGTGGTTGAACTAGGGTCGCTCGATCGGCATCCGGACCGCATTACCCCATTCGGTCCATGATCCGTCGTAATTGCGAACGCCGGGATATCCCAGCAGGTAGGTGAGCACGAACCAGGTGTGAGAGGACCGCTCGCCGATCCGGCAGTAGACCACCACGTCATCCGCCCTGGCGAGGCCCTGCTCGGTTTCGTAGATGGCCCTGAGTTCGGCGGCCGTCCGGAACATGCTCGTCTCCGGATCGATGGCTCGGGCCCAGGGCACGCTGCGGGCGCCGGGGATGTGTCCCCCGCGCATGGCACCTTCGTTGGGGTAGTCCGGCATGTGGAGGCGTTCGCCGCGATACTCCTCGGGACTCCGCACATCCACCAGCTTTCGTCCCGCATGCACGTGCGCCAGGACTTCCTCCCGCAGCGCCCGCACCGGGGCGTCCCGGCGCTCGGCCACGGCGAGGTTGCCGGGTGGCACGGTCGGAACCTCGGTCACGAGCGGACGGCCCTCGGCAGCCCACCGCTGACGGCCCCCGTCCATGATCCGGACCCGCTCGATCCCGAAGAGCCGAAAGACCCAGAGGGCGTAGGTGGCCCACCAATTGTTCCGGTCGCCGTAGAACACCACCGTCATGCCGTCGTTGATTCCCTTGGCCCGGATCAGCTGCTGCATTGCCTCGGGGTTCAGGTAATCGCGCATGGTGGCGTCGTTCAGGTCGGTGACCCAGTCAATCTTGACGGCGCCCGGAATGTGGCCGGTGTCGTAGAGCAGAAGATCTTCGTTGGATTCGAGCAGGCGGACGGTGGGGTCATTGAGGTGCGCGGCGACCCACTCGGTGCTGACCAGGACCTCGGGGTGGACATAGCCCCGCTCATCAATCGGTACAACGCGACTCATCACTGCTCCTGCTGCGGTACAAAGAACCGGGATCGGGTGAGTCGGAATACTAAGGGAGCCCGGACCCGCCGAGAAGGTCATCCAGGGCGCGGTCCACGACCTCGGTGGTTCGGCCTTCAATCAGCCGCCGCAGCACGTCGGCGGCCTCGAGGCCAAGGTTGTCGGGGTGCCTACGGTCGCCGGCGAAGCGGACGATCTGTCCCAGGAAGATCATGCCCTGGGTGGGGGGCAGTTCGTCATCGTCCCCAGGACCGGCGTCGGCTTCTTCCAATTCGAACTTCGGAACCGAGGCCCGCCATGGCTCCGAACCGGCATCCCCGTCCCCCGAGGCGGCGTCATCGGTTGCCACGTCCACGACGGCAAACAGCCGGCACTGAAGGCCGGGTGGCTCCTCGCGGGCAGCCAGCACGAGCTGGACCGGCTCCGAAAAGAGGTCGCGGGATTCGATGAACTCCATGACCTCCGGCGGCACGGCGCAGCGGGCAACCAGACGCTCTTCGAGGTAGGTGGCGAGGCCGATCATGCCTTCGGGCACCCGCTCGTCCTCGATCCGGCGGAGGGCGATCGGCAGGGCACGGTCAGTCGCAGCGAGTACCAGATCGGACATGGCGGAATCTAAGCCGCCCCCCCCCGGTTGACGCGAATCGCGCCACGTCTACTATCCGTCGGTGCCAAACTCTTCCCTGCCCCATCCCTCCCTGCTCCCGGCCCGGTGGCCGGCCGTCCTGATCGCCTCCCTGATCGCCATCGGGGCGGTCGCAGTCGTGCTGGCGGTGGTGCCGTCGGGCTTCTTCGACCTCGACCGGTTCAGCGTCCCGAAGGAACTCGCCCTGCTGGCGACGGGTTTCCTGGCCGGCGCCGTCCTGCTGTCCACGGCCCCCGACATCGAACTCGGCATCGCCGAGGCTGGCCTGCTCGGATTCCTCGGCCTGTCGGCGCTGTCGGCGGTGTTCGCGACGAACCACTGGCTGGCGGCCCGAAGCTTCGGGGTGACGTTAGGCGGCGTGGCCGTCTTTTTTGCCGCCCGGGGGGTGGCGGTGCGGATCGGCCGGGCAGCGGTCGCCGCCCCGCTGGTGGTGGCGGTCCTGGCCGGTGTCGCGAGCGGCCTGCTGCAGGCCTACGGCTGGGACTCCGCCCTGCTGGCCGACACCCGGGCACCGGGCGGGACCCTCGGCAACCGGAACTTCATGGCCCATCTGGCGGTGATCGGACTTCCGCTGGTCTGGTGGCTGGTGGCCAAGGTCCGATCCCGTCCGGCCCTGATGCTGGCCGGAGCGGGGGCGGTGCTGATCGCGGCGGCGGTGGTGCTGTCCCGGTCGCGGGCAGCCTGGGTCGGCTTTGGGGCCACCGCAGCGGTCATGGCCGTCGGGGCGCAATTGACCCGGAGCGGCGGACCTCGCATCAGCCAACGCCGGTTCGCATGGTTCCTCGGGGCGCTCGCGGCCGGCATGGTGCTCGCCCTGATTCTGCCCAACCGCCTCGACTGGAAATCGCGGTCTCCGTATCGGGACTCGCTCCGGGACGTGCTCAACTATCGGGCGGGATCCGGCCATGGGCGGCTGATCCAGTACCGGAACAGCCTCAAGCTGGTCCGGGACGATCCGCTCCTCGGGACCGGACCGGGAAACTGGTTCGTGGACTATCCCACCGTCACCAGCCCGGGGGACCCGTCCTTTGGCGGGGCGGACCCGATCCCGACCAACCCGTGGCCGTCGAGCGACTGGGTGGCACTGGTGGTGGAACGAGGGCCCGCGGCCGCGCTGTTGTGGATCGCCACCCTGGCCTGTTTCGGGGTGGTGGCGCTCCGGCGGGCCCGGGACCCCGCCCACGGGGCGGCGGCGATCGCCGCTCTCGGGATCATGGCGGCATTCTCGGTGGAAGGCCTGTTCGACGCGGTGATGCTGCTGGCTCCCCCCACGCTGATTTCGGCCGCGGCGTTAGGCGCCCTGCTGCCGGCCACCAGGCCGGTCGGCCGGATCCCGGTGTCGGTCCGCCGCGCCCGCTGGCTCCTGGGCTTTGCAGCGCTCACGGTGCCGCTGCTGGTCCGGACGGCGGGAGAGACGACCGCGGTGATGACGGCGGGTTCGGGTTATCCGATCTCACGGCTGGAGGATGCCGTGCGGTTCGACCCGGGCAACTATCGCCTCCATCTCCATCTGGCGCTCCGGTCCGGCTGCTCGGCTTCGGGACGGGTCCATGCCTTGCGGGCCGCGGAACTGTTGCCCAACCACCCATGGTCACGCCGACTGCTGGCCCGCTGCGGGCTTCGTTAGGCGGCTAGACCCCGGTTTCGGCCGGGGTGTCGGTCCGGCCACCCCATTCGGTCCAGGAGCCGTCGTACACGGCGTAGCGCCGGTGGCCCAGCGCTTCGAGGCCCAAGGCCAGGGCGCAGGCGGTCACGCCTGAACCGCAGGAGGTGACGATCGGCCGCCCCAGATCGACGCCGGCTTCCTCGAATCGCTTGATCAATTCGGCCCTGGGCAGGAGGGTGCCGTCGGCTGCCACCAGGCGGGAGAAGGGTACGTTCCGGGCACCGGGTATGTGACCGCCCCGTACACCGGGCCGGGGTTCGGGCTCCCGCCCCTCGAAACGCCCGGGCGACCGGGCGTCGACCAAGACCGTGTCCGGCGACCCGACCAGGGCTCGTACCTGGTCGAGTGTGCGAACGAACTCCGGCCGAAATCGAGCGGTGAACCGGCGCGGCGACGGGTCAATCCATCCCGACTCCACCGGGCGGGCCTCCGCCACCCATTTCGGGAACCCGCCATCGAGCACGTACACCGCATCGTGACCCAGCGCCCTCAGTTGCCACCAGACCCGCGGCGCGCTCATGTTGGTGCCGGAGCCGTCGTACACGATGACGGTATCGGGATCACCAATGCCGAGTGCCGAAACCTGCCGGGCCGCCGTGTCCGAGGCCGGCAGCATGTGCGGAAGATTCGAGCCCGGATCGGAGAGCTGGTCGAGGTCCCAGAACACGGCCCGGGGAATGTGACGGGAGACGTACTCCGCCCGATGATCCCGGTTCATGGCCGGCAAGTACCAGGAGGCGTCAACCGTGACGAGATCGGGCCGGCCAAGGTGCTCGGCCAACCAGGCGGTGGAGACAACGGGACCACTCGGAGCGCTCATGATCGGACCGGTTCAGGGTAGATTTGCCGCCAACCCGCAATTTGACCGGAAGCCCTGATGATCGACAAGCTGATCCGGCGATTCCAGGGAGCCGACACGCAGCTGCGGCTGGAAACCCTGCTCGAGGCATCGAAGCGGCTCCCGGATCTGCCGGAGCGGCTCCAGGGCGACCGGGACCGCGAGGCCCACCGAATCGCCGAATGCCAGACCCCGGTGTTCCTCTGGCTCGAACGCGAGGGAGACACGCTGCGACTCGCGGCGGATGTGCCTCGCGAGTCACCGACGGTACGCGGGTTCGTGTCCCTGCTGGTGCGTGAACTGGACGGGCAGCCGGTCGCGGTGGCGGCCGCATTGCCGGCCGACCTGATCCACATGCTGGGTCTCGACCAAGCGCTCGGCATGATGCGGACCCAGGGGCTCACGGCGATCGTCCAGCGAATCCGGCGTCTGGCCGGCGCACTCGCCGCCTCGGCGTGAGCAGCCCGGGGTTCGATCCGGGCGCCGTCGGACCGGCAGGATTCTGGTACCTGGCACTCTTCGGTGGATTGATTCCGCTCGCCGCGATCCGGTCAAGGCGGCACCTCAACGTGCGGCCGCTCCCTCCGAAGAAGCGATACTTCATCTCGGTGATCGTCCAGCAAGTGCTCTTCCTCGGTGTGACGCTCGGCACGGTCTGGCACCTCGACCTCGACCTGTTGGCACCGTACCGCCCAACTGCGGCCCATGTGGCCCTGTCAGCCGTCATGCTGGTGGGGGCCGTTGCGCTGCTGCGGCCCACATGGCGGGCCCAGGTGGCGAGCCGGGAGCGGCGCCTCTATCTGGTCACTCCCATCGACCGGGCCGACCACCTGCTCTGGGCGGCGATTTCTCTCGGCGCCGGGATCGGCGAAGAACTGGCCTATCGGGGCGTGATGTTCGGGCTGGTCGTGCGGCTGACGAGGTCGGTACCGGTGGCAGTCGGGTTCTGCACCATTGCGTTCGCCCTGGGGCACGCCCTACAAGGCTGGCGGTCGGCGGCGGTCATCGGGGTCTTTGCCGCCGCATTTCATGGCCTGGTGCTGCTGACAGGCTCACTCCTGCCCGCGATGACGGTCCATGTGCTCTACGACGTCATCGCGGGCTTCAGCTACGGCCGGCTTGCGCGGGCGTCGGGCTACCCACGCGAACCGATGCCGCCTCCACGCGGGCCTAACGATTGGCCCGCTCGAACTCCCGCATGAAATCGACGAGGGCCATTACGCTCGCCTCGGGACAGGCGTTGTAAATACTCGCCCGCATGCCCCCGGCGGAGCGGTGCCCCTTGAGGCCGGCCAGCCCCTTCTTCTCGGCCTCGGAACAGAACTTGGCGTCCAGTTCCTCGGTCGGGCTCCGGAAACAGACATTCATCAGCGACCGGCTGTTGGCGGCAACGGTCCCCTTGAAGAACGGGCTCTCGTCGATCGCGTCATAGAGCACCTTCGCCTTGGCCTCATTCCGTGACCCCATGGCCGCGAGCCCGCCGGTATCCCGGATCCACTTGAGCACTTGCCCCACCACGTAGATGGCCATCGTCGGCGGCGTGTTGTGGAGTGACTTTTCCTTGGCGTAGGTCCGGTACTGCATCATGGTCGGCAGCGTGGCGGGTCCGACCTCGACCAAGTCGTCGCGGACGATGACGAGCACGATGCCGGAGGGTCCGAGATTCTTCTGGGCGCCGGCATAGATCAGGCCGTACTTCGCGATATCGATCGGGCGACTGAACATGTCGCTCGAGGTATCGGCCACAAGCGGGACGCAGGCCGGCACCGGCGGCTCGGTGGGCCACTGGGTGCCGTAGATGGTGTTATTGGTCGTCAGGTGGACGTAGGCCGGGTTGTCCGAGTACCGGATGGTGTCCGCCGCCGGGATCTCGGTGAACTTGCTGGCTTCGCCGGTCAGTGCCACGTGGGTGGTCCCGAATTTCTTCGCCTCCTTGAGCGCCTTCTCCGACCAGACGCCGGTGTTCAGATAGTCGGCGGTTCGGCCCGGCGGCAGCAGGTTCATCGGGACCATGGCGAACTGCTGGGTCGCCCCGCCCTGGATGAACAGCACCCGGTAGTTGTCAGGAATTCCGGCAAGCGACCGCGCCTCGGCCTCAGTGTCGGCGATCACCTTCTCGAAGACCTTGCCCCGATGGCTGTGTTCCATGATGCCCATGCCGGATCCGGCGATGTTCCAGATGTCCTGCTGGGCCTGACGGAGCACCGGCTCCGGCAAGACGCCGGGGCCCGCGTTGAAGTTGTGAACCCGTTCCATGTCTACCGCCTTACGGGCGTCAGATCGACGCTGATGATGTTGCCATTGCCGTTCCGGATCCGCTCCAGGGCCGTCTCGCTCGGCGCCGTCGCCAGGTGAATGCGGGCGCTCGCGGCTTCGGCGCCATGATAGGCAATATTCTCGACTTCTTCGACGTTCACGTTGTCGTCGGACAGGGTCCGAAACACGTGGGCCAGTACCCCGGGCCGGTTCTGGTGGCGAATCGACAGCACATGAGTGGCCTCGCTCCGGGCCAGCCGGTTCACGCAGTAGGGCGCCGCGCCGGTTTCATTGAAGACCTGCACGATCCGGATCACCTCATGGGCGATGGCGATCTGCGCCTGATCCGTCGACGCACCCACGTGATGGGTTCCGTACACCCCGGCGGCCTTGGCCAAGGCCGAATCGAACAGGCCCTTCGAGCCACCCGGCTCGTTCTGATAGACGTCGAGCCCGGCCCGAATGCCCTTGGCCGCGATCGCGTCGAGCAGCGCCGCTTCATCGACGACGTTGCCCCGGGACGCATTGATCAGATAGGCGCCCGGCCGCATGGCGCCTACGAACTCGGCGTTGACCAGGTGCCTGGTCTCCGGTGTGGCAGCGACATTGATGGTGACGGCGTCCGAATGGCGGGCCACGTCCAGCGGCGTCTGGGCGTACTCGATGCCGAGCTTCTGGCAATCGTCGATGGTCAGCTGGCGCGACCAGGCCACGACCTTCATGCCGAACGCCTGGGCCCGCCGGGCAATCTCCCGGCCGATTTGACCCAGGCCGACAATCCCGAGCGTCCGCCCATGGAGTCCGCGGGCCTTCGAGTACTCACCCTTGCTCCATTCGCCCCGGCGCAGATCGATCACCTGATCCGGGATCCGCCGGTCACAGGCGAGCAGCAGCCCCATGACGAGCTCCGCCACGGCAATCGAGTTCTTGCCGGGGCAGTTCGACACGAAGATCCCCAGCCGCGACGCGGCGGCGACATCGATGGTGTCGATACCCGCGCCGGCCCGGATTACCAGGGAGAGCCGCGGACCCGCCTTCATCGCGTCTTCCGAGACCTTCTTGCTGCGGACGATCAGGACCCGGGGATCGACCTCGCGGATGAGAGCACCGAGATCCTCGGCCTTCACATCCGCATTCTGAATCACCTCACAGCCAATGTCCTTCAGGCCGTCCACGCCCACCCTTTCGAACTTGTCGGCAATCAATACCCGCGTCATATACCCTGTCGTTCAGTCGAGAGTGTGCACAAACAGCCCGCTCTTGAGCTTGGGCTCGAACCAGGTCGTCTTGGGCGGCATGATCCCGCCGCCGTCGGCGACCGCCATGACCTGCTCGATCCGGACCGGATACAAAGCAAAACCGACGGCCATCTCGCCTGAATCGACCCGGCGCTTGAGCTCCGCCGGCCCGCGGATTCCGCCCACAAAATCAATGCGCTTGTCCGCCCGGATGTCGCCAATCCCGAGCACCGGGTGAAGGATCCGGTCATACAGGAGTTCGGCATCAAGGGACTTGATCGGGTCCGCCGGTTCGATCGACAAAGGATCGAGTTCCAGCCGGTACCAGCGACCGCCCACATAGAGGCCGAACACCCAGGGCCGATCCGGAGCCGGGGTCGTCGTCTCCGACAGCGTCCCGACCGCACGGAGCCGCTCGAGGAACTGCTCCACCGTCAACCCGCCCAGGTCCTTCACCACCCGGTTGTAGGGCATGATGTGGAGCTGGCTCGAAGGGAACAGCACCGCAAGGAACCAGTTGTACTCCTCGAGGCCGGAATGCGACCGGTTGGCCGCCTGTCGGTCCTTGCCAGCGCGCCAGGCGCTGGCCGACCGGTGGTGCCCGTCCGCCACGTACGAGACCTCGATCCGCCGGAACGCATCCACGTAGGCATCGGAGTCCCGCACCCGCCAGACGCGATGGCGGACCCCGTCGTCGGAGATGAAGTCATAAAGCGGGTTCCCCCGCATCCCGTCAGCCATCATCTGGCCGAGGTACGGCCGGGTCTCGTAGGTGAGAAACACCGGTTCGGCGTTCGCGTTCAGGGTCAGCACGTGCCGGGTCCGGTCGTCCTCTTTGTCCTTCCGGGTCCGTTCGTGCTTCTTGATCACGTCCTGCTCGTAGTCTTCGATGTGGACGCAGCCGACGACGCCCACCTGAGCGCGGCCGTCCATGGTCAGTTCGTAGAGGTAGAGCGACGGATCCCGCTCCTGCAGCAAGGTCCCGTCGGCCATGAAGGCCTTGAGGTTGTCGCGGGCCTTGAGGTAGATCCGCTCATCGTACGGATCCACGGTCGGTGGAAGGTCGATGTCCGACCGCCCCACATGGAGAAAGCTGAACGGGTTGCCCTGGGCCAGGGCATGGGCCTCGGCCCGATCCACGACGTCATATGGAGGCGCAGCGACGCGGGCGGCGATCGCCGGGTCGGGACGCCAAGCACGGAACGGTTTCAGGCGAATGTGATACTCCTTCCAATCAAGGCCAGACGGTCTCCGGGCATCCTACCCCACGGTGGACGACAACGTCAAGGCCGTTTAGTGACCTTCGTGAAGGCGACGTTACGAACCCGGCCGCCGGTGAGGCGCAGGCCGGTCACCTGGCCCCTGGCCCTGGTGAAATGGACCGTCCCAATCTGGCCGCCGATGAACGCATCCGGGAATCCGGGAGACACCGTCTGTTCCGGATGTTTGAAGGGGTGCACCACCAGGGACGAATCCTTCAGGTCCACCCGATAGGAGACCCCGAGCTCGGCGCTCCAGTAC
>JANMXA010000050.1:0-2794 GCA_031394255.1 Gemmatimonadota bacterium
GATCGGGTGGGCCGGCCGGCGAGCATTCGGGACGGCGCCGTGCCCACGGCGACGGTGCTGTCGGCCGCGACGCCGGTGATCTACGTGGCCGGGACCTGCATGAACGCCGGCAAGACGGTTGCGGCGACGGAACTGGTCCGGGGTTTGTCCCGGCGCGGCCTGAAGGTGGCGGCCGCCAAGCTCACCGGTGTGTCGCTGATGCGGGATACGCTGTCGATGCTCGACGCCGGCGCCATTGCGGCGCTGACGTTCAACGACGCGGGGATCGCGAGTACCCACCCGGGGATGACGGTGGGCGTCGCCAAGGGCCTGCTCAACCACCTCGCCAGCCGGCAGTCGGGATCGCCCGACGTGATCGTGGCCGAGTTGGGCGACGGGATCCTGGGCGAGTACGGCGTGCAGGACATTCTGCAGGACGCCGAGCTGATGGGCGTGGGCGCGGCCCACGTGATGGCGGCGCCCGACCCGGTGGCGTGCTGGGGCGCGCTCGAGCTCTACCGTGACCGGTTCAAGCTCCCGATTACCGTCTTCACCGGTCCGGCCACGGACAATCAGGTGGGCCGCGACTTCATCTCGGGTTCGCTCCATCATCCTTCCCACAATGCGCTCCGCGACTCGGCCGGCCTGGTCGACGCCGTGGAGCCGTCGGTCCGGGACTGGATGACGGCCAAGGGAGCGGCCTGATGCGGGTCGTGGTGATCGGCGCCGCCGGGTACGTGGGCGGCGAGCTGCTCCGTCTCCTGTTCCAGCATCCGTCGATCACCGAGGTGACCGCGACCAGCCGGAGCCAGGCCGGGAAGCCGTTAGGCGACGTCCACCCGGCTCTCCGCCATCTGGCCGACATCCGGTTCGCGGGTCTATCGCCAGGCGAGGCCGCTCGGGACGCGGACGTGATCTTCCTGGCACTCGAACACGGTGAGTCATCGAAGATCATGGCCGACGTGATCGATCAGGGCGCCGGGCTGGTGATCGACCTTGCGGCCGACTTCCGGATTCATGACGCCCGGCTCCACGAGACCTACTACGGCGTCCATCCGGCGCCGGCCCTGGTCCACCGGTTCGAGTATGGCCTGGCCGACATCCGGGGCACCGCCCTCAAGGGGGTCAGCGCCATCGCGGCACCAGGGTGTTTCGCGACCGCTTCGCAACTGGCCCTTTACGCCTTGAAAGACACCCCGCTCGCCGCCGAGCCCGCGGTTTATGCAATTACCGGTTCGAGCGGCGCCGGCGTTCATCCCAAGCCAACCACTCATCATCCGGCCCGCGCCCACAATGTGTTCGGCTACTCGGTCCTCGGTCACCGTCACGAGGGCGAGATCGCCGAGCAGTGGCGCGCCTGGACCGGCCGAGTGGAGGCGATGCCTCGGCTGTTGAGTCATTCAGGGCCGTTCGTCCGAGGGATCTACGCCACCGTTCACGCCAGCCTCCGGAATCCCGAAGGGCCGGCCGTGGTGGCAGCGGCAGTGAAGGCCTTTGCGGACCGGCCGTTCGTCAGGGTCCAGGCCACGCCACCCGAGCTTACCCACGTCGTGGGGACCAACGATGCGCTGATGCATGTGGCGAGTTCCAAGGCGGGCACCGAGGTTGTGGTGATGGTGGCGATCGACAATCTGGTCAAAGGCGCCGGTGGGCAGGCGGTGCAGGCCATGAACCTGGCGCTGGGCCTCGAGGAGACTGCCGGTCTCCGTGGCCTCAGCGCGTTTCCGATCTAGAGCGACTGGAGCAGGCGATGTCAGGGGCGTTGTTACCGGTGTATGCCCAGTTCCCGTTGCGGGCGGTTTCGGGGCAGGGGTCGTGGATCACCGACGACACGGGTGAGAAGTGGCTCGATGCCTACGGCGGCCACGCGGTGGCGTCGACGGGTCACTGTCACCCGGAGGTCGTGCGCGCCATCGCCGAGCAGGCGGCGACGCTGATCTTCTATTCCACCGTGCTGCCGCATGCCGGGCGGGAACAGCTGGCGGAGATGATCGCGGAGAGTTGTCCCGATCCGCTCAAGAAGGTGTTCTTCTGCAACAGCGGCGCCGAGGCCAATGAGAACGCGCTGGGGCTCGCGCGGAAAGTGACCGGCCGCCAGAAGATCGTGTCGGTGTCGGGCGGATGGCACGGCCGGACCGTGGCCACGCTCGCGGTCACTGACGGAGCCAAATACGAGGATGGGGCCCGGCGGGCGGGCATGCCACTGTCGTTCAAGGTGCCGTTCAACGACGTCGCCGCGATCAGCGCCGCGGTGGACGACACGGTGGCCGCCGTGATCATCGAGCCGGTCCAGGGCCTGACTGGCGCACGGGACTGCTCGCCCGATTTCCTGCGGGCCGCGCGCTTGGCGTGCGACCGCGAGGGCGCGGTGCTGATCTTCGATGAAATCCAGTGTGGGGTGGGACGGTGCGGGTCCTTCGCCGCGGCCGAGGCGTTTGAAGTGATCCCTGACGTGGTCACGTTCGCCAAGGGCCTGGCTTCGGGGCTCCCGATCGGCGCGATGGTGGCGACTCCCGCCATGACCGCGAGCCTCAAGGTCGGCGACCTGGGCAGTACGTTTGGCGGCGGGCCGGTGCCATGCGCCGCCGGGATCGCCACCATCAATGTGATCCGGCGGGAACGCCTGATCGAGAATGCCGTGATGGTGGGCGACCAAATCCGCCGCGCCGCCGAAAAGATCCCCGCCGTCCAGAAGGTCTGGGGCCGAGGGCTGCTGCTCGGTCTGGCGCTCGACCGGTCGGCCTCCGAGGTCCAGAAGGCGCTGTTCGGGCACCGGATCCTGACCGGCACTTCGGGGGATCCGGCCATCCTCCGG
>JANMXA010000051.1:0-7111 GCA_031394255.1 Gemmatimonadota bacterium
CCGGCGGCGTGCCCGGCGCCGCTTCCTGAACCCCGGAAGAACCTGAAGGACGGCAGGCAGCCGCCGCACCGAGAAGCAGCGGGGCCCGAACCAGAAAATCGCGACGGGTGGACATGGTTATTTCTCCTGGTCCCAGAGAGCGCGGGGACGGGTTTTCCGGACCGGCCAGACTTCGTCCATCGTGTCGCCGTTCCAGAGGGTGCCTGCTTTCATCACGTAGCGAATCGCGGCGGTGTTCTTGAGATCGGCGAGCGGGTTTCGGTCGAGCACTATCAGGTCGGCCAGCTTGCCGGGCTCCAGCGAGCCCAAGTCCGCCTCCATCCCCATCGTCTCGGCGGCGGTCATGGTGGCGGTGCGGATCGCCTCCATCGGCGTCAGGCCGGCACTCGCCATGGCCCAGACTTCCCAGTGGGCGCCGAGCCCCTGGAGTTGCCCGTGCGATCCCATGCCGACCTTGCCCCCCGCCCGCACCAGGTCCTTCAACTGCTCGGCGTACCAGGTGGGCACCTCGTGCGGCATGAACATCTTGTTGTGATCGTGGATCTCCTGGTCCAGCTTGGCGTGCGGGACGAAGCGGCGGAGCTTGGCGTCGTCATGCGGGTTCATCGTGGTCATGAACCAGGGCTCGAACACCGACACGATCAGCGTCGGCACGTAGAACGCGCCCGTCTGGGCCAGCACCTGGATCACGTCCTTCTTCATCGGGAGCCCCGAGAAGGCATGCTCCAGGCTGGTCGCGCCGTCCAGCAGGGGACGGATTTCGCGCCGAGGACCGCGGGCCGGATCTTCGACCACCTGGAGACTCTCGGCCCGGCTGGCGGCGATGATCCATTGGACATGATCGCGGCGTGGAACCGTGTGCTCCTTGATCGAGGTGGCGCCGAGCGCTTTCTGGTTCCGGACCAGGCGGAGGGCGTCCTCGGGATCCTTGGGCCAGCCGCAGCAGAGCGGTTCGTACACGATGAAGATGTCGCCGGTGCCGTGGAGCCGTGGCCCCACGGTGGCGCCGGACTCGACCATCTCGCCTAACGCAAACAGGGTCCGGCTTCCGATCGACGGATCACGCCAGGTGGTGACCCCGTAGGCCAGGTTGGCCAGGAGGTGGGGATCCTGCTGCTGGTGGAGGTCCCCCTGCCACTGGGTCCCGTCGAGGATGTAGTGGGCGTGGAGATCGATGAAGCCGGGAATCACGGTCTTCCCGCTCAGATCCATCACCGTGGCGCCGGCCGGCGCCTTGACCTGCCCCGCCGGACCCACCGCGCTGATCCGGCCGTCGCTCACCAGCAGATCGCCCCGCTCGATCACTTGATCGCCCTTCATGGTGACCAATCGGGCATTCTTGAGCAGCACCTGGCCCTTCGCCTCGGCCCGCGGAATCTGGAAGGCGATCGACGTGGTCCGCGGAGTGATCTTGCCGCCGTCCACCACGTCGGCCACGCTCACCTCGTACACGTCGCGGGCCCAGTTCCAGAGCAGATCGCGGCTCCCGTTCCGCCAATAGAAGAAGTCGCCCTGGGGCCCGAGCCGGTACACCGGCATGGCGCCGCCCTCGGGCACGATGTCGATCGGCTCCCGGCCGCCCGGCGGAAGCGGGGCCAGATACGCGTTCTGCATTTCGCCGAACGCCACCCACCGTCCGTCGGGCGAGGGCACGATCTCATCCGCCGCCTTGAACCGCGCGGGGCAACGACGGTCCAGGCCTTCCAGGTTCACCGAACAGAGCAGCGCTCCGGTCGGGACTGCCTCCACGAAGGAGACCCGCGCACCTGCCGCATCGAACGTCGGGCGCTGGGACGGCTTCCGCCAGCCGCTCCGCGGCGCCACGGTGGTGACGGTACGGAGCCGATCGGCACCGCCCGCGCCGGCCAGGTCCACCAGATTGATCAGCGTGGCCTGCTCCGAGAGCCCGTCCGGTTCGAGCCGCTGTTCAGCCACCACCAGCCGGCTCCCATCGGGCGACCACGAAAGACCCTGGTACCGACCGGCACGCACGGCAACCGCCCGCGCCGCCCCACCGGCCGCCGGCGCAATCATCAGGCGGCCACCCTCCGCGTCGGACCACTCGACGTACGCCACGCTCTTCCCATCCGCCGACACCGCGGGCGAAAACTCGAGCCCCGCACCGGCCGCAAACGGCATCGCCTTGGCCGAAGCCGGGTCGTACTGGTAGAGCCGCCCCGCCGCGTGGAGCACGAACTGACCGCCGTCGATCCGCTGGACCCAGTGGAGCACCTTGGGCGAGAACGGCCCGTCGTCCAGCTTGTGGCGAGCCTGAACCCGCTCCGTGACCGTGAGGTCTACGTCCGCCGAGAACGGGATGACGCTCGTGACGCCGGTGCGCACCGCCACCCGCCGGATCTTCCCGTCGGCCGTGAACACGATCGACTCGCCCTCGGGCGTGAATGCGAATCCCGGGGCGGCATCGAGGTCGTCGGTCCCCCAGGTCGGCAGGTACGAGAGACCGGCGTAGAGGGTGCGATCGACCCCGGTCTCGAGATCACGCACGATCAGGCGCGGCTTGGCATCGACCGTCGCCACGAACGCGAGCCAGCGTCCGTCCCGACTCACAGCGGGGCGGCGAAGCTGTTCATATCCCGAGATGATGGTCAGCCGCTCGCCGCTCCGCCGATCCATCCGGACGATCCGGCTCTGGCTCCCAGCAGTGGCCAGCGTGGTGGCGTAGTAGAGCCATCGTCCATCGGCACTCGGCGCCACACCACTGGCCCCGGGCTCGGCCACCACGGTGCCCTGCCCGCCGCCCACGTTCACCATCACCCAGTCGCTCGGCGCAAACGGCCGGGTCTCCCGGAGCGACAGCACGAAATCGCCGCTCGGGTCCCAGGCAGGCTGGAGATACTGGTAGAGGCCTTCCTGAGTGATCTGGCGCGGCGCGCCGCCGGCCACCGGCATGACCCAGATCTGGTCCGAGCCGCTGGGATCGGAGGCAAAGAGGAGTCGCGTCCCATCGGGAGAATAGCGCGGGGTGGCATCCCACCGGGTGCCGCTGGTCAGGCGGGTGGCTTTGCCGCCGCCAATCGGCAGGGTGTAGAGATCGCCCAGCAGATCGAAGACGATGGATTTGCCGTCGGGGGAGACGTCCACCGATATCCAGGTGCCCTCGTCCGTGGTGAACGCGATCTTGCGCGACGGGCCATGGATGTCCTCGACCGACCACTTGGCCGGCGTGGGGGCCTGAGCGGCCAGAATGAGCGGGGCCAGCACGAGCGCCAGCAGGCCGCCGGAAGAACGGGAGCAGATTGTCATGACAGGATCCGGACTGGAAGATCGGCGGCGCATCAAGCCGCCCGACCGAAGATACGGCGCCCCGCCCTGTCGTCCAGCGGTCGGTTGCCAACCGGGCGGGCCCGCCATATATCCAAGGGCCGGTCCGCTGTCGTCCCGACCCCTGAGGTAATCATGCTTTCCCGACCCGCCGCCCGCGCCGCGGCCCGAGCCGTTCTGGCGATTGCCGGACTCAGCCTTGCCGCTCTACCCGCCGGGGCCCAGACTGCCGAAGACGGCCAGTGGACCATGCCGGGCAAAGACTATGCAGCCACCCGATACAGCGGGCTCACCTCCATCACGCCGGCCAACGCTTCGAAGCTCCGCCCGGTCTGGACCTTCTCGACCGGCGTGCTCCGCGGCCACGAGGGCCAGCCGCTCGTGGTGGGCAGCACGATGTACGTGGTCACACCGTGGCCGGATGTGCTCTACGCCTTCGACCTGACCAAAGAGGGCTATCCCCTCAAGTGGAAGTACCGCCCGGACGTGGACCAGGCAGCGTTAGGCATGGCCTGCTGCGACGCCATCAACCGGGGCGCCTTCTACGCCCAGGGGAAGGTCGTCTACAACACCCTCGACGGGCACACCATTGCGGTGGATGCGAAGACCGGCCGCGAGGTCTGGAACAAGAAGGTGGGTGACGTCAGCAACGGCGAGACGATGCCGATGGCGCCGATGATTGCCGGCAACCGAGTGATCGTGGGCCCCTCCGGCGGCGAGTACGGCATTCGCGGCTGGACCAAGGCGCTCGACCTGGCCACCGGCGCTCCCGCGTGGACCGGCTACAACGTCGGCCCGGACGCCGAGATCCTGGCCAAGCCCGGAACCTTCAAGGCCTTCTACGACAAAGGCCCGGACCTGGCCCTCAAGAGCTGGCCGGCCGACGCGTGGCACAAGGCCGGCGCTCCGGTCTGGGGCTGGCTCTCCTACGATCAATCCCTCGATCTGGTCTACTTCGGCGTCGGGAATCCCGGGCCCTACAACCCCGAGCAGCGGGCCGGGGACAACAAGTGGACCAACAGCGTGTTGGCCCGCCGCCCCGGCGACGGCTCGCTGATCTGGGCCTACCAGTTCACGCCGAACGACAACTGGGACTACGACTCCAACGCCGAGATGATCCTGGCCGACCTGACCATCAAGGGGGTCAAGCGGAAGGCGCTGGTCCATTTCGACAAGAACGGCTTTGCCTACACGATGGACCGGACCACCGGTGAAGTGATCCTGGCCGAGAAGTACGCCTACGCCAACTGGGCCAAGTCGATCGATTTGAAAACCGGCCGCCCGGTGATCGATACCGCCAAACAGACCGGCGCCTCCCGCGGCACGATCAACTACATCTGCCCGAGCCTCGAAGGCGGGAAGAGCCCCGCATCCCCCGCGTCATATTCGTCGAGGACCGGACTCTTCTACCTCGCCACCGTCAACATGTGCATGAACTACGCGACCGAGAAAACCACTCGGCTCCGCGGCACGCCATACATCGGCGCGACGACCCCCTACACCGTAGGCCCCGGCGGCAACATGGGCGCCTTCATTGCGTGGGACGCCACCTCCGGGAAAAAAATCTGGGAGATCAAGGAGAAATTCCCGGTCTGGAGCGGCGCCGTCTCGACCGGCGGCGACGTGGTGTTCTACGGCACCCTGGACGGCTGGTTCCGCGCCGCCGACGCCCGAAACGGCAAGCTGCTCTGGAGCTTCAAGGTGGGCTCGGGCGTGGTGGCCGCGCCGATCACCTTCAAGGGACCGGACGGCAAGCAGTACGTGGCCGTCTACTCCGGGATCGGCGGCGACTGGGCCCTCCTCTCCGGCGACACCCGCTCCGACGATCCCAAGGACGTCCGCGACCCGGCAGACTACGCCAAGGAACTCGCTCGGCATACCAGCCAGGGCGGCATGGTGTGGGTGTTCGGCCTGTGAGGCGCCTGGCGGGAGTACCCATGCTGCTCGCCGCGGCCTGCACCGTCGCCAAGGGGCCAGTGCCGCCCGCGTCGAAGGCCACCACCGCGGGCGCCCCACCCGCGATTCGCTACGAGCAACACATCGCCGTCGAGGGGAACGAGCCCCCGGCCACGGGAATGACCAACCCCTACACCGGCGACGCCAAGTCGGCCGAAGAAGGGGGCAAGCTGTTCACCTCGATGAATTGCGACGGCTGCCACGGCGGCGGCGCCACCGGTTTCATGGGCCCGAGCCTGAGCGACGGACGGTGGAAATACGGCGGCACCGACGGCGCGGTGTTCCACTCGATCTATTACGGCCGGCCGATGGGGATGCCGGCCTTCGGCGGGACGCTTCAGCCGGTCATCGTCTGGAAACTGGTGACCTACCTCCGCTCGCTCCCGGTCCCAGCCGCCGTGCCGACCCAGTCGTGGCCGTGACGCACTCCAGCTGAGCGCAGCGCACGGGTGTGCCCCGTTGATTTGATCCAAATCGCGTCGCTCCCATGTCCATTTCCGGCATGGCCACCGGCCCGGCACCACCACGGTCCCGCACCCAGCCGAGACATTCCCATCGGGACCTTGAAGAGCATTGAGCGGCAGAGCGGAGTGACACTTGTAAACCCTGGAGGTTCTCTTGACAACAACAACTCATAAGTTGTATTATGAATCCGGACTTCAGGGAGTATTCCGGATGCGCTACGCGGCAATCGTGACGACCGAGGGCAAGTTCAGGCTGGCGGAGTTTCCCGACTGCCCAGGGTGCCAGACCTTTGTCGAGGGACCGGCATCGATCGAGGCCTGTGCGGCGGAGGCCCTGGAGGGGTGGCTCGAGACCAGCCTGGAATTCGGCGATGCCCCGGCCCGGCCCTCGAAGCGGGTCTCGGCACCCAGGGGGGCCACGGTCCTCTGGGTCGGGGTACGGCCCAAGCTCGCGGCCGCGCTCGAGGTCCGATGGGCTCGGCAGGCGGCCCGGTTGTCACAGACCGAACTGGGCCGGCTGGTCGGGGTCACCCAGCAGCAGATCGCCAAGCTCGAACGGGCCACGGGAAACGTCTCGCTCGAAACCCTCGACAAGGTGGCTCGTGCCCTGGGGAAGTCGGTGCGGGTGGAGCTGGTCCCAATCGGAGGGTGAACCGGGGCGACTTGGCCCGGCTGGACCGGACGAGGTCGGCCTAACGTCTCGCCGCCGCGAGCGCCGCCACCACGCGGCGGGCATTCCCGGCAAACGTGGCGTCGAACTGGGGATACTGGACGAAATCCTTGAAATCCGTCATGTCGATCCGGTTCGGCACGCTGTCCGGCAGCACGCCGGCATCGACCAGCTCCGTGACCCGCTGCACCAGCGTCCTCATATAGTCGCGGAACCGGAGCAGGTCCCGGGGCCGGCTCGGTCCGAAGTGCCCCGCCACGACGGCGCCCGGTTCCAACGCCACCAGCGAGTCGAGAACCCGCACCCACGCCAGCGGCGCCGCCTCGCCCATGTCGGGACTGGCCGAGTGCATGAAGACATCGCCGGTCACGAGAACCCGCTCGGTGGGCTCCCAGACGATCAGATCGCCGGCGGTATGGGCGGGGCCGGGATGGAAGACCTCGACCGTCCGGCCGCCGAGGTCGAAGCGGGCCCGGTCGGCAATGCCACGATCCGGCGCGGCCGGCCGGCACTGCTCGAGTTCCAGCCGCTCGGCCGGGGTCCGGGCCCCCTTCGCCATCGCGACGGCAACGGCGGCGGCCCGCTCGGTGAGGGCCCGGCGGGCGTTATCCTGCGCCACGACGATCGGGAGCCGCCCCGCGAGACAAGTAATGCCTAACGCATGGTCGGGGTGCCAGTGGGTCAGCACCACGTAGCGCACTGGACGACCGGCCACCGCGGCGGCCCGGGCCAGGAACCG
>JANMXA010000052.1:0-10200 GCA_031394255.1 Gemmatimonadota bacterium
GGCAAGCTCGAAACCGAATCGAAGGAAACCCGGCCGGCCACGTTCTCCGTGCTGTCGGGACCCCGCACGCCATCACGCCTCATCCTCCCGGTGATCCCATGAACCGTTCGCTGCTCGTCTCCCTCGCGGCCCTGCTGGCCCCGGGTTGCGCCCGCAAGACCATCATTGCCGACGTCGTCCTCAAGGGCGCCGTCTACACCATGGCGTCTCCCGAGAAAGCAGAAGCCGTCGCCATCAAGGCCGGCAAGATCATCTTCGTCGGGTCGAGCAAGGACGCCGATCGTTTCGTCGGCGATTCGACCGAGATGATCGACCTCGGCCATCGGATGATCCTCCCGGGCTTCCGGGACACCCACGTCCACCTCCGGAGCGGCATCGGGCTCAGTGACTGTCACTTCGAAGACCTGACCACACCCCAGGCAATCGTTGACTCGGTGAAGCAGTGCGTATCGCACGCGAAGCCGGGTGAATGGGTCCGGGGCCGAGGCTGGGCGCTGCCGGTGTTCGCCAACGCCAATCCGGGGAAGGCCCTGCTGGACAAGGTAGCGCCCGACAACCCGGTCTATCTCACCGCCGCCGACGGGCACTCCGCCTGGGTCAACTCCAAGGCGCTCGCAATCGCCGGCATCACGCGGGCCACCAAAGACCCCGCCAACGGCCGGATCGAACGAGACGCCGCCGGCAATCCGTCGGGAACGCTTCGGGAGGAGGCCAGTTCGCTGGTGGCGAAATTCCTGCCGCCCTACTCGCTCGAGCAACGCGAGACCGGATTGGTCCGGGCGATCAGCCTCGCGAACCAGTTCGGCATTACCGCCGCACACGAGGGCTCCGCCGATCCCGAACTCCTCGAAGCCTACGCCTCACTCGATCGGAAGGGCCAGATGACCGCGCGGGTGTTCGCGGCCCAGTACGTGGATCCCCGGAAGGATCTGTCCCAGGTCGATTCGCTGATTGCCTGGCGAGACCGCTACAAGGGCACCCGGTACTATGCGCCGACCGCCGCCAAATTCTTTGCCGATGGCGTGATCGAGCCCAAGACGGCCGCCCTCCTGGCGCCGTATCTCAACAGCGGCGGCAGCACGGGCGTCGCCAATTTCCGTCAGGGCCAGATGGATTCCCTGATGACCCGACTCGACCGGGCCGGAATCCAGATCCACGTTCACGCCATCGGTGACCGCGCGATTCGCATGACCCTCGACGGGATCGATGCCGCCGCCAGGGCAAACGGCCCCCGGGACCGCCGGCCGATCATCACCCACCTTCAGCTGTTCGACCCGGCCGACATCCCACGCTTCAAGGCGTCTGGCGTCATCGCGAGTTTTCAGCCGCTCTGGGCCTTCGCCGACAAGTACATCACCGACCTGACCATCCCGATTCTCGGGCCGGAACGGTCGCGCTGGCTCTATCCGATCGGCTCCATGGTGAAAAGCGGGGCCAAGGTGGTCTCCGCAAGCGACTGGACGGTGTCATCGCTCAATCCGCTCGAAGCCGTTCAGGTGGCCATCACCCGCCGCGGCCCGACTGATCCGGCCGGACCAGCCTGGATTCCCGAAGAGGTGACCGACCTCACCACGATGCTCCGGTCGTATACCATCGACGCGGCCTACGCCGCGTACGAAGAAACCACCAACGGCAGCCTCGAGGTGGGCAAGGCGGCGGACATGATCGTGCTCGACCGCGACCTCTACGCCATTCCGGTGACGGAGATCCACCTCGCCCGGGTGCTGCTCACGATCATGGATGGGAAGACGGTGTTTCGGGACAGGGTCCTGCGTTAGGTCGGAATCCTACTTCGGGCCCCGGGCCCGCCATGCCGCGAGCGCCTCGGCCTCGATCTCGGGGGTAATCGTGAACTGCGGCTTGGCGCGCCGCCCCTCGGGCACCGTGGGCCACCACGCCAGCGTATCGCGGACCGTCTCCGCCAGGGGACGGAACCGGAGCCCTGCCTTCCTTGCCTTGTCGTTCCGGATCGACGTGTGCCCCAGATCCTTCCCCTTCAACATGACCCACGGGATCGAGTCGGTGATCCCGTGCTTCTCGAGAAAGTCATTGTCATCGATCCAGGTCAGGGTGGAACTGGAGCCGAGGATCCGGATCGCCGCGGTGAGGAACCCCTCGATGGTCAGCACCTCGGCCGGGCCGCAGGCATTGAACAAACCACCCTGCCGGTTCTCGACCAGCGTCAGCATGAACGCCGTCAGATCGCGAACGTCGATGATCTGCACCGGATCGTCTTTGTGGCCTGGCGCCAGCGTGTCACCACCCCGGGCCAGCCGGACCGGCCAGTAGGGGAACCGGTCCGTGGTGTCGCCTGGGCCCACGATGTACGTGGGACGCACCACGATGCCGCGGTCGCCAAAGGCATCGAGGGTCAGGCGCTCACACCGGGCCTTGCTGACCGCGTACCCCTCCGACAGATCCTTGGGATCGGTGACCTCCATGCCCGTCGGGCCGGTCTCGTCGAGCCCCCGAGTGAGGTACGGGTAGTAGACGCCCGTCGACGACGTGAACAGGTACTGGTCCACCGACCCCTTGAGCAGTTGGGTCGATTGGCGGACCCATTCGGGATCGGTGGCCGAATCGTCGATCACGGCGTCCCAGCGTTTGCCGCGGAGCGCGTCGAGGTTGCCATTCCGGTCGCCGATGAGACGGGTGACCTCAGGCGGCAAATCGGTCGATTGCCGGCCGCGGGTGAAGGTGGTTACCCGGTGGCCGCGGGCCAGCGCGAGACGGACCAGGTGCGGGCCGATGAAACCGGTGCCGCCAAGTATCAGAAGGTCGAGCCCGGCGACCGACGGTCGGCGCCTGATCGGCAACGGGGCGCCGAGGACAGCCAGAGATGCGGCGCCACTGATGGTCTCGATGAACGTCCTTCTGGTCGTCATGGTGTCACCTCTTCGGAAAGAGGATCTCCAGCAGTTCGGGAACGGCGGCATAGACCACCCGGCCCTCCGTCTGTTCAGTCACCGCCACGGCCACCGTCAGGCGGTCCGCGGGGAAGTAGTATCCAATCGTCCCCCAGAATCCCGCGTGCCCGTAGCCGTGGTGGCCCAGCGTGTCGATTTGAAAGATCCCGAGTCCGTAGCCGCCTCGATCCGGGCTGCGGGCCCTGAGCATGGTCTCGAGCGTCGAGGGCCGCGCGAACACCCGGCCGGTTAACAGCGCCTCGAGGAAGCCGCCCATCTCTTCAAGCGGCGCGTCGATGCCGCCACCCCCGTAGAGGTCGAACGAAGGATCGAGGCCCCATGAGTCGGCCCCACCGATGTATTGGTGCACCCGAGGCCCGGCAGCTTTCGGTTCGGGCGCGAGGGTCTCAAACCAGGTTCTCTCGAGTCCAAGCTTCCGGAAACCCACCAGATCCCGCACCGCCAGGCCAACATTCTTTCCGGTGTATCGCTCGATGATTGCGCCGAGCAGGATGTATCCAGTGTCGGAATAGTGGTACCGCTCTCCCGGAGCGCCGACCGGCCGGAGGCTGTCCACCATCCAGCGGACCTGCTCCTCCCGGGTCCACCGCTTCTTCGGCGAGGCCAGAGCAACCGTCGGGTAGGACGGCACCGCCGGATGTTCGTTCATGCCGGACCGGTGACTGAGAACCTGTTCGATGGTGATCTGATCGGTGGCATAGCCCCCACCCACCAGCATGGCATTCAGATGGGCGGGCAAGTGACGCGAGAGCGGATCCGAGAGCTTGAGGGTCCCCCGCTCCACCAGTCGGAGCAGGGCCGCCGCCACGTAGGTCTTCGTGTTGCTCGCGATCCGAAGCGGCTGGCCCGGGTCGAGCCGGACCCGGCGCGCGGTATCTGACCACCCCGAGGCAATCCGCCACCGCCGGCCGGAGCTCCCGTCCTTTACGTAGACGATCAAGCCGGGCAGCTTCGGTCGCGCCGCGACGACACTGTCGGCGAAGTGCTGGAGTCTTGGCCCGACCGAATCAGGCTGGGCCGCCTGGGCGGCCGTGATGATGCCGAGCAGAAGCGTGATCATTCAGAAATCTAACGCGCCCCGATACCTTGGAGGCGCCCAGCATGTCCGCCGCGACCATCCCGGAGCCAGCATGCGGTTGTTCGAGATCCTGATCCTCCTCTGCCTGGCCCTGACCCTGCTCGGCCGGCCGTGACCGCCGGCCTTCTGACCGCCGGATTGAGCTGGCTCCTGGCGGCGGGTTTCCCGCAGTTCACGTATCCAGGTCCCTCGGGCCCGTATCCGGTGGGGACAACACGGTTGTTTTTCGTCGATATGAGTCGCGAAGATCCGTTCGCGCCGACTCCGCACACCCCGCGAGAACTGCTCACGGCGGTATGGTACCCCGCCGAGGTCACCACCGGGGGCCGGCCAGCCCCGTTCTGGCCCGCCGATGCAAACGCGTCGGTCGCGATCGGCATGCCGCCGTTCGTGTTCTCCCACGTGGCGTTGGTACGGTCATACCCCACCATCGACGCCCCAATGGCGAAGGCCGAGTCACGCTATCCCGTGATCGTGTTCTCGCATGGCTTCAATGCCTCGCCGTGGCAGAACGTCCCCCAGATGGAGGAGCTGGCCAGTCACGGCTTCATCGTCGTCAGCCTGGGGCACACCTATGACGCCTCCATGCTGATTTTTCCTGACGGGAGAGTGGTCAGGGACAACAGTCACACCCGGCGTCCACCGATGACTCGGGACGCCGCGACCAAGCTGGCCGCCGTCATGTCACGCCTGGCCGTCACAAAGGAGCCGGACTCTGTCAGAGGAGTCTGGCGAGAGGTTCTGATCGCGCAGCGGGAGGCCGGGTTCTTCGTCGTGCCAAGCGTCCCGGTGTGGATGGCCGACACGCGGTACCTGATGGATCAGCTCGAAACGATCAATGCCGGCACCGACCAGGGAGTGATTGGGCCGACCAAGCCCTTCGCGGGACGGATGGCCCTCGACCGTCTCGGCGTGGCCGGGATGTCCTTCGGCGGCTCGACCGCCGGGTCGGTGTGCGCCGTCGACCCGCGATGCAAGGCCGGAATCAATCTCGACGGGTGGCAGCTCGGGAACGTGATCGACGACCCGGTCAAGGCGCCATTCATGTACTTCACCAACGGTACCAACAACGGCTTCCCGGTCTACTTCGCCACCAGCGCCGACCTATACGAAGTCCATGTCAAGCACGCCACCCACGGCAACTTCACGGACATGTCCCTGATCATGCCGCTGTTTACCTGGCTGTCACGCCCGAACTTCGCGATGCTCGGCGAGATTGACGCGCCCCAGATGGAACGGATCATGACGACCTACACCCTGGCGTTCTTCCAGCAGTATCTCCAGGAGAAGCCCCAGTCGATCCTCGGCGCCCCGGCACCGGCTGAGATGGCGGACGTCGTCTTCACCGCCCGCCCGGCCGCTCCCGTGGTGCCGCCCCCTTGAACTACCAGGGGAAGGATCGTAGGTTCCCCTAGTACTTCAAGGGGAGAAGCCATGGCCGCCGATCCGACACCCATGCTCAAGGGCACCGTCGACCTGCTCATCATGCAGGCCTTGGCCGGCGCTCAGTCCACCCACGGCTACGGCGTCATGCGCTGGATCGAACAGACCACTGGCGCCACCCTTCAGGTCGACGAAGGCTCGCTCTACCCCGCCCTCTACCGGCTCGAAGACCGGGGCTGGGTGATCTCCGAGTGGGGTGTCTCCGAGAACAACCGCCGAGCCCGCTTCTACCGCCTGACCCCGAAGGGCCGCACCCAGCTCAAGGCCGAAACCACCGAGTTCCTCCGGTTCGCGCGGGCCATGTTCCAGGCCCTCGACGTCCAGCCGAACGGAGCCACCCGGTGAAGGAGGACACCACCTGGCAGCGCTACTGGCGCTACCTCACCGCCCGGTTCCGCGGCGAGGTGGACGACGAGATCGCCTTCCATATCGAAATGCGGGCCCGCGAGCTCGAGCATCAGGGTCTTCCTCCTGACCAAGCCCTCGGCGAGGCCCGCCGCCGCTTTGGCGACCAGATGGAAATCCGATCCACCCTGCAGCGCATCGAAGAGAAACGGGGCCGTCGCATGAACCTGTCCTTCCTCCTCTCGGAACTCGGTCAGGACATCCGCTACGGTGTCCGGGGCCTGCTCAAGCGTCCGGGCTTCACGCTGATGACCGCGAGTTCCCTGGCCATGGGCATCGCGACGACGACGGTGGTGCTCAGCATCATCGACGCCTTCCTGCTCCGCCCGCTCGCGGCCCGGAAACCCTCGGAGCTCGTGGTGATCGGTTCCGGCACCAAGGCCGGCGGACCGCTGGTGGCCGGGTTGATCGGGCTCCCGACGGTGCGCGAACTGGCCACCCGGACCGATCTCTTCCAGGGCGTCTCGGCCACCTGGAGCATCATCGCCGCCGCCCGACCGACCGAGAGCGACCCGGCCGAGCGAGGGATCTACCTGGCCGTAACCGGGAACTACTTCTCGATGCTGGGCGTCTCGCCCGTGGTGGGCCGGATGCTCACCGCAGACGACGACGACCGGCGGGAGCGGGTGGTGGTCCTGGGGAACCGGGAGTGGCGGTCCCGCTTTGGTGGTGACGCCAACATCGTGGGCAAGACGATCCGGATCAACACCGTGCCGTTCGTGATCGTCGGCGTGTCGCCGGCGGCGTTTCAGGGGACCGAACACATCTTCGATCCCGTCGGCTTCGTTCCGCTGGGAACCCGTATCGCCCTCGACCCGGCCTCGACCGGATGGGAAAGCGTCCGGCAGGCCGGCCTGACCGTCGTGGCCCGGCGCCAGCCGAACCGCTCGATGGCCGAGATCGGCTCCGCCATCGGCACCATGGCGCGGGATATCGAGAAGGCCCACCCCGAGGTGGGTGAGCAGTACCGATTGGTCGCGTACCCAGAGTCCCGGGCCCGGCCCAACCTGCCCTCCGCGGGCACCATGGTCCCGGTCGCGGTGGCGCTCGCGCTGATGTCGCTGCTGGTGCTGACCACGGCCGCGGTCAACGCCACCAACCTGATCCTGGCCCGGGGCACCACCCGCGCCACCGAGCTGGCCGTCCGGCAGGCGTTAGGCGCCTCGCGAGGGCGGCTGGTGAGCCAGCTGCTCACCGAGACGCTGCTGGTGGCACTCGTCGGCCTGATAGGCGGACTGGGCCTCGCCCGTCTGGCGATCAAGGCCATGACATCGATTCCGCTCCGATTCAACGGCTTGTCGCTCAACTGGGGCCCTCAGCTCGATGCCCGCGTCTTTGCGATGGCCGCGGCCGTCACCGTGGTGGTCGGGCTGATCGCCGGCCTCGGCCCCGCCCTTTCGGCCTCGTCGTTCCAGCTCCAGCAGCGGCTTCGTGAGGGCGGCCGGGCCGGCTTGAGTCCCCGCGGCCGTCGAGCCCGGAGTGCGCTCGTCGTGGCCCAGGTGGCGGCGTCGGTGGTGGTGCTGGCCACCGCGGGACTCTTCCTGACCAGCGCTCGGCAGGCTCAGAAGGTGGATCCCGGTTTCCCGGTCGACCACCTGCTCAACTTCGGCGTCGACGCGAGCCTGGCCCACTACGACAAGGCCACGACGCTCGCCGCACTCGACCGGATCCAGCGCGCGGTGGCCGAGGTACCGGGCGTGCGCTCGGTGGCGTGGTCCAACGCGGTGCCGATCAAGCAGGGGACCGACGGGCTCTCGGATCTCCGGGCTGATGGCGACACCCCCGTCGGGGCCTTCCACGCGGCGGTGGCTCCGGGGTACTTCGCGACCATCGGCATTCCGATCCTCGAGGGCCGCGACTTTGCCCTGACGGATGACACGGCGCACGCCCGGGTCGTGATCATCAACCAGCGGGCGGCCGAGGCGTTGTGGCCGGGCAAGTCAGCGGTTGGACGGATGGTCCGGCTTGAGCGGGATGCGCCGCCGGTCGAAGTCGTCGGCGTGGCGCGGGACAGCCGGTACCTGGTCCTGACCGAGTCGCCGCGAGCGTTCTTCTATCGGCCCTTGGCCCAGGTGTACGGGGCCGGCGTGTTCCTCAACGTTCGCACCACCGTCGAACCGGGTTCGTTGGTCGGCCCGATCGGGAGCGCGGTGGCTCGGGCAGACCGGGATCTCGCTCCATTCGACATTCAGACGATGAAGGAGATCCTCGACACCCACCCGAACGGCACCCTGGTCATGTGGGTCGGCGCCGCCTTCGCCGCGAGCATCGGCTTCCTGGCGCTGGTCCTCACGCTGGTCGGGCTCTATGGGGTGATTGCGTTCTCGGTGGCCCAGCGGACCCGGGAGATCGGCGTCCGGATCGCCCTGGGCGCCACCTGGTGGACCGTGGTTCGTTCGGTCTTGTTCGACGGCGGTAAACTCGCGTTCGGCGGGATCGGGATCGGGCTGGTCCTGGCGGTGCTGATCGGCCGGTTGATGGGGGGACTGCTGGTCGGAAATCGCGCCGATCTGCTGATCTACACCGCGGTGGCCACCGGGCTCGCCCTAGCGGCGCTCGTGTCCGCGTACCTGCCCGCGCGCCGGGCCGCACGGATTGATCCGGTGAAGGCGCTCTCCGAAGGCTGAGGCGCTCCACGGGGCGGGAACTCATCGCCTGACGGGTTTGAGCAGCAGGTCCTGGAAGTCGTAATTGAAATCGGTGGCCGCCCCATCACCTGGGCGACGTAGCGGTCAAGATCGGCCGGCGGCGCGGCCGGGGTCTGAGCGGGCGCCGCGGACGGCAAAAGGCCCAGCAGAGCCAGAAGGGTGACAAACCTGTGCAGCAGCATGCCGAACTCCGGCGTGGGTTGTGATATCAGGCGGCCGCTGGGCGCATTGCATCTCCCGATGACCGATCCTCCGGAAAATAGCCCGGTACCGATGGTGGACCACCTCGCGGTCCGATGGTAGGTTGGAATGGGAGATCCTACCGGTCCATGCAACGGTGACGGGCAATGACTTCAGATGACGTGATGGCGCAGTTGGAGAAAGCCGGCTCGGCGCAGACCCGCAAAACCTACGGGCGGCACGGCGTGACGAGCCCGATGTTCGGCACGAGCTACGCCGTCCTCGGCAAGCTGGCCAAGGCCATCAAGGTCGACCAGGCGCTCGCCGAGAAGCTCTGGGCGACGGGCAACCATGACGCGCGGATCCTGGCCACCATGGTCGCGGACCCCGTGACGATCGGCCGCAAACAACTCGACCTCTGGGCCAAGGCGGCCGACAACTACGTGCTTTCCGACGCCGTTGGGCGTCTGGTCTCGAAGACGCCAGATGCCCGAGCCACCGCGGAGGCCTGGGCCAAATCAGACGGCGAGCATGTGTGCCAGTGCGGCTGGACCGTCCTCGCCATCCTGGCCGGCGGCGGCGACACGTTGTCGGAGGCCGATTGTCTGGCGCTCCTTGGCCGGATCGAGACGACGATCAAGACCGCGAAGAACAGGGTCCGTCACACGATGAACAGCACGTTGATCGCGATCGGCGGACGTTCCACCAAGCTCCGGACTGCGGCGCTCGCGGCTCACCAGCGGATTGGCAAGGTGGAGGTGGACCATGGCGACACGGCCTGCGTCACGCCGAGCGCGGACACCTACATCGCGAAGATCTGGGCTCGGAAGAAGGCCTGAGTCCGCGCGCTAACTGGGGCGCCGGCGGCTGGCCTTCCGGGCGGGACGGCGCCCGGCCCGGGTGCGCTCGAGCGCGGTTTGCCAGAGGCGGAAGCCTCCGACAAAGGCGTTGGCGTTGTCGCCCAGGCGGGCATGGGGCGGCAGGCTCTTGAGCTTGCGGGCATTGCCGCCGCCGAGCACCACGTAGTCGCAGATCAGCGCGGCCCGGAGCAGTTCCGCGACCTCATGCACGTGGCGCTCCCAGCGCCGGCGCCCGTTCCGTTCGAGGCCGGCCACACCGACGTAGTCCTCGAAGGTCTTGCCGTTGCGGTACGGCAGGTGGGCCAGCTCGGTCGGGGTCAGGTGGCCGTCGTCGACCACCGCCGAGCCCAGTCCGGTCCCCAGCCCCAGGAACAGCATCCGGCCCCCGGCATAGCTGCCTAACGCTTGCATGGCGGCGTCGTTGATGACCCGGACCGGGCAGCCGAAGGCCCGTTCGAAATCGAACCGCACCCAGCCCCGGCCAAGATGATAGGGTTCGTGCAGCGGCTTGCCGTGCACCACCGGTCCGGGGAAACCCACCGAGAGCACGTCATAGTTCCATCCCTCGGTCGCCGCCTTGACGGACTTGACCATCGCCGCGGGTGTGAGGGTCGGCCCCGAATCGATCTTGACCGGAGTGCGCCGCCCGGTGGCGAGCA
>JANMXA010000053.1:0-51641 GCA_031394255.1 Gemmatimonadota bacterium
CCGGGCCCCCTCGGCTGGGGCCGCTTCGCCCCGGGCCCCGGCTGCCACCAGCCCCGCCGGGACCACCTGGGCGGCGCGGCCCACCGCGGCTCGGCCCGGCGCCGGACCCACCCCGTTCGTCCGTCCGCCCGGCATTCCGGCCCGGCGACGTCCCCTTGGCCCGATCGAAATTCTGTTGGCGTGCGGCCGCTTCCCTGCGAGCCGCGTTGGCCTTGGCCCGCTCCCGATCCTCGGCCTTCTTGGCCCGGATCGCGGCGATCCGCACGCCGATCGGGATTTCGAGCGGCGCCCCTTCGACCACCTTGGCGTCGAAGTCAGGCACCGTCACCCGCGGAAGCCGCCGCCCAATGGCGCGTTCGATGCCCTTGAGATCGGGCTCTTCCTCCGGACAGACGAACGTAAATGCCTCACCGGTCATCTCGGCCCGGCCGGTGCGCCCGACCCGGTGGATGTAATCCTCCGGCACCTCGGGGACATCGAAGTTGAGCACGTGGCCGAGTGCTTCCACGTCGATGCCACGGGCGGCGATGTCGGTGGCCACCAGGATGCGAAGCGCCCCGCTCTTGAAGGACGCCAGCGCCTGGGTTCGCTGACTCTGCGACCGGTTCCCGTGAATCCGGTCGGCGTCGATCCCGTGCTTGACGAGGAACTTGGCCAGCCGGTCGGCCCGGTGCTTGGTCCGGGTGAACACCAGCGCCTGCTTGATCTCACCCCGCTTGAGGAGGGCGAGCAGGAGGGCCGGCTTCTCCTCCCGGCCGATCGGATAGACCGCCTGGGTAATGCCGATGGCGGGTGTCGCCTGGCGATTGACGTTGATGGTGACCGGATCCTTGAGAATCTCCCGGGTGAGCTGGGCGATCTCCGGAGGCATGGTCGCGCTGAAGAACATTGTCTGCCGTTTGACCGGCAGATGCTTGAGCACCCGGCGGATGTCGGGGAGGAAGCCCATGTCGAGCATCCGGTCGGCCTCGTCGAGCACCAGATACTCGAGCCGGTCGAGCTTGGCGTATGGGAACCGGAAGTGATCCAGCAGGCGGCCCGGCGTGGCAACGATGATGTCCACCCCGGTCCGGAACGCGTGTTCCTGCGGCCCCATCCCGACGCCGCCGAACACCGGGGCGCCGGTAATGGCCGTGTGGACCGCGAGTTCGTTCAGATCCTGAGCGATCTGAGCCGCCAGCTCCCGAGTCGGCGACAGCACCAGCGCCCGGGTACCTCCGCGGGGGCGTTCAATCAGGCGATGGACGATCGGCAACAGAAACGCGGCCGTCTTTCCGCTCCCCGTCATGGCGCAAGCGAGCAGATCACGCCCTTCGAGCGCCGGTGGGATCGCGTCGGCCTGAATCGGCGTGGCGCGGGTGAAACCGAGTTCCTTGACGGCCTGCAGGAGGCTCGGGTGGAGCGGAAGACCGGAAAACGACACGCAGAAACCTTGGCTTAAGAGTGCCCCAAGATAACCCGGTGCCCCGCCTCACCCGAATCGGTTAGGCGCCCGCGAAGACGTAGGTCGCGCCGTGGGCCTGCGACATGGCCATCGCCGCCACCATGGCCGGCACCACGATCACCCCGGGCAGCAGCCCTGCCTTGAGTTCGGCCCGCACCTCGGCGTACGGCCGTGAGGTTTCCTGCATCGCCCGCCGAATCACGCCGCGGAACACGTTGTTGCAGAGCAGCATCTGGCAGCCGCGCGCCTGAAGCACGTCGACGCCGAATTCCACCATCGGCTCGCCCGCCTTCGGCTGCCACCAGACGTTGCGGATCGCCGGCTGGCCGGTGCGGGAATCGTTGGTCTTGCTCGAGACACCGTAGTGGTACTTCTCCCAGACCGCGTCGCCGAACACGATCGGATAGGCGTCACCGCTCACGCCGAGGAGCGGGAGGACCTTGGGGGCTTCGATTCCCCAGCCGTCGCGCATTCCGTTGAGATAGTTCTTGGCGTAATAGAGACCGGTGCCGTTCAGATACGCCCCGACGTCGAACATGAGTTTGTACTTGGCGCGGTCGACCCGGTCGAGCCACGACATGTCCCACGGGCCGTCATCCTTCGTCGGCGGCAGCTGAACCGGCGGCTGGGCCGGCTCCTCTGCCCGGCCCTCAGCGGGTGTCATCGGTATCTGGCGGGGCCGGATGGCGGCAGCAGCGAAACCGCCGGCGGCGAGGGAGGACACGAAGTCGCGCCGACTGGGCGGCGCGCCGGAATCGTTCGGCAACGGATCGGACATGAGAGGGCCTGAAAAAGGGTGACCGGAACATAGCGTCCCGGTCACCCCGTGTCCCGCCCGGCGCCGAAGCCCGGAACTAGCGCTTCTTCCAGAGGGCCAGCAGTTCTTTCTCCCGGGCGCGAGGCAGGCCAGCACCTCGTTTGGCCCGCTCGGCCTCGGGCCGGGCCTTGTCCCACTGGATCGTATCCATCGCGGTGACCGCCAAAGGCCGGAAGGTGAGCCCCGCGGCGAGTGCCCGGCTGATGTTCACGTACATGAGGGGATCACCCGGGGCCCAGGCCGGGATATCACTCCACATCGACACCTTCTGGGCCGCGAGAAAGTCCTCGGTGACCCAGGTGAATTCCACCGCCGCCGGCGTGGCGGCCCGGCAGCCGTGCAGCATTTCGGCCATGGACAACCTGCTGGCCGGTCCCGTGGCGTTGAAGTTCCCCATCGTACCGTTCTCCGCCAGGCGAACGATCCACTCGGTGAGATCCCGCTGGTCGATGACCTGCGTGGAGTGGTTGGGATTTCCCGGGGCCAGCACGTCGCCGCCCTCGTCGATCCGAACCGGCCAGTAGGTGAATCGATCGGTCGGATCGGTCGGCCCGACGATCAGCCCGGGTCTGACGATGGTTGTGCGCCCGGGAAAGGCGGCATGGGTGAGATTCTCGGCGATCGCCTTGGAGAGGCCGTAGGGTGACTCGTCGCCGTCCTTCCAGGTGGCCGGCGGAGAGAACCGTTCGCCGTCCTCATCGATCGCCGGCGTGGTGAGCACCCGGCCGGCGGTGCCATACCCCATGGTGTCGGTCTGGTAGGCCGAGATCGAGGAAACCAGCAGGTAGTGGCCGGTGGAGTCCTTGAGCGCTTTGGTGCTCCGGGCCACCCAGCGGTAGTCGCGGGCGTTGTTGTCGAGCACCGCGTCCCACTTCCGCTGGCCCAGCACCGACAGATCGCCTTCCCGGTCGGCGATCAGATGCTCGGCGCCCTCGACCTTGGTGGCGCTTCGGCCCCGGGTCAGGATGGTGACCTTGTGGCCCCGCTCCACGGCGTAGCGGACCATGTTGGGCCCGATGAAGCCGGTGCCGCCGAGAATCAGCAGTGTCTTGGAGGCCGGCAGGGAGCGGCGGGCAGACAGGGGCGCTGCCGCGGGGGCGGGGCCGGCCGCGGACGCGGCGGCAGGGCGGATCCCGAGGCCGGCACCGAGCGCGGCGGCGGTCTGGAGAAACTCACGACGGGAAGCGGGCATCGGGTCCTGGGAACCGGGAAGCGCGGAAGATAGGCCGGGCCCCGGCGGGGAGAAACCCCGGTGGGCCGGGCGCCCCGGGGGGGCCACCTAACGCCTCCGCTTCGATTCCGCCACCTAACGGCGGCCCAATCGTTATGCAGCTGTGACGTTAGGCTCCGATCTTTGGCTTCACCTTCACGAGCCAGGGGCCGATGCTGCCATCCGCGCCGCCGATCCGCCGAGTCATTCTGGTCGTCCTGGACGGCCTCCGTGCCGATGCGGCCGCCCGCCACGGCCTGATCCACCTGCCGGCGCTGGCCCGCTGCGGCCGGTGGACCCTCTCCGGCCGAACGGTCACGCCGAGCATCACGGCCGCCGCGATGACCTCGGTGATGACCGGGGCCTCGCCCTCGGTCCACGGGCTCCGGGACGACCACTTCCGGATCCCTCGGATGAACCTCCCCCTCCTCCCCGGTCTGCTCCGGGACCGGGGCCTCCCGACCTTCGGCTACATGGCGAAGGTGCCGCTGGCGCACTGGGCCGTGGCCACCGCGATCGCCCGGCATCTCGGGTGCAAGGCCCGCTTCGAGGGCGACGGTGCCGCCGACATCCTCGAAGCGGCCCGCCCCGCCCTGCTCGGTGAACCGGACGGCCTCTTCTTCCTTCACTGGCCCGACGCCGACCGGGCCGGCCACGCCCATGGCTGGCACTCGCCCGAATACGGCCACGCGGCCAGGGGGCTCGACCGGGCGTTAGGGAACCTCGCTACCACCGCCCGGGTGCTGGATGACCCCTCCACCCTGCTGATCGCGTTCGCCGATCACGGCGGCGGCGGCCTCAAGGCCGATGACCACGAGAGCGACCATCCGGACGACACCACGATCCCGATGGTCATCGCCGGGGGTGCGGTCCGGCCGGGCCAGCTCGAACAGCCGGTCTCACTGCTCGATATTCCCGCCACGGCCCTCTGGGCACTGGGAATCGAACGGCCGGCCTCGTTCACGGGCCGACCGCTGACGGAGGCGTTCCATCAGGTGCCGGCCGAGCTTCCGGCCATGGAGCCGGTCGCGCAGCCGGCCCAGGCCGCCTAACGGGATCGGAGCAGGAGCCAGACGAAGGAGCCAAGGCCGACCAGCACGACCATCCGGCGCACCCAGACCCGCCCGACCCGCTGGGCCAGCCGGGCCCCGCCGTAACCGCCGGCGATGCTGCCGGCCGCCATCACGATCGCGAGCGGCCAGAGGACCACACCACCGGCGGCGAAGAGGGCGGCGGCCACGACGTTGATCAGCAAAGCCCCCCAGACCTTGATGGCATTCATCCGGTGGATGTCGGTGAATCCGGCCAGCCCGAGAACCGCGAGCATGAGAATCCCGATCCCCGCCCCGAAGTAGCCCCCGTAGGTGCCGACCGCCAACTGGGCGGCCAGGAGGGGCCAGACCGGCCTCACACCCTCGTGGCCCGCGCCGGTCCGGCGCCCGAGCCAGCGACTGAGCGGGCCGTTGGCCATGAACAGCAGGGTGGCGCCCAGCACCAGATACGGCACGATACGGGCAAAGCGATCCTGCCCCGTGGAGAGGAGCAGCCACCCGCCCAGGAATCCGCCCAGCAGACACGGCACGCTGAACCAGGCAATCCAGGTTCGCATGCCGGCCAGCCGGTCGCGATACCCCCAGAGCGAGCCGAACGCGCCGGGCCAGAGCGCCATCGTATTCGTGGCGTTCGCCACGAGAGGCGGAACTCCGAGAGCCACCAGAATCGGGAAGGTGACCAGCGTTCCCCCGCCGGCCATCGAGTTGATGAACCCGCCCACGAGCGCCGCCGCCGCGGCGCCGGCCAGGGTGATTCCGGTCACGGCGGGGTCAGGCCCGCATCGGACGGACTTCGGTGTTGAGCGACCAGGTGGTCCGGCCCCAGCGGTCGCCGGGGCCGCGAATCGCGACCGTGGCCGAGCCGCTGCCGCGGGACACCAGCTTGCCTTCGGTACCGGAGGATTCGAGCAGGAAACGATCGCCGGGACTGAGCCGCGACAGCGCGGTGGGAGGGTCGAGGCGGACCTGGAGGCCCAGGGTGTATTGGGACGCCGGCGCGTGATCGGCGGCAAGGCGGTACACGTCGGTCATGGCGGACAAGATAAAGCCCGCCGCCCCGGATGCGAGGGCGTCAGCAGATCCGCGGGAGCTGCTCCCCCAGTGCGGGCGCGATCACCCTTGAAGCCCCGATCGCGGTCCGGGCCACCAGCCGGGCCGAGCCGGCCATGGTGCTCGAGGCGGCCGCGGGCGACATTCCGGGCCGTCCCTATCCGGTGGCGCCCCCCGCGGATCCGCCCTTCGTGCTGCCGATCGGGCCGATCATCCGGCCCGTGGTGCGGGATCTCGAGACCGGGACCGATCCGGGCACGATCGCCGCCCGGTTCCACGCGACCGTCGTGCGTCTGGTGGCGGTGGGTGCCGCCGCGATCCGCACCAGTACCGGGATCGGCGTGGTGGCGCTGGGAGGCGGTGCGTTCCAGAACGGCCGCTGCTGTCGGGTGCCCGGACCGGGCTCCAGTCGGAGGGGTTCGAGGTGCTCGTGCCGGAACTGGTTCCCCCGAACGATGGCGGCATTTCGCTCGGCCAAGCGGTGATCGGCGGGGAACGTTTGCGCTCAACCGAGGGAGCGGGATGAGTATTCTGGGCTTTGCGCTGATCGGGGTCATGCTGGGGCTCCGTCACGCGATCGACGCCGATCACGTGGCGGCGATCGCCACGATCGTCAGCCGGGAGCGGAGCTTTGGCCGCGCGGCCCGGGTTGGCGCCCTCTGGGGCGTCGGGCACTCGCTGGCGGTGATGGTGGTGGGCGGCGCGATCGTGCTGTTCCGGATCTCCGTGCCACCGAGGGTCGGGCTCTCGCTCGAGCTCGGCGTGGCGCTGATGCTGATTCTGCTGGGATACCGGAGCGTGATGCGGCCGGCGCACAGCCACCCGAAGCCCGGCGACGGACGGCGGCCGTTGCTCGTGGGGATCGTTCATGGTCTCGCGGGGTCCGCCGCCGTGGCGCTGCTCGTACTGGCCACGATCCCCGGCACTTGGGCGGCCGTGGTCTATCTGCTCGTTTTCAGCCTGGGCACCACTGGCGGCATGATCGCGGTCACCGCGCTCATGGCGGCTCCCGCTATCCTGGCCGAGCGGCGGATGGCGCGGTTCGATCGCGGCCTCCGCCTCGCCACAGGCTTGCTCAGCATCGCGTTCGGCATCTTCCTGGCCCACCAGATCATCACCAGCGGGCTCTTCGGCGCCAATCCGAGCTGGACGCCCCGGTAGGGCTACGGCTTCGTCAGTTCAAGCGCCTTCTCGAGGGCCGAGTCCTTCCCCGCGGCCCGGTCCGCCGCGCTGAACACCGGCGCCGGATGGGTCGGCGGAATTCCTGGCCCATCGAACGTCTTTCCGTCCGGCGCCCGGAACACCTCGTTAGGCAGCCCGAACCGGAACCCGTTGGGCAGCTGGCGGCCGAGCACGTCGGAGAACACGCCCTGGGTTGGTTCACCGACCCGCACCACCGCGGGGCGGCGGCCCATCATCGCCTGGGTGAAGGTCTCGCCGGCCGAGATCGTCAGCCCGCCCGTCAGGATCGCGACCGCCCCCTTGAACGATCGCTTCGTCGTCGGCGTCACCCGGCTGGCCTGCCCCGGCGTCCACGCCTCGCGGTTCGCCGGGTCCGAGCGGGCTTCCTTGCTGTAGGCGACATAGGGCACCGTGGCGAGCCGGCTCGCGATGGCGAGGCCGAGGGGATCGGCACCGCCCATGTTGATCCGTACGTCGATGATGAGCCGCTTGAGTCCGGGAACGAGGACCGAGTCCAGCGCCATCTCGAGCGCCGCGAGCTCCTCGCGGAATCCGCCGCTCTTCGCGTAGCCCGAGAACGAAAGGAGCCGCAAGTAGGCGGTGCCCTCGTCGATCTTCCCGGACCACACCTGGTCGTTGCACCAGGGATGGAGCGGTCCCTTGAGGTACTTCGCGGTCGCCGCGAACGCCTTCGGCACCTCGTTCTTGAGCAGGTTGGCGCGGCCGCCCCGGAGCAGGCTGTCGGTCCCGGGCCGGGCCCCGTGATACTGGGTCCCGGTCCTCGGATCGGCCAGGAAAGTGTGGGCGTCGTGGAGCGGCTCGATCATCCCCTGCAGGATCACGAACAGTTCGGCCCGCGTCGTCTTCGCCGTCACCTTCGCCCGGGCCGCCGACACCACGGCGGGCCAGTCGACCTTCTTCTGGCCGAACAGGATGTAGTGCGCGCCAAAGGTCTGGGCGAAGATGTCGACGTTCCGGAGTGGCGTGTCTTCCGTCGGCTGGCCGCAAGCGGCGGGAAGTCCCGCCGTCCGTCGGGCGAACATGTCGGACGCCGCCCCCTCGGAATGGATCCGGACCCGGTCGCGGGCCTCAAGCGACACCACGAATATCTGTTCGTCGCTGTTGCCGAACTCGGCTGTCCCCTTCTTGCCGCCGGGCCGAAGCGAAGCGGTGAGGGAGGGCAGGCACGAGATGCCGGTCTCCTCGTACGCCTTGAACTCCTTCCCCGCGATCGACACCACGAGCCCGTACCCCTCGGTCCGCCAGACCCCCTGAACCGCCGCCGAATCGAGGGTGGCCGCGGCGATGAATGCGAGTTGGAAGAGCATCACAGCCCCCCCGCCGCCGGAAAACGCGATGACACCTTGCCCTGGGCATCCAGGAACTCGAGGCTCGGCGCCCCGAGAGAATCGACCTGCAGCCGGATCCGGGCCTTCCCGAGCTGATCGGAAAGTTGAAGCACCGCGGCCTTCGCCCGGTTCCGCCCGACGTACACGCGCTCGGCATAGAGCGGCACCCCGTCCACCGGCTCCATCAGCTTGTTCATGGCGGCGTCGCGCGCCGGACCCGCCGGCATCGCCCTGATCGAATCCCTCCGCGCCACGAGACCGACGATTGGGACGTTGGCACGGTCCGCGAAGGTGAGGCCGGTGCGCTTGGCCCCATTCTCGTCCTGGTAGTCCAACACCACCACTTGATCCTGGTTGTACTGGTCGAATGACATGTGAACCCCGGATTCGTACTTCCCATTCTCCGTCTTTCCGCCGAACGTGAGACCGCCATTCTCGGTCCCTTCGTCATTGAAGAAGATGAGGCCCGGCCGGGTCCCGCCCGGGTAGCCGAACGGTTTTCCATAGGCGATCGGCCCGATCGACCGGGCCCGGTTGGAGATCACCATTCGATAGTTCCCGTCCGGCTCGACGACGTTGATCCGCTCGACGTCGATCTCGCTGAACCGCGCCTTCTGCGTCCCCTGACGGAATGCGGACAAGGAGAACACCATGAGCAGCAACGTGGCGACGAGCCCATAGATCCGGAGGATCCTGAGCTCACGGCGGGCGGATTCCGGCATAACGGCCTCGAAGTGGCTGTGTGGGGGACTACTGCCCGATTTCGGGCGCGTAGGCCTTACGGAGGTTCTCCTGATATCGATTCAGCAGCCCGGCCATCGTGGCGTGCTCGGCCTTCACCGCGTCGCGGAACGCCGGGTCGGTGAGGTAGTCGAACAGAATCGCGGCCATGATCTGGGCATCAATCCGGAACCCGGCATGGCCCACCGGGCTGGTGGCGTCGGCCTCCATCCCTTTGGTGTGGTAGCTCCCGCGGGAGCTGAACACGTTGACGCCGACGCCCGGGACGTCGTGAGACACGCCGCCGGTTTCCTCATACCCCGCCGGCGGTCCGTGCTCCTCGTCGACCTCCACCGCCCCAAGCTTCTTCGCGTAGGCGAACATCGCCTCCTCGAGCGTGCCGAGCGTGATGCCGTCGCGGTACTCACCGTACCGGTTCACCGCCACCTCGACCCCCATCGTCGACGCGGCGGCCTTCGCGGCGTTGTCGATCATTCGGCTCATGTGCTCGAGATAGACGCCGTCGGGGTAGCGGATGTAGTAGTCGACCACTGCCCGCTGGGGCACGACGTTGGGCGCCACGCCCCCCTCGGGAATCACGCCCTGGATCGACGCCTCGGGCCGCATCGTGGAGCGGAGCTGGTCCACCGCCATGTAGAAGTGCACGGCGGCCTCAAGCGCGTTTCGTCCGAACCACGACGTCAGCTGGTGCGACGGCCTGCCGGTGAAGGTGTATTTGACCTCGTTGATGTTGAGGCAACAGATCCCGAACCCGGCCCGGGCCCGGGCGGTCTTGGTGGAGGAGTGGCTCCTGACCAGAATCTCGGCGCCGCGGAAGACGCCGGCGTCCCGCATGATCGTCTTGGCCGGCGGGCCGACCTCTTCGGCCGGGGTCCCGTACCACTTGATCGTGGCGGGGATCTTCTTCTGGGTGATGTACTCCTTGAGCGCCAGGGCCGCCGCGATGGCCACCGGGCTCTGGGCATTGTGCTGGTCGCCGTGGAACGGGCCCTCCGTGTCACGGAGCGCGTCGTACTCACCGATGATACCGAGCACCGGCCCCGGCCCCGCCGGCGAAACCCAGGTGGCCACGAAGGCGGTCTTGAGGCCCGCGACGCCTGTGTCGACCGTGAAGCCGGCCTTGCGGAGCACCTTGACCAGGGTGTCCACGGCCATGAACTCTTTCCAGCCGACCTCGGGATGCTTCCCGATCCAGTCGCTCAGGCCCTGCATCTCGCCGTCCCACAGGGCGCCGACCCGTTCAACGACGCGGTCCTTGTCGGGATTCTTCGCCGCAGTCAGGCGCTCGGCCAACTTCGACGGCACGAGCTTTGCCTGCAGCGTGTCGATCTCCTTCAGAACATCGCCGGCGGCGGCGCGTTCGGTCTGGGTAGTCTGGGCCGACAGCGGGAGCGTACCGAGAGCGACGAGAACGAATAGCCCAGACCATGACACCAAACGGGACATAGGACCTCGGAGTCTGGAGAGAACGGAATCGGACCGCGAGGTGATCGGCTAGTTCGCCTTCACCGCGGCCAGGAACATCGGGAACGCCTTGTCGAGCGCCGCCTCGCCCGGCTGTTGACCCCGGTACTTGCCGAGCCGCACGATTACGAGCCCCTGGCTTGGGACGATATGAACACTCTGGCCGCCGGCGCCCAGCATCGCGTAGGCTGTCTTCGGTAACGGCCACCCTCCGTCGCCATTTACCCAGAAGAACCCACCGCCATAGACCGGATTCCCGTCCGCAGCCCACGCCGGAGCGACACTCGCTGCATAGCTCACGTATCCCTCGGGCAGCACCCGCTCGCCGTTCCAGACGCCATCCTGGAGGTACAGATTGCCGAGCCGGGCCCAGTCACGGGCCGAGAGGAACTCGTAGCCCTGGGTCAGAAAGTTCCCGTAAGGGTCGGTCTCCATCACGGCATCCCTGATCCCGATCTTGTCGAACAGCGCCTTTCGCGGGAAGGCGTGATAGTCCTCGCCCCGCTTCTCCACGGCCAGCCGGATCAGATAATTGGTCAGCACCGGGTCGGAGTTCCGGTACCGGCCCACTGTGTTCGGCTTCCACTGCTGCGGGCGGGCGGCCGCGAACGCGAACGAGTTCGCGGTGCCGGTATAGAGATAGAGGTGGTCGGCGTAGCCGGTCCTGGGATCGAAGTCCGGGTCGTTAGGTGACTTGATCCGGAGTCCGCTCGACATCCGCATCAGGTCGGTGATCCGGATCTCCTGCCGCGGGTCCCCCGGTTGCTGCCATTCGGGCACCGGAGCCTTCTGGTCGAGTTGGTAGGTGCCCTGCATGATGAGCCGCGCCATCAACGTGCCGGTCAGGCTCTTCCCCATCGACCAGCTTTCGAGCGGCGTGTGGAGCCCGATCCCCGCGCCATACCGTTCGCCGACGATCCGGCCCTTGTAGGTAACCAGCACCGCTTCTGTGAGTCCCGAATCGTTGCTGAAGGCCATGTCGAGCGCCTCCGCCACCTTGGCCGAATCGACCTCGGCCGGCCACGGGTCCTTCACCAGGTCGCCCATCGGCCACGGGGTCTTGTCCGCCGGCGGGAGCGAGGACTTCACGATCGACGGCTTGAAGAAGACCGAATCCTGACCCTTGGGAAGCGCCACGCACCCCTGACTCCCATAGCGCCTGGCGACCCGCGTCACCCCGTTGGTGAGCGTCAGCCGCACGGTCTGGGTCTTCCGGTCGATCACCGTGTCCTTGACCTGGGTCCGGCTCGCGAGCGGCGCCACGAAGATCCCGACGTTCGCCGCGGCGTCCGCCGGATCGAGGCCGGTAATGAAAACCGCCGAGCAGAGGATCTTGGCGAAGCCGGCGGTTTCATGCTCGATTGCCTCGCCCGGGGGCGGGCTCCAGGTACCCGGCAGCGCCAGCGAATCCCCGCGCGCTGCGATCCGGACCCGGGGTTCCACCGGGGGAGTGGCGGTCGCCGGCTCGGACTTCTTCTCGGCACAGCCGGCCAGGGCGCCTAACGACAAAATCAGCAGCAGGGGGCGGATCATCGGCTCACTCCGAGTAGTATTTGTCGGCCACGGTCAGGGCCTGGTCGATCATCGCGAGTCCCTGCCGTGCCTCGGCCGCGCTGATGATGAGCGGCGGCGCCACCTGGAGCCGGTTGAAGTGTGCCATTGGCCAGACGCCGGCCGCCTTGCAGGCGCCCATCAGCTCGTTCATCGGCCCGGCCGCGGGGCCCGAGGCGTTGAACGGCACCAGTGGCTCCCGGGTCTTCCGGTTCCTGACCAGGTCGAGCGCCCAGAAACAGCCCAGGCCCCGGACCTCGCCCACGCTCGGATGCCGCTCGGCGATCTTTCGGAGTTCCGGGCCGAGTACGTCCTCGCCCATCCGGCGGGCCTGACCCACCACGTCGTCGTCTTCGAACGTCCGGATCGACTCCACCGCCACCGCGCAGGCAAGTGGATGCCCTGAATAGGTGAGCCCGCCAGGATAGGGGCGGTCCTTGAAGCTGTCGGCGATGGCGCCGGTCATCAGCACGCCGCCCAACGGGATGTACCCCGAGTTCACGCCCTTGGCAAAGCAGAGGAGGTCCGGCGCCACGTTCCAGTGATCGACCGCAAACCACTCCCCGATCCGCCCGAAACCGACCATCACCTCGTCGGCAATCATCATGATCCCGTGCCGGTCGCAGAGATCGCGGACCCCGGCCAGGTAGCCGGGCGGAGGGATCAGCACGCCATTCGTGCCGGTGACGGTCTCGAACAGAATCGCGGCGACATTCTTCGGCCCCTCGAACATCACCACTTCCTCGAGGTGCTGAAGCACCCGCTCGGTTTCCTGCTCCGGCGACGTGGAATGGAAGCTGGAACGGTACGGATAGGGCCCAAAGTACCGGACGAGGCCGGGAATCCCGGGTTCGCTGCCCCATCGTCGCGGTTCACCGGTGGCGGCAAGGGCGCCGGCCGTGGCGCCATGGTAGCCGCGGTAGGCGGTCATCACCTTGTGGCGCCCGGTGTGGAGCCGCGCCATCCGGATCGCGTTTTCGATCGCCTCGGCGCCGCCGTTGGTAAAGAAGACCCGCTCGAGCCCCCTGGGCGCGTGCTCGATGATGAGCCGGGCCGCCTCGGTCCGGGCGTCGTTCGCGAAACTCGGCGCCACCGTGCAGAGCTTCTCCGCCTGGTCCTTGATCGCCTGGACCAGCCGGGGGTGCTGATGGCCAAGATTGAGATTGACCAGCTGGGAGCAGAAATCGAGATACCGCTTCCCGTCCGCATCCCAGAAGACACTCCCTTCCCCGCCCGCGATCGGCACCGGACTGATCTGGCCCTGGGCGGACCAGGAGTGGAAGACATACTTCCGGTCGGCCGCGGTGCCTTCCGCGTTGGACTTCGACGCCGGGATCAGGCCAGTGGTGTGGGTGACGGTCACGGGGAACGCTCCGATGCCTAACGGGTTTGGGGGAAACCGAGATCGATCTTGCTGGTGGCCGGATCGGGCCAGCGGCTGGTGATGACCTTGCCGCGGGTGTAGAACTTGACGCCCTCGGGACCATAGATATGGGTATCGCCAAACAGCGACGCCTTCCAGCCACCGAACGAAAAGTACGCCACCGGCACCGGAATGGGGACATTGATCCCCACCATGCCGCAGGTGGCGTCGTGCTGGAACCGCCGCGCCGCCCCGCCGTCCCTGGTGAAAATGGCGGTGCCGTTGCCGTAGAGATTGCCGTTCACCAGCGCGAGCGCCTCGTCGTAGGTGGCGACCCGCACCACGCCGAGGACCGGCCCGAAGATCTCGTCCTTATATACGGCCATGCCGGATGTGACCCGGTCGAGCAGCGAGACGCCGAGAAAGTACCCGTCCCCCGGAAACGTCTGCTTTCGTCCGTCGACCACGACCGACGCGCCTTCCTTCGTGGCAAGCTCGAGATAGGAGGCGACCCGGTCCCGGTGCTCCCGGGTAATCAGGGGCCCCATCTCGGCCGTGGGATCGGTCCCGGGGCCGACCTTCACCTTCGGCAGCCGCGCCGCGATCGCGGGAACCAGCCGGTCGCCGGCGTCGCCCACGGCCACCACCACCGAGATCGCCATGCACCGCTCGCCGGCCGATCCGTAGGCGGCGCTGACCGCCGCATCCGCCGCCCCCTCCATATCCGCGTCCGGGAGCACCACCATGTGATTCTTGGCCCCGCCTAACGCCTGGACCCGCTTGCCCGCGGCCGTTCCCCGCTGATAAATCGCTTTCGCAACCGGCGTCGACCCCACGAAGCTCACCGCCGCCACGTCGGGATGCTCCAGCAGCCGGTCGACCGCCACCTTGTCACCGTTCACAACATTGAGCACCCCGGCCGGCAGGCCCGCTTCCTCGAGCCACCGAGCCAGCATCAGCGACGCCGACGGATCCTTCTCCGATGGTTTGAGCACGACCGCGTTCCCGCAGGCGATCGCATTCGAGATCATCCACAACGGCACCATCGCCGGGAAGTTGAACGGCGTGATCGCCGCCACCACGCCCAGCGGCTGGCGGATCGAGTAGACATCGACGCCGGTGGAGACGCCTTCGCTATATTCGCCCTTGAGGAGGTGCGGAATCCCGGCCGCGAACTCGACGTTCTCGATTCCCCGGGCCACTTCGCCGGCCGCATCGCCGGGCACCTTTCCGTGCTCATCGCTGACCAGCTGGGCCAGATCGGCCTTGCGGTCGACCAGGATCTGCCGAAACCGGAAGAACACATCCGCCCGTTTGCCGAGCGCGGAGACCCCCCAGGTCGCGGCCGCCGCGGCCGCGGTCGCCACCGCGTGGTCAACCTCCTCGGCCGAAGCAAAGTCGACTTCGGCCTGCTGGTTCCCGGTGGCCGGGTTGAAGACCGGGCCACGCCGACCGGAGCGGCCGGGGGTTTCCCGGCCGCCGATGAAATGGGGGATGGTTCGCATGGCCATGAGGCTATTGGCCACACGGAGGAATGGCAAGCCCGCTGGGCCGCCCTACCAGATCAGGCGGAGCCTGATGCTCAGTGACTGGCTGTGATAGATCGAACCGCCGACGGGCCCGACGCCGGTGGAGGAGACGTTCGAGAATCCGTAGTCGGCCCCGATCTCGGACCCGGGGCCCGGTCGGTAGACGACCCCCACCGCGATCCGCTGGGTTCCCTTGGTCGCCGGAACGCCGCCGGCGAAAGAGACCCGCTGGGCCCCGAACCCACCCTCGACCGACCCGCCCCAGCCGAGGTCCCGGCCCGGGGCCCACCGCACCACCGTCTCGCCAAGCTGGAACCGGGAGGGGGAGAAATATCCGTCGGTCGCGTTGCGGTCGTACTCGAAGGTCCGCCCGGCGACCGACCATGTGACGGTCCGGTGCAGCCGCCACCGGAGGGCCGCAAACGCCGCACGCCGCTCGTTAGGCAGCGCCCCGCCGCGGAGCGAAGCCCGTTCGGCCCCGGCCCCCAGCACGAGGCGGCCGGCCAGGCGGACTTCCCCCTCCGCGCCGACGCTCCGGACATCGACCTGACGCTCGATCAGCCGGACCGTCTCGTCGAACACGCTTTTCCGGGCGTTCGCGCCAACGGTGAACCGCGACCCCACCCGCACCGTGGCCGCGACGCCCCCGACCGGAACGGTCCGGCCATCACTGACGCCGCCGACCAGACTGGTCGTCCGGGTGACGCCGCCATCGCCCGACACCGTCAGCGCCCGGCCAAGGTGGAGACGCAGGGTCGCCCGACCGGAGGTCGATGTCGCGCTCGACGGCTTGAAATCCGCATCCCGGCGGCTGGCCGTCACCAGGAACCGCCCCCGGCGAAACGGACGGAAGCTCGCCGTGGCGGTCGCCAGCACACTCCGGTTGTTGTCACTGTCCCAACTCAAGGTGGCCCCCGGCTCCACGGCCGGGGCCAGATCGGCCCGCACCCAGCGGAGCTGCTGCGCGGCGTCCTGGTTTTTGGGATCCGCCGCCAGCGCCCGTTGCAGCGCCTCGCGCGCGTCGTCCGGCCGTCCCGTCCACCGGAAGACCTGCGCCAGGCCCACCCATCCTTCCGCGTCTTTGGGTGCACGCTCCGTCACCATCCGCCAGATGGTCTCGCTCCGGCCCAGATCGCCGCGCCACGCGGCGACCAGGGCCACGCCTTTGTAGCCCTCGAGCTGTTCGCCCCTTTTCGCGATGGCGGCATAGGTCCGCTCCGCCTCCCCCAGCTTGCCCCACCATGCCAGGGCCCGGGCCCGGGCCAGCTCGGCCTCGACGTCCTTCGGGTTGGCGGCGAGCCAGCGGTCGTACCGGCCCACGGCGGCGCTGAACTGCCCGGCCCACCCGAGCGTCAGGGCCGCGCCGAAGGCCGCGTCGCGATAGGTTCGGTCGCGAGCCAGGATCGAATCGTAAACCGCGACCGCCGCGGCCGTCTGGCCGTTCCAGGCATACGCCTTGGCCAGCGCGATCCGCCCCTCTTCGTCCCGCGTCTCGAGTCTGGTGTACCGCTGGAACAGAGGAATGGCCCGGAGTAGGGCGCCGTCCCAGGAGAGCAGCACCGCCAGTCGATAGACCGCGCGCGACGAGCCAACGGAATCGATCGCCAGCGCCGCCTCGTACCCGGCCCGGGCCTCAGGAAACCGGCCGTCCCGCCAGGCCAGGTCCGCCGCCTGGACCAGCCGCTCGAAGCGTTCGACCGGCGATTGCCCGAACAGCGGTGCGGGGCGCCAGCAGAGTCCCAGAAAGACCAGCCCCGCCACGGCGGCGGCCAGGCCCCGGGAACGGGCCCTGATCCCACAGGGTGGAATTATCGCAACCGTAGCATTTGCTTTCACTTGTGCCAATCCCGTTTGCATCCTGCCCGGTACGTTTCGGCGTCGTTTTCGGCCTGTTGACCGCCGCCGTTCCCGCCACGGCATGGAGTCAGCCCCCCCGGGGTGCAGATTGTGTGCCCCTGCCTCGTGAGCTGGCGACCGTCCTCGACCGCGCCTGGGGCTTCTACCGCACCAACCAGATTGACTCCGCCGCCGTGTCGTTCGCCCAAGTGGCGGCTCGGTGCCCCGACGATCCTGGGGCCGCCGCCGGTCTTGGATATGTGGCCATGCGGGGCGGCGAACTCGTGACCGCTCAACGTCACTTCGCCCGGTCCCTCGCGAGCTTGCCAGGCAATTACGACGCCCTGACCGGCATCGGGATGGCGGCCTACCGGGCCGGCGACCTCGACGCAGCCCGCAGTCATTTCCGTGACGCGGCGCGCCGCTTTCCGGCCGACTCGCTGGTCCGATGGTATGCCTCCCGGCTCGGCGATGCGCCCCGTCCCTCGTCGGCCCCGCTCCCGGCCATCGTGAGGCCTTCCACGCTCCGCACCGACGCCCGAACCGGCAACCGGATATTCGAAATCCCATCGCGCGCCGGGTGGAGCCCGTTCTGGATCAAGGGAGTGAACATCGGCGCGGCCCTCCCCGGCAAGCACCCATCGGAGTTCCCGCCCGACGACGGCACCTACGAGCAGTGGCTCGAACTCGCCGCCGACATGGGCGCCAACACCCTTCGCCTCTATACCATCCACCCGCCCCACTTCTACCGCGCCCTTGCCGAGTGGAACCGCCGGCACCCGGACCGCATTCTGCGCCTGATCCATGGCGTCTGGACCGAACTGCCACCCGGAACCCTGGAAGAACAGTACGACGACCCGGCGTGGCGAAATGATTTCCGCGCCGAAGCCCGCCGGGTGGTCGACCTGCTCCATGGTCACGCCGCGCTCGATCCTCGGCCCGGCCACGCCTCGGGCCGCTACACCGCCGATGTCTCCCGCTGGGTCCTGGCCTACATCATCGGCCGTGAATGGGAACCCTACTCCGTGGTCGAGTACTCGAGGCTCCATCCGGACCGGACGGCGTTTCGAGGCCGGTTCATCGAAGTCGGATCCGGGAATCCCACCGAGGTCTGGCTGGCCGAAGAGTGCGACTTCCTCCTCAGCTATGAGGCGGAGCGATACAACGCCCTCCGCCCGATCGCCTACACGAACTGGCCGACCCTCGACCCGCTCCGCCACCCGACCGAGGCCACTCGCGAGGAAGAGTCCCGGCTCAGGAAATGGCAACTTCCCGAGCAGCCCAAGGAGTTCGACAACGACGCGATTGGTCTCGACGCCGTGAAGATGCGGCCCACCGCCGCGAATCCGGCGGGCACCTTCGCGTCGTACCACGCCTACCCGTACTACCCCGACTTCATGGTCCTCGACCCCGGATACGCCAAGGCCCGCTCTCCCGAAGGACCGAGCGCCTACTACGGCTATCTCCGCGAGCTGGTCGAACATCACGGCACCATGCCCGTCGTGATCTCGGAATACGGCGTGCCGTCCTCGCGGGGGAACGCCCACGTCCAGCCCCAGGGCTGGAATCACGGCGGCCATTCCGAAACCGAGCAGGCCGCGATCGATGCCCGATTGACCCGGGACATCCATGCGGCCGGCGGGGCCGGTGCGGTGCTGTTCGCAATCATCGACGAGTGGTTCAAGAAGAATTGGGTGGTCATCGACTTCGAGAACCCGCTGGAACGGAACCGGCTCTGGCTCAACCCCCTCGACGCTGAGCAGAACTACGGCATCCTCGCAATGCGGGCGGGCCGGAAGGATTCGAGCGTGGTCATCGATGGCAAGGGGGGCGACTGGAGGGAGGCCAGCACGCGGTGGCGCGCCCCCTCCGGCCCGGACTCCACCTCGCCGCTGACCATCCGGAGCTTTCGAGCCACCTCGGACGAGGCCTACGTCTATCTCCGGCTCGACGTGGGTGCCGTCGACTGGACCCGCGCCCGCTACCTGATCGGCATCGACACCTACCGCCCCGACCTCGGTGCCCGCCGGCTCCCCCACACCGGCACCCGTTGCCCCACGGGCCTCGAGTTCGTCGTTGACATCGCCGGGCCGTCATCAAGCCAGGTCCTGATCGATCAACCATACAACCTCTACCGCACCGTTCCGCTCCCGGGCAGCGACCCGCCGCAGTCGATGCAGGTCTACAACCGGCCCTGGCAGAGCATTGCCCACGATGACCTGCGCTGGGACAGTCTGATCGTCGAGACCAACCGTTCCCGCATCGGGCGCGATGGCACCGTATACCCGGCGCAGAGCTATCAGCGGAACCGGCTCCTGTTCGCCAGACAGAAGGACAACAGTCTTGCCGACTGGTACGCCGACTCCGCCACCGGCGTGATCGAGATCCGGCTGCCGTGGGGCATGCTCCACGTGCTCGACCCATCCTCCCGCTTCGTCCTCCACGGGATGGACAGCGGCAATGGTCCGGCCGGCGTCACGACCGAGGGCTTCCGATTCGTGCTCCAGAGCTACCGGCCCGATGGCTCGGCCGGCATGACGATCGGTTGCGCCGACGGCGGCACCCCGTTGCCGTGGACCTGGGCCGGGTGGGAGGAGCCGACCTGGCACCAGGAACGGAAGCCGCTGTTCGCGGCGATGCAGGCCGTGTTCCAGGCGTTAGGCAGCCCGGCGTCTCCCCGCCCCCGGCCGAGGTAATGGCCGTGGCCGCCGAGGGAACCGACCGCTGGATTCAGACCCTGGCGACCTACGTCGATGCCCTGGAATCCGCCCGGGCGGCACTCGCCGCCGACGGCACCTCGGCCGTCTCGATCAAACGCCTGGCCGTCACCCTCGAGGGATCGAGCGCCAAGTACGGATTCCCCGGGATCGAGACCGCCGCCCGCGCCGTGCGCGAGGCGCCCGCGGACGATTTTCCCGCCGCGGTCGATCGACTGCTGTACGCGGTCCTCAACGCCGTCACGGTCCCCTCGGCCCGGCAGCGAACCGTCCTGATCCTCGACAACGACGTCGTGCTGGCCCGGCTCTACCAGCGGGTCCTCGAGAAAGCCAACCGCCAGGTTGTCGTGGCCGAGCGCGCGGCGGAGATGCTGGCGGTGTTTCGGACCCGGTGGGTCGATCTCGTCATCCTCGAGATCGATCTCCCCGACCTCGACGGCCGGGAAATCCTCACCGCCCTGAAGAAGAACCCGATCACCGCCCCAATCCCGCTCTGCATCGTGACGTCCCAGGGGCAGGCCTGGCTCGAAGCCGAGTGCCGGGCCCTGGGCGCGGACCGGTTCATGACCAAACCCGTGGACCCGGTCCTCCTGGCCGAGACCGTCACCGAACTCCTGTCGCCGAGGGCCGAAGTGGCGCCGGTAGCCAGCTCCCCCGAACCGGCTGGACGGCCGGCGGCGAAGGGGCCTGGCGGCGTCCGCGCCACCACCGGCGAGATACTGCTGGCCGAGCATGACGTCCTCACCGCCCAGATCATCAAGCACCGCCTTGGCCGCGAGGGGCTCAGCGTCCGTCATTTCACCAGCGGCACGGCGGCGCTTCAAGCGGCAAAAAGCCTCGAACCGGTCGCCGTGATTCTCGACGCCATGACCCCGGGAATCGATGGCATCGAACTGCTCACCCGGCTGCGGGCGCTCGATTACTACCGCACCATCCCGATCCTGGTGCTCTCCGACATCGGCAGCGAACGCGAGGTGGTACGCGCGCTCGAGGCGGGGGCGGATGATTGCATCCGGAAGCCGTTCTCGCCCACCGAACTGGTGGCCCGGATCGAACGCCTCCTGGCCCGCGGATGAGCGGGAGCCGCCTCTGGGACTTCTACCTCGAGCAGCCCGGCTTCGCCCTCCTGCTCCTCGGCAACGCCATCTTCGTGATCGGCGCGCTGGCCCTGGCCGTCGCGGCCCTCCTGCTCCGGATCCGGAACGACCGGACCGCCCACCACTGGATGGGACTCGAGGCCAAATGGGAGGCCCGAACCGTCGAGGTCCTGACCGAGGCCGCCACCCCGGAGCAGCTGTGGGCGCTGGTCGATCGGCGCGACCGTCTTCGCTTTCTCAACTTCCTGCTCCGCTTCGCCCGACGGCTCACCGGCACCGAGCGACGCCGGGTGGATGAGCTGGCGGCGCCCTACCTCGACCTGGTCCTGCCGCAGCTCAAGGCCCGGTCACCGGAGCGGCGGGCCCGCGCGATCCAGACCCTGACGACGTTAGGCGCCCGGAAGTACGCCCCCCAGGTAGTCCGGTCACTCGATGACCCGTCGCCCCTGGTCTCGATGGTGGCCGCCCGCTCCCTGGCCCGCCGGGAGAGCCCTGACTTCGCGGCCGCGATTCTCCGCCGGCTCCATCGGTTCGGCGACTGGCGCCCGAGCTTCCTGGCCTCGATGCTGGCCTCGATCGGACCGGCGGTCGCCCCGGCCCTCCGCCAGGCGCTTGCCGACCGAACCTTCGATCCCAAGACCCGCTGCGTTGCCGCCGACGCCCTCCGCGAGCTGAACGACTACGCCTCCGCCGACGTGGCCGGCGCGGTGCTCGACGAAACCGTCGACCGGGATCTGCTGGTCGCCACCCTGGGCCTCCTGGCCCAGGTCGGGCGGGACGATCAGGTCGCCGCCATACGCCGCCACCTCAATGGGGAGCCCATCGTCCGCTCCCGCGTCATGAGCGTCCTCGGCCGGATCGGCTCCGCCGAAGACGCCGACACCCTGGTCCAGGCCTTCGACGACCCATCCCCCTGGGTGGCCCTCCGCGCCGCGGAGGCGATGTACGAATCGCGGAACCCGGCCCTGGCCCGGCTCGCGGACTCGGACCACCCGCGCGCCGCGCTGGCCCGCCAGATGCTGACCGGGGGCAGCGCGTGATTTACCAGTTCGTCCTTCGCCTCCTCGACGGATTCAACGTCATCGTCCTGACGTACTTCGTCGTGCTGAACATCGGGTACTTCATCACCGGGCTCTTCGCCTTCCGCTCGCTCCGCCGGTACGTCCGCCGTCTCCGGACCCTCGACATCGAGGATCTCCTGGGCAGCGCCGGGATGCCGCCCATTACGCTGGTGGCGCCGGCGTTCAATGAAGAACCCACCTGCGTCGAGTCGACCCGGTCCCTCCTTACGCTCAAGTACGGCGATTTCGAAATCCTGTTCGTCAACGACGGTTCCAAAGACGGCACCCTGGCCCGGATGATCGAGTCGTTTGATCTCGAACCCACCTTCCGCCTCCCCACGGGCAGCATTGCCACCAAAACCGTCCGGGGGATCTACCGGAGCCGGTCCCACCCGAAGCTCTGGGTGCTCGACAAGGAAAATGGCGGCAAGGCCGACACCCTGAACGCCGGCCTCAACTACTGCCGAACCCCGCTCTTCTGCGGCATGGACGCCGACAGCCTGCTCGAACGGGAAGCGCTGACCCGGATCGTGCGCCCGTTCGTCGAGGATGCCCGGACCGTCGCCGCGGGCGGGATCATCCGGATCGTGAACGGCTGCACCGTGAACGAGGGAACGGTCACCAACGTGACCCTCCCCGCCGAAATGGTGCCTCGGCTTCAGGTCCTCGAGTACCTGCGGGCCTTCCTGGCGGGAAGGATGGGATGGCACGAGATGGAGGCGACCCTGATCATCTCGGGCGCCTTTGGCGTATTCCGTCGCGATCTGGTGGTGGAGGCGGGCGGCTACGCGACCGACACCGTAGGCGAGGACATGGAACTCGTGGTCCGGCTCCACCGGCTCTGCCGGGAGAAGAAGATCCCCTACACGATCGGCTTCGTGCCGGACCCGGTCGCCTGGACTGAGTGTCCCTCGACGCTGAAAGTGCTGGGCCGGCAGCGGGATCGCTGGCAGCGCGGACTGATCGAGACCCTGTGGCGGCATCGCGTCATGCTCTTCAATCCGAAGTACGGCCGGGTCGGGATGCTGGCCTACCCGTATTTCGTGTTCCTCGAAATGCTGGCCCCGCTGGTCGAAATGTTCGGCTATCTCACCTTCCTCGCCGCGTGGATCCTGGGCCGCCTCTCGGCGCCGTTCGCTCTGGCGTTCTTCGGACTGTCGATCGGCCTCGGGATCGGGCTCTCGTTTACCGCGGTGGCGCTGGAGGAAGTCGGCTTCCGGCGCTACCCGCGCCGGAAGGACCTCTATACGCTGATCTGGGTGGCGGTGGTGGAGAACTTCGGGTACCGCCAGCTCACGATGTGGTGGCGGCTCCGCGGCACGATCAATGTGTTCAAGAAAGGACACACCTGGGGCCGGATGGACCGCAAGGGATTCGGCCCCGCGGCAAAACCGCCGGCCTAGCTGCCGGGCTTGACCGGCAGATACACCCGGCGGACGTCAACCTTCCCCATCGGCCCCTCCATGGTCACGTCCACCACGAGGAAGTTGTGGTCCGCATCAAACCAGTATCGCTCGGTGAGCTGCGAGAACTCTCCCACCTTCCGCTCGACCTCGACCCTGCCCTTCTTGATCCGTGCTTTGCTTTTCCGGACCGACATGTCGCCCAGGGTATCGACCGAGGCCCGGCCGTCGAGGTAGAGAGCCCGGGGCGCACCCAGATCGACGGTCATGGTGACGGTTGAGTCGCTTTGCTGGATCGAGAGCTGGACCGGAGGCTGCATGGCGTCGAAGATGCCCATCCGATCCGGGCGGCCACCCTCCGAGCCGCCTTCCTGCGGGTAACCGCCACGCCCACCTCCGCCGCCTCGGCCGCCCCGCCCCCCGAAGCCGCCCATCCCCCCCGGCCGCCGGCCGCCGAAACCGCCCATCCCCGGCCCGGCAAACCGTCCCCGGTTTCGCATCTTGTCCTGGAAACTCTCGCTCTGGGTGGGATCGAGCTTCCACTCCCCGGCGATCTTCGGGGGCGGATCGTCAAACGGGCGGAAGGTGATGGCAACCGGCGGAACGGATAGCAACATGGGAACGAGCAGAGCGGCGATCACGGCGTTGGCCTCGCGAAGACGGGATTCAAGGTAACTCCACCCTGCCGACACCCGCGGAGCGGGGGCACCCGTACCGGCCAACCGCTCCCTCCCATCGTCTATCGATGGGGCTTGACATCCCGCCCGGGCAAGCGATCTTCCATCGATAGACGATGGGAGAGCGCACAAAGCGAGAGAACCAGATGGGAGCCCCCCGATGACCATCGAACGGACGCCGGACCTGCTGCCCGGCACCCTCGACCTGCTGGTCCTCAAGGCAGTCGCGCGCGGGCCAATGCACGGCTACGGCATCGCTCAGCACCTCAAACAGATCTCCGGCAACGTGCTCCAGGTCGGCGAGAGTTCCCTCTATCCGGCGCTGCAGCGGTTGATGCTGAACGGCCACCTCAAGCCCGAGTGGGGCCTGTCGGAGAACAACCGCCGGGCCCGTTTCTACACCCTCACGGCCTCCGGACGGAAACAGCTCGCGGCCGAACGGGCGGAATTCGACCGGATGATCTTCGCCATTCAACGAGTCCTCGCCACCGCGTGAGGGAGTCATGAAACTGCTGCGTCGCCTCGCCTGGTGGTGGAACCGGAACGCCGAAGCCCGGGCCCTGGCCGATGAACTGGCCGAGCACGCGGCGTTGAAACAGGCCGAACTCGTCGGGCAGGGGCTGAGTCCCGATGCGGCCGCGCGGGCCGCCCGGCGGGCGATGGGGAACGCCACCTGGATGCGGGAGGAATCCCGTGCCGTCTGGATCTGGCCCTGGCTCGAACGCCTGAGCCAGGATATCCGCTACGCCCTTCGGTCGGCCCGCAAAGCGCCGACGTACGCCCTCGGAGTCATCGCCATCACCGCGTTAGGCATTGGAGCCGCCACGACGGTATTCAGCGTGGTCGACGGCGTCCTGCTCCGGCCCCTTCCCTATCCCGGCGGTGAACGGCTCGTCTACTTCGACAATGGCTCCCATTCCCCGCCCCGGTTCCGCGACTGGCAGCGGCAGATCCGGTCGGCGGAGGGCTGGGCCGCCAGCTGGCGCGAGTCGCAGGACATGGTTGGGGCCGGAGCGCCGCAGCGCCTGATGACGGCGCAGGTCTCGCCCCAGTTCTTCGAAGTGTTCGGCGGACGGCCGGCGGTCGGCCGGCTGTTCACCGCCGGCGACTATGACGGCGACGGCTCCCAGGTCATCCTCAGCGGCCAATTCTGGCGCCAACGGTTCGGGGCGGACCCTTCCGTGGTCGGCCGGCGGTTCACCATCGGCGGCCGGGGGGTCGAGGTCATCGGCGTTCTGGACGATCGCTTTGTGGAGCCGGACCAGATCGTGCCCCGCCCCACCCACGTCTGGCGGCCCCTGGTGATCCCCCCGGCCATCGCGACCGACCGCCGGTATTCGATTCTCGAGGTCGCGGCCCGCCTCAAACCCGGCACCACGCTCGCCGCGGCACGGACCGAAATGAATCAGGCCGCTCGGGAGCTGTTCAGCCAGAACCCGGAGGTCCACGGCAACGGCGAGGGCCAGCCCGAACCGATCGTCATTCTTCCGCTCAAGCAGGCGATCGGAAGCCGGATGGACAAGCCGCTCTGGATTCTGCTCGGGGCCGTCGGCCTGATGCTGCTGATCGCCTGCGCCAATGTCGTCAATCTGAATCTGGCCCGGAGCGCGGATCGGGCCCGCGAGATGGCGGTTCGCGCCTCTCTCGGCGCTGGCCGTGGCCGGCTGGCCCGGCAACTGGTGACCGAGAGCGTGACGCTCGGCCTGGTCGCGGGAGCCATCGGCCTCGCCCTGGCTTACTTCGGCGTCCGCGGCATTTCGGCCCTGTACCCCGGCGATCTGCCCCGGGCGGCCGAAATCGGTATCGATGCCCGGGTCGCCGCCTTCGCGGTGGCAATCGCGATCCTGATCGCCACGGCCGCCGGGCTCGCACCCGCCTTCGCGTTGAAGAGTCGGTGGCTGAACGAGGCGATCAAGACCGGCGCCGCCAGGGCCGGCCGCAGCCGTTCCCGGAGTGCCCTGGTCGTCGCCGAGGTGGCGCTGGCGCTGATGCTGCTGGTCGGGTCCGCCCTGTTGTTCCGGTCGTTTCTCGCCATCGTGAACGTGGCCCCCGGCTTTACGCTCCAGTCCGTGGGTGTGGCCAACCTCGTTCTGGGGGATCGCTTCAAACCGGAGCAACGCATCGCCTTCGCCCAGGCCGCAGTGCAACGGATTCGGGCGATCCCCGGGATCATCGACGCATCGACGGGCGTCGTGGCGCCGATGGCCCGGTTCGGTAACAGTCGCTGCTGCTGGGGCGAACGCGGAGCAAGGGTCGACGGGGGTGCCCGGACCGACGCGCGGGTGATGCTCCACCCGATCGGCGCCCGGTATTTCGAAACGATCGGAGCCAGCGTCAACGGTGGCACCTTCTCCGACGAGGCGCCGCTCGCGTCCCCGTATCCGGTCGTGATCTCGGCCAACCTGGCGGCCAAGCTGTTCGGCACCGCCAACCCCCTCGGCCGCCGGATCCTGACGGGGACGGCGGCCCGGGCCGATCTCAAAGTGACCTCCGGAACCGCACCGGCCGAATCCAGTGGCCCGAGCTGGGTGGTTCAGGGGGTGGTGACCGGGCTGCACCTGTTCGGGCTCGACCAGGACGCCGAGGACGAGGTCTTCGTCCCCTACCGGCAGCTCGGCGGCGACTTCGACGAGATCAAGCTGCTGTTCCGCACGACTGGAGAGCCCGCGGCGCTGATCCCGGCCGTCCGGGCCGCCATCGCCGAGATCGACCCCACGGTTCCGGCCGATGACATCGTCACCATGCCGGCTCAGGTGCACCGGACGCTGGCCGAACCGCGGTTCTACAGCACCCTCATGGCCTTGTTCGGTCTGCTGGCGCTGATCCTGGCGGCCGCGGGGATCTACGCCTCGATGCTCTACGTCGTGAGGCAGCAGAGCCGGGAGATGGGGATCCGGGTTGCGTTAGGCGCCCAGCCGGGCGCCATCGCCAGAATGGTGGTGGGCGGCGCGGGTCGCCTGGCCCTGGTCGGGTTGCTGATCGGCGGGGTCGGTGCGGTCGCGCTGGGGAAGGTGCTCCGGGGCCTCCTGTTCGGGGTGAGCCCCCTCGACCCGGTCGCGTTCGGGACGGCGAGCCTGGTCCTCATCCTGACGGCGCTCGCCGCGGCCTATCTTCCGGCCCGGCGGGCCGGCGAGGCCGACCCCCTCACGGTGATCCGAACCGACTGACCCCCGCTACGGAATGTTGTACCCGTGACACGCCAGGCACATCTGCGGATTCTTCCGCTGGAGCCTGGCGGCGTCGAAGCCCGGGCCGTGCGGATTGAAGCGCCGCCCCCCGGACGGTTTTGCCCAATTACAAGACATTCCATGAATTGTTTAGGCAAAGTTTGAAAGTTCGGGGGCCCTCCCTTCTGCCGCGCGGGTGATCCCCCCTTTAGAATTGGTCCCATCATGAGCCAGAAGACCAAGATCTGCGGGGCCTGCGGCGCCGCCATCACGGGACGATTCTGCAGTGAATGCGGTGCCGCTGCCGGCGGCGAGGCCAAATGCCGGGCGTGCGGCCTCCCGATGCCGGCCGGAGCCCGGTTCTGTCCGGGCTGCGGACAAGCGCCCGGGTTGGCCCGTCAGCCGGCACCGGCGCCACGCAACCTCGTCCCCTACGTTCTGGGCGGCATGGCCTTCCTGGCCCTCCTCGCCGCGCTCTTCATCCGGGAACGAGCCGGGCCGGCACCAGATCCGACTGAGACGCCGTCAGCCGCCCCGTTCGCCGGCGCCGCGCCAGCCGGTACCCCGCCTGATATAAGCCAGATGTCCCCCCGGGAGCGGTTCGACCGTCTCTATAACCGGGTAATGCAAGCCGCCGAAGGCGGCGACAGCGCCACCGTGACTCGATTCACTCCCATGGCCCTCGAGGCCTACAGGATGCTGGGCCAGGCCGACACCGACGCCCGGTACCACGCCGCCATGCTGAATATCGAAGTCGGCGACGCCATTGCCGCCTCGGCCCTGGCCGACAGCATCCTGACCACCAACCCGAAGCACCTGCTCGGTTTTGTCATCCAGGGCAACCTGGCGATGTTGCGGGACGATGCGGCCGGCCTCGCCGGCGCCCGGAAGGCCTTCCTCGCCGCCTACGACGCGGAAGAGAAGGCCGCCCGGAGCGAATACCAGGACCACCAGCAGATCCTCGACCGGTTCCGGGCTGAAGCGGCAACCGGCGGGAAAGGAACCACCCGATGACCCTGCTCGGACAATTCGCGCTCTGGGCGGCGCTCTTCCTTGGCCTCTATGCCGCGGTGCTGGCGTTCGTGCCGTCCCTCCGGAACCGGCCCGATACCCAACTCGTGGTCGAGCGGACCACCTACGCGATCGCCCTGGCCCTCTGGGTCGCGGCGGTGTCGCTCTGGAAGGCCATCTTCAACCACGACTTCAACGTCGAGTACGTCGCCTCTTATACCTCCCGCAACCTGCCGACCTACTACCTCTTTTCGGCCTTCTGGGCCGGCCAGAAGGGGTCGCTGCTGTTCTGGGCGGTCGTCCTCTCGACCTTCGGCGCTGTGGCCCAGGCCGCGACCAGCCGACGGTATCGCCCGCTGCTGTCGGTCGTCGGCGGCGTCACCAGTTCGGTGGTCGCCTTCTTCCTCTCGGTCATGTTGCTCTCGGGATCCGGCAATCCATTCGGCCGGTTGGCGTTCGTCCCGCCGGATGGAAACGGGCTGAACCCGCAGCTCCAGAACCCCGGCATGGTCATTCACCCCCCCATGCTGTACCTGGGCTACATCAGCATCACGATCCCGTTCGCGTTCGCGATCGCCGCCCTCCTCACCCGCCGACTCGACGTCGGCTGGATCGTGGCCATCCGCCGCTGGACCCTGCTGTCCTGGCTCTTCCTGTCGATCGGGATCACCCTCGGCATGTGGTGGGCCTACGTGGAGCTGGGATGGGGCGGCTACTGGGCCTGGGACCCGGTGGAAAACGCCAGCCTGCTGCCCTGGCTCACCATGAGCGCATTCCTGCACTCGGTAATGATCCAGGAGAAACGCGGCATGCTCAAGCGCTGGAACCTGGGGCTTATCATCGCGTCGTTCCTGCTCAGCATCTTCGGGACCTTCATCACCCGGTCCGGCGTAATCGCAAGCGTCCACAGCTTCACCCAGTCCAACATCGGCTACTTCTTCGTCGGCTTCCTGGCCCTGGCCGGGGCGGTGAGCTTTGCGCTGCTCTACCTGCGGTGGCCCGAACTCGAACCTGAAGGCCAACTCGATTCGCTCGCCAGCCGCGAAGCGGCCTTCCTTTTCAACAACCTGATTCTGGTGGGCATTGCCTTCAGCGTCCTCTGGGGCACTCTCTTCCCGATCCTCTCCGAGGCGGTGAGGGACACCAAGATCACGGTCGGCCCGCCGTTCTTCAATCGGGTCAACGTGCCGCTTGGCCTGGCCCTGCTGGCCCTGACCGGCATCGGCCCCCTGATCGCGTGGCGGCAGACCTCGGCCGCCAATCTCCGCCGCCAGTTCACGGCACCGCTGACGACCGGCCTGGTCACCGCCGCAATTCTACTGGCCGCCGGCATGCGCGACTTCTACGCCACCATGGCCCTGGCCCTCGGCGGCTTCGTCCTCGGCACCGTCGTCCAGGAATTTGTCCGCGGCACCCGCGCCCGCCAGCGGATGCATGGCGAGAACATGCTGACCGCCCTCTACCGCCTGATCGCCCGGAACCGGCGCCGGTACGGCGGCTACCTCGTGCATACCGCCATCATCACCTACTTCGTCGGGTTTGCCGGCATGGCCTTCAGTGTCAGCAAGGAGACCACCCTCCGGGTCGGCGAGAAGGTTCAGCTCAAGAGCCCCTACGGACATACCTATACGCTGACCCACCTGGGTATCTCTCAATACGACGCGCTCAACCGCCGGGTCACCGCGGCAAGCCTCGAGGTCGAGCGCGACGGGAAGAAGGTCGGCGTGCTCAAGTCGGAGAAGCGCCAGCACGTGGACAGCTTCGGCAACCCGACCTTCCAGCCCTCGACCGAGGTCGGCATCACGAGCGACCTCCGCGAGGATCTCTACCTGGTCTACGCCGGATCGGTCGACGGCACCGAGCGGAGCACCTTCCGGATCACCATCAACCCGCTGGTGTGGTGGGTCTGGGCCGCCGGAGTGTTCCTCGTGATCGGCGGCCTGATCACGATGTGGCCGTCCGGATGGAGCCCGCCGATCGCCCCGCTGTCCGCGGCCGCGCCCGAGGAACGGGTGCAGGTGATCGCGTGAACCGCCGAGCGTTCCTCTCGGTCACGGCGCTCACCGCGGTGCCGGTGCTGCTCGCCCAGGATTCGTCCCGGACCCAGGACTCCGCGGTCACCGGGGCCGCCGATCCCCTGCGCGACCCGGGCAGCATCGGCCAGCTCCGCGCGGTCACGACGCCGCTCGACAACGCCGAGGACATCAAGGCCATCGAGCGGCGACTGAAGTGCACTTGCGGGTGCAATCTCGACATCTTCACCTGCCGGACAACGGACTTTACCTGCACCTACTCGCCGGCGCTGCACAAGGAGATCGTCGACCTGTACACCGGTGGGAAACGGGAGGAGGACATCGTGGCCGCCTTCGTGACGAAGTACGGCGAATCGATCCTCCTGGCGCCGAAAGCGGCCGGCTTCAACCTGCTGGGCTATCTGCTGCCCAGTGCGCTGGTCCTCGTCGCCGGGACGGTGCTCGGCCTGGTCCTGCTCCGCCGTCACCGCGACCGGCTGCTCGCGGCCGCGCCCGCCGGAGCCGCATCGGCCCCCTCCGCCGGCCTCGAGCTCTCACCGGAGCAGCGGGCGCAGCTCGATCGCGCCATGGGAGAAATCGAACAATGATCGTGGAGCTGGTTGCCGCGGCGGCCCTCGGCGGGCTGTTGCTGTGGATGGCCTTGAGTGCGCTGGGCGGGACGGATTCCGAAGCCGATGATCTCATCTTCGACCCGGTCGACGAAACGCCGCGGGGCCGGGCCCTGCTGGCACTCCGCGATCTCGAATTCGACCGGGAGACCGGCAAGATCGGCGAGGCCGATTTCCGGGCGATCAAGACGCGACTGAGCTGGGAGGCGCTGAGGGTTCTCGACCGTGAGGTGCCCGACGCCCCGGCGGGCTGGGCCCCGGCGGTGGCGGAAGAACGGGCCGGCGACTGCCCCGCCTGCGGCCCCCGCCCCGAAGCCGATGCCAGGTTCTGCTCCCGCTGCGGCGGCCGGCTCGCCCGGGCCGCCTAACGGCCGGCCGCCGGTCCCTTTCCGCCCAGCCGCCCCACCCACTGCCTGAACTTCGACTCCGGCGGAACCGCCGGGGCCGAGGTCGCCGATACGACTGACGCCAGCGCTTCAGCCATCGCCGCGGCCGTGGGATACCTGGCGGCGGGTTCCTTGGCCAGAGCGCGCGCTACCACCAGCTCGAGCGCCGCCGGGACACCGGGCCGCAGCGCCCCGAGCGACGGTGGCGGGGCAACCAGATGCATCTGCATCACCCGGGCGGCCGATGGCGCCACAAAGGGTGGCTGTCCCCCGACCATTTCAAACAGCAAACACCCGAGCCCGTAGATGTCGCTGCGCAGGTCCAGCGCCTCGCCGGTGATCTGTTCCGGACTCATGTACGCCGGCGTCCCCATCGGCATGCCGGCGGCCGTGATCCGGGCCTGCCCCAGGTCGTGCAGGGCCCGCGCGATCCCGAAATCGGCGAGCAGCGGCCGGTCGCCGGCCATCAACACATTCTCCGGCTTGAGATCCCGATGGACCAGCCCCAGGCCGTGGGCGTGATGAAGGGCCAGCGCGAGTTGGCGGACCAGCTCGACGGCCGCCCCGACCGGCTGCAGCTTCTCCCACATCAGACGCTCTCGAAGCGACTCGCCTTCAATCAGCGGCATGACGTACCAGACCAGGCCGTCCCCCCTGCCCGAGTCGATCAGCGGCACGATGTTGGGATGATCGAGCTGGGTGGTGAACTGGATTTCCCGGAGAAATCGCTCCGCGGTCTGCGCGGTGGTCAGTTCAGGCTGGAGCAGCTTGACAGCGACCTGGACACCGTCAGCCGCCCTGACGGCGCGAAAGACCGTTGCCATCCCGCCCCGCCCGAGCGATCGGTCGATCTTGTAGCGCCCACTGAGCGCCGCGTCGAGCCGGTGGAGCAGGGCCGCGGAATCAGCCATGGTCCGGCCTCATGGCCCGGTACGGCGATCGCGGGCCGCATCGATCAGGATGTCGTGGGCATGGCGGTGGCCCGCCGCCGGCGCCGGCCGGCGGTAGCGGCCATCGGGACCCAGATCCCAGGCCGCCGGTTCGTTCAGCAGACAATCGAGCACCGCGCCAAGCCGAACCTGAAGATCGGGACGTCGCACCGGACAAATGACCTCGACCCGTCGCCGGAGATTCCGGGGCCGGAGATCCGCGGAGCCGATCAGATAGTCGTCCGTCCCGCCGTTTCTGAAATGGAAGATCCGCTGATGCTCCAGGAATCGGCCCAGGACGCTCCGCACCCGGATCCGATCCGAGAGCCCTGGCACGCCGGGACGGAGCAGACAAAGCCCCCGGACGACGAGATCAACCACTACGCCCGCGGCCGATGCTTCGTAAAAGGCCCGGATCAGCTCCGGATCTTCGAGTCCGTTGATCTGCATCCGGATGCCGGCCGGCCGGCCGGCCCGGGCGTGTTCAATCTCGCGAGCGATCCGGCTCAGCAATCCCGGAATGGTCCCCAGCGGCGACACCAGCAGCAGCCGGGTTGATCCGCCTGGTGTCCCGGTCGAGCCGGTCAACTGGTTGAAGACGTCGCCCAGATCCGCGGTGATGTCGGGATCGGCCGTGAAAAGACCGAGATCGGTGTAGAAACGCGCCGTGGCCGCGTTGTAGTTGCCGGTGGCCACGTGGGCGTACCGCCGAAGCCCCGCCGCGGTCTGGCGGATGACCAGGGCAATCTTGGCGTGGATCTTGAGACCCACCAAGCCGTAGACCACCTGGGCTCCCGCCTCTTCGAGACGCTTCACCCATTTGGCATTGTGCGCCTCGTCGAACCGGGCCTTGAGCTCGACGAACAGCGACACGTCCTTTCCGGCTTCGGCCGCGCGCACCAGCGCATCCACGACCGGGGAGCGTTCGCCCGTCCGGTAGAGCGTCATCTTGATCGCGGCGACCGCCGGATCGGCCGCCGCCTCCTCGAGCAATCGGACCACGGTCGGCGTGAAGTCCTCGAACGGATGGTGCACCAACCGGTCCCCGTCATCGATCAACTCGAACACGGATTCGGCGCCGGCGAACGGGTCCACTGGATGGAAGGGCGGATAGCTATCCGATTCCGGGAGCCGGCCGGCGAGGTCACGGAGGCAGGCCAGATCGAGCCACCCATCGACCTCGTAGACATCCCCGGGCGCCAGCGTCACCGGTGAGCCGGTCCGTTCAAACCGGAGTTCGCGCAGCAGCATGTCCCGCAACAGCGACGGCATGCCCTTCTCGATTTCGAGGCGAACGGCCGCGCTGAGGGGTCGCCGCCGGACTTCCTCCTCAATGGCCTGCAACAGATCGCCGGCGTCCTCTTCGTTCACGTCGAGTTCCGCGGCCCGGGTCACCCGGAAGAGCCAGGCCTCTTCGACCGGGCGTTCCGGATAGAACGCCTGGAGATTGGCGCGGACGACGTCCTCGAGCAGAATCAGGTCGGTCCCACCCGGGATGGCCACAAACCGCGACAGCCGGGCGGGGATCGCAAGGTAGGCAAAATGCACCGGCCCGGTGTGCACGTCGCGAACCAGGACCGCGAAGGCGAGCGCGCCGTGCGGAATGATCGGAAAGGGATGGCCCGGCGACTGCGACACGGCCCGCGGGGTGAGGAGCGGAAAGAGCTCGCGCTGAAAATGGCGGACCAGCTCCGACCGCGTCACCGGATCGAGCTCGCCCCAGGATCGAAACCGGATCCCCCGCCCCCGAACCGGGCTCACGCACGACGCCGCCGTGCGGCCCTGTCGTTCGACCAGCCCCGGAACCCGGGCCGCGATCATCTCCAGTTCTTCCGCCGGGGTCAGCCCGTCGAATCCGGCCTCGCCGCCCTCGATGGCCGCCGCCTTGAGCGCACCAACCCGGACCGAAAAGAACTCATCGAAATTGGTGGTCACAATGGCCAGGTAGCGGAGCCGCTCGGCCAGCGGCGCCGTCGGGTCCTCGGCCAGCTCCAGCACCCGCTCGTTGAACGCGAGCTGGCTCAGCTCGACGTTGAGAAACCGGTCCTGATCCCGTTCGGCCGCGGCCCGCCTGGGCATCTCCGGCGGCCGGGACCCGCCACCCGACCGGGTGACCGGGGCCTCGATCTCAGCGTCGAGATCGCTCCGGGCGGCGAGCGCCAGCGCGCCTAACGTCTCCGCAGACCGAAAGGCCGGCGTCCCGACCTGCTCGAGTGCACTCCGAAGCGGAAGCCAGCTCACATCCTCGCGGCCGGCCTGGTCCCGAGTCCGGATTTTCCGCGCCACCCAGACTTCGAGCAGCGGCCATTCGCCGAATCCCGCGGTTTGCCCCAGCTGTTTCAACTCACCAACGGCCGACCCGAACAACTGGGTCAGGAGGTGCCGGCACGCCTCCTCCCCGCTGCCCTGTTCGGCCGGCAGCTGGAGGCCTTCGCCGTCCGGCACGAAGGCGACCGATTCGCCATCAAACGCAAACAGCACGATCCCCCGCTGGCTCGACACGTGCCTGGCGGTCGCCTCGGCCGCGAGGTCGCGCAGAATGCCGAGAGCTCGTTCGGACGGAGGCGCGACCACGGGCCGGAGCCCATGATTCTTTTCGAGCGCCACGGCAATCTCGTTCAGATGGGGCCCGCCCGGCGCCAGGCGGCGAACCTGCATCTCCTCGAAGGTCCGGACCAGACCGCTCTGGCGGACCGTGCAGATGTCGTACAGGAAAGCAAACCGCGACGAGCGGCGCAGCCACCCGGCCCGGACCAGTCGGGTCCACCGCTCGGTCTCGAGCTCGATCCGGGGCCGGAGCAGCGCCGGATCCACCAATCCTCTGAGCCGCCGAGCCGGCTCGCTCGTCCCATCGAGCGCCCGCCGGGGGTCGAGGTCCTGGACGATGGCCTCCCAGCGCTCGGGTGGGCGGTCGGCGCCGCCGGCCAGCATCAGCGTCAAGACCCGGGTGTCGTCGGCCCGGACCCGGAGCCGACAACTGGCCCCTCGGTTGCCTAACGCGTCGTCGGGGGTGTCCAGGAAGAGGTCGCGATGGAAGCTCCGCTCGGCCGCGATGGCGGTCAGGCCAAGCGGCAGCGGTAGGTCAATCAGGCGCCGGAGCGCCTCCGGGCCCTGGACGGCGCACCGGAACTGGGAGAGCGGCGCCACGTCCGATCAGCCGCCGTAAGTTGTGATCATGGACCGGAAATCTACGTCATAAGCCCCACGCAGCCGAGCCCCCGAACGTGAACCCTGCCTGAACAGCCGAGATCCGACCGGATTCGGGTCACGCAGGGCGTCAGGGGCAGCAGGTTTTCCCCGTGTCTCTGCGCAGGAATTCGACCACCGCCTCGACGGAGTATTCGTGATTGCCATCCTGATCGCCCTGACGACGGTCTCAGTACCCGTGGCAGCCGACACCCTGTCGCAGGACTCGACCGCCGTCGTCATGCAGGCCCCGCGTCGCATGGACGGCAGTCTCGACCTCACCCGGGTCTTCGCACCGACTCGGTCTGCCGATGACACCCTCCGCACCAGGCGAACAACCCGGGCCTTCGAATACAGTAACGGCTATCACAAACGCCTGGGCCTCCACCGGGCGCTGAGCTGGGCCATGATCCCCCTGTTCGTTGGGTCGTTCGTCACCGGCGATCGACTGCTCAAGGAGGGCGCCAACGCTCCCGCCTGGGCCCGCAAACTCCATAGCCCGTTTGCCACCGGGACCGCGGTGGTCTTCACCGTCAACACCGTGACCGGCATCCTGAACCTGATCGAAAGCAACAAGGACCCCAACGGCCGGACCAAGCGATGGATTCACGCCATTGCGATGATCGCCGCGGACGCGGGCTTTACCTACGCGGGCACCAAGCTTGCAGCCGATGCCCGGCAAGATCTGACCCTGCGGAACCGCCACCGGAACATCGCCCTGGCGTCCATGGGGGTGTCGGTAGCGAGCTGGGCATCCATGCTTCTCCTGAAGTGAGTCGATCGAATGGCTGAGAACCAATCGTGCAGCGCTGGGTGCGAGTCCGGCGGCGACCGCCGCGAATTCCTGCGCCGCATCACCCTCCTCGCCGGCGCCGCGTGGGTCGGCCTCGGCCTGACCCCCCGCCAGGCGGTGGCAATGCCCCTGGCCCGGATCTGGGGCGCACGGCCGAACGGGAAGGATGTCACCTACCCCCTGCCCGCCGCGGACGGAGCCCATATCGATACCGATAACCAGGTCATCCTCGTCCGGCATCAAGGGTCGCTCTACGCCTTCGCCCTCTCATGTCCGCATCAGAACACCGCACTCCGGTGGCTCGAGGAGGACCAGAAATTTCAGTGTCCCAAGCACAAATCACGCTACGAGGCGGACGGCACCTTCATTACCGGACGAGCGACGCGCAACATGGACCGCCTCCCGATCCGCCTCGACGGCAAGAACGTGCTGGTTGACGCCGATCACGTCTTCGAGAGCGACAAGGACGGTGCCGCGTGGGCCAAAGCCACAGTCAAGCTCGCGTAACCCAAGGGGACTCCATGTGCGACGGCCACTGCAAGGCTGACGGGGCGGATGCCGGCCGGCGAGAGTTTCTGACCCGAGCCGGACTCGCCGCGGTCAGTGGACTCCTGCTCAACTCCTGCGGCGCGTTGGTCAACCTCTTCACCCCGGGCACGACCCAGTTGTCGGGCGGCCCCCTTGCCGTCAACGTGGCCGACTACCCGGCCCTCGCCGCGGCCGGCGGGATTGCCCTGCTCCGGAACGTACCGGCCCCAATGGCGGCGGTCCGGACCTCAGCCACGAGCTTCCTGGTCTTTTCTCGGACCTGCCCCCACCAGGGCACGACCATCGGGCTGAGCGGGAGCGGCTTCCGCTGCCCCAATCACGGCGCCCTGTTCGACGCCAATGGCACCAACATCGGAGGGTTCCGGGCCGGTTCGTTGAACCGCTATACCACGGTCTACGACGCCGCGACCGACATCCTCACCATCAGCTGACTTGCGCCGGCCCCAGGCCCCCGCGCCTTGACGGGCGGGGCCAACGTTTTTCCCTGAGCCGGCGTACTATTCCCTGACCCGCCCAACTCCAAGGAACCACCATGAAGATCCAGCTTGCCCTGCTCGCCCTGCTGGCCCTGGCCGCCGCGCCCGCCGCGGCCCAGAAGCCCGATTTTTCCGGAACCTGGAAGATCGACACCGAGAAGAGCGACCCGATGGGGCCGCCCGGCGGTATGGGTGGTGGTGCCCAGCAGCCGCCGGCGGCCGCCGGCGGCAACCGGCCTCCGGGCGGGGGCATGGGCGGCATGCGAGTCACCGAGATGTTCATCACCCAGTTCGAGAGCAAGCTCGTCATCGAACAGAAGATGGGGGATCAATCGCGGATGCTCACCTATTATCTCGATGGCCGCGAGAGCAAGAACCCCGGCATGCGCGGAAACGAAATGACGACCAAGTCCGGATGGGCGGACAACGCGATCGTCACCGAGGGTGAGAACACCTTCAAGGGACCGATGGGGGAGATGACCATCAAGTCCCGGGAGACCCGTACGCTGAGCGAGGACGGCAAGACGATGACGGTCGTCTCGGTGTTCACCACGCCGCGTGGCGAGATGACCCGGAAGATGGTTTACGACAAAGCCTGAAACACCGAGAGGGAGGTCCCGTTGAGGGCCTCCCTCTCGAAGAGCCAGCGGTCGGGATTGAACCGACGACCGCTCGATTACGAATCGAGTGCTCTACCACTGAGCTACGCTGGCGAGCCTCACCACCAATGCCCTGGCGCGGACTCGAACCGCGATGCCTTTCGGCACTACCCCCTCAAGATAGCGTGTCTACCAATTTCACCACCAGGGCGAGGGCAACAGTATACCCTGCTTACAGTTATCGGTCAATCACCCAACCTAGAGGACGAACATCCCCACCCCGGCCGCGGCCATCAGCACCGTGGTCACCAAGACGGCCCACCAGCCCAGTGAGGAACTCGGCTGACCGACCATCAAACGCCGGTCCCGCGCCACTACCAGAACGCCAACCAGGAGAAAGGGCGCCAGCAAGCCGTTCAGTACGGCCGACCAGTACAGGGTGTGGACCGGCTGAAGGTCCAGAAAATCCATCCCGACCCCGGCCGCCGTCGAGACGATGACGACGCCGTAGAACGCCGGGGCATCGCGCAAGTGATGGTCCAGCCCCTCTTTCCAGCCGAACATTTCGGCCAGGGCGTAGGCCGCCGAGCCGGTCAGCGTCGGGATGGCCAGCAGCCCCACCCCGAGAATCCCGACCGAATAGAGCACCGCGGCCATGTTGCCGGCAATCGGTCGAAGCGCATCGGCCGCTTCCCGCGTCGTCCCGATGTGGGTCGACCCATGGGCGTTCAGGGTGAGAGAACAGGTCAGGATCACGAAGAACATGACCAGATTCGAAAAGAACGTCCCTACGCCAACGTCGAATTTGCGCTTGAGAATGTCGCGAGACGTGGCGCCCTGTCGCTCCTCGACGGTCTGCTTGCCCGCGGAGCGTTCCTCCTCCACCTCCTGCGACGCCTGCCAGAAGAACAGGTACGGACTGATCGTGGTCCCGAGAATCGCCACCAGCGTGGCCCAGGCCTCGCGGCTCTTCGGGACGGTCGGGACCAGCGCCGCCAGGGCCACCCTGTGCCAGTCCGGCCGGAGCTGAATCCCGGCAACCACATAGGCGAACAGGACTACCGCGAGCCACTTGAGTACGCCCGCGATCTGGTGGTAACGGAAGTGGACCGTGGCCCACGCGATCCCCGCCCCGAACGCGATCACCCAGAGGTGAGAATTGATCGAGGAGAACGTCTCCGCCGCGTCCGCCATGGCCGCGAGATCGGCGCCGACGTTGATCGTGTTCGCGACGAACAGCATCCCCACGAACGCGATCAGAAGGGGACGCGGAAACCGTTCGCGGAGATTTCCGATCAGGCCGCGCCCGGTCACCATCCCGACCCGGGCACACATGGTCTGGACCGCGGCCATCAACGGCCATGTGAGGCAGGCCGTCCAGAGCAGACCTAGCCCGAATTGGGCCCCCGCGATTGAGTAGGTCGCGATGCCCGACGGATCGTCGTCCGCCGCCCCCGCGACCACACCGGGGCCGAGCGCACCTGCCAGTTCCCGCGGGCGAAGCGGTGCTTCGGGTTCAGCCACCATGAGTCCTGGGAGCGAGAGCTAACTGACGACCAACGGGCGCAGAAAAAATAGCGAACCTGGCCAAGCCGTGACAGCGGCCGATGGGCCACGCCGTCGGCCCCGGGCGTCACTCTTTCGAGCGACGGGGAGCCCACCCTCCGACCGATGGTAGCGCAAGGAGGCTCGGGGTTTCTTCCGGTTCACGGCCAATGAGGGTGCCGGCGACGCTCTCCACACTCCCAGGCTCCCGACATTCATGAGCTTCATCGGAGCCGGTTCACGAAAGGGGCGGTTCATGGGCTTCTTCAAGCGCATGATCGATTTTTTCACGCTTGGCTCTCAACGACCGATGCGGCGCCTGTTGGCGTATTACGTCGTGCTGACCGTCGTTACCGCCGCCCTGTCTTACTCATTTCCGATCGTCGATCGGATGTTCTCGGGTGAAAGAGCGGAGTTGGCCCTAGGGGCTCCCCAGCTGCTGCAGAACGGGCTCGCCGACGCCGCGGCCGCCGTAACCACCGGCCTCGATCGAGCGGCCCGGCTCGAGCTCGCCGCCAGCACCACCCTGATTTGCCTCGCAACCCTGGCGCTGATGCTGCCCGTCTCCTGGGTCTACATGTCGGCCCGGGCCAAGCAGCACAGTCAGTCGATCGTGCAAACCCTGATCATCCTGCCGATTATCGTCGCGGGGATCATCCTCGTGGTCCGCAACAGCCTCGCCCTCGCGTTCAGCCTCGCCGGGGTCGTGTCGGTCCTGCGATTTCGGACGACGCTCAGCGACACCCGTGACATCCTTTACATCTTCCTCGCCGTCGGGGTCGGCTTCGCCGCCGGGGTGCAGTTGCTGCTGGTGGCGGCGATCGTCTCGATCATCTTCAATTTCGTACTGCTCATCACGTGGCGATACGAGTTCGGCCGCAACGTCCTGGTGCCCACCGCCAGCTCCAAGTGGGCCGAGCCGCTGAACGAGCTGTCCAAGCAGAACCACGGCGTACCTGATCGGGACCTGGTCCTCGCCCTCACCGCCGAGAAGGTCGACTTTCTCGCCGAGCGGTTCAAGCACGTACGCGGCGTCCTCGGCGCAAAGGCCAACAAGCCCCGGTACAACGGAATCCTCACCATCACGACCAACGAGCTCACCGGGGCCCAGGCCCAGGTGGAAGGCTCCCTCGACCGGATCGCCAAGCGCTGGCGGCTCGACGAGGTCGTGACCAACGAGGGGAAACCGTCCGAGCTGTACTACCTCGTCAAGATTCGGAAAGCCACGCCGAGCGATGAAGTACTGACGGCGATCCGCAACGCCGGGAACAGCGTCGTGTCCGCCAATCTCGAGATCGGTGACGCCCGCGCCCAGGAGATCGCCCAGAAGAAGGCCGCAACGAAGGCCGCGGGAGCGGCCGCATGAATCGTTCAGCCGCCGCCCTGGTTGGCGTCGCCCTGTTGGCCGGGGCCGGCTGCCGCGCCGGCGCCCGCACTGCAGCGGCCCGGGCCGATAGCCTGGAGCTCGCCACCCGGGGAACGCACCTCACCCAGGCCCTCGCCCATCCCGACTCGGGCAAGGAACCGCGGGCACCGATCGCGAGATGGGTGCTCGGCCCCGACCTGGCGGAAGTCTCGGGTCTCACCCTGACCGGCGACGGCAGACTGCTGACCCACCAGGACGAAACCGGCAAGATCTACGAACTCGACTATCGCCGCGGCGCGGTCGTCAAGAAGTTCCGGCTCGGCGCCGACGTCGTTCGGGCGGATTTCGAAGGCATCACGACCGTCCACGACACCGTCTACCTCCTCGCAAGCAACGGCAAGCTCTACCAGTTCATGGAGGGTGCGAACGGGGCCCGCGTCGCATATGCCATGCACGACACCAATTTGAAGCAGGCCTGCGAGTTCGAAGGCGTGGCCTACGACCCGGCGATCTCGTCCCTGCTCCTCGCCTGCAAGAACGTGTGGAGCCCGGGCCCCATCCGGGATTCGATGGTGATCTATCGCTGGAAGCTCCCCAGCGGCAGCGAGCCCAATCCGACCCGGCTGACGCTGCCCATTGACCAGGTCGTCGGCGCCAACGGATGGAAAGGCATCCACCCGTCAGACATCACCATCGATCCCTTGACCGGCAACTACGTCCTGGTCGCTGGCGAAGAGAACGCGATCATCGAGGTGACCCCGTCCGGTGCACTGATCTTCGCCCGGTCCCTGCCCACCGGCCTCGAACACGCCGAAGGGGTGGCGATTACCAGGGACAGCATTCTCATCATCAGCACCGAGGCACGACGCCACAAACCCGCCGCGGTTAGCCTGTTTCGCTGGCCTTGAGGCCAGACCGTGCCCCAGGACCGCCGCTTCCGCCTTTCTCGATTCTTCGTCGCCACCGCGCTATTGGGGCCGCTGGCCGCGCCGGCCGTGTGCCAGGCCCCGCCGGTGACCGTGTCACCGGACAGCGTCGAGATTGTGCCGGGCAAGCACTACGGAGCCGGTGGCTTTCACCGGCTCCTTTTCGGATCCGGCTACCGCGATCTCTGGACGTTGCCCATCCGGGTCGAAGTACTCGACCTCAAGACCTTCGGCGGCGGCCTTCGTCCGCTTAAGAAGGGCGGCGGTTTCCAGACGAAGTCACTGCACCTCGTCACTCCGGACCACGTCGAATACGTCTTCCGCAGTGCGGACAAGGGCGGGTCGGTCCCGGCGGGCTTCAAGAGAACCGTGGTGGCGGCGGTGTTCCTCGACCAGAACAGCGCCAGCCACCCCACGGCCGGGCTGGTGGTCGCACCGTTGCTCGAGGCCGCCGGCGTCCTGCACGTCACCCCCGTCCTGGTGGTCATGCCTGACGATTCGTTGCTCGGCGAGTTCCGGGTCGCTTTCGCGGGCTTGCTGGGCACGATCGAGGAGTCGCCAGAATCCCCGAAGCACCAAGCCGCGTTCGCCGACGCCGTGGCGATCATCGACAGCGACTCCCTGCTCGTCCTGCTCAACCACGACCCCGACGAACGGATCGACGCCCCCGCTCTGCTCGTCGCTCGGCTGATGGACATGATGTTCAGCGACTGGGACCGTCATCCCGGGCAATGGAAATGGGCCCGGCTGCAGGCCGGCCCCAGGTCCCCCTGGATGCCTATCCCGCGGGATCGCGACCGGACGTTCGTTTCGTACGGCGGCGTGATTGTCCGGGCGGCTTCCCTGGTCCTGCCCACTCTGGTCCCCTACCGGGCGGCCTATCCCAGCGTCGGAGCCCTCACGACCAATAGCCTGGAGTTCGACCGCCGGCTGCTCGGCGGCTTGGCGAAGCCGGTGTGGGATTCGGTCGTCGGGGCGCTGGTTCAGCGGATCACCGATCACGTCATCGACCAGGCCATGCATGCCCTCCCCCGGGAGCAACAGGCGGCGGCGCGGGGCCTCGCCGTTACCCTCAAGCAACGACGGGACGGGCTTGCTGGGGCTGCCGACCGCTTCTATCGCATGATCGCCGTCGTCGCGGACATCCACGCCACTGACGGTCCCGACTATGCTACCGTGACCAGGATCGGTGACCGCTTCGTCGAGGTGCGGCTGGCATCGGGTCAGGCACCGCCGTATTTCCTCAGGCGATTCGACCGGCTGGAGACCAGCGAGATCCGCGTCTATCTCCATGGCGGCGCCGACACCGCGCGGGTCTTCGGCAACGTCAATCAAAGCATCCGGTTACGAATCGTCGGCGGGAACGGGGCCAACCAGTTGATCGACTCCTCGCGGGTGGCCGACCGGCATACCCGCGCCGTCCTCTATGATGTCGGCACGGTGCACGGCGTTCGCTATGGGCCGGACACGCTGTTCAACCGGGAACCCTGGGTCCGCGTGGACGGCAAGATGACCTCGCCCGGACGCGACCGCGGCGACCAGGTCGCTCCCATCCTCGACGTCGGCCACGACCACGACCTTGGGTTCCTGCCGCAGGTCGGGATCTCCCGCATCCACTACGGCTTCGGTCGCCGCCCCTACGCGAGCCGGGTCGGGCTCGAGGTCGGGTACGCCACCAGCATCAGGCGGTTCCGGATCGGTCTCACGACCGACCGGAACTTTGAGGGAACCCCCCTCCACGTCACGGCCGTTGCCCGGATGTCGGAGATCGAGATCATCAATTTTCACGGATTCGGCAACGGTACGCCGGACTCCATATCCGGTTCCAGCTTCTTTCACGCGCGGCAGCGCCAGTGGCTCTTGGCGCCGGCCCTCGCACTGGCCCTGAGCCGGCGGAGCGACCTCTCCCTCGGGCCGGTGCTCCAGTTCTCCACGACGGACAGCGTTCCGAACCGTTTTATCTCAAGAGCCAGGCCGTATGGGTTCGGCCGCTTCGGCGAGGTCGGCCTCCGACTCGGTCTCCACCACGATGCCCGCGATCGGCCCCGGGATCCCCATCGCGGACTCCTGATCGATATCACCGCCAGCGCCTTCCCCGCGGTCTGGGACGTGACCAGCGCCTTTGCCAGGCTCACCGCCAGCGCCAGAGCGTATGTCACCCTGCCGATCCCGGTGCATCCGGTGCTGGTCCTGAGCAGCGGCGCCAACAAGCTGTTCGGCACCTTCCCGTTCCACGAGGCGGCCAACCTCGGGGGATTGGGCACCCTCCGGTCGCTCCCCGCTCAGCGATACCAGGGAGACGCCTCGGTGTACGGGAGCACCGAACTCCGGGTCTCGCTCGCCCACTTCGCGTTCGTCTTCCCATTGAACGTGGGCGTCTTCGGCGTGCTGGATGCCGGTCGGGTATTTGTCGACGGGGCCTCTCCCGGAGGGTGGCACACCTCGCGGGGGGTCGGTTTTTGGGTCGGCATCCTTGATGCTTCCCGAGCCACAAGGAACTGCTGGCGACCGGGCGAGAGCGGCCCGTGTTGACCGAATCTCGCCCAGCCGGTATCGTCGAATTGCGCCCCGAAGGCACGATCGTGCCGTACCGGGATCATGTGACAGCTGAGGAGTAGAATCGATGCGGTATCCGTTATTCATTCGTCCGATCAGCCTCATCCTGCTGGCGCTCGCCTGCAAACCGCCGGTCCAGTTGACGCCGCCGCCCGCGACCGCCACGGCGGCTGAGATCAAACTGAGCGGAGCCTCCGTCCTGATCGGCGCCGGAGACATCGCTCGCTGCGACGAACCCGGAGACGAAGCCACCGCGACGCTGGTCGACAGCCTGTTGCGCGCTGATAGTTCCGCTCACATCGCCGTCCAGGTCTTCACCGCGGGCGACAATGCCTACCCGGGCGGCAGCACCGAGGACTTCGCCCGCTGCTTCGGCTCCTCGTGGGGTGACTCGACCAAACTGATCATGAAGAACATCCGCCCGACACCCGGCAACCATGAGCACATCAGCGGCGGGGCAGCCCCGTATTACCAGTACTTCGGCAGCCGCGCCGGCTCTCCCAAGACCGGGTACTACAGCTACGACATCGGGACCTGGCACGCCGTCGCCCTCAATAGCGAGATCGTCGTGAATGCCGGCGCCTTCACCGACGCGGAGCGAGCGGCCCAGGAGGCCTGGCTCACCAAGGACCTGGCCAGCAACAAGCAGCTCTGCACGGTGGCCTACTGGCATCATCCTCGGTTCACGTCGGGCTGGCATGGCACCGACCCCAGACTCGGACCGATCTGGCGGATTCTGTATGACAGCGGGGTCGATCTCGTCCTCAACGGCCACGACCATGAATACGAACGATTCCTGCCGCAAAACCCCGACGGCATGGTGGACTCAACCCGTGGCATCACGGAAGTGATCGTGGGGACCGGGGGTGGTGACCTCCGAGGCTTCCAGACCACCACCGCCCAGAACAGCGCCGCCCAGGTTCAGGGCCACTACGGCGTCATCAAGGTGATCCTGGGTGCTGCGGAATGGCGCTCCGGCTTTCTGGATACCGAGGGCCGGATCTATGACCCGAGCGGAGGGCGCTGCCACTGACCCGATCAGGGGGCTAGAGGTCACCCCATCCCAGGCCCTTGATTGGCTCGTTCTTTTCAGCGGCCGGGCGAAAGCCGCTTCATGAATCCGAAGGTGAAGTCGGTGGTTGACTGCGAGAACGGATCGATCGACCGGGCCCGAACCTCGAACCGCGCACCGTAGTGGTCGCCGATGTTGAGGCGGACGCCCGCCGCGGCGTGCAGGGTGCCGTAGGTCGTTCCACGGCCTGACAGGTACTCGGCAAACCCACCGCCCACACCAAGGTACGGACGGAAGGCCCCGCGGGGCGGCTCGACCTGGAGACTGATCTCGGGAAGGACGTACGAGATCCGCGCCCCGGTTGCCGACCGAAGCCGGGCAAAGGCGATACCCGGCTCGACCACAAAGATCCGGCCCGACGGGACGTCGAACCGCAGAGCGGCCACGAAGCCTGTGCCTTTGCCCCCGAGGTCGTAGCGGGTTGGCCCGCCCATGACGGCTACCGTCGGAAACCGCTCCTGCCGGCGACCATAGCGACTTTGCGCGTGACCCGTCACCGCGGCGCCGAGCAGGAGGACGCCAACGAGGACAGGACCGGTGCGGGTCATCATTGGTGCCTCAGGATGATGGTAAGCTGCCCGGACCGACTCGCGTCTTGAATAGTGAGGTACGCCCGGAGTTCCGGCAGGTCCGCAGTGAAGATCATCCCGCTCAGGTAGGTCGCGGCCGTCGGCTTGAGCTGGACGTGATCCTTGGTCAAGTCGTAGCTCCCGGCGAGGTCGTCATCAACCGCAACCGTCTGGACACCGCCGATGACCGGGACGATGACCCGACCGGTCGATTTCCCATCCGCCGTCAGCGTGAGCGAGACCGACGCGCCCTTGGCAAGGATATTGGTCGTGACACCATTGATGATAACCGAGAAGGTCGTGGCGACGTACGTCCCGGCGACGTCGGCCGGGGCCAGGGCAGCGGCACCGCCACAGGCGGTCCCGACGGCGGCAACCAGTGCCCACCGAGCGATTCGTAGCGACATTCCCAACCCTCCTCAAAGACCGAAGCCGCCCCGGGGATGGGGCGGCCTGTAGAGATAGGGGGTGCGACGGTAGGACGGAAGCCCGGTCTTGTCGGAGACGCGTGGTTTGTTGTTCTTTCGGCTCCCGCCCTACCGCCGCACCGTGTTCAGGTCACCGGCCCGACTGGACCGTCAGCGCCACGCCGAACGTCAGCAGTCGGTCATGCAGCGCCGGTTGCAGGATGCCCAATTGATCCCTGCTCTGCGAGCGATGTTGGAGCAGATCGATCGTCGGGGTAATGGCCAGGCTCCGGTTGAGCTTGATCTCGTAGCCCGCGCCTACGGAGTAGCCGAACCCATCTTCGTGGAGGTCACCACCGGGGCCGGCAAGATCTTCGCCCGTTCGGGTTACGCCGACTCCACCCTTCAAGAAGAAGCCCGCCCGTCGAGATGGGTAGAATTGACCGACCAGCATCAGACCACCCAGGTAGCTCGTCACGTTGTCCCGGGCCTGTGAGTCGTAGTGACGATCGGCCCATCCGGAAAGCTCGGCACCAAGCCGGACGTTGGGATTCACGGTCCCGCCCATCCTGATGGAGTAGGCCGGCTTGATGAGGCCGGAGCTGTACGAAGGGGTGTCGTCGAACTTGAAGGACTCCGAGCCGGCGCCGATGCCGAAGTTGGCCCAGAAGCCGTGGCGCTCGCCCGAATAGCTGACATCGACCAGCCCACGCCGACGCTGGGCCTCGGCATTTCCGGTGAGAGACGCCGCAAGCAGCAGGGAAAGCGATCCAACCGCGATGGAGTGACGCATGGTGTTTGACCTCAGACGAATGTCGACGCGGGATAAGTCGTTGACAGGGATAAACAAAAGCAAGGCGCGGGCCGTTTTCACGGCACTGCCGTTATCTTGTTGAACGAAAACAGGTTAGCGATCAAAATGACAGTCCGATGCAACGACGCCGGAGTGAATTGTGTCCACCTTTGCTGACACTCAGATGTCTCCAGGGCGAAGAATCCTGTTGTTGTTGACCGTGTTGGCAGGGCTGGCCGCCGGCGGGTTGAGCGTCTGGCAACTCCGGCGACTCATCGACCGCAGGACCTGGAACGCCCATGCGATGGCCGCCAGGGACAAGCCGGAGGTCGACCTGACCACGGGTTCATTGGAACCGGGCGCCAACTATCGCCGGGTCCGGGTCACCGGGCGCTATGACTTCGACCACGAGGTCGCGCTCCGGGGAAGGTTGTTCCAGGGAACGCCCGGGATCCATGTGATCACCCCCCTGCGGCTGGCTGGGCGGGACTCGGCGGTGCTCGTTCACCGGGGGTTCGTGCCGACGTCGGATGCCGGAATGCCGTCATCCCGTGCCGCCTTCGCGGAAACGGAGACCACCACCTTCAGCGGAGTTGCGCTCGCGGTACCGGACGCGGGTGACGGGCAACCGCTCGAAACGACCAACGGGCGAACCTGGCACCGCCTCGATTTGTCCGCCCTCCGGCGGGAGATCCCGTATCCAGTCGCTCCTTACTACGTGATCGTCATCGCGGATTCAGATCGAACGCGGGAGCACACGATCAAGGGCCATTCGCTGCCGATTCGGATCGATCCGCCGCCGCTCGACAACGGGACCCACCTGTCGTACGCCATTCAGTGGTTCCTGATCGGCGGGGCCAGCCTGGGATTTGGGTTGTTCTTCGTGCGGCGGAGGCCGGGGCCGTCAGTCGGACCGGCCTGATGCACCGGAGTCAGGTCCCACGAATGGGTGGATGGCGACCAACTCGGGCCGGAGGATGAACTCGGGGCAGATCGTGCGATCGTACTCGTACGGTCCACCGGTTTCAGCGTCAGTCCAGGGGAAGCCACGGCACACCGCGGGATAGAACGGCTTTGCATGGATCTCGCAGCCGGCGGCTCCGAAGAAGATGCAGCGGCCGCCACGGACGCGGGTTCGCCACTCGCCCCAGCGCGTGAGGTAGACCTTGCCCTCGCCGTAGTGAGCGATGATCTCGGCAGCTTCAGTCTCCGTCACGGTGGAGCCGTAGGCACAGCAGGCCGCCCGGTGGGGACACGGGAAGCAGGGCAACTTCGGGAACTGGGCGTCGGACATGGTGGGCACGATCTTAAGGCCCCGGGCGGGGTCCTGCCAGGCGGGAGCAGGTTTGACTAAGGCCGCCGAGCGGTCGAAATTGAGGGCCACGCGTCCGTAGCTCAATTGGATAGAGCATCAGACTTCGGATCTGAGGGTTGGGGGTTCGAGTCCCTCCGGGCGCATTCGCATCACGTACCAGGCCGGCGGTCGCGCGCCGGCCGGATCCACCGAGCCGACCTTGCCGCCGATCGAAGTCGCCCGCCGCTACTACCACGACTCGTACACCACGCAGTTCGCCGCCCGGGTTTCGGAAGCCACGGAGGTGGGCGATCGGCCCGCCGTAGTTTTGGACGAGACGTTCTTCTATCCGACTTCCGGGGGCCAGCCCTTCGACACCGGTACCCTCGGCGACCGGCGGGTCGTCGAGGTCCTGGTCCGCGAAAGCGACCAGGCCATACTCCAAATCCTGGACGGTCCGCTCGCGACTGGTCCGATCGAGGGGCGGATCGACTGGCCGAGGCGCCTCGACCATATGCAGCAGCACACGGGCCAGCACATTCTGTCCCAGGCGATGATCCGGATCGCCGGCGCCAACACGATTGGTTTCCACCTGGGCATCGACTACGTCAGCATCGACCTCGACGTCGCCGACCTCGACGACCGGCGGAGGGACGACGCCCTGTCGATGGCCAACGAAGTTGTGATCCGTGATGTCGCGGTAAAGGCCTGGTTCCCGACGCCGGAGGAACTGACGGCGATCAGCCTGCGCAAGGCGCCCGAGGTCGAGGGGGCGCTCCGGATCGTGGCCATCGGCGATTTCGACGTCTCCGCCTGCGGCGGAACTCATGTCGCCCGGACCGGCGAGGTCGGACTGATTCACTGCCTCAAGACGGAGCGCCTCAAGCGAGGCACCCGAGTGCACTTCCTCACCGGCGGACGGGCCCGGGCCGACTACGCCGACAAACATGCGATCGTCAGTCGCCTCGCGGGCCAGTTGACCTGTTCGGCGGGAGAGGTTCCCGCAGCGTTCGAACGGGTCCAGACCGAACTGGCGGCGGTCCGCCGAGAGCTGGCGCGCCACGAGGAGGAGGCACTCGATCGGGAGGCCGCGGACCTGACCCAGGCGGCCGTGTTGGCGGCCCAGTCCATGGTGGTCCGATTCCTCCCAGGGCGAACCGTCGACGCGTTGAAGGGGCTGGCGCTCCGCCTCACCATGGACCCCGGACGAATCGCGCTGCTCGTCACGACCGGGGAGCGAACCCAGTTCGTTTTCGCCCGGTCGGAGGACAGCACCGCAAATCTCAAATCGGCGCTCGACCAGGCGTTGGCCGCGATCGGTGGCGGCAAGGGGGGCGGCACGAGGGTGGTTCAGGGTGGCGGGGCCGCCGCGGCGCCGGCCGACGTGGAGCGAGCGCTCGAGTTGGCCCGCGCGGCGGTCGAGGGGTGACCAGGTCTACGCGGCGGACCGCGCTGCTTGCCGGTGTCGCAGTCGTCTCGCTGGCCGCGGCCCACGTGCTGGATTTTCGCGCCGCGCCGGCCCTTGCGTACCCCCCGGCCAACGACCGCGACTGGGGCCGGATGCTCCGCATCGTCGGCTTTGCGCCGACCTGGCTCGTGATTGCCGCGGCGCTCTGGCTCGAGGACCGGCGGGGCCGCACGGCGATCGCCATCCTGGCGGCTGTCGCGGCCGCGGGGATTGGCGCGGAGATCATCAAGCTCATCGTTCGCCGTGAGCGCCCGGACCCGGCGACGCTGACCTACGTCTTCCGCCGCCTGGCCGATCACCCATTCAGTTCCAGAGATTTCGGCTTGCCGAGCAGTCACGTCATGGTGGCATCCGGAGGGGCCGCGGCGCTCGCCAACCGGTTCCGCCGGGCGGCGCCGGTCTTTATCGGGATTGCGGCCGGTTGCGGACTCACCCGCCTCTTCGCAGGGGCACACTTCCTGAGCGACGTGGTGGCCGGGATGATCGGCGGGCTCGTCGTGGGATCGGCCGTGGCCCGGGCCATTGACCCGGTCGAGCGCACCACGTGAGGCGCCGCCTGTTGGTCGTCGCCCTGATTTCCGGTCTGGCCTGCCGCTCGATGCCGAAGGCGGAGCTGTCCGGCGCGCTGAGCGGGGCACCCCTGCCCGCCGCGGTCCCGCGTCCCGGGTTCGTGCTGACGACTACCGCCGGGGACACCTTCGATTTCGGCGCCAGGACGCGGGGCCGACTGACCCTGCTTTTCTTTGGTTATACCCACTGCCCCGACGTCTGCCCCGCCACCATGCAGAGCATCGCGACCGTCACGAACCGGTTCACCTCGGAAGAACGCCAGCGGCTCGACGTCGTCTTCGTGACGACGGATCCGAACCGGGACACGGCAACGGAGCTCGGCCGCTGGCTCGGCCGGTTCGACAAGGCCTTCATCGGACTGACCGGGTCGATCGAAGCGGTGGAAGCGGCTCAGCGCGCGGCCGGGGTTGCGACAGCAATCCGGACCAACGACCGTCCCGGATACACGGTGTCCCATGCGGCGCAGGTGCTGGTCTACTCGCCGGACGACTCGGGGCACGTCGCCTACCCGTTCGGGACCCGCCAATCCGAGTGGGCGGCGGACCTGCCGAAGCTCATGGAACGGTGGAGGGGCCGATGACCTGGTGGTGCGCCGCAACAGGGGCTCCCTGGAGCTGGACCTGGCGGGCCTACCCAGGAGTCTGGCTGTTCGTCATCGCGATCGTGGCCGGCGCGTGGCGATGGGGCCGCCTCGGCGGGGCGACGGCGGCCCGCCGGCGCTACTTTGTCGCCGGCGGGGCGCTCCTCTGGGCCTCCCTTGACTGGCCGTTAGGCACCCTGGGCGGATATCTCGCGGCCGCCCATGCCGGCCAGTTCCTCATGCTGGCCATCTGCGCACCCCCGTTGCTGATCCTGGGACTCCGGGACGCCTTCGACACCCGGGTGGCCCCGGGCGGCCGGGCCGACCGTTTCCTGCGGGTGCTGGCGCACCCGGCCCTGGCATTCTTCGGCTACAACCTGATCCTGCTCGTAACCCACTTTCCCGATGTGGTCGATGCCCTGATGGCGACTCAGACGGGATCCTTCGGGCTCGACGTGACCTGGCTGGCCAGCGGCGTCTTCCTGTGGTGGCCGGTCTGTTCTCCAGTCCGGTACCACCGGCTCACCCCGCCGCTGCAGATGCTCTACTTGTTCATCCAGACCATTCCGGCCACGCTGCCCTCCGCGTTCCTGGTATTCGCCGATTACCCGCTGTTCAAGCTCTATGAGTTGAGCCCCCGGGTTCATTCGGCGCTCACGCCGATGTACGACCATCAGGTTGCCGGCCTGATGATGAAGATCGTGGGTGACCCGATCGTCTGGATCGGCATCGCGGTAGTATTCTTCCGGTGGGCCGGGGCCGAGCGCCGGGCGGACCTGGCGGCCTCACGGCCCTGACTTCTTTCCCTGGCACAAGGAACGGACATGCGTCGATTTTTGGCGATCGGACTGACTCTGGCGGCATTCGCCACCGCCCCCGCGCTGGCACTCCACAACCACCTCGAGAAGAGCACGCCGGCCGCCGACCAGGCGGTCCCGCAGAGCCCAAAGGAGATCCGGCTCTGGTTCGCCGAGAAAGTGGATCCCAAGTTCAGCAGCATCACCCTGATGCACGCCGACTCGAGCAAGATGGAGATCGGCAAGACCCACGGGACGGACGACCCCAAGTCGATCGCGGCAGACGTGCCGGCCACGCTCGCATCCGGGAAATATCTGATCCGGTGGCGGAGCGCGGGTGACGACGGCCACGCCGTCCGAGGCACCTTCGCCTTCTCGGTGAAATGACCTGGGACGGCCCGACCTTGGTCTACGCAGC
>JANMXA010000054.1:0-5912 GCA_031394255.1 Gemmatimonadota bacterium
GATCATCCCGACCCTGTATGTGTCCTCAGACGCCAAGGACACCGACTTCACCGTCAAGGTCATCGACGTCGGCCCCGACGGGCGGGCCTACAATCTCGACGAGTCGATTCAGCGGATGCGGTACCGGGAGGGATACGACAAACCGCCCGTGATGATGGAGGCCGGCAAGGTATACAAGGTCACCCTGCAGCCGCTCAACACGAGCAACTACTTCAAGCCGGGGCACCGGCTCCGGATCGAAGTCTCGAGCAGCAACTTCCCGCGCTTCGACCGGAACATGAACACCGGCGGAAACAACTACGACGAGACCGTCGGCGTGGTCGCCCACAACGTCGTTCACCACTCGGCGCAGTACCCGTCGGGGGTCTCCGTGACGGTGGTGCGGAAGCCGCTGGTGCCGTAACCCGCGAGCGCCTCAGCCGCCCCAGACGGTTTCGAAGACGCGGAGGTAGTTCTCCCCGAGGAATTTGAGAATCACTTCGTCAGAGTGCCCGCGCGCCACCAGCATCTCGGTGAGCGCGGGCACTTTCGACATATCCTCAAGCCCTGTCGGCGCGAACTCGAGGCCGTAGTAGTCGCTGCCGAGCCCGATATGGTCGGGGCCCATCACGTCGAGCGCCGTCTCGATATCCCGCACCACAGTGTCGATCGACTTGTGGGCAAAGTGGATCAGGCCGATCACGCCGCCGTTCTTCGCGATCGCCTCGAGCATCTTCCGATCCCGAGGCAGCTCGAGCCTCGGACGCGGGAGCCGGCCGCCGGCCAGGTCCTGAGCTTCCGGCGAGGTATCGGGGAACATGGTTGAGGTCGTGTGGGACAGGATGACCGGGTGGGCGGTCATCCCGATGATCTCGTAGAACCCGACCTCGCCGATATGGACCAGGTCGACCACGATCTTGAGCCGGTTCATCCGCTCAATCACCTGCCGCCCCATGGCCGTGAGCCCGCCCTGTCGCTCGGCGGCCCAGCAACCGTCGGCGTAGACGTTCCGGCGGGTGTGCGTCAGGCTCGCGGCCCGGAGGCCCATGGTGTGATAGATGTCGAGCATCCGGGGATCGGCCGCGAGGGCATCACACCCCTCGAAGGTCAGGACCAGCGCGACCTTCCCGTCCTGTTTGGCCTGCCGGATCTGCTTCGCGGTGGTGGCCAGGACGAGCCCGTCATTCCGGGCCACCTGGTCATGGAGGTTCCAGACCATCTCCATCCCGCGGCGAAACGGGTCGCGGAGCCAGTTGTCGTCGAGATAGATGGCGCAGAGCTGGGATGTGACGCCGCCTTCCCGCCACCGCGGCAGGTCGTACTGCCCCATGCAGCCGAACCAGACGGTGTGCGGCGAGAACCCGAATTTTGCCAACGGACTCCGCTCGAGGCCGGGCGGTGGCGCCCAGTCGAGCCCCGGCAAATCGACCCGATCCTCGAGGGACATCTTGCCCTCGGCCACCGGAATTAGAATGTCACTGTGGCCGTCGATGACGATGGCTCGGCCGTGCAACTCGCTGGCTCGGCTCACGGTCAGCCTCAGATCGTCTTCTTGTGGAACTGGCCGGCCTTCATGATCACCGGCAGTTTGGCCCCGTTCTGCTCCAGCAGGGTCAGATCGGCAACGGGATTGCCGTCAACGAGGAGAATGTCCGCGATGGCGCCCGCTTTGATCACGCCAAGCCGCCCCTTCATCCCGACGATCTCGCCGTTCATCGACGTGGCCTGGCGGAGAATTTCGACCGGGCTGAACACCGCCGAGCGGAGGGAGAACTCGGTGCACTCGAAGCGTTCGAGATCGCCGAGGAGGTCGGTGCCGAATCCGACCTTCACGCCGGCGTCCTTCATGTGCTGGAGGCGGGCCACGGCCTGGTCCTTCACCATGTCGAGCTTGGCGAGCGACTCTTTCGGGAAGCCCATCCCCTTCCCTTCACTGGCGAGCGCCGAGATGATGGCCATGGTGGGCACGATGTAGGTCCCCTTGTCGGCGGCCATCCGGGCGGTGTCCGCCTCGATCAGGGTTCCGTGTTCGATGCAGTGGACGCCGAGCCGGATGGCGCGCTTCAGGGCATGGTCGGGGTGGACGTGGGCGGTGCAGTAGATGCCGGCGCGCGTGACCTCATCGACGATGGCGAGGATCTCCTCGTCCGAGAACTGGGCCCGGTCGAGCGGATCGCTCGGGCTCGCCACTCCGCCCGATCCCATCAGCTTGATGAAACTCGACCCGCGGCGGACGTTCTCACGGACGGCGTGCCGGACCTTGTCGACCCCGTCCACCACGTAGGCCAGGTGATTCAGGACTCCACACCCGCAAAGGACACAGTGTTCGTCCGCCGGGTTGGCCTCATGGTGGTGGCGGAAGTCTCCGTGACCGCCGGTCTGGCTCAACGCCTTCTCGCAGTAGAAGAGGCGCGGGGCGTCCTTGAGATAGCCCTTTTCGATGGCCAGGTAGAGGCCGTAGTCGGCGCCGCCGGTATCCCGGACCGAGGTGAAGCCCCGGTTCAGCATGTTGCGGAGCATCCCGGCCGCCCAGTGGGCCAGCATCGTGATCGGCGAGGCCATGACCTTGCCGGCGTCGATGCCGTTGGCGTAAGCGTGGATGTGGGCGTCGATCAGCCCGGGCATCAGGGTCCGGCCCCCGCCGTCGATCACCTGCGCGCCGGCCGGAGGAGGGGCGGCGACCACCGACGTGATCGTGGCGCCGTCGACGACGACGGTCCCCGGAACCAGGTCGGCCGAGTGGCCGTCGAAGACGCGGACGTTGGTGAAGGCGATCATTGGATGGGCCAGTCTCATATTATGGTACGTTGTTGCAACGGCGATCGTGCGGTACGTTATCTCGTCCAACTCCCCCGCGCAAACGGAGCCACCCCTGACATCCGCGATCGTCACCAAGCCGTGGGACCTGTACTCCGAGCCCCGCCGCTGGGTCCTGCTGTTCGTCCTGTTCCTCGTGACCACGTCGAGCTACGTGGACCGGAACATCATCGGGGTTCTCCTCCAGCCGATCAAGGAGGAGTTCCACGTCTCCGACACGATGCTGGGCCTCCTCTCGGGACTCAGCTTCGCGATGTTCTACGCCACCCTGGGCATTCCGATGGCCCGCTGGGCCGATCGGGGGGACCGGCGGTTCATCATCACGATTTCGCTCGTGGTCTGGAGCGTGATGACGGCGCTCTGCGGCATGGCCCAATCCTTCTGGCAACTGGCATTGGCCCGAATTGGGGTCGGCGCCGGCGAGGCGGGCGGCATTCCTCCTGGCCAGAGCCTGGTGGCCGACTATTTCTCGCCGGAGCGACGGGGAAAGGCGTTGAGCGCATTCCTGATGGCGGCGATGGCGGGCTACATCATCGGGATCGTCCTGGGCGGCCAGCTGGCGCAGCACTACGGCTGGCGGACCGCGTTCCTTGTGGTCGGGATTCCGGGCCTGCTGCTGGCCGTGATCACCCGGCTCGTCCTTCATGAGCCGCGCCACCTGCCCCAGTTCGCCGTCCAGCCCGCGGACTACGAACCGGTCGGTACGGCCTTCCGGGCGCTCCGGTCCAAGCCGGCGTTCGTCAATATCCTGATTGCAATCGTGCTCTACTTCCTGATCGCGTATGGGGCGCTGGTCTTCCTGATCCCCTACATGGTCCGGGGGTTCGGGATGACGGTGGGCGCCGCGAGCGCGATGTACGGCACTGTCTCCACCGTCGGGGCCCTGATCGGCACACCGCTCGGCGGCGGAATGGTGGACCGGCTGGCCAAGCGCGACATCGTCTGGAACGCCCGTTTCCCGGGCTACGGCCTGATTCTCGGGTTCGTGCTGTACGAAGTCGCCTTCCTGATGCCGACGCCCACCCTCATGATGGGGGTCCTGTTCGGCGGCGGGCTGCTGCTGAATGGGGCGGTGCCGGCGATGTTTGCGGCCCTGCACGTGATCTGCGGATCGAAGCGGCGGGCCATGGCGGTGGCGATCGTGTTCTTCTTTGCCAACCTGATCGGCACCGGACTGGGCCCGATCATCGCGGGCGCCCTCTCGGACGCCTATGGGGCGACCGCGGGCCCCGGCGCCGGGCTCAAGTACGCCATGATGACGGTCACGCTGCTGTTCCTGCCTTGTGGATTCTACATGCTTCGGGCGGCCCGGACCCTCACCGCCGACCTCGAGGCCTGACCCTTATCAGGCCTCGGCGGCCAGCCGGCGGGTCTCCCGCTCGAGGTGCCAGTCGAGGTCCGGCATCGGCAAGGCGCCGGGCCCGAGAACCGCGGCGTGGAACCGCTTGATGTCGAACCGGGTGCCTAACGCCGCCTGCATCCTGGCCCGGAACTCGAACATCTTTGTATCGCCCATCTTGTAGGCCAAGGCCTGGCCGGGGATGTCGCACGAATACCGGATGGTCTCGGACCGGATCTCGGTTTCCGACATGTTGCAGTGGTCCCGGAGGTACTCGCGCGCCTGCTCGAGTGACCAGCCGAGCACGTTCATGCCCGTGTCCACCACCAGCCGGCAGGTCAGGAACGCATCCATCACCAGTCGGCCGTAGCGCTCCTCCGGCTCCGGGTACATCCCCATCTCACCCGCCAATGTGGCCGAATACTCGGCCCAGCCTTCGTTGTACGCATTGACGAAGCTGTAGCTCCGGAACGGGTGGAGCAGCTGGTTCTCGAGCTGGGTGGAGAGATGCAGGTGATGCCCGGGCACCAGCTCGTGAAAGTTGAGCGCTCCGATGTGAAAGAGCGCCACCTTGGTCAGGTTGGCGGCATTGAACAGGTAGGTGCCCACCGGTTTGTCCGGCGTGGCGCCGTCATAGTACCCGAACGTCATCGACCCTTCGAGGGCGGCCGGGAGCGGTGCGGCCCCGTATGCGGCCTTGGCCTCAGAGGCAAAGTACTGGTGGAATTTCGGCTTCATCCGGTCGATGTACTTCTGGAACACCTGACCCACGCCCTCGGCCGTGTCGGCCCGCCAGCGGGGGTCCTGGTTCAATTGAGCCAGATAGGCCTTGCCGTCGCCGTTGAAGCCGACCTCGGCGCGGATCTTCGCCATGGCCGCTTCGATGGTCTTCATCCGTTCGTGGCCGATGGCGTGCACCTGCTCGGGTGTCAGGTCGAGCGTGGTGTGCAGCTTGACCAGCTCGGCGTAGATCTCCTTGCCGCCGGGGTACTGCCCCATGCCCACCGTCTCCGGAGCACTCGCGAGATAGGCGGGGGAGAAGACGTCGGTCAACTCGCCGAAGGCGCGGTCGATCTCGGCAATCCTCCGCTCGAGTTCCTGGTCGAAGGAACCCTTCCTGACCGCCATCAGCCGACCCGCCGCCACCGTCCAGGTCGGGCGCACCTGCGACCGAAACGCGCCGATCAAACCCTGGGCCTGCTGGATCTGGACCTTGGGCATGTAAATCCCGCGCCCGGCCTGGCCCACGGTCCGGACCCGGATCTGATCAATCAGCCGGGCGTAGTCCGACGCGAGGGCGAGATACCGGTCGAGGTCACCATCCGACTCGAACTTGAAGCCCGCCACGAACTGCCGGACGGAGTTGAGCAGGTATCCGCCGCAGTATCCGGTGGCGAGGAAGAGGCCGAAGAACGCCACCCCCGCTGGATCGATGATGGTCCAGTACCAGTCCGCCTCGCGGGCCCAGGTGGCGGCCCGGAACCGGATCATGCGCACGGTGAGCGCCACGTCATGGGGCAGGCTGTCGGGATCAATGGCGTTGGCCCGCGCCAGCAACGCCTGACCCACCGAGGATTTCCGCTCCGCCTCGGCGAAGGAAAGATCGGGGAGCGTTGTCGGCGTACGGCCGAGGGCGTGCTGGACAAAGGCGCTGCGGCTCAACTCGGTCCACGCGTCCTCGATCAGGCGGAGGGCGGCGGCAAGGGCCGTGTCGGACGTGGTGCTCATCTGAATCACCGGGGTGCTGGCGGTTTGATCGCAACAACGGCATCGATGA
>JANMXA010000055.1:0-10928 GCA_031394255.1 Gemmatimonadota bacterium
GGACCTCGACTATTTCCGCCGTTTTTTCGTCGATGGCGCCACGGTCGCGTGGCCGAACGGGGCGGATATCGCGCCCGAGACCCTGTACGCCGCCACCGTTGCGAAGACGCGGCCTAACAAGAGCTTGCAGCTGTCGAAGGCGCGCCGGTCTCCGGTCGGTAAGCGGGCTGCCCGGTCGCGCCTTCGCAGCTGAAGCTCAAGGCGTTAGGTCACAACGCGAGGCTCCTCGTTGCGCCGCTTTGCCGTCACTCTCATGGTCTTGGCATTGCAAGCATGCCGTGGGAGCGTACCACTCGCCGCGCGTGATGGGGCCGGCGTTTACGCAGCGATACTCGACGCATCCCTGTTCTCACAATGGGGGCGGGCGGCCCAGCTCGCGGACCACCGCCCGTGGGGAATCTACCTCGTCAACGCCGTCTCTCAGCGCCATTGGGACTCGACGGCTCGCAGTCAGGAATGGCTTCGGACGGCGATCCCAAGATTGCCCGTCTCGCTGATCGCCGCCTTCGCCGCTCAGCCTCAGGGACCAGTGATCATTGCCTCAGCACCATCGGCGCGGGTTCCGATCACCTTGCTTGCGCCGGAGGCGTTCTCCGCGAAACAGGCGCGGGGCTCTGCATTGGGAATCTGGCTCTTCCGCCTCGCCCGCCCGGTCGCCTTCGTCCAGCTTTCCGACATCGCATGGAGTCCTGACCGGTCCGAGGCCTTAGTCGAGATATCGACGTTCCAAGGTGGCTTTGCGTGTGGTGTGATCGCCTGGCTTCACTGGGGCCCGAACGGCTGGCGGATCGCCGGGTCCACGCTGAGTTGGATCACTTAGGTTGTGCCCTAACAACGTGTTGCAGGCGGGCGGGCGCCTGGGCTCCGTTTGACAAGTCGCGGCCGCGCCCCAATGTTGTTGGAAGGACGGCGCGGCCGCTCGGTTCCGCGCGGCGCCCGCCGCTGAACACTGTCCGTTAGGTGGCTGACCCCAAGCACGGCCCACCGCGAGGCCTCGCATGAGACGGGCCGTCGTTCTTGTAGGCACCCTACTCCTCGCCGACTGTTCTTCACCAGCCGCCGAGCCGCCATCGGTGGTACTGAGCGGCGACCGCTGCGCCCTGCAAGGCATCGTGGTCCCGGGCCCAGGTGAAGCGGCCCTGTGCGCAGAGGCTTTCGTGGCAAAGCAGGGCTACACCAGTGCGGCAGTTACCGACACCGTTGGCCTGCGGGCCGAGTTCATTGAGCCAGGTGGGAGTCGGGTGGCGACCCTCGCGAACCGCCATGGGATGTTGCCATCGGCCGCGACCTGGGTATGCCGGCTGGACAATGCCTTCCAAGTGGTCTTCCCATATCTGCCCAGCCATCCGTACGCCGCCCCCCGCTTCCTAGCGAAAGGGTTCGACGCTGGCGCGCCGGTCGACACGTTGCGTGGCCCCTGGGCACGCCTCGTCCGCCTCAAGGCGGACCTCACTGGAATCGAAATGCGACACTCGGAGTTCCCCAGCGCTGATTCTGTATGGACGCGGCTTGGGTGTGTTCGTCGACCGGCGCTCCGCTAAGATCCGTGAGAGTCAGCCACCTAACCAAGTGTTGCAGGCGGACGGGCGCCAGATGCTCCGTTTGACAAGTCGGCCGCGCCCCGATGTTCAATCGGTGGATAGCGCGGCCGCTCGGTTCCGTGCGGCGCCCGCCGCTGAACACTATCCGTTAGCCGGCGTGGCGTGGAGGTCACATCTCTGACCGAGCTTCGTGGGTGCAGGCTATTGCTGCCTTGGCCTCGGTTGGGGTCACCATTTGGCTTGCCCGACTCACCGCAAAGTATGTACGCATCACGGAGGAGATTTCCCGGGCGACAGGGGAATCAGTCAAACAAGCGCTCACCCTTGCCAAACTGAACGACGAGGCAGCGGGCCAAGTGCTCCTTGCCGAGGCTAGACGGATCCGTTCCGAGCTCGGGCCTAGTCCAACTGACGATGTCCCCGATCCGTTTCTGGGAAACGCGGCGGTGCCAGGGATTCACCCATGGGTCCACGGCACGATCCCGGCCGCAGCGCGACTGGATCCACACATCGTCGACCTCTTCATGCGACTTGATCGGCTCCTCGAGAATCATCGAACCCATTTTGCTGCGTTCGCTGCCGCGGATGGTGAGTTCGCCTCCGCGAAGGAGTGGCTCGCTTCCGATCCCGCCCCGGTCCCAACGGAGAGCAATCTCCCCTCTTTGATCGCAAGGGAGAGCGAACAGACGCGCAGGTTGGACGCCGCCAGGCGCAACGTCGACCGGTTGCGTGGGCTAACGACGCTCACCTACCGACGTTGTCACGAGACGCTTGACGAGATCGTCGACCTTTTGGCCGGCTGACCTCTGGATCACTTGGGCCTCGCCGGCTAACCAATGCTTGCAGGCGGACGGGCGCCCTGGGCTCCGTTTGACAAGTCGCGGCCGCGCCCCGATGTTGATCGGTGGACGGCGCGGCCGCTCAGTTCCCTGCGGCGCCCGCCGCTGAAGCATAGGTCGTTAGCCGTCGTTGTCCGGGTACCGTGCGCTGCGAGCAATCGTTTAACGTGCATCCCCAAAGAGGACCAGTCGGCGATGCCAACGATGCCCACGGACCAACCCGTCTCGAATCCAACACCGTCGCGCGCCAGGATGCTCGCCCTGCTATGGCTGGTACTCCTCGGCGTGGACCTCGTGCATGCATGGATGTCCGGCCGCTGGTCGTGGGGGCATACGAGTTCTATTCTCCTTGCCATCGGCGGCCTTCTGACTGCGCTATGTCTCCATCAGCGGGAGCACGGGAGGCGCTACGACCTCGCCGGGAGAGCAGCGTTCGTGGTAATCCTTCTTTCATTCGGCGCGATGGTCGTTGACATCCTGACGACCACCGGGCGCCTAGGACGCTAGTGCCCCGGCAGGTAGCGCCGGTGCGCTCCCACTTCGCCACCATCGCTTTCCGAACGACGGCTAACCAAGTGTTGCAGGCGGACGGGCGCCCGGGATGCCGTTTGACAAGTCGCGGCCGCGCCCCGATGTTGGTCGGTGGACGGCGCGGCCGCTCGGTTCCGTGTGGCGCCCGCCGCTGAACACTATCCGTTAGGCAGCAGACGGAGCCCTATCTGACACATGGAGCTGCATGACGAGGCTTATTGATCGACAGTCGCTCACCGCTAGCGGTGCCGCGACCGCCCTGGAATTCACGCGAACCGGCGGCGGGCGTTGGGCCGAATGGAATCGATACCTCGAACTCGCGGGTCGGCGTGCCTACTCCATAGGCAACATTTGCAATACGTGCGAGTTTCTATTTCAACGCCTTGACGGCGCCAATCAGAGCGTCACTCCTGGCGCAGATCTGGCCCGCGAGCTCGACGCTGGCCTCCGGACCGTCGCCCCGGGCCTTCTTGACCGGCTTGGCGACGTGGTCCCGGCCGGGCGCTATTCTGCCGCCCTGCTCGAGGTCAGGCCACGCTTGGTCCGCCCGGGATCCGACGACGACTATTTCTGCCGTGAGCAGACTGCTCTCTGGGGGGTCGACGCCTTCTGGGGCCTCCCACACGACCCACGTACCGAGTACTACCGAGTGGGGTCACACGCCCTGGGAGAGGGCCGGATGCTGTTCGAGTTTCTGATCCCAATGCATCCACACGGCTGGCTCGATTCCGCTCGCGTGCTGCACTTTGAGAACCGCTTTGAACAGGGCGACCGCCCTACGGCCTTGGCCCTGAGCGTCCTAGACGTCAAGCATCCGGCCGAATGGGAAGATTCGTGCGAGATCACGGAGCACTGGTGTCTGGCCCACTACTTATTGGACGGCCACCACAAGACCTACGCGGCGGCTAAGGCCGGAGCAGCGATCACGCTGCTTGGGCTGGTCGCGGTCGATCAAGGCGTCAGCCAACCGGAGCAGGTGGAGACCGGCGTGGCGGCGCTTCGGTTCGCAGCTGCCTAACACTGTTTTGCAACAGACGGCCGCCCGAGGCGCCGGCTTGCCAAGTCGCGGCCGCGCCCCGATGTTGGATCGGTGGACGGCGCGGCCGCTCAGGTCCGTGTGGCGGCCGCAGTTGAAAACGATCCGTTAGGCACGCTCCCTCCAGGTCTTGCGAACGGCCAGCGACCCGAGGCGGACTGCCTTGGGCCAGCTTGGCCCCCTCGGCCCCGGAGTCGATATATTGCTGAAGCCGATCGAAGGAGCCGCCACATGAAGCGTGCCGCTGTCGTTCACCGTGATCCGGAAATCCTCGGCGGAACACCGGTGTTCGTCGGGACCCGGGTCCCAGCCCAGACGCTGTTCGACTACCTGGAGGGCGGGGACTCCCTTGACGAGTTCCTCGACCAATTCCCAACCGTCAGCCGCGTGCAAGCTATTGCTGCGCTTGAGGTTGCCAAAGAATCGGTGCTGAACGGTGCGCGTCCTGCTTGACGAGAACCTACCAACCGACCTGGCAGCCGACCTCCCCGGGGTTGAGGCGACCACCGTTGGTGATGCTGGCTGGGGCGGGATCACAAACGGCGAGCTGCTGCGGCGGATCGCTGGCCGCTTTGACGCCCTGCTGACCATGGATCGGAACCTCCAACATCAGCAGAACGTGGCCCGTTTGGCCTTTGGCGTCGTGCTCGTTCGGGCGCCGTCGAACCGGCTCGTCCATCTGCGTCCCCTGGTCCCGGCGATCCTGGACGCGTTCCGCGGGCTCCAACCAGGCGAACTCCGAGTCGTCGGTGCCTAACACATGGATGAACCCGACAAGCGCCTTCGACGCTCGCTGCGACTTCCACGCCTCCGCCTTGGTCCCACGTCTGTGCTGGTTCCGCTGTTCTATTTCGGCGGCCTGTTTGCCGGTGGGATGCTTTACCCCGGCTACAACCACATCACCCAACTTCCCAGCGAACTAGGGGCCCTGGGGGCGCCCCACCCGCTTGTCTTCAATGCCAGCCTCATCCTTACCGGGGTATCCCTTTGCCTCGTGTCGCTCGCCTTTCACCGGGCACTGCGCGGGTTGGGCGCCCGACCGGTCTGGGCCCGGTCCCTGGGCATTTCGCTCATGATCCCGGCCGTCTACTTCGGCGTTGTGGGACTGATCGCCCTCCCCGATCCCCGACACAACGCGGCTTTTCCGTTGCTGCTGCCGATGCATGCGGCACCGTTCCTACTGGCAAAGGGACTATCGCATCGGCTCGATCTGCGGCAGATCGCATGGTATCTGGCCACCACAGGCCTCGCCATGCTGGTGTTACTCGCCATCGCCCTCGGACTCGGCAACATGGTGTCGCCACGCAACGCGGGTCTCTTTATCCGCATATACGCTGCTGCCGCCTTCGTCTGGATTGGCATCGTTGGGCCGCTTCTGGCCCGACAGCTGGACCGCGACAACACCGAGTTCACTGTATCTGCCACCTAACCCGGTATTGCAGCGGACAGCGGTTCTTGCACCACTTTCGTAGACACTTTCACCTAACTGAACGGAGGTGTCTATGGCGCGGGCAGGTCCCCGGAAGGTGAAGGCGTATAGTCTGGCGTTCAAGCGCGCGGCGGTCGAACTCAGCAGGCGCCCCGGTGTGCAGATACAGGCCGTCGCGCAGTCGCTCGACATGCTGCATCGGTACTTTCGATACTACAGTCATGAGCGCAGTCATTCGGCGCTCGGGTTTCAAACACCGGTGCAGTACGAAGCACACGCGGCCTAACAACCACGTGTCAACGAAAATGAGGCAAGATCCGTCGGGACCAGTGGAGGCCTGGTTCGGGTAGGCGTTGTTGTCCCCAGCTAGCCTGGCCAAGACATGGTACAATCTCTGGCATGAGCAAAGGCTTTCGATTGTTCTCCTTCTCCTTCTGGCGGCTGCAATCTGGGTTGCGCTATCGTTCGTTGGCTACCGCTACTTTATCCTCCGGTACATTTCTGACCAATATTCTAGGTCGCAATCGTACCATGCATAGACCCCGCTATCAGAATTGACACCGAAGTTGCAACGTAGAGATTGCGCTTCGAGCTTGTTGTTTGCTTACAACCTAAGAGCGTGCCTGACTCTCGCGATCCTCGTGCGCGCCATCCCTCTCCTGTCAGCTTCGACCCGCAGCACCGTTGCTTCGTCCACTCCGGCACGATCCGCCAGCTTCCGTCGGGACCAGCCCAAACTCAGCCGAGCTCGTTTGACCTCTCCACCGTGCGTCGCCGCTTCGGGCAACGGGTTGTAACCCACGAACGCAATGAGGGCAGGGAAATACCGAAGCTCGGGCTCTGCTCGGTGGTTTTCCCAGTTGCAGCGTGTCGTTGGCTACGCTGATCCGCCTGCCGGCGGTCTTCTGATCCAGTCCTAAGTTGAGCCGCCGGGCCCTGACGTGGTCGCCTAAGTGGTTGAATTGCTTAGGGTAACCTGGCTTCCGTATGGGCGCTATGAGGCGTCCGATGGCAGAATGGCAAGGCAGGGGTGGACCCGCCAGGCTTCGACGGATCCGAGCCAGCCGGGGTTCTGTCGAGGCAGAAGCTGCATCGCTATCCGGCGTCGGCTGCCCACTGGCCAGACTGATCGTCAACGAAGTGCCCTTGAAAGAGGCTGAGGCAGGCAATGAGCGCCCCTGTAGCGAAAGTCTTCAGCCTCAAGCATTTTGACATTTCGTTGATAGGCCAGTGTTACCGTTCCTCTTATTCTGACAGAACCAACTATTGGCGGGTACTAGCGTTCTCGGCTGTCGTCAAGACGCATCCTGCGTCACAGCCGCGGGTCAGCTGTGCCGGTGAATCCATTGAACTGACTGGCGCAGGCACCTGCTTTGCTTTGTTGGGTCCTCACCCAAAGTTTATTGCTGGGGCGGGGCTTACGTGCGGTCACGCTTCCCGTCGCAGAGCACGCCAGCGACGCCATTTCACGATCTCCCACCACGACGGCAGCACGAGGGCCGCGACGACGAGGACGCCCCAGGTTGGCGCTGGGAGCGGCACCAAGTACAGCCGCCGACTCAGGAAAGGCATCACCGGCCCGAGCAGCGCAAGGCCAAGGGCGCCGGCCACCCAGAGCGCAAAGGGTCGTGTGAGACGGAGCCCACGTTTGAAGAGCGGCTCGCGCTCGGAGCGCATGTGAGCGGCGAGTACGAGGTGACCGATCAGCCAGGCCGCGAACGCCGCCGTCCGCCCCGCCTCCATCCCGAGCCCTCGATGCACGCTCCAGAAGTAGGTGACGAGCACGGCGGCGGCGAGCGAAAGACCGCCGCCCAAAATGCCGAGCACCATCGAGCGATCCATGAACGGCCGCCGCGAATCGCGAGGCGGACGCGCCATGACGTCCCCCTCGGGCGGCTCAGCCACGAACGTGGTGGAGGCGCCGAGATCCATGAAGAGCTCGAGCATGATGATTTGCACCGGAGCAAACGGGAGCGGCAGCCCCGCGAGCACGGCGGCGAGCGACGCGGTAATCAGCGCGACCTTCGCCGCCAGGTAGTAGCGGACCGCCTTCCGCAGATTCTCGAAGAGCACCCGTCCGCCCCGGACGGCGCTCGTCACGGTCGCGAAGTTGTCGTCGCTCAAGACGAGATCCGCGGCCTCTCGCGCAACGTCGGTGCCTCGCTGGCCCATCGCGATCCCGATCGCGGCCTGCCGGAGCGCCGGGGCATCGTTCACCCCGTCGCCGGTGACCGCGACGACCTCACCGTTCGCCTGGAGCGCCTCGACCAGGCGGAGCTTGTCCTCGGGTGCGATGCGTGCGAAAACGGACGTGTCGCGGACGAGGGTGCGAAGCGCATCACCTGACGCGCGTGCCACCTCTACGCCGCCCGCGACTCGATTGGCATCGATGCCCACGCGCTCGGCAATCGCCCGGGCCGTGCCGGGGTGATCGCCCGTGATCATGACGACACGGACTCCAGCGGCTTGGAGCGCCCGCACCGCGCCGGCTGCTTCGGGCCGCGGTGGATCGATGAGCCCCACCAGAGCCACGAACGTGAGGTCGGACTCGGCGTCGCCCATGCTTGGCATGGCGCCCTCGCCAAGCCGGCGGTCCGCCACGGCGACGACGCGCTCACCGTCGGCGGCCATTGCATCCGCTGCCGCCAGGATCGCTGCACGCCGGGCGGAATCGAGCGGCACCTCGCGCTGGTCCACGACCGCGTGTGCCGAGATGTCGAGCACGCCCTCGGGGGCGCCCTTCACGCCCACCCACCGCGCGCCATCCCGATCGTAGACGGCGCTGACCCGCTTGCGCACATCATCGAAAGGGAACTGCTCCACAATGCGAAACGCATTGCGTTGGCTCAGCCACCCCACTTCCGCGGCAGCGGCCAAGAAGGCGGTGTCCGTCGGGTCACCAATGAAGCGCGGCTCGCCACCCCCCGCCCCGGATATTATTTCGGCGCCCGTGGCCGTCATCCCGACCGCGAGCACGCGTCCGAGAGTGGAGCTCACCTCCGGGATCCCGGCTCCTTCGGCCAGCGGCCGCCGGGCACCGCCGGCGTACACCTCGGCCAGGCGCATGCGGTTCTCCGTGAGCGTGCCCGTCTTGTCTGTACCGATCACCGACACGCTCCCCAACGTCTCGGCCGCCTGGAGCCGTTTCGTGATCGCGTGCTCGCGGGCAAGGCGGTAGGCGCCGAGACCGAGCACCACGGTGATCAGGATCGGGAGCTCTTCGGGAATCGTCGCGAATGCGAGCGTGAGGCCTTCGAGCAGCGCGTCCCGCCATGGGCGGCCCGCGACGATCACGCTCAGCACTGGCACGAGCACGCTGAAACCAACGGCCAGCCAAAGAAGCCAGACGGAGAGCTGCTTGAGGTAGCGCTGCAGCGGGGTCTTGGGCTCGGGGGCCGAGCGCGCGAGGGTCGCGATGCGCCCGAGCTCGGTGTCCTGCCCGGTCGCGACGACGAGGCCCCTGCCTTGGCCTGCCGTCACCGTCGTTCCCGTGAAGGCAAGGTTCACCCGATCACCGAGCGCGGTCTCCGCCGGGAAGGCGACATTTGCTTGTTTTGAGACCGGGACGGACTCACCGGTCAAGCTCGACTCGTCGACCCGGAGTGCCGTTGTGCTGACGAGCCTAAGGTCCGCCGGCACGCGGCTCCCAGCATCGAGAACCACGAGATCGCCCTGCACGAGTGACCCGGTGGGCAGGGTGCTCGGCTCGCCGCCGCGAATCACGGTGGCCTCGGGTGACGCGAGCGCCCCGAGCGACTTGATGGCGCGCTTCGCGCGGGCTTCGGTCACCGTCTCAACGGCGGCAACGGCCGTGATGACAACAAAAATCGTGATCGCGTCTTCGAGCCGCCCGAAGATCGCGTACAGCACGCCGACCGTGATGAGGAGCAGCACCAGCGGCTCGGTGAGCGATTCGAACGCCTGCTTCCACCACGGCTCCTCCGCCTCCGACGCCACCTCGTTCCGGCCATGGCGCTCGAGCCGGAGTGCGGCCTCCGCGCTGGAGAGGCCGTGTGCCGGATCAGTGTGCAGGTGTGCCGCAGCATCCTCAATCGTCAGCGCGTACCACGCCGCTCGGGGTCGCTGGTCTGCCGGCTGTTCCGGAGTTCGCCGCTCGTGTGCCGTACCAGGCATCTCGATGCGCGTGGGGCGCGGTGGCGGTTGCATGTACTGGCCTCCTTTACTCAGGCACAGGGGCTTGAGACGCCTGTACGAAAGCGGGCACCGTGCCGGGATCGGAGCCGACTTGCTCGGCGCGGTGGAGCGGATTCTGGCGGCTCTCGACGTGGCGGCTATGCCGGCCGCTCTCGACATGCCAAGGCTCCGGTTGCATCCGCTCAAGGGCGACTTGGCTGGGTACTGGGCCGTGACCGTTCGGGCCAACCGGCGGATCGTGTTCCGGTTCGAGGATGGAGATGTGTATGACGTCGATCTGGTCGACGATCACTGATCGGGGGACACCTTGGCCATGAAGAACCCCGTCCATCCCGGCGCCCTCGTGCGCCACGATTGCCTCGAATTCTTCGGGTTGTCCGTCACGGCCGGCGCCCGGGTCCTCGGCGTATCCCGGCAGGCCCTGAACAACGTCGTCAACGGCCGGGCCGCCATCAGCCCGGAGATGGCTATCCGCCTCACCAAAGCGTTTGGCAGCACGCCGGAGACCTGGCTGGCCATGCAGATGGCCTACGACCTGGCTCAGGCCCGGAAACAGGAAGGGAAGATCCGCGTCCGCCGGTATTACCTGCCCAAGCGCCCGTTGGCAGCCTGACCAGCTCCCACCCACCGCTCGATCTTCTCCCCCAGCAACCCGAGCGGCATCGTCCCGTCCTCGAGCACTTGGTCATGAAATGCCCGGATGTCGAACTTGGGCCCCAGCGCCGCCTTCGCCCGCTCCCGGAGCCGCAGAATCTCGAGCCGCCCGATCATGTACGACGGCGCCTGCCCCGGCCACGAGATGTAGCGATCGATCTCCCCCTCCGCCGTGCGCCCGCCCAGCACCGTGTGACTCACCAGGTAGTCCAGCGCCTGCTGCCGGCTCCAACCCTTCGTGTGGATCCCGGCGTCGATCACCATCCGCGCCGCCCGGAACGCCTGGCTCGCCAGCATGCCGATCCGTCCCACGTCCGAGGAATAGAGCCCCATCTCGTCGCCGAGTTGTTCGGCATAGAGCGCCCAGCCCTCGCCGAAGCCTGAGGTGAAGCTGTAGCGGACCAGCGGATGGAGATCGGTCCGCTCCAGGGCGATCGCACTCTGGAGATGGTGGCCGGGAATGGCCTCGTGCATTGCGGTGTTCTCGACATCGGCCCGCGACTTGTGGGTCGGGTCGGACGGGTTGATCAGGAACACCGCCGGCCGCGAGCCGTCCGCCGCCGCGGCCTGGAGCTGGCCCGGCGCGCCGGCCTTCTGGCGGAACTCGGGGTAGGGCTCGATCACCACGTTGGCCTTGGGCAGCCGACCAAACCAGCGGCCCATCGCCCCCTTGGCCCGGTCCACCACGGCCTGTGACGTGTCGATGATCTCCTGCGAGGTGCGGAACGTGTACTGCGGGTCGG
>JANMXA010000056.1:0-37041 GCA_031394255.1 Gemmatimonadota bacterium
GTCGACGAGGCGGAGACTCACGACCAGCACCACCTGCGCGCCGGCCGCAATCAGATCCGGCACGGTGGTCAGGAACAGCAGCTCGTCGCCCAATCCCTGCTCACGCCACACCATGATCCGCTTCCCTTGGACGTCTTCGCCCTGCCAGAGCGGCCCGCCGGGCAGGACCGGCACCTTGAAGCGGTTCCCGTCGCGCCAGCGCCATTCGTATTCGTCGAAGCCGAGGGCCAGTTGGCCGCCGCCGATCAGGGCCAGGGCCCGGTTCCATCGGGCGTCGCCGTAGTCGGGATCGATCGCAAGGGCCTGGTCGTAGGCGGTGACGGCGGCCTCGTAGCGGCCGTTGTCGCGCCAGAGGTTGCCGAGATTGAAGGCGGCCTCCGCCAGCGTCGGCTTGAGCACGAGGGCATCGCCATAGCTCCGGGCCGCGTCTTCGGGCTGGCCCAGTGTCTTCTGGATATTGCCCAACGTCAGCCTCGCTTCAGCCATCGTCGCGTCGAGCGCGATGGCCCGGCGGGCCGCGGTGAGCGCTGCCACCTCGTCGCCGGCGGCGTGGAGCGCATTGGCGAGATTGGTCTCGAGTCTGGCTGAAGTGGGCGTCAGGGCGACGGCGGCCCGGTAGTCGCGGATGGATTCGTCGAGCCGGTCCAGGTGTCGCAGCGTTCCAGCTCGCCCGCTCAGCAGGTCGGCGTCCGGCCCGACCCGCTCCACGCCAAGGTTGAATGCGACCAGCGCTTCCGCGAGGCGGCCCTGCGCATGATAAATCGCGCCGAGGTGAACGTAGGGCTCCCTGGCGTCCGGCCGGACCACTCGGGCCGCCTCGAACACCCCGACTGCGTCTTCGAGCCGGGCACACCCCTGAAGGGCCATCCCGAGATTGACCAGCGATTCGTAATGAGACGGAGCCACCGCGAGCGCCTGCCGATACACGGCAACGCCTGCCTCGATCTCACCACCGGCCATATACGCCGTCCCGAGATTGGCGTAGGCCTCGACCAGATCCGGCTTGAGCCCGATGGCCGTTCGGTAGGCCTCGATCGCCTCATCGCGCTGACCGGTGGCCTGGAGCAGCGAACCCAGATCCGAGTGCGCTTCCGCGAATTCGGGCCTCAGTTCCACCGCCTGACGAAGCGCCCGCTCGGCCTCGGCCAGCCGGCCTAACGAATGAAGGGCCGCTCCGCGCGTGGCGTGCGCCTCGGCGAACGCGGGATCGAGGGCCAGGGCGCGGTCGTAGGCCGATACGGCGCCGGCGAGGTCACCCAGCAGCCGGCGGACTGTACCAAGATGGAGATGGGCCGTAGGAGAGGCCGGGCGCAGCAATACGGCGCGCTCGAACGCAGCCCGGGCCGAGTCGATGTCGCCCAGGGCCTGACGGGCAAGCCCCAGGTTGATGGCAAAGTCGGGAGCCCGGGGGTCGATCGCGGTGGCCTGTTCGAGCAATGTGACGGCCAGCGAGTGATCACCCATTTGGTGGGCCAGAACCCCGGTGAGGTTGAGCGCGTCCGGCTGCGCCGGCTCGATCGCCAGCACGGCGCGGTAGGACTTGAGCGCCAGCACCCACTCCCCGGCCTGATGGTGAGCGAGACCACGGCGCAGGACCTGCCTGACATCGACCGGGAGGCCCCCGGCAACGGCGTCTTGATGTTCGAGCAGGTTGATCCCCATACGTCTTGAGCTCCGATTCCCGTTCACTGACAGTCGGTCGATTGATCCGGCCAATCCGGAAGAGACCCCATCGAAGTCGGGCATAAATTGCCGGTTCGACGGGTCCGAGAGACCGAAGGGGCAAGAGGTACGCCAGTTCCCGATTGGCGACTCAAGAAACTCGTCGTTCGTACCGATACTGTGTTGTGATTACAGGAGATGGGCCGGATGCGGGGGGGGCGAAGGACGGTCGCGGCTGACCCGGTCGGCCCCGCCTGGATCGGAAAGCATTGACCGGCGGTTTCTTCCCGGGCACAGAGCCTGCACTAGAGGCGAACCAGAGCCGAGCATTCAAGTTTTTCGGTGGTGATCCGATAGTACTCACCAGGTGGGTGTCGCAGGTGCCCCGCCCAACATCGTGGTTTGAAGGAGCAAGCGACCTATGGCGATCAATCCGACCTCACCAAACGGCCCGTCCCGCAAGCCTGACCCGGCCGCGCTTGAGAGCGCACGGGCCCAGGAAGCCCAGAAGGACGTCGCAGCCAGAACCCGCGCGGCCCAGGCCAAGGATGCCGAGGTACGGAACGACTCCGTCGACGTGTCGGCCGATGCCAAGGCCCTGTCAGCCCAGACCGAGACTCGCGCCAGCCAATCCTCGCTTCCGCCCGACCGGCTGAAGCAGATCGGCGAGCGCCTGGCCTCCGGCCACTATAACAAGCCCGAAGTCATCGCCCAGGTGGCTCGGCATCTGGTCCAGGACCCGGACTTCAAGGCCTAACGGCGTGACTTCAATCGAACGACCCGTTTCGAACGCCCGCCCCGACGGGGCTCGGTGGTCCGTGCTCTTCGTCGATGACGACGAGATGGTTTGCCGCAGCATGGGAAAGTGTCTCGAGCGAGTCGGATTCCGCACCCTCACGGTCATGTCCGCGGTGGAAGCCCTGGCCGTAATCGGGACCGAACGTTTCGACGTGGTCATCACCGACCACAACATGCCGGAAATGTCGGGGGGGGAACTGATTGAGCGGTTGATGCAGCACGACCCGACCCTGCGGGGGCGGATCATCCTGACCAGCGGGGATCTCAACTCCGACGCCAACGAGGCCCTCATGGCCCGCACGGGCGCCCGGGGCCTCCAGAAGCCGTTCCAGGTCGCCGAACTGGCCCTGGCGGTGCGAGCCGCCGTGGCCAGAATCGGCGAATTGAGCCCAGCCTAGGGCGTCATGTCCGAGTGGTAGGTCGTCGCAAACACCAGAAATCTCATTACATCGAGCATTGACTTGGCCGAGTACCGGATCGTGTGCGCGGTCCGCCGCTCGATCCCGGGAAGAATCGCCATCGCTTCCGCGGGCGTGTAGTTCTTGTAGGTCAGGTCAAGCACAAACGGCCCCCGGATCTGATAGGGCTTGAAATCGCGGAGCCGCGCGATGGCCGCCTTGGCCCGGGCCCGAATGAGTGCCTGACCAGCCTCGGGAGTCATCGTCACGGCCGAATGGAAGCCGACGCTCCGCTTGACGATGGCGCCCTCGACATCCCCCAGCAATTTCTGAACTTCGCCGACGGCCTGTTCGTCGCCGCTCACCAGGACCACCGGCACCCCGAAGGCACCCGCGGCCGCCGCATTGATGCCCGACTCGGCCATCGGCGCGCCGTTCAACTCCACGGCCGCGAAGGTGGCGCTCGAGATGGTATGGGCTCGGACGCCGCTCGGGTTGGTGGTGGCCGCGTGATACCCGATGAACATCACCGCGCTGAACGTCGAGTCGATCCCCTGCATCATCTCGAGCGGCCGGGGCGACCCGCGGACGATCATCACGTCCTGGGTAAAACGGTCGATCAGAAGGTTCTGCATGTTCCCATGCGAGTCGGCCACCACGAACTCCGTGGCGCCAGCCTCCCGGGCTCCCTGGATCGCTGCCAGGACTTCGGCCGTCATGAAGCCGCGAAACCGCTCGTATTCGAATCCGGTCGGCCCCAACTGGTCGCTGGTCACCACCCCAGTGATCCCTTCCATATCCACCGAGATGAAGACCTTGACCGGGCGCTGGGCCGCAAGCGGAGTTGCTCCGACCAGTACCGCTACCATCCAGACCCAACACTTCATCAGATGCTCCCTCACGTTGCGGTTTCGAAAAACCGGATGGTCGTGTCGACCAGGACATCCACGACCGGCGACAGGCTGTCGATTTCGACGTACTCGTCCTTCTCGTGAAGCCCGCGTCCCTTCGGCCCGAAGATGATCGTGGGTATGCCGCCTTCGCCCTGATAGATATTGGCGTCCGTAATCCCCAGGAGTCCACCCACCGATGGGTCCCGACCAAACCGGACCCGGTACGCCGCCTCGAACGCCTGCATGGCGGGATGATCGGGGTCGATCTCGAATGGCTCGTAGGACGGCGGCGCGGCTTCCACCGATACGGTGGACGCCAGCCCAAGGCCCGCGACCAATCGCTCCAACTCCTCCACGGCACCCTGCCGCGTCTCCCCTGGGGCGAGGAGTCGAGTGACGATGATCTCGCACCGTTCGGGGACCACGACGGAGTACTCTCGATAGCCGCCCTCGATCTTGAGGGTCGAGTAGTTCATCCGCCCAAGCACCGGATGTGACCCCAGCTCGAGCCGTGCCAGCGCCGTTACGATTTTCGCCGCGTCATCGACGGCGTTGATGCCCCGTTCGGGGTGGCAGAGCGCGTGCGAGCTCTTGCCGTGCACGCCGATCCGATACAGCACCTTGCCCGGCATCACGAACGGCACCGCATCGTCGGGGCCTGACCCGTGGAACGGCTCGGTCAGCAGCATCAGATCGCTGCGACCATACTTGGTCCCGAGCAAGGCCCGGGCACCGGTCCCGTAGGCTTCCTCGTCGACCGTTGCCGCGAAACCGATGGTGCCCAATTCGGCGTGCCGGCTCCGGTCCTCGATTAGCCGACGGAATGCCGTAAAGGCGCAGGCCAACCCCGACTTCATGTCGAGGGCGCCGAGCCCATAGAGCTTGCCCTCGCGCTCCGTGGCCTGGAACGGATCGGACGTCCAGCCTGCGGCGTCGTGGACGGTGTCGAGGTGACCGGTCAACGTGACCAGCCCGGGCTTCGGCCCCAGACGAGCCATGCAACACACGTTCGGCCGGCCCGGCGCGATCTCGGTCCACTCCGGCTCAAGGCCGGCCGTCCGGATCTCGTCCGCCATGACACGAGCGGCGCGCTCCTCGACCGGCAGCCGGGAATCGGCCCGCACCAGTCGGTCAAGCAAGTCGCGAAGGCGGTCCACCGCGCTAGTACTTCGACGGCACGGCCGAGAGGCCGAGCATCTGCCGGGCCTGGGCCGGCGTCGCGACGCCGCGATTGAGTTCGTTGGCCAGCCGGGCCGCCCGTTCCACCAACTGGGCGTTGCTCTTCGCCTTCTCGCCCCGCTTGTAGTAGACGTTGTCCTCGAGTCCAACGCGGACGTGGCCGCCGAGCAACATCGCGAACGTGGTCATCGGGAGCTGGTGGGGGCCGATGCCCGAGGTCAGCCAAAGCGTATTCTCCGGCATCTCGCGCACGAGCTGGACGACGTTTTCGAAGGTCGGCCAGCTGGCGGTCTGATAGCCCATCACGGTCTGGATCCAGTAAGGCGCGTCGACCACTCCGTTCTTGATCAGGTCCCGCATCACCCACGCGCCGCCCGAATGGTACGTCTCCATCTCGGGCTTGACCCCGTACTTCTTCATTTCCGAGGCGAACCGGTTCACCAGGCCATAGGTAAACGGCAGGCACTCATCGAACTCCTGTTCGTCGCGCGGAAACGGCAACGGTGCTTTCCGGGCGGCGATCCTGAACTTGCTCATGTCGGGTGTGAGATTGAGCGAGGCGACTTCGGGGCGCGCCGGCAGACACTGGAGGCGCTCGTCCATCGTCATGTCCGGGCCGCCGCCGGTGGTGTTGTTGATGATGATCTCCGGGCAGCGTTCGCGGATCTTCCGATTCACCACAGCCCACACGTCCGTCGTCGTTGCGGGCCGGGTGTGGTTCTTCGGATCTCGGGCGTGCACGTGCACCATTGTGGCGCCGGCCTGGTACGCGCCGTACACCGAATCGGCGATTTCGTCGGCCGTCTCTGGCAGATTGTCGTTCGACTCCTTGCCCTGGACGCCGCCGTTGCAGGAGCAGACGATGATCACGGGGGGCATCTTGCCGACCCGTTCCATGTATTCGTACGCGTCGGCGTAGCGCCACAGAAACTCGTTATTCCCGGCCATACTCGGATTGTCCTGGAAAGAAGGTGAGACTAACGCTTGCCGGCCTTCAACCGGCGAGCTTTGAGCGGCAGCGGATCTTCGGCTTTGAGGCGGCGGATCCGGCCGACCATGCGATCGCGCCAGGCCCGCTGGGCCTGGTGCGATGTCGGGATCATCCGATCGGTCTGTTTCCCGATCCGCCGCACCAGATCGTCATCGAATCGGACGTCGGTCTTGAGATCGTCCCAGAGCGCCTGATAGGAATCGCCGTAACGAGTGAAATACTCGGCCGCGCCATGGTCGGCGTTGGTATTGGCCACGCCGAACGGGCCCATCAGCGCCCAGCGGAGGCCGAGTCCTTCGCGAACGGAATCGTCCACGGCCTGGACGTCACAGACGCCGCTTCGTACCAGGTCGACCGCCTCGCGGACCAGCGCACTCTGCAGCCGGTTCAACACGAAGCCGGGGGCGAACCGGTACATGAGAATCGGCGTCTGGCCAAGGGCCGTCATGAACTTGATGGTCCGCTTGACCGCTTTGCGGTCCGTCTCGGTCCCGCCCAGGATCTCGACCGCCGGGACCACGTGGGGCGGGTTGACCGGGTGCGCGACGATGCAGCGGGCCGCGCCGGTGAGCCCGGCGGCGACCAAGGTCATGTCGAGCGTCGAGGTGCTGCTGCCGATGATCGCCCTGGGGGCCGCGTGCCGGTCGATCTCGGCATAGAGTGCCCGTTTGGCCTCGAGATTCTCCGGGCCGCTCTCCTGAACGTACCCGGCGCCGGCCACCGCTTCCTCGAGTGAGTCGGCCGCCTCGACCAAGTCCCAGCGGGCCTTCGCCTCCCGCTTCTTGATCTCGCCCCGACTGCGGAGGGCCTTGAGATCGGCCTTGAACCAGGCCATTGCCCGTGCCAGTTGTTCGGGGTTCTGGTCGAAGGCCCGGACCCTGCACCCGGCCCGGGCGAATACCTGAATCCAGCTGCGGCCGATGACGCCGGTTCCGACGACGGCAACTGTGGTAATGCCGGGATTCTTCATAGAAGGAAATGACCTGAAGGCGATGTCGAGTTCGGGATAAGGAACAGGAAGGAATCTACCGTCCCGGCGACCGCTGCACTACTCCGGCCAGGCCCGGCAATGAAGACGCGGACGAGTACGAAACTCGCCCGCGCCCCCTCCCCACCACCGCTTCTGCGTCGACGTCACGGAAGCCAGCGCAGATCCGCCCCGACGGGAGCGTTTCGCGCAACCTGGCGCGCCATGATCCGAAGCAGGTCGGCATTGGTCCAGGGCTGCCAGCCATGGCCCTTCATCGGCCGGCCAAACCCGAACTCGCCGGCGTAATACGGACTGGTGGTGCCCTCCAGAAACTCCTGCAGCAGGTACACCGACGGGGCCAGATAGAACTGGTCCATCTCGCCGGTGAACACGCGGAGCTTGCCGACCAGCGAAGATCCGATCCTCGGCCACTCCTTCGCCAGGTACCCGGCCAGATCGTAGCCATGGTCCCGCATCGACACGGCCACCTCGCGGTCGATCTCCCCAGTGGCCATGTTCCAGAGACGCCGCGGGTAGCCCTGCGCATCGACCGGTCCGTAGGCGGCGTTCCAGGCATCGATCTGCCCGGCCGACCTTCCCTTCGTCCCCTGCGATTCCTCCATCCGGGACAGCTCCCGGATGTTCCCGACGGCCTGGCCCAGGGTATTCATCTGGAACGGCCGCTCCGGCGAGCCGTACGGGGCGTTCGGCACCCGGAAGGCACTGGAGTCCTCGTAGATGTTGACCAGCTGGTAGCGACGGAAGTCCACCGGGTCCGGATACAGGGTCCAGGTCCCGCCGTAGTAATCGGGATAGTGGATCTGGAGGGCGAGCGAAATCCACCCGCCGGTGGAGCCACCGGTCATGACCCGCGCATACGGAGCCCCGATCATCCGGAAGGTCCGTTCGAGGTACGGGATCAACTCCTGGTGGATGGCGTCGCCGTAGGGGCCGTTGTTGGCCGAGTTGACACCATAGGAATCGTCGAAGAACGGCGTCGGGTGCTGCAGCTTGACGGCGATGAACCTCGGGAAGCCGTCCCCGGTCCATGCCTTCCCGAATTCGTAGCCGCTTTCCTTCTTCCCGCCGGCCTCACGGGCCATGGCGGCGAACAGCTGGGGCCCGCGCTCATCGGGCGGCGTGGTCGTGAAGCCGAACGGAGCCTCCAGACTGAAGTGATCTTCGTGGAAGACGACCGGGTATTTGAGGCCGGTGTGCTCGTCGTAGCCTTTCGGCAGCAGGATGGTGGCGCCGAGGTACATCGGCTGGCCCCACCACTTGCTCAGAATGTCACTCTTGATCTTGATCCGCTTGACCCAGCGATCATCGGCCGGCACCTGAATCGGCGGGACCACCTGGTCGAGCACCAGACGAGTGAGGTTCGCGCGTCGGGGGTCGAGGTGGACCCGGACACTCCGGCTGTACAGGTTGCCAGGAGAGAACGCCCAGCGTTGCCCTTCCCACTGGTCCATGTGGGCCCAGATCGTATGGCCGTCCGCCCGGGGAAAACGGGTGTAGACGTTGACGATCGCCTGGACCCAGTAGTCGCCGGCCGGCAACCGGTCGAGACTCGCATAGGGGAACCCAATGGCCGAACGATCCACGACGACGGCCCGGCCGGGCGCCAGTTGCTCGATGTCGGCGGCGAAGAACGGCACCCGGGCATCCCGCTGCCGGGCCGAGTTGTAGGCGGCAATCCGCGGCTCCGGGTCGTTGTTCGGCGCGATCGCCACGAAGACCCGCCCGGTCAGCGCCTCAGCCCGCACCGACGCCGGCACCGAGATCGAAAACCGGATGCCGCCCGCCGTTTGGGCCCGGACCGGCGCCACGCCGGCCGCGAGCAGTCCGACGATGCCCAAACGAATTGCGTGGTTCATTGCCGTTCCTCCCCGGGCCGATAGGCCCGCTCGAGATGCGATTTGATGTCGTCCATGGTGAACCAGGCCTCCTTGAACCGGCCCTGGGCGAACAACGGGGCCTGGTCGAAGAAGTGCGGTGACTTGGGATCGCCGCTTTCACCGAAGGGAATGATCGAGCGGGCCCGAATCGTGGTGCCGAACTCGACCACCGATACATAGGCCGAGCCCGCAACGTCATAGCGGCGGTGCCCTTCCTTGCCGGTCGCGGTACCGACCGAGAAGATCGCTCCCACCTGCCCGCCCTCGGCCGACGGCAATGGCAGGCTAGGCCGTTCGTCGCTGTAGGTCTCCCGGTCTCGTTCACTTGGCCGTTGGAGCCGAATCGCCTCGCCCAGCGCCACCTCGGCTTTCCCGAAGTACCGGATCAAATCCACCGGGACCCGTTCGAGCGCCGCAATCCGGTACCAGGTCGTCGTGTCCGCCCGCGCCGTTTTCGGGCCGGCGATCGTCTGGTATACCGTGAACCAGAGCGCCGGCACCGACGTCGGGGCGCCCCGCCGGTCCCAATGCCTGAGGCTGTCGATCATCGGCTGGAGGCGCGCGGCGCGGGGCGGATCAACCGCGGCGAGCAATTCGTGTTCGAAGAACAGCGGGGCCAGATCCCGGTCCGCGGCGTAGAAGTAGGTGTCGAAGGCCATCGCCGTCCACTCTTCGAAGCTGAATTTGCCGGGCCGGCTGAGGAGGCGGCGGGAGGCGCGGGCCCGCCAGTTGTCGGGATGGAGGCCGATGTACTTCGGGTAGTCGGCCCGCTTGGGGTTCACGTCATCCGTCGTCGTCAGAAACGGGGTCGAGTTGGTGTTTTGCATCCAGCCCGACGGCGGATTGAGGACCTGCGGCATCTCGGCCGGCGTGTGGTAGCCGTGCCAGTCGCTCCGCGGATCGGAGCCGTCCACGGGCCGGCTCCAGTCGAGAGTCGTGTCACGCCTGGGCACCGCGCCGGCGTGAATGAAGAAGATGTTCCCGGCGGTGTCGGCGTACATGACGTTGTGATAGGTGAGCCCGTTGATGTCGAGCGCCCGCCGGAACTCGGTGAGGTTCCGGGCCTTGCCCATGGCGTACCACTGCTGGAACAGGCCGCCGTGGTCGAGGTTGCCGTAATTCACGGCCAGGTGCTTGTCACCCCGGCTGCCGACAATCGGCCCGTGGTGGGTTTTTCGGAACATCAGGGGCCTGGTCTCGATACCGGCGGCCGTCCGGACCCGGACCGAGTCCCGCCACTCGGTTGCGCGGCGGTGGCCGCCTCCATAGCGGTACGCGAGCGGATCGGCCGGGTCGTCGAAGCTCTCCTCCCAGACATCGGCCATGTCGGAGTTGTTGACCGTGAGCGCCCAGCCGAGGTGCTCGTTGTGTCCCTTCACCGGGATCATGGTATTCGCGTAGGCGGTCAGGCCGGACATGTTCCAGCCCTCGTCGCTGATCCAGTGGCTCTCGTACACCGGGAGCAGGGGCGTGTGCGGGTTCACGAACAGCATGGCGTGGCCGCTCGCGCTTTTCGCTGCGCTGACGGCCCACATGTTGGAGCCTTCCTCGGCGTGCCGTTCCGGCGTGACGATCTTGAGCATCGCCTTGAGATCGACCCCGGTCGCTCCCGGATCGACCGCGAAGGCCCGGTACAGCATGAAGACCATCCACCCCTGGTATTGGATCGCCAGCTGCGGCTTGATCTCGGGATGGCGGTACAGGAAGTAGTTGGTACCGTCGGCCCAGCCGTCGGCCAGCGCCTGAATGGCGGGAGTGGCGGCGGCGTACTCCTCCCGGCCGAGGCGCTCGATCTCGAAGGCGCGGAGGAAGGTGTCCATCCCGACCCCGTCCACGCCGACCACCTCGGCCCAGCGGGCCAATCCCTGGATATAGGACGGTTCGGTTTCCTGGAACCGGTCTTCGGCCCTGGCGTAGGCCATCCCGAACATCGTCTGGGCATCGGTGTGCCCGTGCACATGAGGGACGCCCCAAGTGTCGCGATAGATGGTGACTTCGGTGGCGAGCCGCTTCCACCGGGCCAGGTCAGTCCGGCTCTCCGCCGTCTGGGCCCCGGCCAGGCCCGGACTCAACAACACGGTTACCAGCAGCACGACGCGCATCACGGCCTCGGCGGTGGGGTGAACACCGGCAGCAACAGGCGAGAGGCGAACGTGGTCTCGTGGATCACCATCTGGCGGGCCACCCGCCACACGGTGTCCGTCGCCACCGGGGTTCCGGTGTTCTGGTTCGGGGCCACGTTCGGGAATGCCGCGCTAGCCAGCTGCAGCTGAATCCGGTGGCCCGGCAGGAAGGTGTGAGCCACGTCGTAGAGGTCGATGAACAGCTTGGTCGGGCGGCCCGGTGTGAGCGGGAGTTCCTGGTTGTACCCGGCCCGATAGCGGGTGCGGATCATCCCGACCCTGGGGCCGACCATGATGGATCGGCCGTCGGGGAACTTGTCGATCAGCACAGCCGCAAAATCGGTATCGAAACCGTCGGAGGCGGCGAAGAGTTCCAGCTTCGACTGGCCGATGATCGTCAGCGGCTTGCTGAGTGGCGCCGAGGTGTAGACCAGGATGTCGGCCCGCTTCTGGAGCGGGGCCAGGTCCATGGCGGCATCTTCGTCAGGCCCGGGCGTCGGGTCTCTGGGGTCGAACGTGAAGCGGTCCGCGGTCTCGCGCTGAGGCGGCTGCCACTCGAGCCGGCCATCGCCCGAGGCGGTGTTGGCGCGGCCGCCGCTTCGGAGATAGAGGGACTTGGCAACGCTGCCGGCGGGCGGGTAATCGGGAAAGTCATGCCAGGCGTTCGACCCGGTCACGAACACCCGGGCCCGCGGGTAGGCGAAGGTCGAGGTGGTGCCCTTGAGACAATAGTCGAACCAGGCGAGCTGAATCGGCCGGTAATCCACGATACCCGCCTTGCCCCACTCGAACGCCCCGATCTTGTCGCCGCCGCCAGTCCAGGTTTGCTGATGATCCCAGGGGCCGATCAGGAGATACTGACGGTCACGCGCGGCCGAGAACTTCCGCATGCCGCGCCAATAGAATAGCGCACCCGGCTGATTGCCGTCGAACCATCCGGTGGTGGTCAGGGTGGGAAGAGTCGCCTCCTGGAAGTCCTCGTCGAAATACTGGAGCTTCCGCCAGTAGTCGTCCATGGTGGAGTGGTCGATGAAGTCACGGTAGATCGGCATGACTCTGCCCATCACCGAATCCATCGTCCGGAGGGGGCGGTGGCGGGCGACCTTGCCCCAGTCCACCGTCTTCGGATCAACCCTGTTCGGACCGAACCGGTTGAGCCAGTTGAGGGCCCAACTCGCGCCGAACGCGCCGCCGACGTACGGCAGCTCGTTGAAGTACATCCCGCCCGCGGCGGTTGGCGCCATGCAAACGAGATGCGGGGGCCGGGTGCGCGCGGTGACCCACTGTGACGCTCCGAAGTACGAGAGTCCCATCGTGGCCACCCGGCCGTTCGACCAGGGTTGCTTCGCGATCCACTCAATCGCGTCGTAGCCGTCGTTGATCTCCTGGAACAGAAACGCAAACGTTCCGCCGGACTCGCCGGTGCCCCGAACGTCCTGCACCACTACCCCGTAGCCGTGGGCGGCGAAGTACTCGCCCACGCCCCTGGCGTCCAGCCAGCCGGCGCCGCGCCCGTACGGGGTCCGGATCACAATGGCGGGGTACTTCCCAGGAGGGGCCGGCAGCCAGAGGTCGGACACCAGCGTCACGCCGTCCCGCATCGCAACCTTGATCGCGTCCCGGCGTTGGGCCTGAGCCTCGCCCGTGCCCGACAGCAGCCCGGCCAGCAGCAGGCCGGCATACCCGACCCTCATGCCTGGTCCAGCCGGAGCATTGTCTGCATCAGCACGTTGGCGCCATTCGTCACATCCTCGGGCCGGGTGAACTCCTTCGGGCTGTGACTGATCCCACCCACCGACGGCACGAAGATCATCCCCATCGGACCGATCCGGGCCAGGTCCTGGGCGTCATGCCCGGCTCCACTCGGCATCAGGCGGGTGGTGAGGCCGAGCCCCCTGGCGGCCTGGTCGATCACGCCGCGCACCACCGGATTGGACAGCGCGGTCACGTTGGTCGGACGGGAGGCGGCCACCCAGCTGGTGCCATACTTCGTCATGATCTGGTCGCCGGCCGCCTTGATCTCGATCCAGAGCGCGGCCAGCGTTTCCATCGACAGGTCGCGAATCTCGATCGACATCGAGACCTCGCCCGGGATCACGTTCTGGGCCCCTGGCTTCACCTGGAACCGGCCGACGGTGCCGACCTGCCGTCCAGGCCGGCCCTTCACCGCCCGGTCAACCGCGAGGGCCAATTCGGCCGCCGCAAGGAGGGCGTTCTTCCGTTCGTCCATCGGGGTCGTGCCGGCGTGATTGGAGAAGCCCGTCACCGTCGCATCCCAGGACATGATCCCCACGATGCCCTCCACGACGCCAATGTGGACGCCGGTCCGGTCGAGAATGCCGCCCTGCTCGATGTGAAGTTCCACGTACCCGGCGATGCTGCCGGGCTCGTTGCGGTATCCTGCCATCGCGACCGGGTCGCCGCCGACCTTCCGGATCTTGTCGGCCAACGGAACGCCATCGCGCGGGCCCGGCCGCGCCAGATCCGCGGCCGAGACTTCGCCGAGGAATCCGCGACTGCCGGTGAGGCCGTTCTCCTCGTCGGCCCACATGGTGACCCAGAGTGGGTGCCGGTTCCGGTACCCTTTCTCCATCAGGGTGCGCGCCACTTCGACCGCGCTGAGCGTGCCGACGTCGCCGTCGTAGTTTCCACCGTTCAGGACCGAATCGATATGGGAGCCGAACAGCAGGGGCTTGAGCCCCGGGACCGTGCCGGGCCGCTTGCCCAGGATGTTGCCGGCCGGGTCGACCGCCACCTCGAGTCCGGCCGCGCGCATCACCGGAACCAGCCAGGTCCGCCCTTCGACGTCGGCGTCATTGAAGCCGACCCGGCTCACCCCGCCCTCCGGATTGGCACCGAACCGGGACAATTCCTTGAGCCAGCCGTTGACCCGGTCGCCGTTGACGCGCCAGGCCGCCCAGACCGGCCCGGGCTGGACCCAGGGGATGAATGATGCGGCGGCCGCCGCCTTCACAACGTCACGTCGGTGCATGGGTGGTCCTCGATTGATCGGTTCGGGGAGAGATCAGCCGGCGCTCGCCGACTCGGCGGCGAGGTCGCGCTCCACCATGAAGGTATCCCGCCGGCCAAGGCGATCCCAGCCGACGGCCGGCCCATTTATGACGGCCCTGGGCTAGTGGGTTCCCGCGGAGGCCCGCTCAGGCACGGCCCGGTCCCGCCGGAACCGGTCGAGCGCGAACGGCGCGATCAACGACGGCACCTTCCCGGTGGCGATCAGTTCCGCCATCGAGATCCCCGAGGCGGGGATCGCCTTGAAGCCCCAGGTTCCCCACCCGGAAGACAGCAGAAACCCGTCGACATCGGTGAGGCCCATCAACGGCGAGTAATCAGGTGTCATGTCGCAGAGCCCGGTCCACTGCCGGAGGATCCGGAGCTTGGCGAGGAACGGAAACAGATCGATGGCTCGTGACGAGCACGACGCCAGGAACGGAAAGGTCGATCGGGTCGAGTAGCTCGAGTACGGATCAATCTCGGCCCCGACCAGAACCTCGCCCCGTGCGCTCTGCGACACGTAGATGTGCAGATCCGCCGACGCCACGATCCGGTCCAGCACCGGCTTGTACGACTCGGTGACGAATGCCTGAAGCGGATGGGTGACGATCGGGATACGGAACCCGGCCATGTTGGTAATCTGAGTGACATAGCCGCCCACGGCCGACAGGACCTGGCCGGCCGCGACGAACCCACCATTGGTTTCCACACCCACGCAGCGGCCCCGCTCGATCCTGAGCCCGGTGACCTCGATTCCCTGGTGGATCGACACGCCGAGTCGCTGAGCCTCCATCGCATAGCCCCACGCCACCGCATCATGCCGGATCGTCGCGCCGGGCGCGTGATAGGCGGCGCCAAGAATCGGCCGTTTCCCACCGCCGGACATGTCGAGCTCGGGGCAGACGTCATGAACCTGGCGGGCATCGAGGTACACGGTATCGACCCCGAACTGCTGGTTCTGAAGGGCCCGCTCGCGCTGGTTCCGGATCTGGGGATCCGAATGCGCCAGCCACAGCAGCCCCCGTTCCGACCGGAGCATGTTGTAGTCGAGATCCTGCGCCAACGTCGAGTACATCTCGAAGCTCTTCCGGTAGAAACGGATCGTATCCGGGGTCTTGTAGTTGGCCCGGAGTACCGTCGTGTTCCGGCCGGTACCTCCCGAGCCGATGTACGAACGTTCCAGGATGGCCACGTTCCGGACCCCGAAGTTCCGGGCAAGGTAGTACGCCGTGGCCAGTCCGTGACCGCCGCCACCGATGATCACGACATCGTAGGAGTGGCCCAGGGTGTCCTGGCGGAGATACTGGTGGCGCCGAAAGAGCTTGAGCATGACTACCTCCCTGCCCCCGCCGGCATCAGCGGCGCCGGCGGGCGAATGGTCGGCGCGAGGTCGGCCCCCACGCTCAAGATGCGATCGATCAGGTGGTGCCCCACCGGCGCCGGCACGAACAGGTGAAGCCGTCCCGACTCGTAGAGCACCTTGCCGCCGACGCCGGTGATCGCGCCCTGGACGAATGCGGGCCGATGATCCGGCACCGCCGCGAACATCAGGCGCCGGACGATCTCCAGGCGGTCATCGCCCTCGACGGTCCAGACCGCCCAACCGTCGGTCTGGTCTACGGCGAGGCCGCCGCCGCCCAGCTGTTCCCGCGCCGCGACGAGCGCCTCCGCCCTCCCGGCCCGCGGGCCAATCAACCACAGCTCGTCGGGCGCCACCCGAGCGGCGGACCGATAGCGGCCTGCCAGCCCGTCAAGCGTTTCCCGGTTGGCGAGGCAGGCCACAACGAAAGCCTCCGCCGGAGTCAGCTCAAGCATGGAGTTTCACCCCTTCCCGGTCATAGAACGGTCCGTGAACCACCGTCCCCGGGAATGATCGGCCGGATCCGTCCACCGCGGTCACCGCGTCGGGCCAGCCCCGCGCGGTCCGGTAGACCCAGCCGAGCGCCACACCGTGCCCAAGCACTGGGGAGAAGCGCGATGAGGTGAGGTAGCCCACCCGTTCCTCACCCATCAGAAGCTGGGCTCCCTCGAGCGGCGCCTCGTCGAACCGGAACGCCCGGAGCACCCGATTCGGCTCGATCGATTCGAGACGGCTGAGCGCCGTCCGGCCCACGAACGCCGGCTTGTCCATCTTGACCGCCCAGTCGAGCCCGAGCTTGTGCGGCGTACTGTCGAAGTCGGTATCCTGGCCGACGATGATGTGTCCCTTTTCCAGCCGCAACAGCCGAAGCGCCTCGAGACCGTGAGGGCGGATGCCGAGATCCTTGCCGGCCTCGAGAAGCGCGTCCCATAGACGTTCGGACTCGAGCCTCGGGTGATGGAGCTCGAACGACAGCTCACCCACGAACCCGACCCGGAGCACCAGACACCGAACGCCGGCGACGGTCATCCACTGGATGCCGCCGTAGGGAAGCGTTTTCGGATCGACGGAATCGGTACTCAGCCGGCCGAGCAGATCGCGGGCCTGCGGCCCGCACAGGTTGATTGCGCCGAGGCTGGCAGTCTGGTTGGCGATCCGGATGTCGTGGCCCCAGGTCTCCGCCCAGTCCCGAAGCCAGCTCTCGATCGCATCGGCGCCGCCGCTCGTGAAGGTGAGGTAGTACCCCTCGGGCCCGAGTGACGCGACCAGGCCATCATCGAAGACGTAGCCGCCCTCGTTCAGCAGCAGGACGTAGCGGCTGCGATTGGCCTTGAGGTCGGCCACTCGGCAGGGATAGAGGCGCTCGAGGAACGCGGTCGCATCCGGGCCGTTCACCAGATATTTGCCCAGCGTGCTCACATCCATCACACTCACCCGCTCGCGCACGGCCCGATACTCCTCGGCGGGGTCGCCATAACGTTCCACCCGCTTCCAGGCCCCGGCCCATTCCATGACCCCGCCCATCGCGAGATGCTTGTCGTGGAGTGCCGTGTGCCACTCCAGCGGATAGCGCGCCCCGGCCGCCACATCCTCCAGGCGGACCGGCCGAGCGGGCGGACGCGAGGTCGTCGGTCCGCTCCACTGGGTTCCGGGCGCTCGCTGCTCGACGAAGCTCCGGAGATGGGAATGGCAGAGGCTGCCCTGACACGGGCCCATCGTGACGGTCGAATAGCGTTTGAGCAGTTCGGTCGACCCGAACCCCTCATCCCAGGCCAGATCGAGATCCTCGGCTGATACGTCTTCACAGAGGCAGACGAACCCGCTGCTCGGGCACACCGGCAATGTCGGCGTGACCAGGTCCGGCGCACTCCCTCGCGCGGCCGACCGCCCATCCGACTCCGCGGCACTGGCCTTGAGCCCCGGCCGAGCCAGATCGCCGATCGCGAGGGGCTCGACGGACGCCGCCCGCGCCTGGCGGAGCAGACTCGCCCTCGGCTCGAGCCCGAGCGACCCGACGATCGCGTCGCAGGCCACCGTGGCAAGGCCGACTCGGGACTCGATGACCGCGGCGCGCACTTTCTTCGCTCCCTTGGCCGCCACCAGGCGCCCGCCCGGAAATGTCGTCAGGCCTGCCGGGAGCCGGAGGGTCATCTCCGCGGGCGCCACGACCGCCGCGATGTCGACGCCCGCTGCGATCAACCCGGACAGATGCTCCAGGCCTTCCTCGCTGTCGAACGCGACCACCGCACGGCGCCCCACCGGAAGTCCTCGGCCCGCCATCAACGCCGCGCCACGGCCCAGCCAGACCCCGGGCAGGTCATTGCCGTCGAATACGAGATGCCGTTCCGCGGCGCCGGTCGCGAGGATCAGCCGCCGGCAACTCACCAACTGGAGCGCCGCTGTCGTCACGATCGGTACCAGGGGGCCCTCGTAAACCCCGAACGCCACTCCTCGTTCGAATGCCGTGATCTTCGGGTGGGTCCGAACCTCAGCGGCCAGTGCCTCGACCTGATTCCGGAGCGTGCCGGGCGGAATCTTCTCGCCGAGCACGCCTTCATCGCAGAGCACCACGGTGCTGCCGCCATCGGCGGCGGTCAAGGCGGCCGTCAATCCCGCGATCCCGCCCCCGACCACGCAGAGGTCGGGATGGTGATAGCGACGCTCGCGCTCACCCGGCGGTGTATGCATGTCCACGTCGCCCAGGCCCGCCAGGCGGCGGATGAACGGCTCGGCCGCAGGCCAGAACTCTTTGGGCTGAATCATCGACTTGTAGTAGAAGCCGACGGGCAGGAGCTTCCGCATCCACCAGAGGCCGCTCAGGAGATCGAACTCGGCGGTTGGAAAGCCGGTCGAGCGCGATACGGACATGTTCGGCGTTGCCGGCGTCACGCAGGTACGCGTGGCGGGCTCTCCGTCCACCGTCATCGAGCAATTGGGACAGTCGCCCGTGCCGCAGTAGTGCCCGCGGGGCCGGTGATACTTGAATGATCGCGAGAGAATCCGCACCCCGGCTCGATGGAGCGCCGAGGCGATCGTATCGCCCGGTTCGATCGGGACCGGGCGGCCTTCGAAATCAAACGACGTCATGGATCGCGTTGGTCAGAGTGTTGCGGGTGACCGAGAACCATCGGCGGCAGCCGGCGTGGTGAAACCACCGTTCCCGCTGATCGCCCGCGATGTTGGTGCGAAGCCAGACCCGACGATAATCAGCCTCGACATCGCCATCCGACTGGTGACCGCCCTCAGGCAGCTCGCCGCTGGGCCAGAACTCGCCGTACGGGCGGGTGCCACAATTGGGACACGGGATCATCAGCGCCATCGCCACACCTCCTAATGAACCCGCCGGTTCAGGACCGGCAGCAGAATCCGGGACGCTCGGCCCGGCTCATGAAAGATGGTCTGGTTCGCCACCACCTTCGTGGTGTCGGTCGCAATCGGTTTGCCGGTGTTGAGGTTCGGATCGATGTAGCCGGCCGCGGCACTGGCGACCTCGACCCGGATTCGATGGCCGGGCAGAAAGGCGTGGCCGATGTCGAACAGTTCGATCGTGAACTCCTCGGCCTTGCCGGGGGTGAGCAGGACGGTCCGGTCGTAGCCGTTCCGGTACCGGGCCCGGCGGACCCCGGCCGACACTGGTCCGAGTAACACCGCCCGGCCGTCGGGATAGACGTCGAGGAGCTTGCCGGTGAAATCGGTGTCGAGTGCGTCGCTCGAAGCCCAGAGCTTGACGAACACCCGGCCCGCGATCTCGACGGTATCGGTGAGCGTCGAGGTGGAATAGACCAGCACGTCCTTCCGATCCTCGATCCGGATGTGGTTCGTCGCGGGTTCCTGGGACGGGGTCGCATTCACCGGGTCATAACTGTAGTGGTCCGGCGCGCCCCCTTGCGGTAAGTCCCACGACAGTCGCCCGTCGCCGCTCGACGCGTTGGCCGACCCGTTACCCGCAAAGTAGAGCGGCTTCACCGGGGCCTCCGCCAGCGGATACCGGTCCGATGTAATCCAGCGGTTGGTTCCGGTCACGAAGACCCGCACCTTCGGCGCCGCGAAATTGGGCGTGGCCTGCTTGAGGCACCAGTCGAAGTACTGGAGCCGGATCTTCTGGATCGGGAGGATCGCCGTCGAATCGAACGTGAGCTCGCCCAGCTTCCGGGCGCCACCGAGATACGTCATGGCATGATCCCACGGCCCGACGACCAGGAACTGCTCCGGCTTCGGGCCCACCCGCCGGCTCATGCCGTCCCAATAGGAGAGCGCCCCGCTCTGGTCGCCGTCGTACCAGCCCGTCACGGTCAGCGCCGGTACCGCGATCTTCGCGAACGCGGCATCGTCGAAGTGCAGTCGGCGCCAGTAGGCGTCCAGGGTCGGATGAGCCAACACCTCCTGATAGAGGCGCATCGGCCGACCCATCAGCGTGTCAAGGCGATTGAGGGGCCGCATCTTCGCCAGGTCATCCCAGCGGACCAGCGCATTCAAAGCCCCCTGATCCGACCGGCCCGACACCTCCTGGAGCCACGGAAGGGCCCATCCGATGTGGAGCGCCCCACCGACGTACGGCAGCTCATCGAACAGCCGGCCCGACGGCGCGTCCGGCGCGATGCAGCTCAAGTGCGGCGGGCGCTCCCGTGCGGCCAGCCATTGCACCGCGCCCAGGTACGACCCGCCGTCCATTCCCACTCGGCCATTGGACCAAGGCTGGCGGGCGATCCACTCGATGGTATCGTAGCCGTCTTTCCCCTCGGGAAAGTAGAAGTCGAACTGGCCCTCGGAGTCGCCGCGGCCCCGGGTGTCCTGAAGGACGACGGCGTACCCGGCCTTCACGTACTTATCGAGACCGTACCGGCGGAATTGCGGGTTCCGCCCATACGGCGTCCGGAGCAGAATGGTGGGGTGCCGCCCGGTAGGCGCGGGAATCCAGAGATTGGCGGCGAGCTTGACGCCGTCGCGCATCGGGATGGCGACGCCGAAGCGGTTGATGATCTGAGCCTGCGCGCTGCCCCACGCCGCCACGGCCAGCGCCGTCACGAAGGCGGCAACCCTATTGCCAGAGCGCACGGCGATTGGCCTCCCAGTCTTCGGGCTGGAGGTGTTCCAGGAAATAGCCGATCGTGGCCTTGAAGCCGTGGATCGCGTCGGTTCCCGCGAGGACGTGAGAGCCCTGCGGGTACACCGATACGTCCACCGGCCTTCCGGCGTCGATCAATGCCCGCAGCAACTGCATACTGTTGGCGTTGACGGCATTGTGGTCGTCAGTGCCGTACTGCAGCAGCAACCGGCCCTTGAGCGTCGGCGCCAGGGTCAGCACGTTGCCCTTGGCGTACCCGTCCGGGTTGGCGGCCGGGGTCCGCATGATCCGGCCGATGTACTGGCGCGGCCCGTTGGCGAGATCGGTGATCGGCGCCCCCGCTACTCCGACCTGGTAGACATCGGGATAGCGGAGCATCATCATCAGCGTGAGATACCCGCCGTGGGAAATCCCGGTCACACCAACGCGAGTCGAGTCAACGTAGGGGCGCACCCGCAGCTGGCGGACCGCGGCGGCCTGGTCGTCGACGTCCTCCTGTCCCATGCGCTGGTAGTTACCGGTCTGGAACTTCTTGCCTCGGCCCAGCGTCCCGCGACCGTCCACCTGGAATACGAGGAAGCCGAGTTGCGCCAGCGCCATACGGAAGTCGGCCGTCTCGAACTGATTCCGAGCCGCCTTGGTGTGGGGCCCGCCGTAGACCGACACGATGACCGGGTACTTCTTCGACGGATCGAAATCGGCCGGCTTGAAGAGAATGCCGTAGGTCGCCTCGTCGTCCGCTGCCTTGAGCGGGATGAGTTCCGGACCGGGAACGCCGAGCGCGTGGAGCGGAGCGGTATCCGCGACCGCGAGGGATCGCAACACACGGCCCTCGATCGTCCTGAGAACTGCCACCGGTGCCGCGGTCAGCGACGAATACCGGTCGACAAAGACCCGAGCCCCGGGATCGACCGAGACCTCGTGCCAGCCGGCCTCGGTCGTTACCGGTTCAAAGGCGGAACCGTCGAGGCGGGCGCGGTACAAATGCTGTTCCAGGCCAAGCCGGGTCGCGACGTTCAGATAGACGAAGCCCTTGGCCTCGTCCACGCCAACGACCTCGCCGGTTTCCACATCACCCCGGGTCAACTGCCGGAGCTGGCGGCCATCCCGATCGTAGAGATAGAGATGACGGTACCCGGTTGACTCACCGCTCCAGAGGAAGCGCCGGCCGTCGGCCAGGACCCGGAAGTTGTGGAGCGGATCGAGGTAGGCGGGATCCTCCTCATTGAGCAACGTGCGGTGCCGGCCCGTCGCCGGGTCAACGGACTCGAGGCGGAGCCGGCTGTCCCATCGATTCACGATCTGGAAGACGAATTCCTTGCTGTCGGGAAACCAGATGATGTCCCGGAAATACGGTTCCTCCTCGGTGCCCGTTGCCACGAGGACGTCCTGCCTGGAACCAACATCCACCACATGCAGCTCGAGGATCGGATTGGGCTCGGTCGTGAATGGATAACGGAAATACTCGACGGTCGCTTTCCGGTCGCTGTCACGCAGCAGCGGATAGCGGGGGATCGGCGACTGATCGGCCTTCAGGTAGGCAATGCGGTTTCCGTCCGGCGACCAGACGAACCATGGCCCGGCACCGATGAACCCGATCAGATTGTCCTCGCCGGAGCCCTTCACCACTTGCTCTTCAGTGCCGGTCGCCATGTCCCGGACCCAGAGATTATCGTAGTCCCTGATGAAGGCATACCGGCGGTAGTCGGGCGAAAACTGTCCCGGCTCGGGGGTGGCCTGGTCGAGCGGTCCGACCTTGGCAGGCAGCTCGAGACGGCGGAGCGTTCCTGAATCGGACCGGAACAGGTAGCGGGCCCCGTCGGCACTGAAGGCCAGCCGTTTGCCGCCAAGGTCAATGTCCGCGCCGGCAAGCAGCGCGCCAGCGAATGACTTCCCCGCCACCCGACGGTATTCAGCGCCAAGGCGCGCCAACGACGCCGGGCCCAGCAGCGGCGCGGCCGCCCCGGTGAGCGCGTCGATCCGGCGCAGCCGGCTCCCGCCGCCGGTCGTGTCGGCAGCCGGGTCCAGATATGCCGGCCCCGCGGGAAGCCAGCGGACCGCCCAGGTCCCAGTCATCTTGAGTGCCTGCCCTTGCGCCAGGGCGGCGAATCTCGCCATCCCGACACTCTGCGCCGCGAGAGGGTCCTGGGAGAGCGCACCCAGCACAATCAGCAGGAGCCCACCGGTGGTCTTCATGGTCATGAGACGCCTCTCAGGTCAGCGCGCGCGGCGCAGCTTGGCGGAGCCGGCGGCCCCCAGGAACGACGGCGGCCGCCGCAGTCGCTGCCGACCGCTTTCCTCTTCCCAGATCCGTTCCAGAAAACTCATGTGCTCGTCCATCGCCGCATCGATCTCCGCCTCGTCCCCACGCTTGATGGCCTTGAGGGTCCGGTCGTGGATCGCAATGGCGTGTTCGCTCTCTTCGTGAGCATCGTGGAGCGCCATGTCCCGGGCGATTTCGAGTTCCTTGAGCAATGACCGCATCAGCCTCACCACCGTGGAATTCCGGGTGGCCCGGGCCAGCAGAATGTGGAATCGCAGATCGAGTTGCAGAGACCGGTTGCGGTCGCCGATGGCCCGGCGCTGGAGGACGATCGTCTGGGCCATGGCGTCGAAGTCGGCATCGGTGGCGTAGAGGGCGGCCAGTTGCGCCACCCGGGGCTCGAACAGCCGGCGGGCTTCGAGGACCCCGGCCACTTCATTGACCCGGAGTTCCCGCTGTTCGGCCAGCAGGGCGGCCGGGATCACGTCGGACCGGATGAACATCCCGCCGCCAGGGCCGGGCTTGACGGTCAGTAACCCCGATTCGGTCAGCACGCGGGTCGCCTCGCGGAGGGTTGGCCGGCTGATCTGCATCTCGGCGACGAGGTCGCGCTCGGAGGGGAGGCGATCGCCCTTGCTCAAATCGCCGGCCCGAATGGCGTCGGCAATCTGCTCGACGGCCTCTTCGAAGGTACGGCGAGTTCGAACCGGTTTGAACACGGGGCTCCGGGGCGAGGTGGTCAGCCTTGACCGTTCTTGGTAAGCCGACATGACCAATGCTACCGAAGCGCGGCGCCAAGGGGAAGACCTTTGCCTTCGCCGCCCCGCGGCCGGTATTCTCCACCATGACCCGACTGCCCGCACACATCCGCGGGGCCGCGCTGCTGCACGAGCCCCGCTTCAACAAGGGAACCGCCTTCTCCGACGCCGAACGCGATCAGCTCGGCCTCCGCGGCCTGCTCCCGCCCAGTCACCTCTCGATCGAACAGCAGGCCGCCCGGATTCTCGAGGCCTTTCGCTCCCGTTCGAACTCGCTGGACCAGTACATCTATCTGACCGGGCTCCAGGACCGGAACGAGACCCTGTTCTATCGGGTCCTGATCGACCACCTCGAGGAGATGACCCCGGTCGTCTACACGCCGACCGTCGGTGAAGCCTGCCTCAAGTTCGGACACATCTACCGCCGGCCGCGGGGCCTCTATGTCACAGATGAGGACCGGGGCCGGGTCGAGCAGGTTCTCCGGAACTGGTCCGGTTCCAAAGTGTCGATGATTGTGGTCACCGACGGCGAGCGCATCCTCGGCCTCGGCGACCTCGGCGCGTTCGGCATGGGGATCCCGATCGGCAAGTTGTCGTTGTATGCCGCGTGCGCCGGCGTGGAGCCGGATGAGTGCCTTCCGGTTATGCTGGACGTCGGAACCGAGAACGCCACGCTCCGCAACGATCCGCTCTACACCGGCCTCCCCCACACCCGGATTCGGGGCGCCGCCTACCTCGCGCTCGTGGACGAGTTCGTGGCGGCGGTCCAGAAGGTCTTCCCGGGGGCGATCATCCAGTTCGAAGACTTCGCCACCGGGAACGCCTTCGGCCTGCTGGCCCGCTACCGCGACCAGGTGCCCTGCTTCAACGACGACATTCAGGGCACGGCCGCCGTCACCCTGGCCGGTCTGATGGCCACGGCCCGGGTCACCGGCCGGCCGCTGGCCGATCAACGTCTCCTGTTCCTCGGCGCCGGCTCGGCCGCCACGGGGATCGGTGAACTGGTGGCCTCGGCGCTGGTGCGCGACGGTCTCTCCCCTGCCGAAGCGCGGACCCGTTGCTGGTTCGTGGATACCAAAGGGCTCGTGGTGGCGTCTCGGACCGACCTCGCCGCGCACAAGCGGCCGTTCGGGCACGAGCACCCGCCGGTCGCAACGCTCGAGGGCGCGGTCGAGGCCCTGAAGCCCACCGCACTGATCGGCCTCGCCGCGCAACCCGGCGCGTTCACGGAGTCGATCATCCGGACGATTGCGGCGAACCACGACCGGCCGGTGATCTTCGCCTTGTCCAATCCGACATCGAAAGCCGAGTGCACCGCGGATCAGGCATACCAGTGGAGTAGCGGCCGGGCCATCTTCGCGAGTGGGAGCCCATTCCGGCCACTCGAGGTGCAGGGCCGTCGGTTCGAGCCGAGTCAGGCGAACAACGCTTACGTGTTTCCGGGAATTGGACTCGGCGCAATCCTGGCCGGGAGCCGGCGGATCACCGAAGACATGTTCATTGCGGCCGCCCGGATCCTGGCCGGATCGGCCCCGACCGAGGCGCTTGCCAACGGGAGTCTCTTTCCGCGACTCGGCGAGATCCGCCGGCTGTCCAGGGAAATTGCCGAAGCAGTCGTCCGGATCGCCGTGAAGGACGGCCTGGCATCGGCCTCCGTCCCGGCCAATGTCGGGCCGTGGATCGATGAACGGATCTACCGCGCTGAATACCCGGACTACACCGCACTGTAGGCGGCAAGGCGCCGCCGATCGGTTGATCGGCCGGCGCTACCGAATCCCGTAGAGCCCCGCGGCGTTCTCACGGAGCACCATCCGGGCGATCTCCTGGGCCCGCTCGCGCGTCACTTCGCCATCCTGCATCATCCCGGTCAGCGCGATCCCCAGCGCCCGGCGCCCCGCCGTAGCGCCCAGCCAGCCCCACTCCTCCCAGCCGACCACATCGCTGTCCCTGTAGGCGTCGGTCCCGAACAGGATCCGCTCCGGGAACCCGCTCAACCACTCGCGCAGCACCAGGGCCAGCGTGTGACTCGACAGCTGATTGCCCATGAACGAGAAATCCGCGTACACGTTCGGCCGGGAGAAAAGCGACATGGTGTTCCGGATGTGGGGCCAGCCGCCGTGGACGATCACGAAGTTCGTCTGGCGGAGCCTGGGGTCGCTCAATGCCGACTCGAGCAGAATCGGATCGGCACCGGAGGCCTCGAAGTAGCCGCCCGCACCGTCGGCCGAATGGATGTGGACGGCCATCTTGAGCCGGCCCGCCTCAATGCCGATGTAGCGGAACAGATAGTCCTGCAGCGGCTTGTACACCGCCGCCGATGGCGCCCCCGCGATCCGATACCGCTCGTACACGGCCCGGGCCTGCTCGAAGGTCGCGGGTGCAAAGTCGAGCCGCCGCAGATACGCTGCCTCGTATTTGACCGCGACCGCCCCGCCAGCCGCCATGCGCGCCAGCGTCGGTCGCACTACCAGGTCGAGGTAGCCCTGCAATGTTGCCGGGAGCGCCTTCACCTTGAGGTCGCCGAGATAACGGGCAAGGTTCCGCGCCGTTTTCGGGAAGAGATCGGCCCGGTCCGGCGTGGTCTCGAGCTGTTTGGTGTTGACCGGGAAGATCAGCGGATCCACGAACGCCACCCAGCGGAACCGGGGGGGCGTTATCCCGGGCCCCATCGCCAGCCGGTTGGCGAGCTCGACGTCAACCCCGAGCCGGTCGAGTACCCAGGCCGGATATCGATCGCCCTGCTCCGCCTGGATCCGGGCCTTGAGGGCCTTGAGATCCGCCAGATGGGCGTCCGACATGTCGTGATGCGGATAGCCGAACATCTCCCGCCACCCGTCGATCAGCTCGGGATTCCCGCCCCGGAGCCTGGCGGGCATGGCAAACGCCGGGAACCCGTCGATCGGCAGCGCGTCGAAATCGCGATCGGCCGGATCGGTGGACATCGGGTGGGCGTGGTTGTCGATCGCCTTGATGGACCTGATGTAGGCCGCGAGCGCCGAGTCCACCTGGACCTGGGCCGCCGCCGGGGTGATCAATCCGGCCGCGATCACGGCCAGGGGCAGCAGAACTTGTCGCATCATTCCTCCAAGGAATTGGCCAGGCCTATGTGTCACTGGCCCGCGAGTTCGGCCGTGACGAAGCGATCCACCCGCCGCTCCAGCACATCAAGCGGCATGGCGCCGGACAGCAGGACGAGGTGATGGAACTTGCGGACGTCCCACTTCTCGCCCAGCGCCTTCTTCGCCTTCTCGCGGATCCGCCGGAACGCCAGACTCCCCATGCGGTAGGCCAGGGCCTGTCCCGGGATGTCGGCGCTGTACCGGAGCGTCTCGGTGGCGATCTGCCGCTCGGTCTCCAGCGTGTGTTCTTTCATGTAGGCGCGGGCCTTGTCGAGCGACCAGCCGTAGTAGTTCATCCCGACATCGAGCACCAGACGGGTGCCCGTCATCATCTCCATGGTGAGCCGGCCGGCCCGGCTATAGGGATCGCGGTAGAGTCCGGCGTCGGTACCGAGCATCGAGGCGTAGTCCCCCCACCCTTCGATGTAGGCCGTAAATCCCTGTTCCCTCCGGTAACGGGACAGCGCGTCGTTCTCGCGCACGCTCGCGATCTGGAAATGGTGCCCCGGAATCAGCTCATGGTACGAGAGCCCTTCCGCCATCGCGAGATTCCGGTCTTCGAGCTTCGATCCGTTGAAGAAGTAGAGTCCTTTCGGACGCTGCGGCGTCGGCGGGTCGTAGTATCCGTAGGTCATGGTCGGCTCGAGGGCGGGATCAAGCCGCTGCGTCCCGTACGGCGCCTTGGGGCGGCTCCCGAACAGCGAGTCGATCTTGGTCTCCATCGTGGCCGCATAGCCATCGAGCCTCGCCCCGACGGCCTCGGGCGTGCCCACGAAGTATCGCGGCTCCTTCCGGAGCGACTCCTTGAATTCCTGTACCGTGCCGGTGAACCCGACTTCCTGGCGGACCCGGTCGAGCTCCTTGAACAGCGAATCGATTTGCTGCTCACCGATCCGGAAGACCTCCTCCGGGGTGATCGACAGGGTGGTATGGAGCCGGACCAGATAGCGGTAATAGTCCTTGCCGAACGGATACTGCCCCTGCCCGACCTTGGCCGGCGCCGCGGCGTAGTAGGGCCCCGCCATAAACTCGACCAGCGAGTCGAGCCCTCGGCGTACCGGGCCGTCGAGCAGCGCCTCGAGTTTCCGCCCGAAGTCGGCTCGGTCCGCCTCGGCCAGCCCGGCCAACCGGGCGGCGCCCACCCAGACGGGCATCGACCGTGCAGCCACCTGGCGAGATTTCCACAGCGGAATCGCGAGGTCGAGATCGGGGCGGGTCAGCACGAGGTGTCGCTTGACCTGTCCGACCAGCTTCGCCCGAAGCGCGCCGAAGATGGCACCATACTCCTTCACCAAGTCGAGATACCGAGCCCGGTCCTCGGCCGTGGCCACCGGAAGCGACCCGAAGACCGACGACACCGGCCCAAGAGAGGACGCGTACGGCGAGACCATCGACGGATACCAGTAGAACCGGTCTTCTTCGGCGGCCCGCGCGGCCTGCCACGCCAGCATGTCCCGGGTCACCGCCTCATCGGGCGAGAGCCCGCGGACCGGCATTCGCACCAGAGTAGCCCCGACCTTCCGCCAGAACACGGCGTCTGCCCGCGACCCGGCCTCGGACAGGTCGGGCAGGTGGACCACCGGGAGCCCAGCGCGGAGCCGGGCCGCCCCGTCCCGCTCGGTCTGATGCTGCCAGACCAGATCCGCCAGCGCAGCGAGCCGCGCTGAAGGCGTAGAATCCATCGGGGCACCAGCGAGCAGACCCGCGATCACCAGGATCAGCATCGGCCTATTCCTCCCACTCGGCGTTGCCGTCCACGGCGATTTCCTGCCCACTGATGTGCCGCGCCCCATCGGAGGCCAGGAATGCGCACAGATCGGCGATCTCCGACATCTCGATCCAGGTCCGCATCGACACGTAGTGCAGCGCCTCCTTCTCGAGCTGCTCGGCTGAAATGCCCCGGTCCGCCGCCACCTTCGCGAGCACGCCCTTCCCCCGGGCGTTGTTCATGAATCCGGGGAGCACGCAGTTCACCCGGATGTTCCACGGGCCGAACTCCCGGGCACAGTTCTTCGTGAGCCCCATGACCCCCACCTTGCCGGCAACGTACGCGGCCCGCTTGGGCAGCATGGTCCGGGCTGAGGTGGTGGCGAGGTTCAGGATGCAGCCGCTCCGCTGCTGCTTCATGTGCGGCACGGCCTGTTTCATGGTGTAGAACATCCCGCTCAGGTTGACCCGGAGGCAGTGGTCCCACTCCTCGTAGTCGAGGTCCTCGAGAAATCCGCGGGGCCCCGCGATCCCGTGGTTGTTGATCAGCACGTCGACCCCGCCCAGATGCGTCATGGCCTCGGCGAACATGGCCTCGACCTGGCGCGGGTCGCCCACATCGGTCACCGAGCCGGTGACGCCGAGCGCCGTGATCGTCGCAGCGACCGCGCCGGCATCGATATCACAGATGTGGACCGCGTGGCCGTCGCGTCGGAACCGCTCCGCAATCGCCCGGCCGATGCCGCCCGCGGCGGCGGTGATGATGACCCGCTGTGCCATAGCCCCAGTCCTCGGTAAATTGTCGTGCATGACGATCCATGATACCACGATCGATGTCCAGCACCTCGGCCGGAAGGGTTACGTCGCCGTCGAGGTCCTCGCCACCAGCGCCGGTCCCGTGCTGCTCGACACCGGCCCCGGCTCGACCCTCGACACCCTCAAGGCCGGTCTGGCGGATCTCGGAATCGGCGTGGGCGACCTCCACGCGATCCTGCTCTCCCACATCCATTTCGACCACGCCGGCGCCACCGGGCTGCTCCTGGCCGAAAATCCCCGGATCAAAGTCTACGTCCACGAGATCGGCGCGGTCCACCTGATCGACCCAAGCCGCCTGGTTGCGAGTGCCACGCGGATATTCGGCGACAACATGGATCGACTCTGGGGCAAGTTCCTGCCCGTGCCCGCCGCCGCCGTCCGGGACCTCCGCGGGGGCGAGCGGCTCACCATCGGCGGCCGCCACTTCGACGTGGCCTACACGCCCGGCCACGCCGTGCACCACGTATCATTCTTTGATCCGGCGAACGGGACCGCCTACGTGGGCGATACCGGCGGCATTCGTGTCCCCGCGCTTTCAACTCGGGTGCCGGTGACACCGTCACCCGATTTCAACCTCGAACAGTGGCTCGGGAGCATCGACACGATTCTGGCCTGGAGGCCGTCGCGGCTGTTCAGCACCCACTTTGGCTACGCCACTGATCCGGCCAGTCATCTCGATGAGCTCCGCCGCGGCCTCAACCAATGGTCCGAACTCGCCGGCCAGCTCCTCTCGACCGGCTCCAGCGACCAGACCTGCGCCGACCAGTTCAACAAGATCGTCATGGGCTGGCTCGCCGAGCGCTCCCCGGCTGACGCCGTCAGGGAATTCGCCGAGTTCTCCGACTTCCGGGCCAACTTCTACGGCATCGCCCGCTACTGGAAGATGAAGACCGCCCCGCCCCGCTGACCTACCAGCGGAACCGCCCCGGATCGAAGGGCGTGAGGTCCGCCGCCGATCCGGTGCCGGTGATCAGATCCGCCATCACACCGCCGGTCACCGGTGCCAGCGTCACGCCGAGCATCGCGTGACCGGTGGCCACATACAAGTTGCGATAGCCGGGCGCTCGGCCGAGCATCGGCAGGCCGTCCGGCGTGAGCGGCCGCATGCCGACCCACTCGTTCCCCTCGGTCGCCCCAATCGGTTTGGCAATGTACCGCGCCACGCCCTTCCGAATGCCGACGATCCGACGGGCATCGAGCACGGTGTTGATCCCCGACAACTCCATCGTCCCGGCGAACCGGACTCCCCCGTTGAACGGCGTGCACCCGATCCGCGCCTCGCCCAGATACAGCGGCTGCCGCAGCGCCGGGCCACCATGCTCGATGGTGATGCTGTACCCCTTGCCCGCCTCGACCGGAAGCCGGAGCCCGAAGTGCCCGGCCACGAGGCCGGTCTCGGCGCCGGCAGCGAGGAAGAGTTCGTCACCTTCGACCGAGCCGGCGCTGGTCTCGACCCCCCGGGCCTGGTCGCCGGACCGGATGGCGCCCTGAACCGTCACGCCGGTCTTGATCTCGCCGCCCATCGCCGTGAACGCCTTCGCGTAGCCAGCGGCGAGGGTCTCCGGCCGGACGTGGTACTCCTCCTTCACGTGGAAACCGGTCGTTACCCAATCCGATACCAGTGGCTCGAGCGCCCGCACCCCGCCGCGATCGAGCGCGGTGGGAACGTTGTAGCCGTATTCCTTGTAGTAGTCGAACTCATGGAGCACCTTCTCCATGTAGTCCTGGCCGGTAAAGGCGAAGAGCAGTCCCTGGCGGAAGAGATCGAATGAGACCCCGTCCTTCTCGAGCCGGTCGAAGGCGGCCAGCGTACCCCGGTTGAGCTTGGCGGTGGCGTGGAGGCCGCGAAGGAAATCGGTCGCGTTACAATACCGCCAGAACCGCCACAGCCATTTGGCCAGATGGGGCACCGCGCCCGGGGCGATGTAGAGCGGACTGTCAGGGTTGAGCATCCACTTCATCGACGTCCACGTGAGCCCCGGCGCCGGAACCGGGGCGGAAATCGACGGCGTGATCCAGCCGGCATTCCCCTTCGAGGCCCCCTCGCCGATCGGCCCCCGGTCGAGCACCACCACGTCCCGGCCCCGCTTCTTCAGTTCGTACGCCGTCGCAAGCCCGATGACGCCGGCTCCCACCACGATCGTTCGTTTCATCGATTCACCGCGAAGTTATTTGAGTTCACCGGATTTGGCCGATTCGTGCACCGCCACGATCCGCCACCGTCCGCCTTCAATTGCCATGACTTCGGTCCGCGCCACATCCTCGGTCCAGGCTTTGCCGGTCGAATCCGCCTTGTCGCAGAGAAGCCGCGCCGTCACCACCGCGGCGTCCGGCGCCAGCACGTCCACCCGGAGCGCGCCGCTCCATTTGCAGTCCACCTTCGTATAGGTGGCGTATCGCGGCGGGGCCGCGGCCAGGATCGCGGCCCAGTCACCTATTTCACCATTGCCCACATATGCAGTGTGCTTGCCGTAGAACGCCAGCACCGAGTCCACGTTCCGCCCCCGCATCACGTCGAGCATCCGGCCCGACTCGCTTCGAATCGCCTCGGCCACCGCCGCCCGGGCAGTCTCATCGAACGCGACGGGCGCCTTGCCGGCCGCGCACCCCGCGGCCGCCACCACAAGTCCTGCCGCGAGGTATCTCATCGGCCCAGCTTCCGGCCGAAGAACTCCGCCGTCGCGTGATAGACCCGAATCCAGTTTGAAAATGTCAGGAAATCGTGGACGTCGTCCGGCAAGACCAGCTGCTCCGGCTCGAGCCCCTGTTTCCGAAGCGCCACGACCAGCCGGACCGATTCATTGAAATTCACATTGCGGTCGTCGTCACCGTGAATCAGCAGCACGGGCGACTTCCAGGTGTTGACCCACCGAAGCGGCGACGAGTCGAAGGCCAGCCGGCTCTCCTCGGGATGTTCCAGCGGGTTGTAGCTCGGCACAAAATTCTGAATCCCCGAGTTCCAATCGTGCACCCCATGGAGGTCCACGCCGGCGGCAAAAAGATCCGACGACTTCGCCAGCCCCATGGCCGTGAGATAGCCCCCGTACGAGCCGCCCCAGAGACCGACCCGCGCCGGATCGACATCGGCGCGGCCGTGGAGGTACACGCCCGCCCCGTTCACGTCGTTGTATTCCGTGGCCCCGGTGGCGCCGTAGTTCATCGCCTCCCGGAATTCCATCCCGTAGCCGATCCCGCTCCGGTAGTTCACCGACAGCACCACGTACCCCTGGCTCGCCAGCCACTGATTCATCGCGTACGTGCCGTGATAGTAGAACATGTAGTGGAAGCCGAGCAGCATCTGGCGCCGCGACCCGCCGTGGAAGAAGGCGATCGCCGGCCGCTTCTCGCCGGGCTTCATGTCCGGCGGGAGGAACAGCTGCCCGTGAATCATCAGGCCGTCGGCGGCTGGGAAGATCACCTGCTGTGGCTCCACCAGTTTGTCCGCCGGGAAGTCGGCCGGCATCGTCTCGGGCGCGACCGCCCGGACCTTGCCGTCGACCAGCACGGCGGCGTGGGACGGATGCCGCGTGTCCGATACCAGAAGCGCGACGCCCCCCGTCACCGGCAACGGCGCCCACTCGATGCCGGAGCCGCTCGTCAGCGCCACCGGCGCACCGCCGGCCAGGCTGACCCGGTACACGTGGCGTCGGTCGATGTCGCCGATGTTCGTATTGTAGAGAATCCCCTGCCGGTCAGGCGTGAGGCCCAGGTACTCGACTTCGCCGTCACCCGGCGTGAGCAGCGTGGCCGCCCCGCCCGCCGCGGGCACCGAGTAGAGATGGGCCCAGCCGTCTTTCTCCCACGAAAATGCCAGTCGGTCGCCGGCGCCCCACATGAGCCCGGGGCCCATCAGCTGGTGCACCACGCTGCCGCGCCCCCGGTCCGCGGTCCAGACCCGCCGGGTCTCGCCGGTAGCCGCCGTTGCCACCCAGATCGAGAACGGCTCGTACTCGCGCATCGCCCCGAACAGCGGTGGCGAGAACCCGGCCGGAATCCGCACGAACGCAATCCGGGTCCCGTCGGGCGACCAGGTCGGCGACACATCGGTGTCCATACTGGGGCCGAGCCACGAGATCGCCTTCCGGCCAAGATCATAGACGCCGATGAACGCGTGATCGCCGCGGTTGCTCGAGAACGCCAGCCGCCCGCCGTCCGGCGACCACTCGAGGTCGCCCGCCGCACCGCGCGCCTTGAACAACTGCTTCGCCTCGCCCGGTCCGGACACCGGCGCCACCCAGACCTGTCCGCTCTTCCCGAACGCCACCCAGTCGCTCATCGGCGACACCACCGCCCCAGTCGCGTTGGCGACCTTCACCGCCGGACCCCCGGCCACAGGCACTTTCCAGAGCGCCTCTTCCTGGCCGTTCGGATCGCTGGTCGGGTTGGGGATCTCTCCCCGGCGGTTGGGTGCCCCGCCCCGCGCGTAGAACACCATCTTCCCGTCCGGCGAGACCGTGACCTCCTCGATCTCCTGACCATCGTCCTGGGTGTATTGAGTGAGCTGGCGGCCTTTGAAGTCCGGCGCCGTCGCGGCCCAGACGTTCCGCACCCCCTTGGTGCTGTGGACCCACGCCATCGTCCCGCCCCCGGTCGCGAGCGCCTGCGCAAACGGCGCGCTGGTCACCTGCTCGATGCCCCACCCTCGACCCTGCGCCGCGGCCACGCCGCTCCACAGCAGCATCACCCCGACGATCACCACCCGATTTCCGATTCGCATGACGACTCCCGGTTGCACTTCCCGCGATCAGGGGCCACTATTGCCCATCCCGACCACAGCTGGGTTCCCCTGATGATGAAGACCGAAGACGCCCGTCGCCCCGGCCTCCTGATGCTCCTGCTTTCGCTGGTGAGCCTCGTGGGCTACGCGCTGCGCTCCAACATCACGATTGCCCAGGAGACCATGGCGCCGGAACTCGGCCTCACCATGGCCGACATGGGCAGTATCAGCGCCTGGGGCTTCCAGCTGGTCTATGCCCTCTTCCAGCTCCCCGTCGGCATCCTCGGCGACCGGCTCGGCGCCCGTCTCGTCCTCGGCCTTGCCGTAGCCGGATGGGGAATCGCGTCCTTCCTGTCCGGCCTGGTTGGCGTCGGAGCGGCCGCGTTCGTCACCCTGCTCGCGGCGCGGGCACTGCTGGGCATGACGCAGGCGGCCACCTTTCCGGTCGGCTCCATGGCGATCAGCCAGGCCATCCCGCCGTCCCGCCGCACCACCGCCAACTCGATCTTCATCGCGACATCACTGCTCGGTTCGGCTCTGGCCCCGCTCACCCTGGCACCGCTCATGGTCAAGGCCGGGTGGCGGTCGGTCTTCATGGCGAGCGGCGTCGTGGGCCTGCTGATGTCGGCCGCCTGGTTCCTGTTCGCCCCGGTTTCCCGGCAGCGACCCCAGCGGCTCAACACCCTCGGCGCCGAGATCAGGATCGGACTCAAGCTGCTGTTCGACCGCGATCTCTTCCTGCTTTCGGTGGCCTACTTCCTCCACTCGGCCGTGTTCTTCGTCTTCATCTTCTGGTTCTTCCGGTACCTCACCGACGGTCGCGGCTTCAGCGTACTGTCGAGCGGCGTCTGGGGCAGCGTACCCCCGTTCACGGCTTTCCTGCTGGCGCCGCTTGGCGGCCTGGTCGCCGACCGGATCGCCCGGCGGTTCGGTGCCGGCCGGGGCCGCCGCCGCGTGGCGATGGCCTGCCTGATCACGGCGGCCACCCTGGTCATGATCGGCGCCAACCTGTCGAACGTCTATCTGGCGATCGGGGCGCTCTCGCTTTCCGTCGCCTGCATCAACGCCGCCGAAGGTCCCTTCTGGGCCACCGCCACGAGTCTCGTCAAGGACAACCCCGGCGCCGCCGGCGGCGTGCTCAACCTGATGGGCAACCTGGGTGGCGTGGTCTCGATCTGGGCCGTCCCCCGGATGCGCGATCCGCTGGGCTGGACCGGGCTCCTCGGCGTCTGGGCCGGCGTCTCGGTCGTGGCCGCCCTGCTCTGGCTCACCGTCCGGGTCGACCGGGAGGCCGCCGCCTAACGTTCCCGGACGAACCCGACGTTCCGGCTCCGCCCCGCGCTGATCCGGAACCCGGCGATCCGTCCCGCCTTGTCACGGTCGAACTCAGCCCGGAGGCCCGGGATCGTGAACCGGTCCTTCGCCATCGGACTCAGGATCTGCCAATCGCCCCAGCGCATCCGCGCCCGCAGGGTATCGCCGCGGGCCTCGACCACCGACCAGGTATCCAGCTCGTCACTCCGGTAGCGGCCGGCGTACTCCGCCAATGTCGCCGCGGTGAGTTTGGGCGCTTCGCCAAGCCGGGGAGACGGATCGGTGATCCCGAATGCGGCCGAGGTGAGCGCCGGGCCCGCGGCGGTGGTTCGGAATTCGATCCGCGCCGACCCGAGCGAGATGTCGAAGGTCGAGTCGTTGACAGGCACCATGGGCACCTTGGTGCCGAACGCCGCCAGAGACAGCCCCGCGCCCTCCCGGGTCACCTCGGCGATCGCCCCCGGCATGAGTTCGTACCGGCCCGCCCAGCGATCCGGTCGGCCTGCCGCTACCGTGGCGCCCCCCGCCCCGGAATCCTTCGACCCCTCGACCGGAGCCAGCTCACTGGCCAGGTACAGGTCCGCGACCTGCTCGGCCATGCGCTCGGGAGCGGCCGTGTAGTCGTTGCAGAGAATCGCCACCGAGAAATGCTGCTTCGGAAACCGAAGCAGGTCGGCCCGGAACCCGATGAACGAGCCGCCGTGATCGACGGCCGGCTGCCCCCGATAGGTCCGCGGCATCAATCCGAACGCGTAGGTCTGCACAGTACCGTCGTTCAGGCGACCGGGTGTGTAGACCTGGTCAACCAGCGCCTGTCCCCTTGATCCCATCTTGTTGCCGAAAAAGTTCTCATCCCAGCGCTGCAGGTCCTGCACCGAGGTCAGCAGCCCACCGTCGCCGACGCCCGCGAAGCTCGTCCGCACAATGTCGAAGCCGCCGGCCGGGCTTGGCTGATAGCCTTCGGCCCGGTTCGGAACGATCTCGGTATTGCGATCGTGAAAGTGGGTCGACGTCATGCCGAGGGGCCGGAACATGTTCGCCTCGGCAAACTGCCGGAGACTCTGCCCGCTCGCCCGCTTGACGATAACGGAGAGCAGGAAGTACCCGGAGTTCGAGTACGAATACCGGCTGCCGGGGTCGAAGTCCGTCGCCTTCTGGCGCCGAATCAGGTCCAAGGCCACCTCTTCGGGGATCTCGTCGGCGGTGGACCGGCCCGACATGCCCCACAGCCCGAGATAATCGCGAATCCCGCTGGTGTGGTGGACCAGATGATTGACGGTGATCCGGTCGGCGTAGGCCGGCAGTTCCGGAACCCATTTCCGGATCGGATCGTCGAGCGAAATCTTCCCCTGCTCGGCCAGCAGCGCGATGCTCATCGCCGTGAACTGCTTCGAGGTCGAGGCGATGTAGAACACCGTCCGGGGCGAGATCGGGATGCCCTGGTTCAGGTCGGCCATCCCGTACCCGCGACTGTAGACCACCTGCCCACCCCGGAACACGCCCAGTGCGCAGCCCGGCGTGTTGGTGTGATCATACTGGGCAAAGATCTTGTCGATCGCCGCCGGCTCGGGGTCGGCGACCCGGGACAGGACGGGGGCAACGAGCAGGAGGCCGGCGAAACCCGGAAGCAGCAGGCGATTCATATGGTCGGTTCGTCTTGGGAGGCCTGTATACAATATCGGATGCAAAACCATCCGGCAAGGCGGGACCGGTCCGGGGCCGGCTGGGGCGTCAGCGGCGGGGGAAATGCTCCCGGTAGAGGTCCACGAAATCCCCCACCAGCTCCCGGGCCGCGAACCGGAGCCCGTCGGTCAGTTCCTGGCGCTCCACGATGTTGGAGACCATGCGGCCGGCCCAGACGGTGGTCCAGGTCGGAGCGTTGCCGAGGCGGTCGAGGTACCCCAGTTCGAGGCGGACAGTGTACCCCACCCCGAACCGGGCCCGCCCCGCCCCGCTCGCGAGGCGAACATCGAGCCGCAGGAGGCAACAGTCGTCGGC
>JANMXA010000057.1:0-1664 GCA_031394255.1 Gemmatimonadota bacterium
CCTTGCGCTCGCGCAGGTACTCGTCTTCCATCTCGTCGAACTGGCGCGCCAGCACCTCGAGCTGCGCCGACAGCGCCCATTCGGCGTTGTAGTGGCGCTCGCGAATCCAGTGTTTGGTGGCGCCGGTGAGCGTGTCGTCGTATGCGCCGGCGCCCGGGGTGCGCGCGCGTGACTTCGCGGGCGAAGACCCGCTGGTGCTGGTTGCGAACGACATCGCGCCGGCCGACATGCTGCAGTTCAAGCGCAGTGTTTTCACCGGGTTCATCACCGACGTCGGCGGCAAGACCTCGCACACCGCGATCGTGGCGCGCAGCATGGACATTCCGGCCGTCGTCGGCGCTCGCGAAGCGAGCCGGATCATCCGCCAGGACGACTGGGTAGTGATCGATGGCGACGCCGGCATCGTGATCGTCGACCCGTCTGCGATCGTGCTCGAGGAATACCGGTTCCGGCAGCGCCAGAGCGAGCTCGGCCGCGAGCGCCTGACCCGGCTGCGGCACACGCCGGCCGTCACGCTGGATGGCGAAAAGGTGGAACTGCTCGCCAACATCGAAATGCCCGGCGATGCGGCGGCGGCGCTGGAGGCCGGTGCTGTGGGGGTGGGGCTGTTCCGCAGCGAGTTTCTCTTCATGAACCGTGGCGGTGAGCTGCCCGGAGAAGACGAACAATTCGAAGCCTACCGGGCCGCCGTCGAATCGATGAAGGGGCTGCCGGTGACGATTCGCACGGTCGACATCGGGGCCGACAAACCGCTCGACCGCATGTCGGCCAACGAACTGCGCCACGAACACGCGCTGAACCCGGCGCTGGGCCTGCGAGCGATCCGCTGGAGCCTGTCCGAGCCCGGCATGTTTCGGCAGCAGCTGCGGGCGATCCTTCGCGCCAGCGCCTATGGGCAGGTCAAGCTGTTGATTCCGATGGTGGCGCACCTCAGCGAAGTGCTGCACACGCTGGAAGCGCTGACACGGGCGAAACAGCAACTGACAGAGGCCGGCCGCGCGTTCACCGCTGTGCAGGTCGGCGCGATGATCGAAGTGCCGGCTGCAGCACTCGTGCTGCCGACGTTCCTGCGCTACTTCGACTTTGTGTCAGTGGGCACGAACGACCTCATTCAGTACACGCTGGCGATCGACCGGGCCGACGAAGCTGTCGCGCACCTCTACGACCCGTGGCACCCCGCGGTTCTGGGTTTGCTTTCACAGACGATCCGACAAGCCCACGCCGCAGGCAAGGGCGTGAGTGTGTGCGGCGAGATGGCGGGCGACCCCGCATTCACGGAACTGCTGCTGGCCATCGGCTTGCGAAGCTTCTCGATGCACCCGTCGCAGATCGCTTCGATCAAGCAACGCGTGCTGAGAACCGATGCCATGCGCTGGGCCGGGCAGGTTGAGAAGGTGTTGAGCGCCGACGATCCGGAAGCCTGCTGCGCTGCCGTCGCGCTCGCGTTGGCGTCGACACAGCGGAGTGCGGCGACACCTGCGGCATGAGTTGAGTTTCTATCGGGGCGTTTGACCGATCGTCAAAAAGCATGCTACATTCGATGTCTTCGCTGAATGCAGCGGCGCCCAGGCAGCAAGCAGCGGCACCAACCCGGACAGTGAACAACGAGATAGCCGAGTATTTGACAGGGATTTGAAAACCATGCCAGAATCGCTCTCTCAGCT
>JANMXA010000058.1:0-6819 GCA_031394255.1 Gemmatimonadota bacterium
GCCAACCTGTCGGCCACGTTCGACCCGAGCACGCTCAACTTCCCGAACGTGTCGCTGGTCACCGTCGTCGCGCAGGACGGCACCAGCAGCAGCAATTCGCTCAACTGGCTGGTCAAGTCGGCCGCCGGCTTGCCGACCCAACTGGCCTTCGTCCAGACGCCGTCGACCACGGCCGGCGCCGGTGTGGCCTTCGGCCAGCAACCGTCCGTCCAGCTGCTCGATGCCCTGGGCAACGAGGTCTACACGGCCGGGATCAACATCGCGGTAGCCGTCACGGCCGGCGGTGGAACGGCGGCCTTCACGGCGCCGGTCACCACCGACGCCAACGGTCTGGCCACCTTCACCAACCTCTCGGTCGGCGGCAAGTTCGCCGGCGTCCAGCAGACGCTGGCTTTCAGCTTCACCGGCATCACCCAGCCGCTGACCAGCACGCTGCAGCTCACGCCGGGTGTGGCGAGCCAGCTCGAGATCACGACCCAACCCTCGGCCACGGCCCAGGCCGGCGTGGCCATCGGCACCCAGCCGGCGGCAACCATCGAGGACCAGTACGGGAACGTCGTCAACTCGGCGGCGGCGGTCACGGCCAGCCTGGCGAGTGGCAGCCCGACCCTCGCCGGCACCCTGTCCGTCAACGCGGTCGGCGGCGTCGCGACATTCACCGATCTCCAGATCAACGGCGCGACGGGGCCTCGGACCCTCAAATTCACCTCGCCCGCCGGGACGCTGCTCACCTCGGCGCCGACCGGAACGATCGACGTCTCGGCCGGCCCGGCGACCCAGTTGGTGATCAGCCGGCAGCCCTCGGCTTCGGCCCCGGCGGGTTCGCCGTTCGCGGTCCAGCCGATCGTCACGGTTCAGGACCAGTTCGGGAACCCAGTCACCACCGCGTCGAACGTGACCGCGCTGCTCGCGTCCGGATCGCCGACGCTGGCAGGCACCACATCCATTCCGACGGTGAATGGTGTGGGGACCTTTACCGATCTCCGCATCGACGGGGCGACGGGCAACCGGACGCTGCAGTTCACCTCCGGCAGCCTGACCTCGCCGGCGACCACTCCGATCACGATCACCCCGGGAGCGCTAGGCACGATCAGGACCTACATGGGCGGCGTGGCGGCCCAGTCCTTTGACTATGGCAGCGGGTTCGCGTTCGGGGCCACCATGGCGCCGGCGCCCCAGGTGCTCGTCGCCGACATTTTCGGCAACCCGGTCGCGGGCCAGACCGTCTACTGGAGTGCCACGACCGCCAATGGCGGCGCCCTGGCGCCAAGCTCGACTGCGACCAATGCGGCCGGTCTGGCGCAGGCGACGTCGTGGCAAGTCGGTTTCGGCGCCAACAACGCCGTCGCCAGCCTCTATGCGTCCGGCGTGGTCCCCACCATTCCCGGCTATCAGGACGCGGTCTTCGCAGCTACGGCGGTGAACACCGGGTCGCTGTACGCCTGCGCAGCACCGCCGGCCGGACCGGCGCCCAACGCCAAGGCCGACGTCGGATCGATGAGCATCAAGGCACCGCCCGGCGCGTTCAAGAAGGTCACCCTGCGGCTGTCGCTCAAGAACACATTGCCGTTCTGGTCGATTTCCCTCGGCACCCTCGAGGCTCGACTTGGCACCCCCACTGGCAAGCTGCTGGGCCTGGCCATCGGTGGGGTCCTTCTCCCCGGGAACGGAAACCAGGTGCCGGCGACGTTCCGATTCCTGGCTCCGGTCCCGCAGCAGGCCAGCACGGCCACGATCTGGTTCGTCCTGAAGGTGTTTACGCCGCACAATCGGCAGGTTCAGCTCTGGTATCTGAACACGCCGATGACTACGACCGATCCGTGCTACAGCGCGTTGCTGTACACCCCGGGGTCGTCGACGGTGTTCAACCGCGGGCTCTCGATCGACGTGATCAAGTAGACCGACCCAAGGGTATGACAACGAAGAAGGGGCCGGCTCATTGAGCCGGCCCCTTCTTCGTTTCCTGCGGTTCGTTCCGGCTTACTGAATGAACAGCCGGGCCCGGGCCCGGTTCAGCGCGGCGGCGGGAATGATGTTCCGCTTGACCATGTCCGAGAACGACGAGTAGGGCCGTCCTTTGACGATCTTGTCGGCATACCCCTGCCCGATGCTCGGCAGCGCAGCCAGATCCGCGGCACTCGCGCTGTTGATGTTCAGGCGGCCCTCGGCGTCCTTGGGCGGACCGGCGGGCGCCGGCATGTTGTTCAACGCCGCCTCGGCCGCATCATTCGACGTCGGCGTCAGCATCTTCTTGATCTTGAGGTACTCCGTGGCCGGCATGATCTTCCGCGCCACCAACTCGCTCCGCATCTTGTACGGCCGGCCGACGATCACCTTGTCGGCGTAGGCCGCCCCAATGCCCTTGAATGCCACCAGCTGCTCTCTGGTCGCTGTGTTGAGGTCGAGCATGGTCTGAGTCTGACCAACGGCCCGGCCGGACAACGTGGCCACCAGGGCGATACCACCAACCAACGAGGACCACCGACGCGCCATACAACCTCCGCGAATTGTTGGGGAAAGGCCCCGGTCGGGGGCCACCGGGAAAGCTACCTCCCGATGGGATGGGAGGGAACGGGGGGGGCCAACGGGGCCGGGCCGGGATCGCCCCGGGCTATATTCACCCCCCATCCCCATGGGCATCCCACGGTCCGCCGGCATTCTGCTCCACCCGACGTCGCTCCCCGGTCCCCACGGGATCGGAGCCCTGGGCCCGGATGCCCACCGATTCCTCGACTTCCTGACCGACGCCGGGATGAAGATCTGGCAGATGCTGCCCCTGGGCCCCACCGGCTACGGCAACTCGCCCTACCAGTGCTTCTCCGCGTTCGCCGGGAACCCGCTCCTGGTGCACCTCCCCGGTGAAGCGGGCGACTCGCCGGCCGATACGGTGGACTTCCCGCGGGTCATCTCCCACAAACGAGCCCTCCTCCGCGAGGCAATCGCCGCCCTGGTCCCCGACGACAGCTATCACGCCTTCGTGGCCAGACAGGGCTGGTGGCTCGAGGACTACGCCCTCTTCATGGCCCTGAAGGACGCCCATGGCGGCGTGGCCTGGACCGACTGGGAGCCTGGAGCGGCGCTTCGCGATCCGGCCGCCCTCGACCGATGGCGTTCGAAGCTCGCCCTGGAAATCGAGCAGTACCGGCGGGAGCAGGCCCTGTTCTTCGCCCAGTTCGATACCCTGCGGCAGGCCGCTCGGGACCGCGGCATCTCTCTCATGGGCGACGTCCCGATCTACGTCGCCCACGACTCGGCCGATGCCTGGGCCAATCGGTCGCTGTTCAAGCTCGACGCCGAGGGACGCCCCCTGGTCCAGGCGGGGGTGCCACCCGACTACTTCAGCGCCACCGGCCAGCTCTGGGGCAACCCGATCTACGACTGGGACGAGATGGCAGCCCGGGGCTACGACTGGTGGATCCGCCGGATGCGGAGTGCCTTCGAGTTCTTCGACCTGGTCCGGATCGATCATTTCCGGGGCTTCGAGTCCTACTGGGAAGTACCGGCTACCGACGCCACGGCGGAGAACGGACGCTGGGTGAAAGGCCCGGGTGCCGAGCTGTTCGACGCGATCACCGCCGCGCTGGGCCCGCTCCCGATCATCGCGGAGAACCTCGGCCTTATTACCCCGGAAGTGGAACTGCTGCGGGAACAACTGGGATTCCCGGGGATGAGCATCCTGCAGTTCGCCTTCTCGACCACCGGGGAGCCCAACACATTCCTGCCCCACACCTTCCCTCGGGAACGGGTGGTCTACACCGGGACCCACGACAACGACACCACCGTCGGCTGGTGGGAATCCACCGGCGAGGGCGACTCCACCCGCGCCGCCGAGGCGGTGACCCGGGAGAAGGACCAGGCGAAACGGTATCTGGGCACCGACGGCCGGGAGATGCACTGGAGCCTGATCCGCGCCGCGATGGCATCGGTGGCGGACACAGCCCTGATCCCGATGCAGGACGTGCTGGGCCTCGGCAGCGAGACCCGGATGAACTTCCCCGGACGCCAGTCGGGCAACTGGACGTTCCGGTTCTCGTGGGATCAGCTCACGCCGTGGATCGTGCGGCGGCTCCGCGACTACGCCACCCTGTACGAACGTTAGGCCGATCAGTCGATCTGTTTTTCGCCCGATCCGAACACCGCATAGACCACCGCCGCCGCCAGGTAGATCCCGGCGGTGAGCAGGAACGGCGCCCGGTAGCTCCCGGTCTGATCCACCAGCCAGCCCGTGATGTAGACGCCCGCGACGCCGGGCAGGGTGGCGAAGGTGTTGCTCAGGCTCCAGACCACGTCAGCATAGCGCGGCGCGACATCGAAACTGTTGGGGGCGAACCCCGCCATGCAGAACGCCAGCATGGTGGTGGCCCCGCACATGATCAGCACCGCCACGGTGGGGGACCCGGCAAACTGGAGCAGGAACAGGAAGACGGCGCCGCCCGGGAGACCCAGACCCTGCATCAGCTTGCGGACGCGGGTCGTCTTCCAGCCCGAGGCGAGGAGTCGGTCGGCCAGGTGGCCCGCCACGTTGGACATCAGAAAGCTCACCAGCCACGGAGCGGCCGACAGCAGGCCTGCACTCGCAAGCGAGACACCGAAGGTCGCCTTGAAGTAGCTCGGCAACCACGCGAGCATCAGGTAGAGCCCCCAGTTATGGGCAAAGTGGGTGGCGACGATGGCCCAGACGGCGGGGGTCGAAGCGATCCGGCTCCAAGGAATGGCCTTGGGTCCGGAACCGGCCTCTTCCGGTACGCCCCGGCCATTCGACACGTTGCCAAACCAGAGCACCGCCCAGACGATGCCGACCGCGCCGAAGGCGTAGAACGGCATCGGCCAGCCGTAGTCCCGGACCAGCCAGCCGGTGACCGGCAGCGCCACCAGGGTTCCCATCGAGAGCCCGCTGGCGAAGAGCGCCACGGCGCGAGAGCGCTTTTCCGCCGGGACCCACCGGCCGATCATGTTGATCGAGGCCGGAAACACGGCCGCCTCGCCGAGACCGAGGGCCACCCGGGCGCCGATCAGCGCGGGGAGCGAGATCAGCGCGGCCGGCGGCGTGAGCGCTGTAAAGAGCGACCACCACACCACGGCCACGCCGAGCACGATCAGGCCGCCGAACCGGTTGGCGAGCGCCCCGCTCACCAGCATCAGGGCAAGGTACCCCACGAAGAATGACGAGAGGACCAGTCCTTTCGTGGTCTCGGTCCAGCCGAACTGCTCCTTCATGGCGATCGAGGCGACCGAGATGTTGGTCCGGTCGATGTACGAGATGAAGACCGCCGCGAAGCAGAGCAGCACGACGGTGTAGTAGGCGGGCCAGCGGCCGGTCGATGGTTTCGCCGCAGCGGTCATCGGCACTCCAGGAGTTGGGCGGTTATCGGCCAGGCGGCTGGGCACCGGACCGGCGCCGCCAGAAGAAGAGGGGGACGCCAAGGACCACGAGCCCGACGCCGAGCAGCGAGGCGCCGGGATTTTCTCTGAGTGAATTCAACACCAGGCCAAGCATCGCCAGCGTGAACAGCGCCGGCACCCAGGGATACCCGAACACCCGGTACGGGCGGGGCTCATCGGGACGGGTCCGCCGCAGGCGAAACACCGCGAACCCGGTGATGGCGTGAAAAATGAGGCTCGCAAACACCGAGTAATTGAACAGTTGCTCGTAGCTCCCGGACAGGACCAGCAACGAGGACCAGACGGCCAGAGTGAGGATCCCGGTGGTCGGCGTCCGGTAGGTGGGGTGAATCCGGGTCAGCCAGCGGAGAGTCGGGGCATCCTCAGCCATCGGGAGGCCAAGCCGGGAGGCGCCGATGATGCTCGACGAGATGCACCCGAAGATCGACACCAGGACCGCCAGCGCCAGCAGCCGGCCGGCCGCCGGACCGAGCAGCGCGGCGGTGGCCTCCTCGCCGATCTTGGTGGCGGTGCCGATGGCGGCCAGCGGCATGGCCCGGAAGTAGACCAGGTTCACAAGCAGATACAACACGCCGACCAGAACGGTTCCGCCGATCATGCCTAACGGAAGGTTCCGCTCGGGCCGGCGGATTTCACCGGCGGACAACGTGGCCTGGTACCACCCGTCGAAGTTGCCGAGGATCGCCACCAGCGCGAGGCCCATCACCGCCAGCAGGTTCCCGGGCGGGAGCGGCGCCGACCAGTCGGGTGACGCCTTGGCGGGTGCCAGCAGTCCGAATCCGATGAGGCCGATAACGGACAGGACTTTGACGCCCGTCAGGAAGGTCTGGACCAGCGCACCCTGCCTGGCCCCGAAATAATTCACCAGGGACAGCAGGACGATCGAAAGTACGCCGGCCAACTGGGCCGTGTTTGGCTCCCACGTCCATGGTCCGAGGGCGATGGTGGCGAGCACGTGTTTCGACGAGAAATACGGGATGTAGGCGCCGAGATAGTCACCGAACGCCACCGCGAGGTACGCGATCCCGCCGGACTGGATCGCCACCAGCGACGTCCACCCGAAGAGGAATCCCCAGAGCGGACCGAAGGCCCGCTTGAGGTACTCGTACTGTCCGCCCGCCGCGGGAAACATCGCCCCCAGCTCGGCGTAGCTCAGAGCACCGGCAATCGCGATCAGCCCGCCCACGACCCAGAGCAGCAGCACCAGGGTCGGATGGGGCACGTCGCGCGGGACATACGCGGCCGCGACGAAGATCGCGGAGCCGAGCATGGTGCCCGCGGTGATGCCGACCACATCCCACACCCCCAGAGCACGGACCAGCCCGGGGGATTCGGTGTCAGCCATTACTTGTTCTTCGGATCTTCGACCGCGTACCCGTCTCCGTAGAACTTGGATGTGGTCCGGGTGTGGAAGGT
>JANMXA010000059.1:0-3226 GCA_031394255.1 Gemmatimonadota bacterium
GCCTTCGACAGCTGCAAGCTCTTGTTAGGCCGCGTCTTCGCAACGGTGGCGGCGTACAGGGTCTCGGGCGCGATATCCGCCCCGTTCGGCCACGCGACCGTGGCGCCATCGACGAAAAAACGGCGGAAATAGTCGAGGTCCAGGAGCGGCCCAAAGACGGGGCCCTTTAGCCAGCGACGGAAGGCTACCGTGCCCTCAGCGCCATCGTTGAAGACGAGATGGATCCGATAGGCGCCTCTGTACTGCGCACGGACTACGGCCGGAAGGAAGGACATGCTGAACGCTACTGGAGGGGCTCGATTCGCTCAAGGGGCCGGCCGGATTTCATCATGGTCCAGTTGGCCTCCAGCTCCCGACGGTGGAGGAGCGCCCAGGTGGCGATGGCCCGGCGAGCTCGCTTGGACCGGATGGCCCCAGTCTGGAGGAGGCCGTCGAACGTGAACGTGGCCTGCTCGCCGCGGTGTTCGGCATGAAAGTGGGGCGGCTCGTGCTCCTGGTAGTACATCCGGATCACGATGCCAAGGAACGCCGAGATTACGGGCACGGCTCTCTCCTTGGCAAGATGTTCGGACGCGGCCTAACGGATTGCGGTTCAACGGCAGGCGCCGCACGGGACCAAGCGGCCGCGCCGCCCACCGATCAACATCGGGGCGCGGCCGCGCCTTGTCAAACCGGCGCGTCGGGCGCCTGTCCGCTTGCAACCGCGGGTTAGACGGCCGAATGTCGGCTCAGGCGCCACCCGGGCGCCGGCAGCTTCACCGACGCACACACCGGACCGCCGTCCTGGGCTCGCCCCAGGATGCGCACCTCCAACCTTGCCGTGCCACCGGAAAGGGCAGCCTCAACCTGGCTTGGGGGAATCTGGGACAGCGGTATTTTTGCCCTGCGGTCCCAGCAGGACTCCGCCTGCCCCGCACGTCGACCGGAGTTGACGTACACGAACCGTCCCGCCGGTGGCCCCTGGGTGAACGGACCGAGGAAGGCTCGGGCGCCGCCCGGTCTGGTGGCACCCAGCCGGACCGAGAAGTCGAATACAACGGCCGACGGCGTCACGCCCGTTGGTTCGACGAGGTCGGCCCGACCTCGCTGGAGGCACATTCGGACCCCGGGTACCGGGTCCTCGATTACGATACGAAGCGTGAGCTCCGGTTGTGGCTCTCGAGTCATCAATCCCTGGCTATTAGCGAGGCCGTCTAACGGCCTGGAATTGAGCTGCGGGCGCCGCAGGCGACCGTCGGCTCCAATTCCTTGTTATACCGCGTCCCCGGCCGGGAAGAGCCGCGCCCCGTGAAACACGGTCAGAACGTGAACAACACCTGGGGCGACGAGATAGACAATGCGATACGAGCCCTCAATCACCTCGCGAATGTCGGCGCGGTCAAGCTCCGGAACCACTCTGCCCGACTCGGGGAACCGCTGGAGGTGATCGGCGGCGGCGAAAAGTCGCTCCACATGAAGCGCGGCATACCGGGGTGAACTGCCGGCAATGTGGGCCTTGATCTCCTCAATGTTCTCGACGGCCCGCAAAGTCCAGACAACTCGCGTCACGACCGACCCAGCAGGCGCCGCTTAACGTCTTCGTGGGAAAGGACTTGGCCGGTCTCGACCTGCCGCAGCCCCGCTTCGATATTGGCAAGGAAATACAGCCGCTCCATCGCCTCTTCGACCGAGGTTTCAGGCGGCAGCGTCTTGATGACTTCGAGGACCTGGTCTCGGGTGGTCGGGGTCATTTGGCCTCAGGGCGTGGCGGACACGTTGAAGAGTAGAGACTCGGCTGGGCTCCAGCAACATGTCGCGCGGACCCCGAAGGGTCGCTCCGCGAGCGACGCGGTATAACTTTGTTGTATGCGGCGGGCAGGGCCGCCCGACGCCCCAAACACAGCTTGCCAAGCAAGATATCTCTTTATTCCCGCTTCGCCCCCCCCCGGCCGCCAACCAGGGCGTCCATCGGGCTCAACACCCCCCGCCCGCCCCGGTTCAGGACATGGGTGTAGATCATCGTCGTGCTCACGTCCGAGTGACCAAGGAGTTCCTGGACGGTCCGAATGTCGTAACCCGACTCCAATAGGTGGGTCGCAAAGGAGTGGCGCAGAGTGTGGCAGGTGGCCCGCTTCGGGATCCCCGCCGCCAAAGACCGCCCGTTTGATGGTCCGCTGGACCGCCGACTCGTGAAGATGATGACGCCGATGGTTGCCGGTGGCCACGTCGCGATAGGTTCGATGGGCCGGAAACACCCAGTACCAAGCCCACTCCCGATCGGCTCGGGGGTATTTTCGGCCGAGCGCCCCGGGTAACACAACCCCGATCTCGGCCCCCGCGTCGCGCTGATGAATCAGCCTGACCACCGCCAAATGCTTTTGTAACTTCGGCTTGACCGCATCAGGGATCATCGTAATCCGATCCTTGTTCCCCTTGCCGGCCCGAACCTTGATCTCGCCCCGGTCGAGATCGATGTCCTTGACCCGGAGCGTCAAGCACTCCAAGAGCCGGAGCCCGGAACCGTAGAGAAACGACCCAATGATCCACATGGCGCCCTCGAGTTGTCCCAACAGCCCCGCAACCTCGGCGTGGTTCAAAACCACCGGCAAACGCGACGTGGGAAGGGCCCAGGTGAACTCACCCAGGTCACCAAGATCGCTCTTCAGGACCTCGTGATACAGGAACATCAGGGCGCTCCGCGCCTGGGTTTGGGTTCCGGCCGACACCTGCTTCTCGGCGGCCAAATGAGTGAGGTAGGCGGCCACCTCGGCGGCCCCCATGGTGGCCGGGTGGCGAAGCCGGTGATACCGGATGAACCGGACAATCCAGCTCGTGTACGCCTGCTCGGTTCGCGGGCTTAGACGACGATACTTGATCCGGTCACGGACGGCTTGCAGGAGTAAGGATTTCGGCGGCATCTCCCAAGCTCGAAACTGGGAGGCCGGCGATCAAGAGCAGAAAACTGCGATTGGAGGCGCTACGCCCCGAACTGCCGTAGATGGTGGTCGATGTGCTTATAGGCCAATATCCCCCACGACTCCCGGGTCATCGAACCGAAGGCCGGATGGGGGGCGCCCACCTTGGTGTCGGGCTTGGCGAAACGCTCCATCAACCCGCAGAGCCGTTCGACATCTCTCTGACGGCCTGAATTCCGAATACCTCGGTCCGTTCGAGCGTAGTGACTCTGGTGGTCACCCGGAAGGACAAGGTCAATCAGCTCGCGCTCCTGCCCACCGACGGCGGGCCG
>JANMXA010000060.1:0-47857 GCA_031394255.1 Gemmatimonadota bacterium
AGTGGGCCACGATCAAGGAGATGCCGCCCCACCTGGCCACCGTCGTACCGGTGGCGCCCTCCTACCTCGGCGTCGACTTCCCGATGGTTGGCAACATCTACTCGACCTACCTGCCCCAGTGGCTGACCTTCACCTCGGGCCATACGGCCCAGGCCCAGATCTTCGGCGCCATGGCGCAGTGGGCAAGCTACGCCCGAATCCTCCGGCGCGAGGGGCTGCCGTTCCAGGCGCTGGACAGCGTCGCCGGGAACCGGACCACGGTATTCCAGAAGTGGCTCGCCAATCCGGTGCCGGGAAGCTACTGGGACCAGATTTCGCCGACGCCGGCGCAGTACGCCCGGATGACCCAGCCGATCCTCACCATCACCGGCGCCTACGACGGCGACCAGCTCGGCACCCTCACCCACTACCGCAAGTTCCTCGAGTCCGCCTCGCCGGCGGAGCGGGACAACATCTGGCTGGTGATCGGCCCATGGGATCACGGCGGCACCCGGGTGCCGACCCGCGAGGTGAACGGGGTTCAGTTCGGGCCAGGAGCCATGGTGAACATCCACCAGCTCCACAAGGAATGGTACGACTGGACCTTGCGCGGCGTGGGCACGCGACCGGCCTTTCTCAAGAACCGGGTCGCCTACTATGTCGCGGGCGCCAACGGCGAGTTCTGGCGCTACGCCGACAGCCTCGAGGCCGTGGCCACCGAACGGCGGAGTTACTTCCTCAACTCGGCCGGCGGCCGGGCCGGGGACGCGTTCGGCGGTGGCCGGCTCGATCGCACGGCGCCGGTTCGCTCCGATCCGGATACCTGGACCTACAATCCGCTCGATCCTCCCGATCCCGGCGACGTGACGCACCCCTCGGCGCTGTCGTTCGTCGACCCCACCCGGGTGCTCAACAACCGGGGCAACGGCGTGGTCTACCACACCGAGCCCTTCGCGGAAGAGACCGAGGTCGCCGGGGAAGTGAGCCTCGCCGCCTGGCTGGCGCTCGACGTCCCCGACACCGATTTCGAAGCATTGCTGTACGAAGTGGCGCCGGACGGCGGCAGTATCCTGCTTGCCAGCACGCTGCTTCGGGCCCGGTACCGGGAATCGGACCGCAAGGAGACGCTGGTTCCGCCGGGCGTGGCGCTGCCCTATCGCTTCACCCACTTCAACTGGTTTGCCCGCCGGATCGCGAAGGGAAGCCGGCTCCGGCTGTTCCTCCATTCACCGAACGGGCTGGAACTGCAGCAGAACTTCAACAGCGGGGGTGTGGTGGCGCGGGAGACCCGGAAGGACGCACGAACGGCCCACATCACTCTGCTCCACGACCGGGATCACCCGAGCGTGCTGGACGTCCCGATCCGACGTTAGGCGGCCGGCGGCACCGTACGGTGGGAGACAAGGTAGGCCACGCCGGCTCCGGCCACCACGACCGCCACGGCCACGATCTCCCGGATGGTAAGGGTCGTCGTGAGATAGACGACCAGTGCCAGGGAGGCCAGTGGAATCACCGGACCGGCCGGAAGCCTGAAGGCGACGGTATCCGCCCCGACCTTTCGGTACTGCAGCACCAGGGTGGCTGAGCAGCAGAGCAGATAGATCAGGAGCAGCGCGCTCGAGGCCAGCGCCGTCAAAGTGTCGAAGTCGGCCAGGATTGCCAGGATGAGGGCGAGCGCGGCATGCAGGACGATCGCCACCGCCGGCGATCCGAAACGGGGGTGCACGGCCGCGATCCCCCGCGGCAGACGCCCGGCCGCCGCCATGGCGAACAAGGTGCGCGGCGAGGCCAGCATATCGGCGCTGAGGAAGCCCAGGGTCGAAATCACCGCCGCCAGCAACATCAGGGTCCGGCCCGGCGAACCCAGCACCACTTCCGCCGCGTCCGCCAGCGGGGCCTGGGTATGACTCGGCAGTTCCGGACCGAGCAACCCGCGGGCCGCGAACTGAAGGCCGAGATAGATCACCGTGACCACCGCGAGCCCGCCCAGGACACCGCGGGGCACGGTCCGCGACGGATCGCGGAGTTCCCCGCTCACCGACAGCACCGCCTCGAGGCCCGCGAACAGATAGAGCAGCCGCATCGCCATCCGGGCGACGTCCGCCGCCGGTGGCATCGCGTCCCACCTCACGAACTCCGGCCGGTAGGCCACCAGACCGATCAGCACCAGGACGACCAGCGGCGTCAGTTTCACGAGGGTGACGCCCTCGACCACCTTGGCGCCAAGCCGGGCGCCGCCGCGAACGTTGATGGCCGCGAAGACTGAATATATCGCCACGAGGAGCAGGGCCCGGGGCAGGCCCGACGCCACACCGGGCATCAGCACCGACAGCGAGCGCACGAACACCGATCCGACCACCGCCGACGCGATCAGCTGGACGCCGAGATAAATCAGCAGGCCCACGATCCAGGCCGCGAACGGCCCGAATGCCGTCTCGACGTAGGCATAGGCGCCCCCGGCCCGCGTCACCCGACTCCCCGATTCCGCGAAGCAGAGCGCAATCAGGCCCATGGCGAGGGCGGCCACGAGATAGGCGAGGATCGCCGCCGCCCCGAGCGAGCCGGCGACGATCGCCGGGAAGATGAAGATGCTCGAGCCGATGGTGACGTTGATGACGCTCGAGGCGAGGCCGAACGGGCCGATGGTCCGGGCCAGCCCGGAGGCCGGATCAATGCGGTCGGTCATGCGATGGCTCAGCGGCGGAAGGAGTACTGGAATTTGGTCAGGAACTGATTCGAATCGAAGGACCAGCGGTCGAACCGGTCCTGAACATTGTGGTTGTAGATGACGAACAGTTCGGCAGTCGGGGACATGATCCAGCGAATCCGGCTATTGCTGCCGACCGTGCGGGTGTCGCTGTCGTACTGGATCAAACTGTTGAAGGACAGATTGGGTGACACGTTGTAGCGGACCCGGGTTCCGGCCACCGTCGTGTTGAACGCCCCTTCCGGCAGACGGCCCCGGTTGTGGGACCCGTTCAGTTCGATCGCCAGCGCGCTCGTGGGCCGCCAACCGGCCTGGACCTCGAACTGGTTGAGGTGCCCGCCGTAAAAGCCCCCGAACCGCCAGGTCAGCTGGCCACTGACCCGGCGCCGGGCGGCAAACTCAACTTCGGCCCGGTAGCGGATGAGCCGGTACGCTCCCGGCGCGATGGTAACGCCCTCGGCGACCGGGAACGGTTCCGTGAGTTGTTCGCCCTGCGGCACGACGTTGAATTCGATTCGGTCCCCGGACTCGAACCGCCAGTTGACCGGCGCCATGAACAACTGGTACGACTCCCACCGCCCGGCCAGATCCGTGGCCAGGGTGAACTGGTTCTCGAAGAACATCTGGCGGATCCCCCACCGACCCGGCCGCGGCTGGATGTTGGCGCCGGCGCTGAAGAGATTCACCCCGCGGCGCGGGACGAACCCGAGCGGAGGGTCGAACCCGTCACCCAAACGCTTCCAGCTGGCCGACATGTCGAGCTGATCGTTCGGGAAGTCGATCACGGCGCCCACGGCGGTCCGGTCCCCGGTGGCCCCGGGGCGATCGGTCCCCAGGAACCAGGTGCCGACGAGAAGGTTCTTGTTCCCCCGGAAACGAGAGGTGCGATAGGTCGCATCGGCACCGGCCAGCCAGCCGAACCCGCCGGCCGGATCGCCGGCGGTGGCGATGACGCCGATCGAGGATTCGTGCAGCACGTTCTGGCGGAGACGAAAGACCGCGAGCTCAGTGCCCCGTACCGAGTCGGCGCCTCCCGTCCTGGTGATGATGGCGCCGACCCGGGTGGACCCGACCTGGCCGTTCACCTTGGCGCCGACCCGGATCGGCACCCGCAGGTCGTCACCGAACAGACCAATGCGGCGGCTGAAGAACGGGATCAGATCGGTCCGGGTCCCGAGGCCGAACTCGAAGACATCGCTGCCCTCGAGAAAGAATTTCCTCTTCTCGGGGAAGAAGAGCGGGAAACGGGTCAGATTGGCCTGGCGGGTATCGACCTCGGTTTCGGCGAAGTCGGTATTGAGCGTGAGCGTGCTGAGCACGTTGGCGCCGAGTCGCTGCTCGATGTCCGCGCTCAGAGCGAATTGGCCGTCGGCCGACACGCCTGGCCCGCTCCGCGCCGCTCCCGCCACCACGGCGGTCCGCGCCGTGAGTCCCTGGCCCAGGTCGAAGCGGGGCAATCCGGTCAGCAGGCCGGCGTTCGAGGTCCGGCCGAACTGCTGGTCCTGGCGCGGCGCAGCCCAGCGGTCGGTCGCCAGGGCGCCCTGGGCCCGGCGCTGGACGTTGAACGCCCACTGGTCGGCGCCCGGCGGAAAGGACAGGCTCTTGATCGGAATCCTGATCTCCACCGACCACCCCGAATCGCTCACAGATGTGGCGGCTTCCCAGAGGGCGTCCCAGTTGCTGTTTTCGCCTTCGCCCTGGTTGCTGACCAGCGCGTCGTAGCGGGCGCCCAGCGGATTGACGGCAAAGAGATAACCCGAGCGTCCATCGCCGAAGGGATCGAACACCAGGCGGATATGATCTTCGTCGCGCAGGCTGGCGTCGCGGGCGCGGGCGAAGGCGACCGGGGGCTGCTTGCTCGCGACCGTGATGCCGACGATCAGGTACCGAGGATGGGCCAGGACTCGGACCACGGTGCGGCCGGAGGGCACCCCGCCCTGGACCGGCTCGACCTGCGTCAGTCCACTGATCGAATCGGCGGTCTGCCACACCGGTTCGATCAGTCGGCCGTCAAGGACAATTTCCTCGGCGCCCCGCCCCGCCTTGAGGCGCGGGACCGGCCGGGGATCCTGGAACGATGGTGCCAACGCACTTGCCGCCAAGGTCGCGGCGAGGAGACTACCGACCAGCATCGATCCCGGCGCGCAGGCCTCGAAGGATGTCGGCCAACGGTCCATCCGCCCAGAAGTGAATGAACACCAGCGCGGGTTCCGAGGCGAGATAGTGGCTGTGAATCGCGGTGACCGCGATGCCGCTCCGCTCGAGCGCCGTCACCACAGCTGACGCCCGGCCCGAGAGGAGAGCAAAGTCGCCCGTGGCAACCACACGCGCGGGGGTAATCTGCTGGAGGTTGATCGGACTCGCGGCGGCAAGGTTGGCCGGAAGATCCCGACCGTCGACCCGGATCGGACCGGCGACCAGCTGTGCTGAAACGTTGACCAGCTGCCCGGAAGCCCGCCCCCGAACGCCCAGGGCCGTAAACACCATCGCCGTATCGAGCTGGGGTGGCTGGGGCGGGTTCACCCGCGCGGGCCTCGAAATGGCCGTCGCGCTCAGCGCGGCGTCGATCGCTGCCGCCAGCGTGACGGCGCGGCCGGTTCCGACGATATGGATGTACAGCACCGCCGGGGTTTCGCGCGCGAGATGATTGTGGACCGCCGTCATGCCGATCCCCCGGCTCGTCAATATCCCGGCGACCGCCGGCAGCTCGCTGGGAAGCACGACCAGATCACCAATCACCATGGCGTCGTCCGGCCCGCCGACGAACCCCACCCAACCGCCCAGGGCAATCCCGGCAGCCACCGGGACATCGCCGATCATGACGGACAGATCTGTTCGCGAGAAGGCAAAACGGCGGTATTCCGCGGTGACCGTGGGAACGCTCTTGAGCGTTGCCGCAACCGTATCCCAGGCGGCGGGCCCTGGCTGGGGCGCCAGACCCAGGAGAAGGCGACACACCAGAATTGCTGTTGGCATGATGAATGATACCTCGACGGGCCATCGGGGATCAGGGCCGGGGCGACGGCGCTCTCCTACGGAGCCGAATGCTCCGCAGGGGTCGCTGGCCAACCTCACCGATTCGCGCTAGACTCCGGCCCATCCCTTCCTGTAGATCCATACCTTCCTGTCTCGAACGGACACCATGCGTCTCCTCCAGTTAGTCCCGATCGCTACCCTCCTGGTTGCCGCGACGGTGAGCCCGGCCCACGCCCAGCCCAAACTCAAGGTCTACATCGCCGTCGACATGGAAGGCGTGGCCGGGGTGGTATCTCACTCGCAAGCCGGCGGCGCCGACTACGAGTGGGCTCGCGGCCTGATGCTGGCCGAGACCAATGCGGCGATCGCCGGCGCGTTCGACGCCGGTGCCACCGACGTGGTGGTGAATGACGCCCATGGCAGCCACACCAATCTGCGCGCCGACCTGATTGACCGCCGCGCCACGCTGATCACGGGCCGCCCCAAGCCAATGGGCATGGTGGAAGGGCTCGACGGCTCGTTCGACGCCGCCGTCTTCATCGGCTTCCACGGCAATGCCAACCAGACCGACGCGGTGATGGGCCACACCTACAGCCTGGCAATGCGCCACGTCCGGCTGAACGGGCGCGAGGTGGGCGAGTACGGCACGGCGGGGATCGTGGCGGGATACTACAAAGTGCCGGTGGCGTTCGTGTCGGGTGACCGGGTGTTCACCGACGAGGCCCGCCGGTTCTTCCCCGGCGTCGAAGCGCTCTCGGTGAAGGACGGGATCGGGGAAACGGCCGCTCGAACGATGCATCCGCTCACGGCCCGCGACCGGATCGCGGCCGGCGTCAAGACCGGACTCGGCCGCCGGGCGCAGATGACCCCGGTGGCGATGGCGGCGCCCGTGGTGCTCGAGGTCGAACTCGGGAGCGCCTCATTCGCCGATGCGGCGATGGCCGTTCCGGGAATGGAGCGGGTGGACGGGCTCACGGTGCGCTACCGCGCCTCCGATGCGCTCGTGGCCTACAAGATGTCGCGGCTGATCATGACGCTGGCCCGAGACTAGGGCAGGACTTCGACCGCCACCTCGTCCTCGTCCCGCCCCGCAACGGCCCGGATCCGATGGACGCCGGGCTCCATCGCCCACCGGTGTTCCCGGTGGGGCCGGCCGTCGATGAACCAGCGCACCGCGCGTCCGGCCCCCGCGACTCGAAGGCCGACGGTCGCATACTGGGGGGCCACTCCGGGCACAAAGCGGTAGCGATCGCCGTTCCGGGGCGAGGTAATTCTGAAACCCGCGGCGGTCGAATCGGTACCGCGCCTCCCGCTCCCCGGCGCCGCATCATGGTTCAGCAGGACACTGCCACCTGACCAGTCGGCGAATTCCTCCGGCAACGCCAGGCCATGCGCCGTGTACCAGTCATCCGGGGCCGGCGCAGTCCCGGGCCGAAACCATTCCGTCAGCGACGGGCATTCGTTCCGTACCCGGAGCCCCGACAGCCGGCAGATCGGGACCGGAACGAGGCCGGCATCGGACGGCAACGGCAATTGTCCCGGCTGATACCGGGCGGCGGTGGCCAGCACGATCCGCTGTACCAGGGGACCCGCCCCGGTGATCCCGCTCACGCCGGCCATCGGGCGGCCGTTGAAATTCCCGACCCAGACCGCCACCGTGAACCGCGCCGTGGTCACGACGGCCCAGTTGTCGGTAAAATGCCGGCTGGTGCCGGTCTTGGCGGCCGCCCGAAACCCAAAATCCAGTGGCGTCGAAGGCCCGAACGCCGGGACCCGGGCCAGTGGATCGGCCAGCACGTCGAGCACCTGCACCGCCGCGTCCCGTGACATGACCCGCACACCAGGCCCGGCATCCGAGCCATCCCCGCCGCGCCAGCGCACCGGCCGCCAGACCCCGCCCGTCGCGATGGCGCGATACCCGTTGGCCAGCTCGAGCAGGGTGACATCGCCGTTGCCGAGGGCGAGTCCAAGACCATAGTGATCGGCGGGCCGGCCGAGACTCGCGAAACCGGCCCGGTGCAGCGTTTCCAGAAACGCGGCCACCCCGACCCGCGAGACCGTCTCCACCGCCGGGACGTTGTAGCTCGAGCCTAACGCCTCCCGGATCCGGACCGGGCCGTGAAACGCCCGATCGTAGTTCCGGGGCAGATACGGACCCGTCGCCGTCCGGTACACCGTGGCCACGTCGTGCAGCACGGTGGCCGGCGTGAGGCCTCGATCGAATGCCAGGCCGTAGAGAAACGGCTTCAAGGCCGATCCCGGCTGCCGGGCCGACACCACCATGTCCACCTGACCCGCGTCGGCCTCGAAGAAGTCCGGCGAGCCGACCCAGGCGAGAATCTCGCCGGTGGGATTGTCCAGCACGACGGCCGCCGCCTGCTCGGCCCCGAACGATCGCATCATCGCCACGGTGTGACGGACTTCGGCTTCGACCGACTGCTGGAGTGGAAGATCCAGGGACGTCCGGATCGCCGACCGGGACCGGGCACTGTCCCCGTGGGCCAGGACCCAGCTGGTGAAGTGGGGGGCCGCAAACCGGGCCGCGGCCGCGCTGCCTAACGTCGGCTCTTCACGGGCCCGCGCCAGCCCGGCCCGGCTGTCCGCCCCGGCCCGTTCGAGCCGGTCGAGCATCCGGTCCCGCCGCTCCGCCGCACGCGCCAGCGACACCAACGGGTTGTCACGGCTCGGCGCATGGGCCAGACCCGCCAGCATTGCCGCCTGCGCCAGACTCAGATCCTCGGCCCCGGCGTCGAAGTAAAGCCGCGCGGCCGCCGCGACCCCGACCGCGCTCTGACCCAGCGGCACCCGGTTGAGGTACTGCTCCAGGATCACCTGTTTCGAGAGCTGCCGGTCCAGCCTGAGCGCCCAGGCCGCCTGAGCCACCTTGCCGAACCAGGTGCGCGGTGTCCCCAGAAGAAGCCGTGCCAGTTGCATCGTGATGGTCGATGCACCAGACACGACGTGGCCAGCGGCAAGATTGGCCCTCGTCGCGCGGGCCAGCGCCAGCGGATCGACCCCGTGATGGTCATAGAACCGGCGATCTTCCGCCGCCACGAACGCCACCAGCAGGTCGGGATCCATCCGTTCGAGAGAGAGCCAGGACTGGCGGCTCCCGTCGGCGGCCCGGCTGGTGCGGAGTGAGGCCCCGAAACGGTCGAGCAGCTCGACACCGGCCTCGCCGGACGGCGCCAGGAGCGACGGACCCACGGGCAGCGACGTCCAGCCGGCCAGCACCAGCAGCCCGGCCGCGGCCGCCTGCAACACCCGCCGGATCGGACGGCGGCGAATCCGCCGCGGATAACTCATCGGACCTTCGGCGTGACGACGAACGTGCCGCCATCGCTCCGACCGTACACGGCCGGGTTGTACATCTCTTCGGCGTGGGCCTGCGGCTTGCCGAACGTCCCCGGGGTCGAGGCGCGCGCTAGATAGGTCGCCGTATAGGTCCCGCCCCAGAGCGCTCGGGCCGAATAGACCACGCGGTCATCCCGGAGCTCGCGATGATCGAACGGCGACCACCAGCCGCTGTCCCAGGAGCCGTACATCCATCGCCCCGCGCCGCTACCCGCCTGCTCTTGGTGTTCCACCGGTTCCACCGCGCCCGGCCCTGCGAGTCCTCCGGCCGTCTTGAGTGAAAGGTCGATCGCTTCGAGGCCGGCCGGGAGCGGATCGTCGAGCACCACGAAGGCGCGCTGGCTCGGAGTCGTCAGCCGGACCCGGACCCGGACCAGGTCACCTTCGACTGCCGAGGTCACCGGCTTGCCGGTGCGATAGTCCTCGTACCAGCGCTCCACCCGCATCCCATGGTCCTCCGGGTTGACCGGTGCCACCCGCGGCGTCTCGCTGAGGCCGAGGTAGAAGAACCCGACCGAACCGGGACCGTCGGCCCGGATGGACACCATGAGTGGACCGCCCTTCCCGCCCACTGATGCGAGCGTCGCGACGGAATCCCCCACCACGCCGGTCGCCGAGGTGGCGAACACGACCCGGCCGTTGATCGACACCTTGAGCGCCCGGCGTTCGGACGGCGGGAACCGCCGCTGCCAGGCATCCACCGCGCGGACGGCGGCAGCGAAGTCCTGGGTGTTCCACCACCAGGAGGGCCCCGCCGCGCGGCCCCGAGTGACGACCGCTTCCAGCAGCGGGGCGAGGAGCGGATGAGCAGGGTCCACCGCCAGCGTGGCGAGCAGCAGCTCCGACGGGAGCCGCACCGCGGATTCGAAGTAGAACCGGCTCCGTAGGGAATCCGGTACCACCGCAACCCTGCCTTCGACCGTCACCTGACTCCAGATCGGCTCGAGGATCCGCCGCGCGGTGCGCCCGTCGCCGCCGCGCACCAGCGTTACGGCAAACAGAAGTCGGTCGTCGGTGGCCATCTGACCCATCCGGCGAACCAGGTCGTTCTCGATCGCCCGATTGCGACGGCCCGACCGGCTCAGGAATTCGGCCACCGCCACGCGCTCCGCGAGATTGGCGCGAACCTCCGACTCCCACACCCCGACGGAAAGCGCCATGCTCTCCTGGCGCTCGAGCGACTTGGTGAGATACCCGGCCATTGCTTTCACGACCGTGTCTTCGACGGCGAGCCCCGCCGCCTTCGCCTCGAGCAGGAACGACCCGGCCTCGGCCGTGAGCCACGCCGACGACCAGTCGGTCCGGCTCCACAGTCCGATGGCTCCGTCGTCTCGCTGGCGGCGGACCAGCATGCCCACCGCCCGGGTGATGTCAGTCTTGAGCTTGACCGTATCCCCGGCGGCGGCGCCCGCCTGCTTCCGGGCCCGATAAAGCGCCACGAGGGGCAGCGCCACGCTGGCGACCTGCTCGCTGCAATAGTAGGAGTAGACTCGCAGTTCGTCGGCGTAGCCCTTGAGCAACGCCACCGGCGAACTCCCCAGATTCATCACCAGCTTCGACCGGGCCGGATCGACGTCGGGCGACACGTCGAGCACGAGGCGAGTCGAATCGGTGACCACCCCCGCCACCGTCGCGATCCGGGGCCGGAAGGCCGGCCGGATCGGAATGGCCAGCCGCACGGCATCGCGATCCCCGGCGCCGGCCACATCGAAGCGGAACGCGGCGCTGTCACCTTCGCCGGCCTTGAAATCGAATCGGACCTCGCGACCGCGGCCGGCCTCGAGCGCCGCGGACTTCGAGGCCGGCCCGTCCAGCGCAATACCTGTGGCCTGAGCCGAGACGTCGACGGTTGGCGTTCCGCCGGTCCGATGATTCACGACCACCCCCGCCGTCAGCCGGTCTCCCGGACGAACAAACCTCGGCAAGGCGGCCCGGGCCAGGAGCGGGCGCGTCACCAGCATCGGCGACTGGCCGCTCCCGTAACGATCGCCCGCCGTGAGGGCCACGGCCATGACCCGGAACGTGGTGAGATTGTCGGGCAGCTTGACCGAGGCGGTGCCGACCCCGTTGCTGTCGGTCACGACCGAGGCCAGGAAGAACGCGGTGCTCCGGAACCGGGAGCGGAGAATTTCCGCGGCCCCTTCTCCGCCGCCACCGCCGGGATTCCGCCCTTTGTCTCCCGCAGCCACCTGCGGCGCGACCGTGGTCATGTTGCTGGCAAGCTTGAGCCCGAGTCCGCGGGGCTGATACAGGAGATCGATCGGATTCGGCGTCCGGTAGCCGGTGAGGGACAGCACCCCTTCGTCCACAGCCCAGAGCGCCACTTCGCTCCGCACGCCGCGGCTCTGATCCTTGACCGAGGCGGTGATGACCGCCATGTCGCCGGGGCGGTATTCCGGTTTGGCGGTGGAGAGGGTCACCGCAAGGCGCTTCCGCTCAGGCGTCACCCGCACTTCCGCGTAGCCGACCCGGATCGTGGGCCGCCCCGGATCGTCGAGCGGGCCCGGTTTGGCGCTTCGGCCGCGGGCGACCACGATCGAGACGAAGGCGTTCGGACTCCAGGCTTCGGTCACCGGCAGTTTGAGTGTGGTGGCGCCGTCGGTGATCGTGATCCGGCGCTGCTCGATCACGCCTTCCCGTTCGACCGTCACCCAGGCCTCAGCGTTGGTGAAGGGCGACGCGAACAGCACCGTCGCGGTGTCGCCAACCTGGTACCGGCTCCGGTCCGGCACGACGTCCATCTTGAACTGGGACTCGTCGGCCCACGGCACCCAGCCCGGACCGGTCACCCAGCGATAGAAACTGGTCGAGACCTCGCGGCCCTTCGGATCCTTGGCCGCAAACGCGACGGTGTAGCTGCCGGCCGCCTTCGGTGTCATCCGGCAGGCCGAGGGTCCGGCGGCGGTTCGGACGGTACAGCGGTCCACGGTGTCCTGCACCCATTCGCCCACCAGATCCGCCACGCCATCGTTCTCCCGGCGCACCTGATGCCACTCACGCCGGATCAGCCAGCCACGGACCGGCACATCAGACACGCGGTCACCGTCCGGGCGCACGGCGATGACATCGATCGACTGGGCCGCCCCGGCCGGCCAGAAGTAGGTCGGTGACGCCGGTTTGGCGCCGACGTAGAACGAGGTCGGATGGACCACGACCGAGGCCGTCCCGAAGACCGACTGGCGGTTGACGTCGGTCACGACGGCCTCGACGCTCACCCGGGCCGGCAGCGTGGGCTGGGACAGCTGGAGCGGAGCCTTGATCGAGAGCTGACCGGTCTGGTCGAGTGAGTCGGTCCGGCTTTCGCTGACGCTGCTGCCGTTCCGGTTGCTCCACTCCTCCCACCACCAGCCCCGGTTGGCAACGAAGTACCCGTCGGTCTTCGGCACCGCGAGGTCCCACGGCTCGATTGCGGTCTGCCGGACGCTCCAGGTCACCCGGGCCCGGGCCATCGGCGCCCCGAAGAGGTACCGGGCGGCGATGGTAGCCGGGAGTTGATCACCGTTCTGGCGGGCCGCCGTGTCGGCGGTGACATCCACCAGAAACTCGGGGGCGCGGTACTCGGCCACTTTGTAGCCGGCCCGCCCGATCTCCTGCCATTCTCCCTCGCGCTTCAGCGCCACGGTGACGGTGTACTGGCCGAGCGCCGCGTCGGCCGGGAGCGCCAGCGTGGTGGCCGCGGTCCCGAAGGCGGACGGCGCCACCACCCGCTCGCGGAGCATCCCGCCCTCCCGGTCCTCGAAGCGGACCCGGGCCGAGTCGGTCCGGCCGGGCACCCGGAGAGCGCCTAACGATCCGGTCCGGACGATCGCCTTGGCGTAGACCGTGTCGCCCGGCCGGTAGATGCCTCGTTCGGTGAATACCGCGCCGGCCATCGGGTACCGGTCGGCGCCCCAGGCGGACGAAACATTGAACTGCCACGGATTCAGATCGGGATCGTAGTCGCTGACGCCGGCGAGAGCCCGGTCGGCCCCGAGCCGCGCCTCTACGTAGCCGAGGAGTGCTTCATCGCGATCCTCGGCGTCGGACGGTTTGCTCCTCCGTTTGATGCCGGAGAACCGGAAGAAGCCCTGCGGGTCCGTCGTGCCCTGGGCCAGGAGGCGATGTTTCCCGTCCCAGACCTTGATCTGAACGCCGGCCCGCGGCTTCCCGTCTCCGACGCCGGTGACCCATACGTTGCCTTCCTCGGCGCCCATCTTGGCGTGAATGCCGAGGTCGGTCACCTGGACCAGCGCAATGGACTGATACACCGCGCCTGAGACTTGAACACCGTCCCGCATGAACCGAAGTCCTGGACTCGTCACCTTGACCGCGAACAGCGTCGGCGTCCCCGGGGTGGACGCGTCAGGTGCTTCGAACGGAATCCCGTAGATGCCATGCCGCTCCCGCGGGGCCCCGACCTTGAACCGGCGGTGGACGGCGCGGGGGGCGAGCGCGTCCCACTGGTCCCCCCAGGCATACCACGATCGCGCCAGCAGGCGGGCTTCGAGGGATTCGGGCACCGCGGCCGTGATCACGTCGAGGCTGTCCACATTGACGTAGGTGACCGCGAAGGTACGGGGTCCATTACGCTCGATGGTGAACCGCCCGCCGGGATACGACACGGCGGGCGCGAAGCCCGTCGTCACCACGGTCCCGCGCGGATTCCCGGTCAGGCGCTGCCCGAACGCATCGACCAGGTTCGGGTCGATATCGACGAGATAGCCGGTTTTCGGCTTGAGATCGCCCCAGACCGTCCAGCGCTCCTGGATCTCGGTGGTGTCCCCGAGATTGAACTTGATCACCGGGAGGATCTTGAGGGCGCGGAGCAGGTCGGCCCCTTTGACCGGGGTCGAGAAGGTGAGCTGGATCGGCCCCGCGGGGCAGAGACGCTCACCGCTTCCACAACTCGTCGTATCGACCCGGAAGGCGCCGTAGGTGTTGAAGGGCCAGCGACGGAACTCGCCCGGCACCTGGTCGTCGATCCGAGTCGGGGTCACCAACGAGCCGGCGCAGCCTAACGGCAGCGGTTCGGCCGGCGCCAGGGTCACCAGCCGCCGGAGCGAGTCGGTGCTCCGATCGCGGTCCCAGCCGCCGGCATCGCGAAACGGCCAGCCAGCGCTGTCGCTGATCGCGGTCTCGGACACGACCGTGAGCCGGACCGCGCCTTGCCGACTGCACCCCGGCCGGAGTTCGAGCGACACCAGCCGGCCGATGCTCCCTGCGTCCGCCGTCGACGACAGGGCGAGCGTGAATCGCTGGTTGGGTACCAGGAACCTGGGGGATTCGTCCGGGCCGGCCGGCCTTCCGGTGAGGATCTGCGGGCCCGAGACCCGAAACGCAAAGTGATATGGCTCCGACAGTCGGCTCCCGTCGAGGGCCTGAAAGCCCGCGTTCACGGTCACGGCGTAGGTGGCGCCGGGCCGGAGCGCTGTCGACGGCCGGAGTCGGATGGTCACCGGGTCTCGCCATTCGATGGCACCGGCAATCGCGGGCGTCACCGTGAGCACCTTGGCGGGATCGACCGATTGATCGAGCGAACCGGCGACCGGTCGGTCAAACGTCACCGACAGTACCGCCGTCGATCCGGCATCCGGTGCGGGCGTCGTCCGAATCACCCGTAACGCCGACGGAGGATCGAACACAACCGATGCGATCAGGACAACGGCAGCGACGCGGGGTGAGATCATTGGTCCTGGGCCTGGCGGAGGGAGACGACGTAAAGTAGCAGCTCCGGACTGGGCCAAAGAGGCCTAACTCGTTATTTTGTCAGAGGTTTGGCGGCTTGACCCCATAGATCGGGTCGGTCCGGCCCGACTTCAAACGAGAGTGATCCGACCCGGAGTGCGGGCGGTTGATACGCTGTAAGTTGTTTAGTGGCAATGTTTTAAAGATTACGATCCGAGGTCAAGGGAACCGCGGATCGGATTGTCAACGGACACAATTAAGGAGTAGCACTGATGCGCAAAATCCTTCTGCTGGTGGGGGCTTTGGGAATGTACGCCCTCCCGGTGTTGGCTCAGGAGAAGGGCACCGTCGAACTCGGCGGCTTCGGCCGGTTCACCAAATACGACGGCAGCTTCAGCACGACCAGGAAGAGCGAGAACAGTTACGGAGCCGGCGCCCGGCTTGGCTACTTCTTCTCGCCGAAGTTCCTGCTCGAGGCCGATGGCTCGTTCAACGCCACCGATCTCAAGAATCAGTACTTCATCGGTCAGACGTCGTCGCCGATCCGCTACATGCCGTTCCACCTTCGCGGCCTCTACCACGCCCCGATCGGGAACAAGTGGAACTTCCTGCTCGGCGGCGGCCCGGTATTGAACCATTACGGCAAGTCGAGCAACGCCACCGTCAAGACGATCAACGGGAATGACTTCGGCCTCGGCGGCCTGGTTGGTCTCCGGTACAAGGTCAACAGCTGGCTCTCGCTCCGTGGCGATGGCACGCTCGACTACATGCCGAGCCCCCGCAACGGCAGCGATGCGATCCAGGCGCTGGGCGTATCGCCGAGCGTCGGCGACCCGAGCAAGAACGTCCATCTGGGCGCCCAGCTCGGCCTGTCGATCTTCCCGAACTCGAAGTGCACCAAGCGGCTGGACGGCATCGATCTGACGCCCAACACCGCCAATGTCCAGACCGGGCAGACCGTCAACTTCAACGTGACCGGCAAACTCTGCGACGGCTCGAGCACTACGCCCCAGGTGACCTACGCCGTGATGCCCAGCGGCACGATCGGCTCGAACGGGGCCTTCAGCTCCAACACCCCGGGTACCTACCGGGTGGTCGCCCGGACGCTGACCGGCAAGTTCGCGGATACCTCGACGGTGACGGTCACTGCGCCGCCCCCGCCGCCCCCGCCGCCGCCGGCTCCCAAGCTGGCCCGGATCGAGATCACCCCGAAGACGACGAACCTCAAGCTGGGCGAGTCTGCCAGCTACGCCGTCTCCGGCACCTGGTCCGACGGAAACAACCGCGCGATGCGGGCAGACGAGTGCTCGATCGCGGTCGATGGCAGCCCGACCACCTCGGGCTGGACCTACAGCTGGAGCCGCAGCGGTGACTACGGTGTAACCGTGACCTGCATGGGCATGTCGGACAAGGCAACCGCGTCCGTCCGCGGCCTCTCGGTCGTGCTCCGCGCCATGTTCGGCACCAACAAGTATTCGGATGCCTCGAGTATCGACAAGATGTCGCTCGATCAGGTGGCCGCGAACATGAAGTCCGACCAGACCATCAAGGTCTACATCGATGGGCACACGGACTGGCGGAACAGCGTCAAGTACAACAGCTGGCTGTCCCTGAAACGGGCTGAGTTCATTCAGCGGCAGCTGGTCAAGCGCGGCGTCGAAAAGAGCCGCACCACGGTCCGCGGCTTCGGCGAGTGCAAGCCGGCGGCCGACAACTCGACCGCGGACGGCATGACGCAGAACCGGCGCGTGGAAGTCAACCAGATCGAAACGGCTTCGCCCGAACCGGCCGCGTCGTGCGCCGAGACGGGGCCGAAAGGCGCCAGCAAGATCGGCGCGAAGGGCGAGTAATCGCGCCCGACGCACTGACACCATGGGAACGGGCCGCCGACAGGCGGCCCGTTTTCATTGGGGGTTGGGCACCGGAAAGTCGCCGGTCTCGATCGTCCCGACATCGGCTTCCTCGGGCGCGGGCGGTTCCCGTGAGCCCCAGCGGATCAGCACGACGCCCGACAGACTCACCAGCGCCCCGACCATCATCCTCGAGGTGACGGCCTCGCTCGCCAAGGCCCACCCGAGGAACACGGCCACGAGCGGATTGACGTAGGCGGAGGTCCCGACGAGTTGCGGTGTCGTGGTGCGAAGCAGATAGGTGAACGCCGAGAAGCCGATGATGCTGCCGAAGATGCAGAGGTAGATCAGGGCAAACCACGACGCCGGCGACACCGCGGCCAGGTGGAGCCGGCCGCCTTCACCCGTGACCAGCGCGACAATCGCCAGCAGGCCGCCGCCGGCCAGCATCTTCATGCCCGTCGCCATCGTGGGCGACGCCGGAAGATGGTGGCGATGCGAATAGACCGACCCGGTCGCCCAGGCGATCGAGGCCCCCAGTAACGCCAGGATGCCGCTCACCGCCACCGATTCGGAGCCCGCGGCCGGCGCTGCGAGCAGAAAGAGGCCGGCCATCCCGAGGCCGATGCCCGCCATCACCCGTGCCGGCGGACGCCGCCAGCCGTCGAGCGCGCTCTCGAGCATCACGGTCCAGATCGGCGATGTCGAAGCCAGCAATGCGGTCCGGCCCGAGGGAACGTGCTGCTCCGCCCAGACCACCAATCCGTTGCCGAACAGGAAGAAGAGGCCCCCGAGGATGGTCGCGGCGCGCCAGACGGAGGCGGCCGGAAACGGCTCGCCCCGAAGACGGGCCCACAGGACGAGGGCCCCGCCGGCCACGAGGAACCGCGTTGCGCCCAGGAGGAATGGCGGAATCGTCTCGATCCCGACCTGAATGCCGAGATAGGTCGACCCCCAGATCAGGTAGATGGCCGCGAAGGCCCAGAAGATCCTGGTGCGGGTGCGCTCCGCCGTCACGAGTCCGGCTCGAGCGAGGCCGGGCTTTCAATCGTAAAGCCGCTCTGGCTCCCCGCCGGGACGTACTCTTCGCGATACATCCGCAGGATCTCGAAGAAGTAGGACAGGGCCAGCGGGCCCACCAGAAGGCCGAGCAAGCCGAAATACTCGACGCCCGCGATCGCCCCGGCCAGCGTGATCATCGGATGGACCTGGGCAAACCGGTTGAAGACCATCGGGCGGAAGATGTAGTCGATGACGCCCGAGGTGGCGAGGCTCCACGCCACCATGAACGCGGCCGCGCCCGGGTGATTGGCGAACACCAGCGCCAGGGCCGCCGGCCCCCAGATCATGCCGCTTCCGACGACCGGAAGAATCGCGAAGACCACGGTCACCACGCCCCAGAAGATCGGCTCATGGAGCCCGGTGAGCATGAAGCCCAGGGCGGTGGCGGTGCCCTGGAGGGTGGCGGTCAAACCAGTACCGATCACGGTGGAAACCGCGATGGCCCGAAACCGGTCCCGGAGGACATCGGTATGGCCGGGTGAGAAGGGGATGTACGGACGGACGGCCTCCCAGATCCCGTTGGGATTGATCAGGAGGTAGTAGAGCCCGAACAACGACAGCAGAATGTTGATCGACAGGCGCGCAACCGTACCCAGCAGTGACAACGCATGGCCTCCGAGCCAGCTCACCAGCGACTGGCCCATCTTGACCAGTTCGGCCCCGACGTTGAACGGTCCGACCTGGAGCTGGGCCAGGTGATCGGGTAGCGGGCCCGTAATCACGGTGCCCGCGATAGTCTGGGCCTGGCCGACGATCAGACTGAGGATCGCAAATCCCGGAAGAACCACGAGCAGGATCGTGAGCACGACCACCAGCCCGGCCGCCAGGGGCGGCTTGAACCACCGGCACAGCCAGCGGTGAAACGGCGAGACGGTCACGTAGAGCACGGGCACGGCGATCAAGCCCGTGGCGTACGGCGAGAGCGAAATCGCCAGGGCGAGCGTGAGGAGACCCAGCACCATCGCGGCCCGCTGATGGCGGGAATCGAAGAAAGCCATGGCTAAGTGTAGGCCCCTGTCGTGAAGCTGGTCAACCGGCAGCCTCTTGGCCTATCTTTCGGGCGCACTCCCACGGACATCCATTGACGAGCCCGCTGCCTCAGAGTCTTGCGGCCGAATACGCGACGGAACCCCTGTTGGTCACGGATTCCGAGCGGGTTCGTTTCGCCAATCAGGCCTTCGCCGATCTGGTCGGGGTTCCCCAGGCCGAGATCGAGGGCCGGGGCATCGACCAGATCGTCACCATCATCGACGAGCCGATGGTGGTCGAACGCCTGCGCGCGGCCGTCCGGCAGGGACAGCCGTTCCGCGGCGAGGCCACCTGCCATACCGCGAGCGGCGGCACGGTGGCCGTCGAGATGACCGTCATTCCGGTGGTCTCCGGCACCGAGACCCTCTATGTGGTGTCGGGGCTCGACCTCCGCCACCGAAAACGGCTCGAGCACAAGCTGTGGCAAAGCCAGCGGCTTGATGCGGTGACGCAGTTGGTGGACTGGATCAGCCACGAAATGAACGATGCGGTCCAGGTGATCGCCGGCTTCGCCGAGTTGTCCGGGCAGACCTCGCGGCAGCTCAAGCGCGACGACATCCGGGTGATTGAGCAAGCCAGCCGCCGAGCCACGCGGATGCTGTCCCAGTTGCTCGACTTCGCCCGTCGGCGGCCGGCCGCGCGGACACCGATCGACCTGAACGACGTCATCACCCAGTGGCACGATCTTCTCCAGCCGCTGGTCGGCGCCGATATCCGGCTCCTTGTCGACCTCGACCCCACCGCCCCGCCGATCTTCGCCGACCGCGGTGAAATCCAGCACATTCTGATCAACCTGGTGACCAACGCCAGGGACGCGATGCCCAATGGCGGCACCGTGACGATCGCGACCCGCGTGACCAAACCCGACGAGCGAATCAGGTCCAAAGGCCTCGACGAACGGCTGGCCGAGTACGTGGTCATGAGCGTGACCGATACCGGAATCGGCATGACGGCGGAGATCAAGGCCAACTTGTTCCAGCCGTTCTTCACCACCAAGGGCGATCCGGGCACCCGGGGCCTGGGGCTCGCCACCGTGCAGGAGATCGTCCGTGAGGCGGGCGGGCTGCTCTGGGTCCGGAGCCAGCCGGACGCAGGAACATCGGTGGAGATTCACTTCCCGGCGCTCCCGGCCGTCGAACCAGCGACTCGGCCCGACACATCGGCCGCCCCGCCCCGGCCCGGCCACGAGACCATTCTCCTGGTGGACGACGACCCCGGCGTGCTTCGGTTCGCCCAGCGAGGGCTCGAACTGTACGGATATCAGGTGGTGGCGGCCCAGAGCGCGGCGGAAGCGACCGCCATCGCGGCGGAACGGGGAGGTGAGATCGCGCTGCTGGTGACTGATGTCATGATGCCGGGCCAGCGCGGCACCGGCCTGGCCCAGGAACTCCTGGGGGACTGGCCCCATCTCAAGGTGCTCTTCATTTCCGGGTATTCCGGCGACGAGGCCACCGACGTGGTCCGGCGGGCCGCCTATCTCGGCAAGCCCTTCAGCATCGAGGAACTGGCGGGCGCCGCACGGAGTGCGCTCGAGACCTAACGCCGCGCGAGAAGCGGCGCCAGCACCTTCCAGACCGTGGCCGCGACGATCTGCTGCCCCCTTGGAGTCGGATGAATCCCGTCGGCCTGATTGAGTGAATCCACCCCGGCCACCCCCTCGAGCAGAAACGGCACCAGCGCCGCCCCGGTGGCGCGGGCCAGTTCCGGAAAGATCCCCCGGAACCGCCGGGTGAAGTCGGCGCCGAGGTTCGGCATCGCCTCCATCCCGGTCAGGATGATCTTCGGGGCCGGATCGAGCAAGCGGGCCCTGGCGATGATCGCCTGGATGTTGGCCCGGGTGGAATCGGGATCCTGGCCGCGAAGCCCGTCGTTGGCCCCGGTTTCGATCATCAGCACCGCGATCCGCCCCTGGTCCAGCACCCAGTCGATCCGCCGGAGCGCCCCCGCCGAGGTCTCTCCACTCACCCCGGCGTTAACCGCCCGGAATCTGAGCCCGGCCGAATCGAGTCTGGCCTGGATCAGGGTCGGATAGGCAAGCCGCGGATCCGGCAACCCATAACCGGCCGTCAGACTGGTGCCGAGGAAGACGATCGTCGGCACGGTATCCTCGGGAACACCCGACATGGTCGGCGGGGCCGCCGGGGTCGCCGCCGCGGGTGGCACGGGAGTCTCCACCGGTTTACCCCCGCAACCCAGGAGGACGCCCATCGCGATGAAGAAGGTCGGGTATCTCGCTATCATTGAGCCCACATATGAGCGAATCCACTGAACCAATGCTGGTATCCCAGGGCCTGACCCAGGCCTACCTGTCCGGGGGCAGGAGCCTCACGGTCCTGAACAATATCACGTTCACCCTCGAGCGTGGCGGGTTCCTGGCGATCGTCGGACCGTCCGGGAGCGGGAAGACCACGCTGCTCGGGCTGCTGGCGGGTCTCGACCGGCCCAGCGCCGGGGAGGTCATTCTTGACGGCCACAAGCTCAGCGGGATGACCGAGGATGAACGGGCCACGCTGCGGTCCCGCAAGGTCGGCTTCGTGTTCCAGTCGTTCCACCTGATCCCGACGCTGACGGCGCGCGAGAACGTCCAGGTCCCGCTCGAACTCCGCAGTGAGCCCGCCGAGGAGCGGGCCCAGGACCTGCTCAACCGGGTCGGCCTGGGCGATCGGTCCCATCACTACCCGAGCCAGCTGTCGGGCGGAGAGCAGCAGCGGGTGGCGCTGGCCCGGGCCTTCGCCTCGCGGCCGCAAATCCTCTTTGCCGACGAGCCGACCGGGAACCTGGACGCGAAGAACGGTGCCGCGATCATTGAACTCATGATGGAGTTGAACCGCGAGTGGGGTACGACCCTGGTGCTCGTGACCCACGACCGGGACCTCGCGGGCCGGGCGCGGCGGATGCTCAGACTCGCCGACGGGCAAGTGGTCGAGGACGTCACCTACCCATGAACCTGGGCTTCGTCTTCAAGCTCGCCTGGCGGGAAAGCCGGGCCGCACGGCGGCGCCTGGCGCTGCTGGTGGCGTCAGTTGCGGCCGGCGTCGCGGCGTTGGTGGCGATCAACGGATTCACCGAGAATCTCCGGACCTCGGTAGCCCAGCAGGCCAAGGCGCTACTCGGCGCGGACATCGCCATCAGCAGCCGGAAGCCGTTGCCGGAGAAGATCACGCGACTGGTCGATACCCTGACCCGGGCCGACAGCACCGGGAGCAAAGCCGGCGCCCACGCCCAGGTCACGAGTTTTGCCGGCATGGCGTATGTCCCCCGCACGGCGGGCGTCCGGCTGGTCCAGGTCAAGGCGATCGAAGCGGGCTATCCGTTCTATGGCACCATCGTCACCGCGCCGGCCAACCGATGGTCGGGGCTGGCGGGCGGCGGCCGGGTCATCGTCGATCCGACACTCCTTACCGCCCTGAACGCCACCATCGGCGACACCCTGGCTCTGGGCGACGCCCGGTTCGTGATCGATGCCACGGTTTCCAACATCCCCGGCGACATCGGTGTGGCGACCTCGATCGGTCCCCGGGTCTTCCTGAGCGCCTCCGATCTCGCCGCGACCAACCTGATCAAGTTCGGCTCGCGCGTCGAGTACGAAATATTCCTGACCCTCCCCGACCCCGGCCGGTCCCAGGCCATCGCCGACAAGCGGCGCCCCGGCCTCCGCGCGGAGCACATCGGGATCCGGACCGTCGAAGACGACCGCCAGGATCTGACCGACACGCTGACCCGGCTCGGCCACTACCTCGGTCTGGTGGCGCTGGTGGCGCTGCTGCTGGGGGGACTCGGTGTGGCGAGTGCCACCCACCTGTTCATTCGCCGGAAGCTCGACACCATCGCCGTCCTCCGCTGCCTCGGCGCCACCGCGGGCCAGGTGTTCCTCGCCTACCTGGTGCAGGCACTCGCCATGGGGGCGCTCGGGAGCCTGATCGGCGCCGCGCTGGGCCTCGGTATCCAGCAGCTGCTGCCACTGGTGTTCCGGGACCTGCTGCCGGTGGACGTCCGGATTGCGGTGTCACCGCAGGCGGTGGCCATCGGCGTGACGTTAGGCATCTGGGTCGCGTTCGTCTTCGCCCTGATCCCGCTCCTCGGGGTCCGCCGGGTGTCGCCGCTCGAAACGCTCCGCCGAACCGACGAGCCCGGGCCGGGCCGCTCCGACCCGCTCACCTGGGCGGCATTCGCGCTGATGGCGGCGAGCGTGGTTGGACTGGCGGCAATCCAGGTCCGGAACCTTCGGGACGGGGCCGTGTTCGCCGGGGGCGTCGGCGTCGTGGTGCTGGTACTCTGGCTTGCCTCCCTGGGCCTGATCGCGGCGCTCCGGAAATGGTTCCCGTCCCGGCTCCCGTATCTCTGGCGCCAGGGCCTCGCCAACCTCTATCGGCCCGCCAATCAGACCGGGACGGTGGTGTTGGCGCTCGGATTTGGCGCCTTCCTGCTGGCCACGGTCTTTCTGGTCCAGCACAACCTGCTCCGGGAATTCCGGGTCGGCAACGCCGGCGGCGGGGCGCGGCCGAACCTGATGTTCTTCGACATTCAGCCCGACCAGGCCGGCGGCGTGTCGGCGTTGATCGCCGAGTCGGGCCACCCCGCGAGCGCCCCGGTCGCAATCGTCCCGATGCGGATCGCGATACTCAAAGGCAAGCCAGTTGTGCCGGATTCGACGCCGCGGGACACGACAGAGCAGGAACCCCAGCGCGGGGGGCGGAACCGGGGCGGGCCGGGCGGCCGGCGCCCACCTGGCGGCTGGGCCATCAGGCGGGAATACCGGACCACCTACCGCGACAGCCTGACCGACAGCGAGACGCTGGTCCTCGGCCAGTGGTGGAAGGGCCCGCGCGGCGACGGGCCGGCCAGGGTTTCGATCGAACAGGACCTCGCCACGGAGCTCGGCGTCACGGTCGGCGACGAAATCGTCTGGGACGTGCAGGGCACCAACATCCCGTCCAGGGTCGCGAACCTCCGCACCGTGGACTGGGGCCGGTTCCAGACCAACTTCTTCGTGGTGTTTGAATCCGGGGTGCTCGAGAAAGCGCCGCAGATGCTGGTCACCCTGGCGCGGGTGGACAGCGCGGCGGCCCGGGGCCGGCTCCAGCGGCGGATCGCGGAGCGATTCCCGAATGTGGCGGCCATCGATCTATCCCAGGTGCAGGAAGCGATCGAAAGCGTCCTCTCCAAGGCCACGCTTGCGGTCCGATTCCTGGCCCTGTTCAGTCTCGCGGCCGGCACGATCGTGCTGGTCGGTGCGGTCACCACCGCCCGGCTGCAACGGCTGCGCGAAGGCGTGCTGCTAAAGACCCTCGGCGCCACCCGGGCCCAGGTGCTCCGGATCCTGGTCGCCGAGTATGTGGCGCTCGGGCTCCTGTCCGCCGCCGTGGCGATCGTGCTCTCGGCGGGGGCGGGCTGGGCCCTCGCCAAGTGGGTGTTTGAATCGCGGTTCGATCTTCCGGTGGCGGCGCTGTCCGGGTTGACGGCGCTGCTGGTTCTGGTCACGTTGCTGGTCGGACTCTGGAGCAGCGCCGAGGTGTTGAAGCGGCCGCCGCTCGAGATCCTCCGGTCTGATACCTAGGAGGCGGCATGCTATCCATTGACCTCAGAGGCAAGCGGGCGTTCGTCGCGGGGGTCGCGGACGACGGCGGCTTCGGCTTTGCCATCGCCAAAACGCTGATTGAGGCGGGCGCTTCGGTCATCGTCGGCACCTGGCCCCCGGCGATGGGAATCTTCGAGAAACTCCTCGAACGTGGCAAGATGGACGAGTCGCTGACGCTGTCGAACGGATCGAAGCTCACGTTCGAACGGATTTACCCGCTGGATGCCGCCTTCGATACACTGGAAGACGCGCCCGTGGACATCCGGGAGAACAAACGGTACCGGGAGCGCGGGGACTTTACGATCAAGGGGCTCACCGACCGGCTCGTGGCCGATTTCGGGAACCCGTGCCTCGACATCGTGGTCCACAGCCTCGCCAACGGTCCCGAGGTCAGGTCGCCGCTCATCGATACGTCGCGCCAGGGCTATCTCGCCGCGATCAGCGTGAGCGCCTACAGCAACATCGCGATGGTGCGGGCGCTGGCGCCGATGATGCGGCCCGGCGGTTCGTTCCTGTCGCTGACCTACATGGCCAGCGAGCGGGTCATTCCCGGCTACGGCGGTGGCATGTCGTCGGCCAAGGCGGCGCTCGAGTCCGACACCCGGACGCTCGCCTTCGAGGCCGGCCGCCGGCACGGCGTCCGGGTCAACACGATCTCGGCCGGTCCCTTTGCGTCCCGCGCCGCGACGGCCATCGGGCTGATCGGCCGGATGATCCGCTACACCGAACAGCACAGCCCGCTCACCCGGGAGTTCCAGGCCACCGACGTCGCCTCGGCGGCGGCGTTCCTGGCGAGCCCGCTGGCGCAGGCCATCACCGGCACGGTGATGTACGTCGATAACGGTTATCACGCGATGGGAATGGGCGTTGACGCCGAGGTCCTGCCGGCGATCAAGCCATGACCGGCCGGCGGGTGCTCTTTGCGGGGGCGGTTCTTGGGGGCCTGAGCGTGGCGCTCGGCGCCTTCGGCGCGCATGCGCTCCGGGATCGACTCTCGCCGGCGGACCTCCAGATCTACGAGACCGGCGCCCGGTACCAGATGTACCACGCTCTGGCACTGGTGGGTCTGGGCCTGTGGCTTGAGCGCGAGGCCCGGCCCCGGCTCGTGTGGGCGGCCCGCGCCTGGCTCGCCGGTACCGCCATCTTCTCGGGCAGTCTGTACCTGCTGGTGCTTACCGGTGTCCGCGCGCTGGGCGCATTTACTCCTCTCGGAGGCGTGGCGCTGATCGCCGGCTGGCTGCTGGTGGCCGTCGACGCCGCCGCTGATCGTTAGGTGACCGGCCCGATCCGCTATCTCCCGCTGCTGGAACAACTCGACCACTGGCAGGCCGCCGCGCGAGCGCGCCATCCCGGTGTCATCCCCTGCCGGACCGGATGTACCGCCTGCTGCAACGGTCCCTTCGACATTTCAATCGCCGACGTCGCCCAGGTGGCGGACGCCGTGGCGGCGTTGCCGGGCGCCGTCTGGGCCGGTGTATACGCCCGCTCGCTCGAACACGTCGCCGCGATGCAGGCCATCGAGCCGGACTGGAACGCCCCGTTCGATATCGCGTCGATCGGCGAGGCTCGGTTCGACCGGGTCAGCGATGGGCTGGCCGACCTGCCCTGCCCTCTGCTGGATGACCAGGGCGCCTGCCTGATCTACCACGACCGCCCGATGATCTGCCGGCTGATGGGATTGGGTCTGATCACCGAGCGGGGCGACGTGATCGAGAACGGTTGCCCGATCCAGGAACGCTTCCCGGCCTACGAAGCGGTGGAACCGGCGCCGTTTCCGCTCGAAGCCTGGGAGCTTGAAGAGGACCAGGCGAAGATCCAGGCGGCCGCCCGGTTCGGATATGACTGGTTGGTCGAGTACGAAACGACGATTGCGGCTGCCATCGTCACCTGGAGTCCGCCATGAGCGCCTCGCGGATCTGATCCCCGCTCGACGAACATCAGGTGAGCGCGGTCTTAGCGCCCGAGCGCCTTAGCCGCGATATCGGGAAAATCGGTGAAGAATCCATCCACGCCCAAGCCGGCCAGCCGGCGCACTTCGCTGGCCGGATCGCCGTGGTAACCCGCGGGCAGAAATTGCGAATCGGCCCGAACGGTCCACACGTGAATGAAGATTCCTGCCGCGTGAGCGTCCGCGACCAACGACGTCGGCTGGCCGAGTGAACCGTCGGCCAGAATGGGCTGGACCAGGCTCTTCGACGGCCCGATCCCATCGGCATACGCCGCGATCGCCTTGAGCCCCTTCGGCGTGATCATCTCGGCATAGCTCGGCCCACTACCGGCCGCCACGACGTCGGCCGGACTCCCCTGCTCCTCGATCAACTGCACCAGCTTGAGCCGGGTCCGCGCCCGGGCCCAGCGGAGATTGGCCGTCTCGAAGCTCTGGATGAAGATCGGCTCGGAGGCGTCGTGATAGCCGAACCGCTCGAGCATCGCGAGCAGGGCACTGGTGATCGGAAGGCCGAGCGATTCGTGGTACGTCGGGTGCTTGGTCTCGGGATAGACCCCGATCCGGCGCCCGAGTCTCTGCTCCTCGGCCCGCACGAAGGTCAGGATCTCCTCGAAGGTCGGGATCTCGAATTGCCCGTCGTATCCGTGACCCCGGAACGCGAGCCGCTCCCGGGCGCGGAGCGACTTGATCTCGGCCAGGGTGAAGTCTTCAACGAACCAGCCGGTGGCGGTCTGGCCGTCGATCGTCTTGGTCCGCCGGCGATCGGGGAACTTCAGGGCCGCATCCGTGGTCTGACCGATTTCGTTCTCGTGTCGGGCCACCAGAACCGAATCCCGGGTCATTACCAGATCCGGCTCGATCACGTCGGCGCCCTGTGCGATGGCGACCCGGTAGGACTCAATCGTGTGCTCGGGCCGATAGCCGCTCGCCCCACGGTGGCCGATGATCAGCGGCCGTGGTCCGGTCGTCATGCTGAGGCCGACCAGCAACAGCAGGAGTAGGAAGCGCATCGCATGGAACCTAGCATGTCCACCGTCACCATCGCATCACGTTCCCGATTCAACTGATCCCCGGCCGGCTGACCGCCTTGATCAGCCGGTACATGAATTCGAGTCCCTGATAGAACCCTTCGGCCGGAATCCGCTCATTCATGCCATGGGCGTTCGGCTCGCCATAGAAGAGCCCCGAGCTGCCGTAGGTCGGAATGCCGGCGTTCCGAAGAATGAGCCCGTCGGTGGCGCCGGTGCTCATCGTAGGAATGACCGGGATGCCGGGCCACAGTTGGGCCGAGATCCGTTCGATCTGCGCCATCAGGTCCTGGGTCAGAGGCGATGGCGGACTGTTCCGCGCTTCTCCCTCCGGCCGGACCGTGACTTTGGGATCGGCGATGGTGGCTTCGAGGGCCCGTTGAACGTCGGCTGGATCTTCGTCCGGCAGGATCCGGCAGTTCACGTTGGCCCGGGCCCGTTGCGGCAGGGCGTTCGAGGCGTGGCCCCCCGAAAGCAGCGTGGAGACACAGGTGGTGCGGAGCTGGGAGTTGTAACGCGGATCGGTCGACAGCGTCGCGGCAGCCGCCGGATCGGCGGGATTGGCGACGATCGCCTTCATGGCCGCGCCCATCTCGCCGGGAGTGATGGCGGCAGACCGGGAGAAATAGGCGCGAGTGATTTCGTTCAGATGGACCGGAAAGTCGTAGGCCCCGACCTTGACCAGGGCCGCCGCCAGGTGGGTGATCGCGTTGTCCTTGACCGGCACCGAACTGTGACCGCCGGAGTTGGTACTTTCGAAGGTGAAGTTCTGGAACTTCTTCTCGCTGGCCTGCACGTCGTTGGACAGCTTGACCCCTTCACGGATCCGCCCGCCGCCGCCTTCGTTGAAGGCAAATTCGGCATCGATCAACTCGGGACGGTTCTTGAGGAGCCAGGCGACGCCGTTGGCGGGGCCACCTTCCTCGTCGGTCGTCAGGGCCACGATCAGGTCGCGATCAGGAACGAACTTCTCTTCCCGGAGACGAAGGAACAGGGCGATCCCGATGGCGCCCTCGTCCTTGTTGTCGGCCACGCCGCGGCCAAAGAAGGTCCCGTCCTTCTCGATGAAGGTGAATGGCGGCAGCGTCCAGTCTTCCGCCTTGGCCTCGACCACGTCGATGTGGGACAGCATGAGAATCGGCTTCTTGCCCGTCTTCCGGCCCCGGTACCGGGCGACGAGGTTGCCCTTCCGGGGCGCGTTCTCGAGCACCACCACGTCCGAATCGGGAAAGCCGGCCGCCTTGAGGTGGGCGGCCATGGCGTAGGCGGCCTTGGCGGTGCTGCCGACGCTCTCGCTGGTATTGATCTCCACCAGCTCCTTGAGCAGGGCCCGGGCCGTTTCCTCCCAGCGGGAGAGAGGCCGGCTCTGGGCCGCGGCGGTCGACGTGAGGAGGCCAAGCACAACAGCTGCACGGAAGACAGTGGGGAGACGCATGGGGCGGATTCCTCAAAGCGGTGGACCAGCCGACACCGAAAGAAATCGCCGATGTTCCCCCCGGGAAAGGGCGGCGGTACCTTGGACTCCATGACGAATCTGCCGCCGTTCGATCGCTGGGGCTCCGCCGACGGGCCGACCCTGATCCTGATCCATGGCGCCTCGCTCTCGCGCCGGATGTGGGTTCCGGCGGCCAAACAACTGGCCGCTAACTTTCAGGTGCTCGCCCCCGATCTCCCCGGGCACGGCCACCGGACCGACCCCTTCTCGCTCGATCAGGCTGCTGACGAGGTGGCCGCACTGATCCGGGCCGAGTGCCCGGAGGGGGCTTTCGTGGCGGGGGACTCGCTGGGTGGATACACCACGCTCGCGGTGGCGTCCCGATATCCGGAACTGGTGAAAGGGGCCGTGGTGAGCGGCGCCACCTACCGGTTCGACAGCCGGCCGTTCCGGACTCGGCTGGGCGCCGGTTTCGAAGCCCTTCTGGTTTCCCTGCTGGGCGGGCGGATGCTGGGCCGGGTGTTGAAGCGGGTAGGTGAGGTCTACCCCAAGGCCCCGCACGATGACATCACGGCAGGCGGCATCCGGCTCGCTGTCCGCCCTGAGGTGCTCCGTGAGCTGGCGGGCCACGACACTCTGGCGATGGTGCCCAGGTATCCGGGGCCGATCCTCTTTGTGAACGGAGAAGACGACGCCGTGGCCCGCCGGCACGAGGCGGCGTTCGTCGGGGCCGCGCCCCAGGCGACGCTGGTGGTGATGCCGGGCCTGCCGCACGGGGTCAGCCTGGCCGAACCCCTGATGTTCGCGGACCATGTCGGGGCGTTTGCGCGGCGAATCGCCGGCACGAGCTGAGCCCCGGGTTCCTGAACGCGAAACCGCCCCGTCCGATCGGCTCGGACGGGGCGGTTCTCGTTTTCGGCGCCAGGGCTAGAACGTCGCCGCGTGCCAGAGCCGGATCAGGACGATCAGCCCCAGGATCAGCGCGGCCGCGAGGACGATCGGCCACACGAACAGGTTGCTGAACAGCTTGGAGTCCTGCTTCAAGTGCATGTAGAACATGGCCACCAGGGCGAATTTGGCGGCCGAGAGCACGAGCAGGATCGGCACCACGATCGGCTCCACGACCGAGTGGAGAATCGCGGCGGGCCGGTGACCGACTTCGTAGGCGGCGACTTCGAAGAACGTCAGGATGAACAGCACGATCGCGATCTTGCCGTACATCGCCGGACTGGGGTGATGGGCGTCGTCGTGGCCGGGGGCAGCTGAATGGGCGTCCATGATGGCTCCGTTATCGCATCAGGTACACGACGGGGAAGATCACGATCCACACCACGTCGACGAAGTGCCAGTAAAGGGCGGCAAGCTCGAGATTGAGGGACTTCTCGGGCGGCAGTTTGCCGCGGGCCGCGAGGAACAATACGGTCGAGAGCCAGATCACGCCCAGGGTCACGTGGCTCCCGTGGAAGCCGGTGAGCGTGAAGAAGGTGGTCGAGAACAGGTTGGTGCTGTACCCCATTCCCTTGTGGTAGAAATGGGTGAACTCGTACACCTGCATCGACACGAAGAAGAGCCCGCACATGACGGTGGCGCCGAGCCAGCCGAGCAGCTTGGCGCGATTGCCCTTCTGGGCATGGTAGAGCGCCAGCACGACGAAGAACGAGCTGAAGAGCAGCACCGCCGTGCCGGCGGTGACCAGCGGCGTTTCGAATATCGCTTCGCAGGTCTGCATCTTCCCGTGCAGCATGCACTGCGATTCGGTATGCGGCAGCGGGCCGACCAGGCTCTTGCCCTTGTAGACCAGATAAGTCGAAATCAGCGAGGCGAAGAACAGGCATTCGGAGCCGATGAAGCCCCAGATGGCGATCTTCCGGCTGTCGAGTCCGGTCGACGTCCAGTGGTGCTCGTCGGCCGGACTCATCTCGGCGGTTGCAGTTGCGGCTTGGGCCACGTCGTATCTCCGTCTGTTATCCCACGATCCCACGTACGGTCTGGTTCAGTGCCTCGGTCCGGCGCCGGAGCTCAGTGGGGCGGTTCAAACGCCCACCGGTAGACGCCGAAGAAGAGCACGGCCACTCCGAAGAGCGTGAGCTGCCACCAATGGACCGGATTGACCCGAATGAACAGCAAACTCCCCAACACCAGAAAGACCCCGATCGCCGACACCAGCGGCCAGTAGGACGGGTTCGGCATCGGGATGTCGGCGCCACTGACGAGGGCGGGCTCCGGCAGATGGCCGCCGGCGGCCCGTCGGGCATCCCACTGCGGCACCGAGCTTCCGACCATCGGCAGCTTCGGGAAATTGAATTCCTGGGGCGGCGAGGGGATCGACCATTCGAGCGTGGCGCCGTGCCACGGATCGGCCGGTGCATTGGCCGGACCGAACCAGGTCTTGATGATGTTGACCAGGAAGATCAGGAACGAGAACGCCAGAATGAAGGCCCCGATGGTCTCGAATTTGTTCCAGAACTCGAAGCCGAGCCCGGACGGGTAAGTGTAGACCCGTCGCGGCATGCCGTTCAAGCCGAGGAAGTGCATCGGGAAGAAGGTCATGTTCATGCCGATGAACATGAGCCAGAAGTGGGCCTTGCCCATGCCCTCGTCCAAGAGCCGCCCGAACATCTTGGGCCACCAGTAGTAGGCGCCGGCGGTCAAACCGAAGATCGAGCCGCCGAACAGGACGTAGTGAAAGTGGGCGACGATGAAGTAGGTGTCGGTCTGCTGGAGATCGGCCGGCGGGGCCGAGTGCATGACCCCGGACAGGCCACCGATGATGAACAGCGCCACCATCGCGATCGCCATCATCATGGCGGTGGTATAGCGGAGCGAGCCGCCCCAGAGGGTCCCGATCCAGTTGAAGATCTTGACCCCGGTCGGGAGCGCGATGACCATCGTGGCCATCGAGAAGAACGTGTCGGCGAACGGGCCCATGCCGGTGGCGAACATGTGGTGACTCCACACGCCGAATCCGACGAACCCGATGAAGATCCCCGAGAACACCATGGCGGTGTAGCCAAAGAGCGGCTTCCGCGAAAACACGGGCAGGATCTCCGACGTGATGCCGAACGCCGGGAGGATCAGGATGTAGACCTCCGGGTGGCCGAAGATCCAGAACAGGTGCTGCCACATGATCGGATCGCCGCCGCCGTCGGGCATGAAGAAACTGGTCCCGAAGTTCCGGTCCATCATGAGGAACACGAGTGCCACGGTGATGACCGGGAAAGCGAGCAGCAGCAGCACCTGCACCACGAAGCTCATCCACACGAACATCGGCATCCGGAGCATCTTCATGCCCGGGGCCCGCAGATTGACGATCGTGACGAAGAAGTTCAGGGCGGCGGCGATCGACGCGATGCCGAGGATCTGGAGGCCGATCACCCAGAAGTCGATGTTCATGCCCGGAGCCGGCGCCGCCGCCGTGGCCGCGATCACCCGGCTCGAGGTCAGGTTGGCGTAGCCGAACCAGCCGCCGTTCGGCGGCGCGCCGACCAGGAAGCTGGCATTGATGAACAACCCGCCCAGCAGAAAGACCCAGTAGCTGAAGGCGTTCAGCCGCGGGAACGCCACGTCGCGGGCACCGATCTGGAGCGGAATGAAGTAGTTGAAGAACATCGCCGACAGCGGCATGACCCCGAGAAAGATCATGGTCGTGCCGTGCATCGTGAACAGCGCGTTGAAGGTGTCCGGATCGACCAGCTTGCCGTTCGGACCCATCAACTGCAGGCGCATGATCAGCGCCTCAATGCCGCCGAGGAGGAAGAACAGGAATGCGGTGGCACCGTAGAGAATGCCGATCCGCTTGTGATCGACCGTGGTGATCCAGCTCCAGATCCCGGTCTTGGGATGGGCGTGATGGATCGCCGGGGCGCGATGCTCGAGTACCGAGGTGGCCATAGTCGTTCGCCTCGCCTTACTTGTGCGCGCGGAGATACGCGACCAGAGTCGCGATCTCGTCTTCCGTCAGGGGCCGGGGCAGAATCATGTGACTGCCCTTCTTCATGCCCTGCGGATCCCTCAACCACTGCGCGAGATTGGTCGGGGTGTTCTCGTACATGTTGGCACCGATCGTGGTCCGGCCGCCGACGTGGCTCAGGTTCGGGCCACGCAACGTCATCGCCCCCGCCAGCGGCGTCCCCACCATCGCGTGGCAGCTGATGCAGCCACCGGTGAGAAAGGCCGTGGCGCCCTTGGTCATGATGGTGTCGGCCTTCCAGGCGCTGTCCACCGCGGCAGGAACCTTGCCACCCTCGACCAGCGGCGACCCGACCCGCTGCGCGGCCACCCACTTGTCGAAATCCGCGTCGGTCAGCACGATGACCCGGAGACCCATCCGGCCATGCTGGATCCCGCACAACTCGGCGCACTGGCCGGTGTAGTCGCCGACCGTATCGGCGGTGAACCATAGCGGGTTCACCTTCTTGAGCTTGGTCTGCGAGAAGATCGGGAAGACGTCACGCTTGGCGGCCAGCTGCGGCGACCAGAAGCTGTGGAGCACGTCGGCGCTCCACATCCGGAGCCCGATCATCTTCTTCTGCGGCACTACCAGTTCGTTGGCGGTCACCACACCGAGCTTCGGATACTGGAATTCCCAGTACCACTGATGCCCGATGACGTTGACCTCGACCGCCGGATTGGGCGCCGGGAGCGACGTCTTGAAGATCGTCTTGACGGTCGGGATGGCGATCAGCACCAGAATCACCGCCGGGATCGCGGTCCAGATGATCTCGAGCGTGGTGTTCCCGTGGGTCTGCACCGGTTCCGGATCGTTCGGCTTGGCCCGGAACCGCCACAAGGCGTACACCAAGGCGCCCTCGACCAGCACGAACACCACCATCGCCCACCAGAATGTCGTCCGGAACAGCTGGTCGATGAGGCGCGTGATGTCCGATCGAGGATTGAGCGTCGTCTGCGGGTAGTTGTCGGCGCACGCGGCGGCCAGGAGCACCAAACCCAAAAGTACGGTTCTGGCCAGCCACGCGCGCCCTACACGTTCGGGGCGTCTATCCATTCGCTGCAATCCGATATATGGGGACGATTGGGAACCGGAGGACGATGATCTCCCCGGACGGCGAAGATTAGTTGAGACAAGGGGTTGGGTCAAGAAATCAATCCTGGAAAACCGGAGATCCGGGCTCGGGTTTCGACCCCCCCGGGCCATCCGGCCCTGCCCCGGCCCCCCGGCCCGCTGGCGGCTGGGTGGCTGCGATGATATCGTTGTCACAGACCGACACTCTGACGCCCGGCTGGCTACCCGCCGGGCCGACTTGCTTTTACCCCGGACGGCATCCCGGCATGATCCAGGAAATGCGCGAAAAGCTCGGCCGGGAAATCACCGCCCTGAGCCACGAACTGACCGTCACCCTGCCCCAGGCCATCGCCACGGCCGTGGCCATGGGCGACCTCCGGGAGAACTCGGAATACAAGGCCGCGCTCGAACGGCAGCAGCTGGTCCAGGCCCGCCTGGGTCAGCTGCACCAGCGCCTGGCCCAGCTGTCCGAGATCGCCAATACCGAGGCCCCCACCGACCGGGTGGGACTCGGTTCCAGGGTGACCGTCGTGGACATCGACACCGGCGAAAAGGACACGTACACCCTGGTACTGGCCGAAATGATGGATATCGATGCCGGCCATATCTCCCTGATGTCACCGCTGGGCCGGGCCCTCAATGACCGGAAGGTCGGGGAAGAGGTCTCGCTCCGCCTGCCCACCATCAGCCGGAAGCTCCGGCTGATCGAGCTCGTCACCGTCCACGAGACGGGTTGAGCCGATGGAATTCCCGCCCCGAAAACTCCTGGTCGTTGGTGACCGGGTTCTGATCCGGACCGAGGACGGTGAGGAACGGACCCGAGTCGGGCTCTACCTCCCGGCCACCGCCATCGATTCGCAGCAGGTCCAGGAGGGAACGATCATCGCCACCGGCCCCGGCGACCCGATGCCCGACGCCTCGACCTTCGACGAGGAGCCGTGGCGGATCGGGGAGAAGACCCCCCGGTTCCGGCCGATGCAGGCCCGGGTCGGCGACCACGCGATCTTCTTCCGGAAGGCCGCCGTCGAGATCAGCTTTGAAGAGAAGAAGTACCTCGTGGTCCCCCAGGCCGCGATCCTTGCCCTCGTCCGCGACGAGCTGCCGATCTGACCCCCCCGGATTTCCCCCCGCCGCGCACGCTGTTCAGCCGGGCCTTCCGTCTGCGATGTCCGGTCTGCGGTGGTCATCCCGTCTTCCTCACCTGGTTCACGATCTGCCCCTCCTGCCCCGTCTGCGGCTTCCGGCTCGACCGTCATGAGCCCGGGTACTGGCTCGGCAGCCTCACGGTGAACATCTTCGCCACCGAGGGCCTGATCATGACGCTGTTGGTGGCCGTCATGTTCGCCACCTGGCCCAATGTCCCATGGGACCGACTTGAGGCCGCGGGTCTCGTGGCGGCGGTCGGCGCCCCGGTATTCGTGTTCCCCTTTACCAAGATGTTCTACCTGGCCGTCGACCTTTGTTTCCGGCCACCCGAGCCGCCCGATCTCGCGACCCCGATCGAGCGCGGATTTCTCGCCCCCCGCCCCACCCCGACCGCCGGCTCGACCAGCGGCTGACCCGAGGTCCATCGATGACTGACGACCGCCCCACCGAACTCCGGAACTTCGGCGAGCGCTACACCGCGGCCTGGTGCAGCCAGAACCCCGAGCGAGTGGCGGCCTGCTACGCCGCGAACGGATCCCTGGCGATCAACGGCGGCGCCCCCGCGGTGGGACGCGCCGCGATTTCCGAGTCGGCCCGGAGCTTCATGACGGCGTTCCCGGACATGGTGGTCGCGATGGACGACCTCCTCGACCTGGGCGACCGGGTGATCTACCGGTGGACGCTCGCGGGCACGAATCGCGGCCCCGGCGGCACCGGCCGGCGGGTCCGGATTCGGGGCTTCGAGGACTGGACGATGTCCGCGGACGGGCTCGTGGCTGCGTCGCTCGGCAGCTACGACGCGGCCGAATATGACCGGCAGGTGGAACGAGGAGTGGAATCCGTCGATGAGGCGGGTCGGGCGATCGCAGCGGTGAACGCGGCGCTCGACCGGGCGCTGGTGAGCGGCACTCCCGAGGGGGCCGCCGCCCATTTCACAGTCGACGCGCTGCTCGGAGAATCAGGGATGGCCGATGTCGTGGGCCGGACCGCGATCGCCGCGTTTCTGACTCGGGGCAACCAGGTCAGGACCGTGACCTATCATCTGGTCCATCGCGAGGAGCTGATCCTGTTCGGCGACCGCGCCATCGAGTTCGCCCGCTTCGACGAGGCCAAGATCCTCAAGGCGAGCGGCGCCGAGGTCACGGAGCGCGGCCGGTTCGTCACCGACTGGCGCCGCCAAGCCGACGGCGCCTGGCGGATCGCCCGGATGGTGATCAGCGACCTGCCGGTCGCCTGATCAGGGCGTTGCCTTCGAGCCGCAGGTCCCGTCGGCGGCGCGGACGGTCGGGTACTTGATCCCGAGCTGCTCGAGATAAGTCGGGTACCGCGCCGCGTCGTAGTAGAACGGCCGCATCTGCTCCCGGTACTTCCCGAGGATTGCGGTGTTCAGGTCGATCGCGGGGCGGTCGTCAGGCCGGATCAGCGGCTCGTACTTCACGTCCTTCGTCTGGACGTTGCGGAAGTAATCCCACGCATCCGCCACCAGCTTCGGCGAGAGCAGCAGATCCAGCACCGTCATCGCCATCGCCTTGGCTCCCGCCGTGGCGCCCTTGTGGGCGAGCGGCGTGGCCATCGAGATCGAATTGGCCCAGTTGTGCCCTGGCAGTTCCGGAATGTTCGACGGGAACCGGAGCGTGACGGTCGGCACGTTCCAGCTGACGTCGCCAATGTCGTCGGAACCGCCGCCCTTCATCTCCTCCTTGGCCGGTGGGGTCTTGAGCGTGTCGACCAGACTGTCGAGCCCGGTCACCTTGGCCTTGATATCGGTCTGGACCGCCTTGGCGAATGCCTGGTCCGCGTCCGACCACTTCGGCATCCCGACCGTCTTGATGTTCTCCGTCATCGCCAGGGCCACTGGCTTGTTGTAGTGCCCGGGCCAGGCCGACCCCAGCATCCGGACCGGGTCGAGGGTCGTGGCCGTCATCATCGCCGCACCTTGAGCGATTGAATCGCCGATGGCCCAGAGTCCCTTGATGCTCGGGTAGTCGAGTTCACGGAAGTAGTACCAGACCGAGGCCACCTGCGGAACGACGTTGGGCTGGTCGCCGCCGTTGGTGATGACGTAGTGCGACCGTTGGGCCAGCCGGAGATGCTCGCGCCGGAAGTTCCAGCCCAGATCCATCAGCTCGACCGCGTCGAGGGCGCTCTTCCCCCGCCACGGCGCACCGGCCGCGTGCGCCGTGGCGCCACGGAAGGTGTACTGGACCGACACGAGACCAGTACCGTCCGGTTGACCCCAGTTGGTGCCGAACTTGCTGTCGACGTGGCTGAACAGGTTCACGTCCACATCCTTGAACAGGCCGGCCCGGACGTAGTACGCCTTGGTGCCGATCTGCTCCTCGGCGACGCCGGGCCAGATCCTGAGAGTGCCCGGCAGTTTCTCCCGTTCCATCAGCCGCTTGACCGCGAGCGCGGCGGTGATGTTGACCGCTTGCCCCGAGTTGTGGCCCTCGCCGTGGCCCGGCGCGCCCGGCACCAGCGGCGCCCGGCAGGCCACGCCCGGCATCTGCGACGCCTGGGGAATGCCGTCGATGTCGCTGCCTAACGCAATGACCGGCTTCCCCGAGCCCCAGGTCGCCACCCACGCGGTGGGAATGCCGGCATAGCCCTCCTCGACGGTGAACCCTTCCTTCCGGAGCAGGGCCACCAGGTACTTCGAGGTCTCGAATTCCTGGAAGCCGAGTTCACCGTAGCTGAAGATCTGGTCGACCACCTGCTGGGTGAACCGGGCCCGGGCGTCGACGTCCGTCAGGGCCTCCTGCTTGAGCCGGGACAGGCGCGGGTCGGGTTTCGGAGCTTTCTGGGCCGAGGCAGTCGTGGCGGCGGCCCCGAGCAGGGCGGCGACCGCAATGCGGCGGATCATCATGGGGTCCCCTTGGACCCGCAGGTCCCATCGGCCGCGCGGGCGGTCGGATATTTGACGCCAAGCTGCTCGAGGTAGGTCGGATACTTGGCCGAGTCGAAGTAGAACGGGCGCATCTGGTCGCGGTAGCGGGCCAGGATCGGCGCGTTCAGTTCGATGGCTGGCCGGTCCTCCGGGCGCATGAAGGGCTCGTACTTCTGGTCCTTGGTCTGGACGTTCCGGTAGTAGTCCCAGGCGGTGGTCACCAGTTCGGGCTTCTTGAGGATGTCGAGCATCGTGAGGGCGATGGCCTTGGCGCCGGCGGTGGCGCCCTTGTGGGCTACCGGCGTGGCCATGGCGATCCCGTCGGCCCAGTTGTGGCCCGGCGTGCCCGGCACGTTCGACGGGAAGAAGAGCTGCGCGGTGGGCACGGCCCACGAGACGTCGCCGATGTCGTCGGAGCCGCCGCCTTTGCGATCCTCATCCTTGGGCGGAAGCTGGAGCCCCTTGGCGAGGGTGTCGAGGCCCTGCTCCTTCACGCCAAGCTCCTTCTGGATCGCCCGGGCAAACCGCTGATCGTCCGCCGACCACTTCGGCATCCCGACCCGCTTGATATTGCCGCCGAGTGCCTCGGCGTAGGCCGGGCTGAAGTGCGGCGGCCAGGCCGATCCGAGCACCCGCACGCTCGCGAGCTTCGTCCCGGTCATCATCGTCGCACCCTGGGCCACCGAGTCACCGACGGCCCACAAGGCCTTGATCCGGGCCGGATCGAGCTCCCGGAAGAAGTACCAGACCGAGGCGGTGGAGGGAACGACGTTAGGCTGGTCACCACCGTCCCGGATCACATAGTGCGACCGCTGCTCGAGCCGGAGGTGCTCGCGGCGAAAGTTCCAGCCGGCGTCCATCAGCTCGACGGCGTCGAGCGCGCTCCGCCCCCGCCATGGCGCCCCGGCGGCGTGAGCGCTGACGCCCTGGAACGAGTAGAGCACCGAGACCAGTCCGCTGTACTCATTCGGCGCCGCCGATGGCGTGGCAAAGTTCTCGTAGACATGCACGAAGAAGCTGGCATCGACGTCCTTGAACAGACCCGCCCGGGCAAAATATGCCTTGGAGCCAAGCTGTTCCTCCGCCACCCCCGGCCAGATCTTGATGGTGCCGGACAGATGGTCCCGCTCCATGATCTTCTTGACCGCGAGCGCCGCCGTCACGATCACGGCCGGACCGGCGTTGTGGCCCTCGCCGTGCCCCGGCGCGCCGGGCACCATCGGCTGCCGGCAGGCCAGACCCGGCATCTGCGACGACTGCGGAATCCCGTCGATGTCGGCTCCGAGGGCGATCACCGGTTTGCCGTTCCCCCAGGTCGCGACGAACGCCGTCGGCATGCCGGCGTAGTTCTCCTCGACCGTGAAGCCTTCCTTCCTCAGGAGGCCGACCAGGTACTTCGAGGTCTCGAACTCCTGGAAGCCGAGTTCCCCGTAGCTGAAGATCTGATCGACCATCTGCTGGGTAAAATGAGCTCGGCCGTCGATGTCGGCCGTGGCCTCGGCCTTCAGGGCTTCGAGACGGGGATCGGATTTGGGAGCCTTGGCGGCCGGCTTGGTCTGGGCGGCGAGCGGCAGCGAACCAGCCGCCAGGGCGAGGGCCAGCAGAATCGGTCGGATCATTGGATTCAGGGGTGAGGACCGCCCAAAGATGCGGCACCGAGCCGCAAGTGCAAGGCGGCTCGGGCGGCCCAGTCCCTCGAACCTACCGCTCGTCCCGTTCCTCACTGGCGGCGTCGCGAACCGGTGCTCCACCTTGAGCCGCCATCTGTCCCGTGTGCGCGGAAGCCGCACCGTGCTGGTAGACCCCGCCGATCGGAAGCCCGACCAGGGTTCGGAGCGGGCGAGATGTCATTCGATCTGGGCCGGGAACACGGGTCCCCGGGATCAGGCGACCGGCCGCCGGGCGACCAGCGTCAGGATCGAATACACCGCACAGATCTCGGCGTCCTGATTGGTGACCTCGACGTCCCACTCCACCACGCCCTGCGGGACCCCATCCACCGGGGTGTCCTTCAGGGTCTTCTGCTTGCAGGTAAAGCGGACCGAGATCGTATCCCCGGGATAGACCGGCTTGGTGAACCGGAGCCGCTCCAGACCGTAGTTGGCGAGCACTGGCCCCTTGGGCGGATAGACGAACAGGCCGGCCGCCGCCGAGAGCACGAAGTACCCGTGGGCCACACGCCGCCCGAAGAGCGACTCCTTGGCGGCGATTTCGTCGGTGTGGGCGTAGAAGTAGTCACCCGAAATCCCGGCAAAGTTCACCACGTCCGCCTCCGTGACCGTGCGGCGATGGGTGTACAGGCTGTCGCCGACCTCGATCTCGTCGAAGTACTTGGAGAACGGATGGGCCACGTCGACCGGCGTCTTCGCCCCCTTCATCCACAGGTTGGTGACCCGGGTAAGGGTTTCCGGGTGACCCTGGAGCGCGGTTCGCTGCATGTAGTGGAACACGCTCCGCATCCCGCCCATCTCTTCGCCGCCGCCCGCGCGGCCCGGGCCGCCATGGACCAAGTGGGGCATCGGCGACCCGTGACCGGTGGATTCCTTCGCCGAGTCACGGTTGACCAGCATCAGCCGACCGTGGAACGCGGCGGTGCCAAGCACCACGTCCTTGGCAACGGCGTCCTTCGCGGTAAAGAGCGAGCCGCAGAGACTACCCTTGCCACGCTTGGCGAGTTCGCAGGCGTCTTCCACCGATTTGTAGCCCATTACGGTGCTCACTGGGCCGAAGGCCTCGATGTCGTGCACCGCGGTTCCCTTCCAGGGATCGGCGCAGTGGAGGAGCATGGCCGGGAAGAAGGCGCCCCTGGTCTTGTCGGCACCGGTCACGGTGAAGTCGTCATAGTTCCCGAACACCACGCTGGCGCCGGCCTTGAGTCCATCGACGCTCTTGCGGACTTCCGCCACCTGGGCGAGGCTCGCGAGCGGGCCCATGCGCACGCCGTCGACCCCGGGGTCACCGAGGGTGGACCCGGCCAGGCGCTTGCTCAGCGCCCTGACCACATCCTCGACCATGGCGTCGGGCGCGATGATCCGGCGGATGGCGGTGCAGCGTTGTCCCGCCTTCAGGGTCATTTCACGGGAGACTTCCTTGATGAAGAGGTCGAACTCTTCAGTGCCGGGCGCCGCATCGGGGCCCAGCATGCAGAAGTTGAGCGAATCCGCTTCCATGTTGAAGCGGATCGACTCGTTCACGATGGAGGGATGGGCCCGGAGCTTCCGGCCGGTCGCGGCACTGCCGGTGAAGGTCACCACGTCCTGGCAGGTCAGGTGATCGAAGAGATCACCCACGCCGCCCACAATCAGCTGGAGCGCGCCCTCGGGCAGAATCCCGGAGTCGATCATTGAACGGGTGACGAGTTCGGTGAGGAAGCTCGTAGCCGTGGCGGGTTTGACGATGGCCGGCATGCCGGCGAGGAAGGTCGGGGCGAGCTTTTCAAGCATGCCCCAGACCGGAAAGTTGAAGGCGTTGATGTGCACCGCGACGCCCTCGAGCGGCACGCAGATGTGCCGGCCGATGAACGTGCCGCCCTTGGACAGCGGCTCGATGTCGCCGTCGACGAAAAACGGCTCATTCGGCAACTCGCGGCGGCCCTTGCTGGCATAGACGAAGAACGTCCCGAAGCCGCCCTCGATATCGACCCACGAGTCGCCCTTGGTGGCGCCGGTGGCGGCGGAGAGGGCATAGAACTCGTCCTTCCGCGCCATCAGGTGCTGGGCCATCGCCTTGAGCATCCGGGCCCGCTCGTGGAAGGTCATCTTCCGGAGCGCGGGGCCGCCGACCCGGCGGCCATACTCCAGCATCGCCTTGAAATCGAGCCCCTGATTGCCGGCCAGGGCCACGGGTTCACCCGTGACTGCGTGGAGCAGCGTGGTGGTCTTGCCGGCGGAGGGAACCCACTGGCCCTGGACGTAGCTCGCGAGCGTCTTCATCTGGATCTCCAGGCCGGCACGACGAACGGGGCCGGCGCCCGACATGTGTTGCCCGGACGAACGCCCGAGTCTAGCGAGGCCCGGCAGACGCCACAACCGACCCCGCGCCGTGGCGGGTATCGCCCGGGGCGCGTTATCGTTGGCCACCCGTCTCCGTCAGGAATCTCCGATGCGCCGCCCCGCGATCGCCAAGTTCGCCGTCCTGCTCGCGGTGATCTCCACCCGACCGAACTTCCTGGCGGCCCAGGCCGGCGGCCTCACGGTGGAACGCCTGGTGTCCGCCGCACCGTCATTGGCGGGCACCGCGCCCGCCGACCCGGTCTGGTCACCGGACAGCCGGTGGCTGGCTTTCCTGTGGAACGATGCGGCCAGACCGTCTCGGGACCTTTGGCTGGTGGGTGCGGGGGACTCGGTGCCGCGCCGCCTCACCTCGGGTGGTGTGTCGGAATTCGTCTGGACGCCGGACGGCGGAGCGATCGTTGCCCTCGATGGTGGCAGGCTCCGCCGGATTGCGATCGCCGATGGCGCCACCGCTGATCTGGCCCGCGGACCCGAGGATCTCTCCGATCTGACCATCTCGCCGGACGGCCGCACGCTGGCCTTCCTCTCCGCCGGCGATCTCTGGGTCCAGCCGATGTCCGGCGCCGCGGCGTTCCGGGTTACCCACGTGGCCGTCGCGCCGAAGAGCACCGTCGGCCTCGGCACCTACTTCAAGCCGGACGTCGAGGTCGGCCGCTATGTCTGGGGTGGCGACATGCCGCCCTATGCCTGGTCACCGGACGGGCGCCATGTCGCGGTGCAGATCGTGGACCGGCGCGGCGTCCGCCAGGTGCCTTTCCCCTACTACCTGGGCAACGAGACCAGCGTGAGCCTGCTCCGGCGCAGCGCGCCGGGAGAGACGAACGAGACCCGGATGGTCGCCATTCTCGATGTTGCGACCCGGCGGCTCAGCCGGCTTCCGCTCAAGGAGCCGGCCACGACGCAGAACATCGCCATGGCCTGGTCTTCCCGCGGCGAACTCCTGATCGACCGCGAATCCGACACGGCCGAGGACCGCTGGCTGATGGTGGCCTCCGCAACCGGCGCCGTGCGCCAGGTCTGGCACGACCGGCGCGAAAGCCGGATCTACAACCTCGTCACCTCGGCCTGGCACCCGGCCGGCGACCGGATTCTGTTCGTGTCCGATCTCGACGACCGGTACCGGATCTATTCGTTAGGCGCGGCCGGTGGCCAGCCCGTGGCCCTCACGCCGGCCGGCGCCGATGTCGGTGGCCCCCGTGGCCCGGTGGCGCCGATCAGCCCGGTCGGGGCGAAACAGCTCTGGTTCGTGTCGAATCAGGGGAATCCGGCCGAGCGACAGGTCTACCGGATGCCGCTTGATGGCGGCCCCGCCGAGCGGATGACGACGGCCCCAGGTACGCACGTACCGTTCGTGTCCCCCGACGGGGCCCGACTCGCCACGATCACGAGCGACGACGTCACGCCGCCCGAACTCTACCTCGACGGGCGGCGGATCACCCGGTCGCCGCCGCCTGAGTTTGCCGAACATCATTGGACCCGGCCGCGATACCTCACGGTCCCCCATCTGCGCGAGCCGCGGCAGATCGGGATGCGGATGTTCGAGCCCGCCCATCTCGAGCCGGGGCGAAAGTACCCGGTACTGTTCGGACCGATGTACTCGAATACGGTCCGGAACCAGTGGGGCGGCCTCTACGGCATGATACAGCAGCTCCTGGTCGAGCGCGGGTACATCGTGGTACAGGTCGACGTGCGCGGCAGCACCGGCTACGGCCGCGAGTTCCGGGAGAAGTTCCTGATGGACTGGGGCGGCGGCGACCTCGACGACATCGAGAGCGCGGTCGAGCACCTGAAAACGCTGCCCTACGCCGACACCGGGCGGATGGGCATCTGGGGATCGAGCTACGGCGGAACGCTCACGGTGTTCATGCTCCTCAAGAAGCCCGGGCTCTTCAAGGCGGGGGTGGCCGGCGCACCCGCCACCAATCCCTACTTCTTCGGCAGCGACGACGTCGCCATCGCCCGACGGCCCGGCACCAACCCCGAGGCGTTCGCCCGGGGGAATGCGCTCCGGTATGCGGCCAACCTCCGGGACCACCTGCTGATCATCCACGGCATACAGGACGACGTGGTGCCATTCAAAACGAGCGTCGTGCTGGCCGACTCATTGATCAAGCTCGGGAAGGATTTCGACTTCGCGTTTGCCCCGGCCGGCACCCACGGGTGGACGCAGCGAGCGTACTACGCCCGGTTCCTGCTCAACAAGCTGGTGGCGCACTTCGGGCGATATCTCTCCCCCTGAGCCTCTGGTTGGTGTTCAGCAGCGCTCGAGCACCCCTGCCATGCCCTGGCCCACACCGATGCATAGACTAACCAGCGCGTAGCGCCCCTTCCGCACCTGCAGTTCCCGCGTGGCGGTCAGCGCCAGGCGGGCGCCGGACATGCCTAACGGGTGACCTAGGGCGATCGCCCCGCCGTTCACGTTGAGGCGGGGATCGTCGTCGGCCAACCCAAGCTCCCGGGTACAGGAGAGCACCTGGGCCGCGAAGGCTTCGTTGATTTCGATCAGATCCATCTGCTCCAGGGTGAGCCCCAGGCGGGTGAGCAGCTTCCGGATCGCGAACACCGGTCCGATACCCATGATCCTGGGTTCGACCCCGGCCACCGCGGTGCCGAGAATCCTGGCCGCGGGGGTCAGGCCCGTCCGTTTGACACCGGCCTCCGAAGCCAGCAGCAGGGCGCAGGCGCCATCGTTCAACCCTGAGGCATTGCCGGCCGTAACCGAGCCTTTGCCGTCGGTCCGGAACGCTGGCTTCAACTTGGCCAGGCCCTCGACCGTCGTATCAGGCCGGATGAACTCGTCCTGATCCACCACCGTCGGCTCCTTGCCCTTGCCCGCGGCGGGAATCGTCACCGGCACGATCTCGGTGGCGAACCGCCCCGCCTTCCGGGCGGCGGCGGCCTTCTGCTGGGACGCGGCCGCGAAGCGATCCTGATCCTCCCGGGTAATCGATCGGGTTTCGAGGAGATTCTCGGCGGTCTGCCCCATGGGATCGACGCCGTACTTCTCCTTCATCTTCGGGTTCACGAACCGCCAGCCCAGGCTGGTATCGAACATCTCGATGTCGCGCGCAAAGGCCTTGGCCGCCTTGCCGAGCACGAACGGGGCGCGGGTCATCTGTTCCACGCCACCGGCGATGTAGAAGTCGCCGTCACCGGTCATGATGGCGCGGGCAGCGTTCCCGACCGCCGCCAGGCCGGAGGCGCAGAGACGATTCACAGTCTCGCCGGCGACCGACGGCGGGAGCCCGGCCAGCAGGCCGGCCATCCGCGCGACGTTGCGATTGTCCTCGCCGGCCTGGTTGGCGCAGCCGAGGATTACGTCGCCGATCAGGGCGGGGTCGAGAGTCGGGTGGCGAGCCATCAGCGCGCCGATGGCGTGGGCGGCGAGGTCGTCCGCGCGGACGGGGGACAGCGCCCCGGTCAGGCTCCCGATCGGGGTGCGGACGCCGTCGATGATGTAGGCTGGATGCATGGGCCAAAGATAATGTCCCCGTCTGTGGAAGCGGCGGCGTGAGATTCAGACCTCGGAACTCGCGCGCGTGGCGGTTCGTACGGTACTGATCCATTCACCCCCGGAACGAGGTCTCTCCATGCCTATCCTTTCCTTTCGCGCCGTTCCACTGGCCGCCGCGGTCGTGGCGCTCACCCTCATGGTCCCCCGGAGTAGCCACGCCCAGGCCACCGGCGGGGACGAGCTTTCGCGACTCAAGACCGCCTACCTTGCCGACTACGCCGAGATGGAAAAGAAGTTCGTCGGCCTCGCCGAGGCGTCTCCGGCCGATAAGTACGGCTGGCGCCCGATGGACGGCGTCCGCTCGGTGAGCCAGGTCTTCGCCCTGATCGCGGGCGAGAGCTACTCCAGTCTGACCAAGGGGTTTGGCGGCACCCAGCCCGCGGGCATCCCCACCGGCGAAGCGGGTCTCGCGCAGCTGGAGAAAATGATGGCGACGAAGGCGGAGGCGGTGCGCCATCTCAAGGCCGCGTTTGCGCTGGCCCGGACGACGATCACCAACTGGAAGGGCGACCCCGCCAAGCCGATGAAGTTCTGGGGGGTGGAACGACCGCTCGCCGGGGTCTTCACGATGGTGGCGGGCGACCAGCACGAGCACCTGGGCCAGCTGATTGCATACGCCAGGATGAATCGGATCGTACCGCCCTGGTCTCGCTAGCCGGATGGGCCGAGCAGTGAACGAAGCGCCGCCTGAAGCGGGGTGGCGGTCATCCTGGCGACGTAGAACCTCCGTCCCGCGGTCACGTCGCCATCCAACGACAATGCGTGGTGTCGATGACGTACGCAGTGATCGTGGTCGATACCGTGGACCCGATCGAGTCCTGGTCGAGGACCAGCAGGGTATCGCCGCGGAACGCGACTTGTGGAATCAGGCCGCCCAGGGGCTTGAGGCGGGCATCCGCACAGGCCCGCCGGCGGTCTGCTGAGATGACGGAGATGTAGAGATCCGCCGTGACCGGTAACCGGCCGTTGGGCCCGGGACGGATCGGCGGGGGTGCGGTCAGTCGCTGATCGAGGTGAACCGCGGCAATGCTGCCATCGCTCATTCGGGCCAGGGCGGTCAGTGACGATTGGGCCACCATGATTTCGTCAAACCGCTTGGTCCGGAGAACCGTGTTGGCCTCCGCGAGGAGTCCCCGACGGGTCCGCCGCGGCAGATGAAGACGGGTCCAGCGACCGGCGGCGTCCATCAGGTCGAGGGAATCGCTCGCCTCGAATCCGACCAGCACGGTTCCATCCGTTCCCGGAACCGCGATGACCCGGGAGTAGTTCCCCGCCACCACCCCGCCCGCCTGGTACTCCACCGGCAGCCGCCCGACGGCGGTGAGCGGCCCGGAAGGGGCAGTGCCACGAAACAGCGCCGTACCCTTCGCCTCGGCGATCGCCCCCACCCACAAGTCACCGCCGGCGGCGGCAATCGACGACGGTCGCTCCGGAACCGGAAGCCGACCGAGTGAGCCACCGGTCCGTCGATCGAACAGCTCGACTCCCTGATGCGCGAGGTCGGCGACCGCCAGGATCGTGTCGGCCACCGTCCCAGCCGCGACCGGGAGGCGGAGTTCGCCCGGGCCGTCACCGGGAACACCGTAATGACGAAGAAATCCACCATCGCTGTGAAAGCGATGAACCATGCCGAACCGGATCTCCAATACGTAGAATCCGCCGTCCGGATCGGTGGCAAGCGCTGTGGGCCAGGCGAGGCCGGCGAGAGAATCCTGAAGGACCACCTGCCGCACCTGACTCAGAACCGGTGCATCGACCAGCGACTCGCTAGCCTGGCAACTCCAGGCCAATCCGGTCGCAGCAAGCAGCAGTCGTCGGCGCCAATCCATGGTGGCTCCCGGTTTTCAGTAGGTGTCGAACAACCTCTGGATCTCCCGCGGTTCGCGGGTCTTGGTCAGCGCCAGCATCAGGAGGATCCGCGCCTTCTGCGGCGTCAAATGGTGAACCGTGATCGACGGAAGCCACGGCGAACCGAGTACAAACGCACTGTCCATGGCAGGACACATCTCGCGCATCCGGGTCCGCGAGCTGTCCGACGGATCGGTACCCGACACGTTCTCGCCACTCAGAAACGCTTCGACCACCGGCACGCCGCTCCGGAGCAGCGCCTGGTACGTGGCCGACTCGGCGCAGGTGAAGCCCGTCACCGCCACCACCACGCCGGCGGGCGGGTGCTGCCAGGTGCGCCCGGTGCCCCCTGGGTACGCAAAGACCAGATCCACGTCGGGCAGAGCGGTCACGCCCCCCAGGTCGAATTCGCTCGCCGGCCCTCGCCGCCGGGCAGGGGCATAGAAGAACTCGGGCCCGTTCCGCGCGACGATGCCGAGCATCCCCATGTCGCCGCCGTCGAAACCACCGACTCGTTGGTAGTGCTTGCGGACCTCACGGGCGGAGATGATCCGGTCGTCCATGACGACCATCACACCCTTGCCCACCGCCTGCGGCGACACGGCGGTCCGGACCGCCGCCAGCAGGTTGATCGGCCCGTCGGCGCTGATGCCGGTGGCCGGACGCTGGGCGCCGACCAGCACGACCGGCTTCTCCGAGCGCACGGTGAGATAGAGGAAGAACGCGGTCTCTTCGAGCCGGTCGGTGCCATGCGTCACTACGACGCCGGCCAGATCGGGCCGGGAGCGCAGCACGCCATCGATCCGGCGGGCCAGC